>JBDOIF010000001.1:0-6719 GCA_041082215.1 Anaerolineae bacterium
CTGCTGGTCGCCCCTACACTGGGCTACCTGCTGGTCGCCCCTACAATGGGCGACCTGCTGGCCGCCCCTACAATGGGCGACCTGCCGGCTGCCCCTACAATGGGCGACCTGCCGGTCGCCCGTACAATGGGCGACCTGCTGGTCGCCCGTACAATGGGCGACCTGCTGGTCGCCCCTACAATGGGCGACCTGCCGGCTGCCCCTACAATGGGCGACCTGCTGGTCGCCCCAACAATGGGCAACCTGCCGGGTCGCCCCTACAATGCAAAACGGAGGTGAACGATGAGTCGAGTTCGCTGGCCCCTTCTCATCCTGGGGTTGGTTGGGGCGGTGGTGGTGATGGTTGTGGTGGTGGCGGTCATCCGCGTCGGGCGGGGGACGCCGGTGGAGCTGCCGGTGGCCATCCAGGACATCCCGCCCGGCACGCCGCTGGACCCCCAGCGGTTCCGGCTGACCCAGGTGCGCGACCCCGACCGGGCCTTCCTGGAAGCGGTGATTACCGCCGAAGAGTTCCCCCAGTACCTGGGCCTGCCGCTGGTGGAGACGGTCCACGCCGGTTCGCCGGTCTTCAAGGCCCAGGTGCAGACGGAAGCGCCCAACGGGTGGCAGAGCCGGGTGACGCTGCTGCTTTCCGACCCCTCCCACCTGGTCTTCCCCATCCCGGTCACGCCCGACCAGGCGGGGAACTTCATCGTGGCGGGGGACTACGTGGATGTGGTCTTCACCCTGGGGCGGGTGGCGCAGCAGGAGATGGAATGGGCCTATCAAGTGCCGGGAGCGCAGGGCATTGCGCCCCAGGGGGTGATCACCCCCACCGCGCAGCCCATACCGGAGGCGTACCGGCCCGGCGAGGTGGTCACCGAGACGCTCCACCTGCCGCTGGCGAAGGTCATCCTGCCCGACGTGCGGGTGCTGCGGGTGGAGCGGGAGGTGGTCCGCACCGCCAGTATGACCTACGGGACGGCGGGTGAAGAGACCAGCCGCCAGCGGGAGATCGAGGGGGATGTGGTCCGGCTCTACCTGGAGGTGGACCGGGAGCAGGCGGAGGTGCTGAGCTTCGCCCTCCACAACGGCATCCTCAACCTGCCCGCCCACGCCCAGCCCATCGGCACAACGACGGAGGGCTTCACCTGGGATGACTTTGTGGAGCGGTTCTTCCAGGACCGGCCCGCACCGTGGGAGGAGAACGTGGAGGAGGGGAGATGACCGGGAACGGCGAGGAGAAACTGAACCTGGTCGTCGGCTTCTACAACTACGCCGACCTCCAGCGGCTGGAGCGGTTCCTGGAGGGGACGAGGGTCGTCATCCTCTCCGCCTCCCAGGACGCCCAGCGGGTCTTCGACGACGCGGTGAACCTGGAGGCGGATGTGGTCCTGCTCTGCCCCCAGGTGACCGGCTACCGCCACCAGATGATCCTGGACCTCCTGCTGCACGTGGACCGGCCCATCCCGGTGGTGGGGTGGGTGGATGCCACGTCTGACGACGGGCGCTCGATGGTCGCCCACGGCGCAAAGGGGTTCGTCACCCTGCCTATGGACGCCCATCAGGGGAACAGGGTGGTCGGGCTGCTCCGGCAGGCGGTGGAGGAGGCGCGGAGGGAGCGGCAGGCGGGGGAGGTCAAAGCCCGCCCCGTCCCCTCCAGCCGCCTCCAGGCGTGGCAGGAGCGGGTCATCACCGTCTGGGTCCCCAAAGGGGGCGGCTCGACGCGGACGACGCTGGCGGTCAACCTGGCGGTGGCGCTGTCCCACGCCTCGCTGGGCAACCAGCCGACGGCGCTTTTGGACTTCGATATGTCGAAGGGGGACGCCCACACGATGCTGGGCTTCACCGTCAACGTCCGGCATGCCGAGCGGTACGGCTGGCCGCTTTTGGAGCGGGGGCTGTTCGACCTGGTGGTGGGGCTGGCCTCCCGCTGGGCGCAGGGGGGAGAGAACCTCATCACCCCGGTCCTTTTGCGTAACTACACCGTCCGCTGGGGTGAGGATTCCCAACTGGACCTCCTGCCGGGGCTGTACTTCCCCCACCAGGCGGGGGCGGAGGAGTTCCGCAACCTGGCGATGGTCTATCAGATGGGGCGGCGGATTATCGAGGTGATGCGGCAGATGTACGCCTTCGTCGTGGTGGACATCGGCCAGGACTTCACCCGACCGCTGCACCGGGCGGCGATTGAGGCGGCCAACGAGGTGCTGGTGACCGTCCCGCCGGTGTGGACGGCGGTGGTGGACACGGCGAACGCGATGGAGCCGCTCAAGCACCACTTTGGGAGCCTGGAGAAGTTCAAGCTGGTCATCACCCGCTACAGCCCCGACTTCGGCCTTTCGGAGAAGGACATCATCCGGGAGGTGGGGCTGCCGAAGCTGGCGACCATCCCCCACGATGCGGTGGTAGCGGAGAACGCGGTGAACACCCACACCCCCTACGTCTTGAGCGACAACGGGCCGCTGGGGGAGGCGGTGCGGGAGCTGGCCGCCGCCTACCTGCCCTATCTGGCCCAGAAGCGGCAGCGTGCAGGGCTGTTCTCCGGCCTGAAGCGGGTGCTGGTGCGGGAGGCGTGATGGGCAACGACGGGTACGGGTACGGGCGACCTGCTGGTCGCCCCAACGGGCGACCTGCCGGTCGCCCCAACGGGCGACCTGCCGGTCGCCCATACAGCGGCTTCTGGGATTGGGGGGACGGCAGGGAGGAGGAGCTGCCCGTCCCGTCCTTCCACGACGTGATGGAGGCGGCGCGGGCGGTGGAGGTGGGCGACCCCTACGCCTACATCCTGGACACGGTGCGGGAGCGCATCCGGGCCGGAGGGTTGTTGACGGCGGCGCAACTGGATCACCCCGGCGAGGAGGAGGAGGAGCTGGTGCGGCGGCTGGCGCTGGAGGCGGCCCGCGACTACGCGGCGTCGGCGGCCAGCCGGGGCCTCCCACGGCTGGCGGAGGAGCCGGAGGCGGTCGCCCGGCGGGTGGTGGACGACATCCTGGGCTGGGGGCCGCTGGCGGAGCTGATGACCGACGAGGCGGTGGAGGAAATCTTCATCAACGGCCCCGACGAAATCTGGGTGGTGCGGGCCGGAAGGCCGAAGGAGCGGACGCGGCTGCGCTTCGCCGACGCGGGGGAGCTGCGCCGGTTCTTCAACCGGAAGCTGGACCGGGCTGGCGGCCACCGGGGGCTTTCCGCCAAAACCCCCTGGGCCGACGGACGGCTGGAGGACGGGAGCCGCTTCCACGGCATCATGCCGCCGCTGGTGGCCAACCGGGATAACCTGGTGGTCACCATCCGCCGCTTCCGACCGGTGGCGAAGCGGCTGGAGGAGATGGTCCGGCTGGGGACGATGCCGGAGGAGGTGGGCCGATTTATCGAGGCGGCGGTGAGGGCGCGGCTGAACATCGTCGTCTCCGGCGGCACGGCCTCCGGCAAGACCACCTTCCTCAACGCCTGCGGCTCGGCGCTGGAGGCCGACGAGCGGGTGGTGAGCATCGAGGACACGCCGGAGCTTCAGGTCCCGGTGGAGAACTGGGTGCAGCTTGTGACGAGGGAGGCGAGCGAGGGGGTAGAAGCGGTAACGATGGCGGACCTGGTGCGGCACGCGCTGCGGATGAAGCCGGACCGCATCTGGCTGGGGGAGGCGCGGGGGCCGGAGATGGCGGCCATCCTGACGGCGGCCAACACCGGCCACGAGGGGGTGATGTTCACTGTCCACGCCGACGATGTGTGGGCGACGCTGACCCGCATTGAGACGCTGGTGCAGGAGGGAAAACCGGGGCTACCCCTGCGGGCGATCCGGCTGAACATCGCCACGGCCCTCCACCTGGTGGTCCATCTTGCCCGCATCCGCCTGCCCGACGGCTCCGAGACGCGGCGGGTGATGGGGGTCGGGGAGGTGCGGGACCGGCTGGAGGGGGAGGAGATCGTGGTCGAGCCGCTGTGGGACCGGAAGGGCGGGGCGCTGGCCTGGACGGGGAACTTCCCCTCCGAGCCGCTGCGCCGGAGGCTTCTGGAACGGGCAGGGTATGACTTCCGCAAAGAGGTGGCGCAGAGAGGCGAATGAGGTCCTTTCTGCTGGCTGCTGGTTACTGGTTGCTTGTAACTGGCAACGAGCGACCAGCAACGAGCCACGAGCAACCAGGAGAAGAACGCTGTGGGTGTACTGATCCAACCAGGGAGGTGCGATGAGCGGTGAGTGGATGGTTGCGTTGAGCATCGGCCTGCTGGCCGGTGGGGTGGTGATGGTGGTCTTCCTGGGGCTGGCCCTGCGCCCGCGACGGGTGGTACGGGCACAGACGGAGGCGCTCCTGCCAGGCATCCAGGTCCGGCTGGACCGGGCCAAACTGGGGGTGAAGGCGTCGGCCTACCTCACCCGCTCCCTGGCCTACGGAGCCGGATTCGGTGCGCTGATGTGGCTGGCGACGGGGGCCTGGCTCACCTTCCCCGCCGGGCTGGTGGGGGGCTTCGCCTTCGTCTGGGCGCGGCTGGAGGACGAGCGGAACGAACGGCTGAACCGCTACCACAAGGCGCTGGCTTCGGCGGCGGATACTATCGTCAACTCCTGGCGGGTGCGGCCCTCGATGAACCGGGCGCTGGAGGCGGTGGCGACCTACGGCCAGGGGGAGGTGGCGGAGGACTTCGCCGAAGTGCGGCGGGCGGTGCGGGGCGGGGAGCCGCTGGTGACGGCCTTGCAGGCGGTGGCCGACCGGCGGGAGTCGCCGGTCTTCGACGCCCTGGCAACGGGGCTGATTGTGGCGGAAGAGGCGGGGGGAGAGGTCTCCGAGATGCTGGCCCGCCACGCCGCCGCGACGCGGGAGATGGCCCGCATCTACGAGGAGACGATAGACCAGCAGCGGGGGCAGCGGTCCGACGTGATGTGGGGCATCGTCGGGCCGTGGGCGATTATGGCGCTGCTGCGGCTGGCGACGATGCTCACCGGCGGGCTGGGGTACGGGACGGAGTTCTTCACCACCCTCACCGGCCAGGTTGCGGCAGGGGCGGCGGCGGCGCTGACGGTGCTGGCCTACATCCACGCCCACCGCACCGCCGGACGGGGCCTCATCGTCGAGCGGGTAGCGATGGAGCGGGGGCGGGGGGAGGATCACGAATGAAGCGAATAGGGACGAATGTTACGAATCATTCGTTCATTCGTGGAATTCGCGATTCTGCTGGTGGACAAGGATAGGGAGCATACAGATGGAATACGTTCTGGCATTGCTGGCAGGTTCGAGTATGCTGGCCATTTTCGCAGCGGTAGCCTTGCCCGGACGCAAAGTAGCACATATCTCGCAGCGGGTTGTCCAGGAGCAGATGCAGCTTCGGGAGGCGCGGGGGCTGGGCTTCCTGATGCCCACCCTGGCGGGCATCGCCGATGTGCTCCAGGGTCGGGAGGGGGCGGAGGGGGTCAAGTATGGGCGAGCGGCCGGTCGTCCCTATCTGGCCCTGCTGAGGCAGGCGGATTGGTTCTGGGGGCCGGGGGAGGCCGCCCCACCCAACCCGGATGCTCCCTTCTGGAACCTGGAGACGATGTGGGCGGCAAAGGTCTTCCGGGGCATCCTCTTCGCCCTGGGCGGCCTGGTGCTGGTGGGGGCGGCTCTGGCCGTGTTTCACGGCCCGCTCTGGATGGCCCTCTTGGGGCTGCTGCTGGGGCTGGTCGGCTTCTTCGACCCCGACCAGGAGGTGGCGCAGGCAGCGGAGAAGCGCCGGCGGCAGATCATCCTGGAGATGGGGTACAAAGTGCCGGAGCTGCGGGTCTATGTGCGGTCGGGGCGGACCTTCATCTCCGCCCTGCGCTACCTGACCTCCCGGCCCGGCGGTCCGTTCGTCAAGGAGCTGTACCGGGCGTTGCAGGTGTACGACATCACTGCCGACCTGGGGCGGGGGCTGAAGGCGGTGATGGAGCACAACCAGCTCTGTGAGCCGCTGGTCAACTTCTGCGCCGACCTGCTGGCGGTGCTGGCGGAAGGAGGAGAGCTGGGGCCGGTGCTGGAGGCCCACGCGGAGACGGCCCAGCACGAGCAGCGGCGGCTCCTGCGCCAGCAGGGACAGGACAACACCCAGGCGATGGGGTACGTCGTCTCGGCGACCACCCTCATCGTCATCTTCCTGCTCGTCGGCGGCCCGGCCCTGTGGACGGTGGTCACCAACCTGGCCGGGTTTTAATGCGTGACGCCTGACGAATGATGAGTGACGGATAACGTCATACGTCATACGTCATACGTCAAATCTAAAGAGGAGGTGTGAGGTGAACGAGAAGCTGCTGTATCTGTACTGCCGGGCGAAGGTGGAGGCGGAGGCCCTGCGGCGGCGGCTGGAGGTCCGCCAGGCGCTGACCGGGGAGGCGGGGCTGAGCAACCTGGCCACCACCGTTATCCTGGTGGCGGTGGGGGTCGGCCTGGTCGTGGCCGTCGTCGCCATCCTGGGGCCGCGCATCCTCAACCTGGCCCAGCGGACCGGGGAGCAGATTGACTCCGTGCCGCTGGATTGGGGACAGTAGGGGCGACCAGCAGGTCGCCCATACAGGGAGCGACCAGCAGGTCGCCCATACAGGGAGCGACCAGCAGGTCGCCCGTTGGGGCGACCAGCAGGTCGCCCGTACAGGGGGCGATGGGGGCGCGGGGCCAGGCATCGCTACGCCCAAATAGTGCCCCCACCCCCTCCCGTCAGAGGTGAGGAATGGGAAGGGTAGACTGGATTCTCGGTCAACCGCTCTTCTGGGTCGTGGTCATCGCCACTCTGCTGGT
>JBDOIF010000061.1:0-22412 GCA_041082215.1 Anaerolineae bacterium
TCGGTCAGGAGAGGGGAGGGGGTAGCGGCGAAGCCGCTGGGGGAGGGGTGAGGAAATCTTGTAAATACCCCTGTCCCAACTCACGTCCGAACATCAGGGAAAATCCGGGCTTCGGACAGGAGTTCGGACAGGGTGGGAGGGCGACCCTCACCCCTCCTCCTAGGGGGTGGGGTGAGGGAGATGGGGTGAGGTCAGAAGCGACCGATGGGCGTTTGTGCCCGAATCACGTCCGAACTTCAGGGGAAACGGTCATCCGCACCCTTCTCCCGCTTCCGGCGCAGGAGCCGCCCGGCAAGGGTCTCCCCCTCCGGCAGCGGGGCGGATGACTCCAACGGAGGGGATGGGGCTGCCGGCGGCTCCGCCGGTGTACGGGCTGCTTCGACCGGAGGAAGGGACACAAGGGGAGTCCCCCGCTCCCGCACCCGCCCTTTGACCCGGAGAAGAGGGGCGGCAGGGGATGCCGCCTCGACGGCCGGACGGGCGATCTGCCGACCGATCTGCCCCCTCATCCATCCCCAGGCCCGCTCCACGTCCCGCCGCCCCCATGCCAGCCGCCGTACCGCCACATCCACCGGCCACAGCAGCGCCGCCAGCGTCAACAGCAGGGGAGCCAGGTCGCGGGCGACCCCCTCCCCCCGCAGGTCGTGGGCAAAGGCCTCCGCGGCATCCTCCAGAACCCGCCCACTCCCCGCCTCGGCCAGCCGGACCACTGCCCCAGGGTCCGCCTCCAGCGCGCGGTACTCCGGCGAGTACCCCAGCACCCAGCCGGCTGTCGTCCCCACCCTCCCCCCATCCGGAAGACGGCCGTCCAGCCGGAGCAGATAGACCCCCTGCGCCCACGGCTCAAAGGTCCCCTCGTATCGGCCCGGGGCAACCTGGGAAAGCGCCACCTCACCGACCGCCCCCTCCGGCCCCACAACCCGCATCATTCCCTCCATCCCATTGATGAAGCGCCCATCCCTATCCAGTGCATCCACCATCACGCGGGCCATCTCCCCCTCCAGCTCAACCTGCACCTCCAGCGGCAGGTCGGTTGGCTGGGCCAGGCTCCACCGGACCACCTGCGCCCAGAAGCGGCCAAACCCCTCCCAGCCGACCCAGGGGGCAGCCCACCGACCCGTCGCGTCGGAGGTCCAGGCGACGGCCCGCCCCAGCCCGTACTGCCAGGCGGCCAGGAGCGGGTCATCCTGACCGGTTGTCAGGACTACCTGGGCGGCCGGCTTCGGCGTCGTCGCCACGTACCCCAGGAGGCGGGGGACCGCCTCGACCCCCTCCAGCATCGGGCTGGAAGCGGTCTGCCGGGGGAAGAAAGGCTCCTCGACGATGTAGGAGCGCATCGCCCGCTGGGTCTCTTCGGCAAAGATGGTGGGCAGATCGGCGGCCTGCCCGGTAAAATAGTACCGTCCTCCGCCCAGCCCGGCGATCTCCTCCAGGAAAGCCAGGTCCTGTCCTGCGCCGATGGCGACAGTGCTGAGGGTGATCCCGCTCGCGGCGATCTCCTGTTTCACCAGCTCCGGCACGCCCATCTGATGCTCGGCGTCCGAGCCGTCGGCCAGGAGAAGGATGTGCCGCACGGTCCGGTCCGACCGCCGCAGGATATCCAGGGCGGCCTGGAGGGATTCGCGGACGTAGATGCCGCCCCCTCCGGCCTGGAGCCGGATCACGCGGTCAATGACCGCCTCCCGCTCGCTGCCCGGCAGCGGCCCGATGACGTCGGCCGGCCGGTCGTCGAAGGCGATGACGGTGATCTCGTCGGCGTCGTTGATCAGCTCGGCGACGCGGGCCGCGGCCTCCCCCGCCAGCCGGATCTTCTGTACCCCCCCCTCCATCACCCCCATACTGCCCGACTTGTCTATGATGACGACGATGGACATGGGTGGGAACCGGTCGGGGTCGTGGACGGCCATCTCCACCGGCAGCGTCTCCTCCAGCGGGGTGTCGTACCAGCCACCGACGCCATAGGCTTCCGGCCCGCCGACGGCCACCAGCCCTCCACCCAGGTCGCGCACGTAGGCCTGGAGGGCCGCCATCGCCCGGGGCGGAAGGGCCAGGGCCGGGGTATCCACCAGGACAACGGCGCCGTAGCCGGCCAGGTCCGCCGGATCGGAGGGCATGCGGGCGGGAGAAACCCCGCTGACCTCCATCCCGGCAGTCCGGAGCGCCTCCCCCAGGTAACGCGCGTCTGTTTCCTCCTCTGCGACGACCAGGACACGGGGCGGTCCCTCGACACGGGTGAAGGCGGCCAGCTCGTTGTTCTGCGGATAGGTGTCGCTGGCGGGGGTGAGGAGGACACGGTAGGTCAGGAACCCCGACCCCTGGGCGACCATCGGAGCGGCGAAGCGGTTGGAGCCGGGGGCCAGATGGACCTCCTGCCGGGCCACCACCCGGTTGCCGGAAAGGACGGTAAGGATCGCCTCAGTGGGGCCGGTACTGTGGACGGTGACCTCCAGGGTAAAGGACTCGCCGGGATAGAGGCGGGACGGCAACTCCACCCTGTCCAGCCAGGCCTCGACGGGGACCGCCTGGCCGAGGTCCACCAGGTCCACCTCGACCCCCTGGGCGTGCGCGACGCGGAGGGCAGCCTCCGCATCGCCGACAGTGGGCCGGCCGTCGGTGAGGATGACCATCCGACGGGCTGCCCCCTGAGAAAAGAGGGCCATCCCCAGCCGGACCGCCGCCGCCAGGTCGGTCTGGTGGGTGTGGGGGACGGAGGCAACCTCGTCCAGGTTCCGGTCGGAAGACAGGGGGCGCTCCACCAGCGCGTCTGCCCCAAAGACGACGACGGCTGCCCGGTCGTCCGGCCCCATCGCCGCCAGCGAATCCCGGACAAAACCCCAGGCCTGTGCTTGCCGGTCCGGAGGGACGCTGTCGGACAGGTCCACCAGGAAGACAACGGCCAGCTCATCCCCTCCGTGGACGGTCCGGAATCCGGCCAGGCTGAGGACGATCAGCGTCATGATCAGACAACGGACCCCCAGCGCAGCCCACGCCCGTCCCCGCCCATACCGTCCCCCCGGCCAGCCCACCCACATGGCGGCGGGGAGGGCAATAAGGAGCAGCAGCAGATAAGGGCGGGTAAACGTCATCTCCTCCCCCTCCGCTCCACCCACCACTCCGCCCCCATCACACCCAGCGTGGCCGCAGCCAGCCAGATCCACAGTTCGCGGCGCCCCTCCGACGTGCCCGCCCCTGCCCTCACCTCCACCGATCCCACCACCACCTGCTCCCGTGGCCCGATGTCCGACTCCGCCGCGTCGAACAGGTTGACGGCGAAGAGGTCGGAGCGAAGAAGCCTGCCGTCGGCGTCCAGATGGCGGAGCTGATACACTCCCAGCCGGTCGGCGGGGTCGGAGGGGGACCGCAGCTCCCCATCCGGCCCGATGACCTCCACCCGTGCCGCTTCCGGCGCCGGGCGGATCGGGAGGGGGGCGCCGGGGTGGAGGGCGGCCGACTCTGCCAGCCCTCCGGCCGGGAGGAGCCAGCCGGTCAGGTTGGCCACCAGGATGGGGAAGGCCAGCCGCAACGGGAGGTCGGAATCGTGCAGGTCGAAGGCAAGCACCGCCAGCCGTCCCTCCGGCCGTTCGGCGACGAACAGCAGCGGCCCGCCCGCCGCCTCCACCAGCACCCGCGCCTCCGGCGGGGGTTCGACCCGCCAGGCCCGCAGGACGTGCACCTCGTCCCAGTCCACATAACGGAGGAGCGGGTCATCGGCCGCCAGGCGCACGGTCTGCGTATCCGTAAAGACCCCGCCCGTCCCTCCGTAGGGGCCGACGATCCACAGGTTGCCGGCCGGGAGGGTGGTTGTGATGGGGCCGTCAACGACCAGCAGGTCATAAGGCTCCTGGGGGAGCGGCCCGCCCGGCGGCAGGCGGGTCAGTTCCACCCCGGGCAGGATCGCCAGCGCGCGTTCAAGGAAGAGATTGCCCGGAGTGACCAGCAGCACCCGCCGCCCCCCACCTGCCCGCACCGCCCAGGCCGCGTCGTCCAGCGACAGGGGGTCTTCCGTCTCCAGTTGCG
The DNA here is from genome assembly GCA_041082215.1 of Anaerolineae bacterium. Lineage (GTDB taxonomy): Bacteria > Chloroflexota > Anaerolineae > B4-G1 > DUEL01 > JBDOIF01. Next base: position 4,018 of record JBDOIF010000061.1, read on the forward strand.
CCTCCAGCAGTTGCAGATCGTAGGGCAGGTCGTCCAGGACCAGGGTGGCAGTGCCGCGCGGGGGGAGGGAGAGGGAACGCACATCCAAGGGGGCGCCGTCGGCCCGGAGGGCGACGCGCGTCTCCACCGGCCCCTGCCCGAAGTTGCCGACGCGCAGGAGCGCCTGGAGGCCGGTCGGTCCTTCCCGCATGGCCAGGGCCAGGACGGCCAGGTTATCCCCCCGCTCCCCGACGCGGACGAAGCGGACCTTTCCCGGCAGCGGCGGCAGGTTCCCGGACACGGCCCCGTCCGACAGGAACACAAAGCTGCGCTCTCCATCCCCAGCGGCGAGGGCGGATGCCAGGGCGCAGGCGGCCTCCCAGTCGGCGGGGCCGTCGGCAGGTTGGGCCGCTTCCAGGGCACGGCGGAGGGCCGCCCGGTCCTCCGTAGGGGCGACCAGGACGCGGGGCTGCGGTCCGACCAGCACCACCGTCGCCGCATCCCCCGGCCCCAACCCCTCCACCAGGTCCAGCGCCATCCGTCGGGCCGCCTCGAAGCGGTTCGGGGGGACGTCGGCCGCCTGCATGCTGGCGGAGCCGTCCAGCAGGATGACGACGCTCCCCTCGGAGAGGACGGGGCGGGTTACAAAGGGGCGGGCCAGGGCCAGGACGAGCAGGGCCAGGGCGAGCAACTGGAGAAAGAGGAGCAGGTTCCGGCGGAGCCGCTGCCAGGGGGTATTCGCCTCCCGGTCACGCAGCAGCCGCTGCCAGAGAAACGTGCTGGAAACCCAAACCTCCCGCCGTCGGAGCCTTAACATATACAGCAGGAGGATGGGGAGGGCCAGCAACGCAAAGATAAAGGCAGGTACGTTCAGGAAGCCCATTGTGGGTAAACGAGTGTGCGAGTGGGCGAGTATGCGAGTGGGCGGGTCAGTGGAGCAAGCGGGCGCGGCGGAGGTCGTAGAAGAGGGCACGGTCCAGGGGTGTGGCGGTGGAAAGGGGGATGTAGAGGGCATCGCGGGCGCGACAGGCGGCGCGGACTTCCTCCCGCCAGGCTGCCAGCCGCTGCCGGTACAGGAGCCGCATTCCGCCGTCCACTGTCACCTCCTCGGCCGCCCCCGTCTCCACATCCACCAGCCGCAGATCGCCCGCCAGGGGCGGGTCCTCCTCATCGGGGGCTAACAGGTGGATGAGGGCCACCTCATGGCCCCGGGCCGCCAGCGCCGTCAGTCCATCGGCGATGCCAGTGGGGGAGAACAGGTCGGAGATCAACGCCACCAGTCCAGGCCGCCCCTTCATCAGAGCATAGGTTCGCAGCGCGCGATTCAGGTCGGTGGTTCCCCCTGTCCCCAAACCCTCCAGCCATCCGAACAGCCGGAGGGCCTGGCTCTGCCCTCGCACCGGCCCGAACGCCGCGACGACATCCCCTCCACGCAACGTCGCCACCTGTAGCCGATCCCCTCCGATCAGGGCCACATATCCCAGCGCAGCAGCCAGCGCCCTCGCATACGCCCATTTATCCATCTGCCTATCTATCCCTGTCCTCTCCTCCCCCGCCCACCCCATTGACCCGCTGCCATCCAGAAGCACGTGCACCGCCAGGTCCTCTTCCTCCTCGAACAGCTTCACGAAGGGCCGCTCCAGCCGCGCGTAAATATTCCAGTCCACCCTCCGCAGGTCATCTCCCCGGGCGTACTCCCGATAGTCGGCAAACTCCACCGACGTCCCCCGTTTGGTGGAACGCCGCTCCCCCTGGACCTGTCCGCGGCGGGGGTGGCGTGTGTGGAAGGTCAGAGGGGCAAGGCGGGCCAGCAGGCCGCTCTCCAGGAACATCGCTAACTCCTTACCTCCACACTTTCCACCACCTGCCTCACCACCTCATCCGCCTCTACCCCCTCCGCCTGCGCCTCGAAGTTAAGAAGCACCCGATGGCGCAGGGCGGCGGGAGCGACGGCCCGCAGGTCTTCCAGAGCCACGTTGTAGCGGCCCGCCATCAACGCGCTCACTTTGCCGCCCAGCAGGAGCGCCTGCGCCCCCCGGGGGCTGGCACCGTACCGGACGTATCGGCGGACCAGCTCCGGCGCGCTCTGGTGGTCCGGATGGGTGGCCAGGACCAGCCGGACAGCATACTCGGCGACAGGGGACGGGGCCGGGACCTGTCGGGCCAGCTCCATCAATGCCAGCACCGTCTGCCGGTCCGCCACCCGCTCCACCCGGGGCTCCTCTGCCCCTGTGGTCCGGTCGAGGATCTCCACCAGCTCCTCTGCCGACGGATAGGTAACGTTGACCTTGAAGAGAAAGCGGTCCAGTTGGGCTTCCGGGAGGGGGTAGGTTCCCTCCATCTCGATCGGGTTCTGCGTCGCCAGGACCATGAAGGGCGGTTCGAGGGGATAGGAGCGGCTGGCAACAGTGACGGTCTGCTCCTGCATCGCCTCCAGAAGGGCCGACTGGGTCTTGGGCGTGGCGCGGTTGACCTCATCGGCCAGGAGGAGGTGGGTGAAGACCGGGCCAGGCTGGAAGCGGAAAGTCCGCCGACCGTCCTCCGTTTCCTCCAGTATGTCGGTGCCGACGATGTCGGCGGGCATGAGGTCAGGGGTGAACTGGATGCGGGCGAAATTCAGGTCGAGGACACGCGCCAGGGTGCGGACGAGCATCGTCTTCCCCAGGCCGGGGACCCCTTCCAGAAGGACGTGTCCACCGGCGAAGAGGGCGATGAGGACGTGCCGGACCACCTCCCGTTGCCCCACGATGAACTTACCGACCTCTTCCTCGATTCGAAGGGCAAGTGGCCGGAAGGCCGATACCTCGATGAATGGCATAGCACTCTCCTCCCGGGTCGGTTAGCAAACCCGACCTACGGTTCGAGTGAGGTGAAGTAATCACGGACATACTGCTTGATCCCCAGGGGGATATATCGGCTCTCCAGTGCGGCGTGGGCCTGGGCGGCGTAGTCGGCATAGACCTCCCGGTAGGGAACGGTTGCCTGGCCGGCTGTGGCGGGAAGGGGCTGGCTGCCCAGCGGGGGTCCTCCCTCCCCCTCGCGGCCCAGGTTCAGCGGCGCCCCTCCTTCCTCCAGCCGATAGGGGACGAACACCTCATCGTAGGGAGCGCCGGTCCCGGCATCCTCGTGGTGCCCCGACATCCCCTGTGACGCGGGGCCGGCCTGTCCACCTCCTGCCTGCTCCTGTCCGGTCTGGCCGCGTCCTCCCTGCCCGCTCTGCTGCGCTGCCCCCTGCCCCCCTCCCGTTCCGGCTCCCCCTCCTCCTGCTCCCGCCGCCTGGGCGATCCCCCCACGTCCCTCCTGCAGGGCCGCCAGTGCCCGTTCCACCTCCTCCTGGCGTTCGACCCGTGCCCCGGCCTCTGCCATTTGCTGCGCCGCCTGCGCGATCCTCTGGCGGGCCTCGCGGATATCCCCCCGCTCAATGGCCTGCGCCGCCTCTGTCAGATGTCGGGCCAGTTCCGGATCACCTTCTCCCAGTGCCGCTGCCGCTTCCGCCAACTGCCGGGCCAGTTCCAGCTCCTCCTCCCGACTCAACGCCTCCCCCAGATCGGAGGCGTAGGCGGCCAGCGCCTCCGCTGCCCCCCTGTAGTCCCCCCTGGCCAGTGCCTCGGCGATCTCCCGCGTGAGGTCAGAATCGGCCATTGCCCGGGCGGCCCGGTCCAGCCCCTCCCGCACCGCCGCAGCGCCGGGGTCCTGGAGGGGGGCCAGTTGCCGTTCCGCCTCAGCCAGCGCCGCCACCGCCTCCTCCGGCGATGTTCGCCCCTTCTCCAATGCGGCGATGGCCTCCTCCAGCGCGCGGAGGATCGCTTCCCGGTCCGCCTCGGTCAGCCCCTCGGCCTGGGCCACCGCCTCCCGCCGGGCCTCCAGCGCCTCGATCTGCTCCTCCACGGCGGCACGGACGGCAGCTCGCCGGGCCAGAACCCCCTCCTGGGGGTTGGGGAGCAAGAGGAAAAGGACCAGCGCGGCAGCAAGCCCGGTCAGCGCAACCAGCCCCCGGCGGGGTGGCCGGATGGGCAGGGCAGCGTCCACATCCACCTGCGCCACGGCCTCCAGCGTCTCCTGTAGCTGGGCAGCGGCCATCGCGGGGACGACCCGCAGCCGGCCCTGGCCGATCTCCACCGCCGTGGTCAACCGCTCCGCCAGGGCAAGCCGCCGGTCGAGGGTGCGGGCCAGCTTGTGGAGCGTGCGGGGTCGGGCCAGCGCGGCCAGCGTCCCCCCCACGGCCCCAAGCGCCGCTCCGGTCAGCGCCGCCACCGCCAGCCAGCGGGCAGGGAGGAGGGGCCACAGCCGGGCCGCCAGCGATAGCGCCGTCGCCAGCGCCAGCCCACCGACCGCCCCCCACGTCCCCCAGACCGTCCCCTCCAGCCAGCGCAGCCGCCAGCCCCAACGGCGTATGATCCCCTCCAGCCGCCCCATCCCCCACTCCCCGGTCACTGCGACTCCCGCCTCCGCACCCGGCGGACAGTCAACACAACCAGTACCACGCTGACCACCAGATAGAATACGGTGTAGACAATCCACCCGGATGGCAACCACAAAGAGCGATAGCCCAGAGAGAAACGCATAAACCAGACAGACCGATCGTTCACCAGCGCCGTTTCGGTGAGGACCGCAGCAGTGATGGGGTTAAGCCCCAGCAGGAAGTAGAAGAGATACGTGAGGACGATCTCGAACCAAGAAGGCACCGATGCTGAACTCAGGGGAAGGAACACAGACGTTCCGACCACCGTCACGATTCCCAAAAGCAGTGGCATCCCCACCGTCATCACCAGCACGGCGGCGTAGGTGATCACAGTGGCGGTGAGGGTCGTGCGGGTGAGGGAGGAGACAAACAGGCCCAGGGCAGCTACAGTAAAGGCAGTCACGACAAGGATCACCAGGGCCAGCAGCAGCTCCTCCGCCTCCACCCCTCCCAGTACAAAGGCCAGGCTTTCCAGAGGGATAGCGACCAGGATGAGGAGAAGCATATAGGTGAGCGCGGCGCCGAGCTTGCCCAGGACCAGGCGACGGGCCGGGAGGAGGGTCGTGCGCAACAACTCGTAGGTTTTCCGCTCCCGCTCGCCGCTGATCGCGCCGGCAGCGAGGGCGGGGGTGAGAAAAGCGACCAGGGCGATTTCCAGAAGGACAACGGTGGAGAAGAGCGTCTTTCCGGCGTAAGCCATCGCCCCCACACTGCCAGGGGTCGAGGCCGTCTTGCTGTAGGCAGCGTAGACGACGCTGGTAAAGCAGGTCATAATCCCCAGATAGACGGTGAGCATCACAAAGGCCCGTGCTCCCCGTACCTGCCCGCGCAGCTCTTTCACCAGCACCGGATTGAATTCTCCGGGCTTCCTCCACCGCAGACCCTTTACCTTCATCCGCCCTCCCTTAGGATACAACCCCCTTCGTCAACCGCAGGAACATGCCCTCCAGATTCTCCTCCTCTTCGTGGAACCGGATGACCGCGAAGCCGGCTGCCGTCATCGCGGCCAGCAGACCGGCCAGCGCGCTGTCGTCGCCGGAAAAGACCACCCGCAGGTCCCCGTTTCCCCCCACCGTCAGCACCTCCTGGACCCCCTGCTGGCCTGCGAGCCACTCCTGCGCCCTCTCCGTCCGGCCATCTGCCAGGCCGATCCGGACCAGCCGGTAGGGTTGGAGCAGCCGCCGCATCTCCGTAAGCGGGCCGCTGACCACGAGCCGGCCTGCTTCGATGATGCCGACGTGGGTGCAGACCTCCTCGATTTCGGAGAGGATGTGGGAAGAGACGAAGATCGTCTTCCCCATCGCCCGCAACTCCCGGATCAGTTCCCGCATCTCCACCCGCGCCCGGGGGTCAAGCCCGGAGGCCGGCTCGTCGAGGATGAGGACATAGGGATCGTGGACCAGGGCACGGGCCAGGCAGAGCCGTTGCTTCATACCGCGCGAAAGGGAGTCCACATAGTCCTCCCGGCGATGGCCCAGTTCCACCAGCTCCAGCAGGTCGTCCACCAGGCGGCTGCGGACGGCGGGGGGGATCTCATAGCAGGCAGCGAAGAAATCCAGGTATTCCTCCACCCGCATCTCGCCGTAGAAGCCGAAGAAGTCGGGCATATAGCCGATAGCCTTCCGCACCGCCCGAGGGTCTTTCAGCACCGAATGGCCCGCCACCCAGGCCTCCCCTGCCGTAGGCTCAAGGAGCGTCGCCAGCATGCGCATCGTCGTCGTCTTGCCCGCCCCGTTGGGGCCGACAAAGCCGTAAACCGTTCCCTCCTCGACGGTCAGGTCCAGCTCGGCCACGGCCAGCCGCTGCCCGTACCGCTTGGTCAATCCCCTTGTCTCAATGACCGCCGCCATCAGCGCTGCCCCTTCATCCGGATCGAGAGATTACCGATAAACGTCGGTGTGGCATCGGCCTGAACCTTCACGCGGACGAGGCCCGCCGGAGAGACGACTGCGTCCGGACGGGGAACGGTCTGCCAGCCCGGGCTTCTGCCCACCTCCACCCATTCCTCCTTCTCCCAATCCCACACCGAGATGGTCGGCAGGCCATCCCCCTCGAACCGGATCGCCATCTCCTCCACCTGCGTCATCCGCATCGGGGTCCAGGGCATACAGGAAAAGAGCCTGCTCTGGTGGGGGTCAAGGGAGAGGCTTTTCCAGGCCTCCTCGTCTTCTGGCACGCAGGAGATGAAGCTGGGCGGGACGGTAAAGCCCACGCTGGTTTCATGCACCGTCACCGGCAGGTCATAGATATACAGGGCGGTCACCCGCTGGCGGGAAGGCCGGTCCACCACTTCTACCGTCGGCGGGGCCTCCTCCCCCCAGCCGACCAGATGCACGCCCGGCCCCAGCCCCGCATCCCCGTATGGGAAGAGGGCCATGAGGAACTGGGCCTTCCGGTACAGCTCCGCGTCGTTCCAGTAATCCTCCGTCCCCAGAACCCGCCCCGGCAGCGTGTTCAGGCCGTAGGGAACGCCGAAAAGAGGGGCGCTGCCCGGAGAGACCATCGCCGAGGAGTAGAGGTCCAGCCGGACGGCGACCTCCGCCCCTGGCTCCAGGTCGCCCAGACGCTGCTCCTCAGAGCCGACCAGGAGCACGGCGTCGGTCAGGCGGACGGCGCCGTTGCGGATCGTCCCTTCCAGCCTGAACCCACCTTCGCTGATAGACTCCATTTGCAGGCTGGCGTCCACCGAAGAGACGCCTGTATACCCCTCGGCGATGAAGGGCCGGATGCCGCCTATATCCACCTGTATCCCGACAACGCGGCTCCCCTCTGCTTCCTGGAGGACGTACAGGGGGGAGGCGGCATAGGGAGCGTAGCCGGGGAGGATGTAGAAGTCCCACTCCGTCTCACAGGCCATCGCCCCATCAACCCGCAGGTCATATGTGGTGCGGCGGGGGGAGAACAGGCCCACCGCTGTCGTCACCCGGCCCACATCGGTCCCAGCCGGCACGCGCACGGCGGTGAGACGGTGGACAATGGGCGTGCGCCCTCGAATCTGAAGGCCGGTCCCATAGGCGAAAGCAGTGAAAACCCCGACCAGGAGAAGGATCGTTATCCAGGCCAGCTCCCGCCGGTCCAGCTTTTTCAGCACCAGATAGTTGACGGGGCCGATCAGAACGGTGTACACCATCATAAAGGCCAGCAGGTGAAGGACAGAGGGGGCGACCAGATCGGGGATAGAGTTAACGGCAGTCCACGCTGCATATCCCTCCCCGAAGCTGAGGCGCACATCGGACGAGGCGGCCGTATCGAGGAGGAAGGACCACAGGCGGGTGGCTTCCTCCCACCGTACAAAGAGGTCCGCCCCTGTCCCAAAGGCCAGGAAGTCCACCGTGCCTGCCCCGTAGATGCGACGGGCCACCAGCGGAAGGCCATCCTGCTCCAGAAGAACCTCTCCATCGCGCAGGACCGATTCGGCGACAGCGTAAGGGCCGGGCGCGAGCTGGCCCCCCAGCCGCAGGGAGAGCGCCTCCAGGCTGTCCACCGATCGGACAGCCCCCACCGTCACCGGCAGGAGATCGGCGATGCCGGCGGCAGTTTGGGCCGCGCCCCCTCCCCCGCTTACGATCAGATGCCCGCCGTGGGCAACCCAGGCCTCCATCGCCCACCGCTGCTCCAGAGAGAGGGCTGAGGTATCCACGTCGTCCAGCACCACCACATCCACCCCCTCCCATCCCAGGGGGTCGGGGGGCAGGTTTTCCGGCAGGACGTAGGCCACATAGCCTCTTCTGGCGGGAGGGGCCACATCGGCCAGGAAATTCAGATTTTCCCTTCCGCGCCCAACGACCGCATAAAGCCGGTCTGCCTCGACGACGGCGCGGAGGGAGAACTCCTGCTCGGCCAGGACATCCCCCCCGGCGATCAGGCGCAGCTTCCAGCGGGAGGACCAGCGGAGCGAGGGGAGGTAGAGGAAGTAAGCTTTGCGGGAGTGAGAGGGAAGGGAGACCGCCCTGGCGCCGGCCGGGCGGTTGGAGGAGGAGGCGTAGGACTCAACGATGTGCAGCTCTCCCTCAATATCCGGCCCCTCATTGGCCAGAAGGACCTGGACGGGGCACCACGCACTGCGGCGGCAGTATCCATCGAAGCCGGCGACAACGGCCATCGAAAGCTCCCCGCCCTGAGCAGCAGCGCCCCGCCCCGGAGGGATCAACAGGACGAGAAGCAAAAGGGGAACCACCGCAAAGCGAGAGCAACGAGAGATCCTCCTGCTTCCACAGGCTACAGATCGGAGTTCCGCTTTCATAAACGATAGTATGGACTGAAACGGCATATTCTTGCTTGACGAACGGGCGTCTATTCGCCTACAGATGGGGTACGCCGAACTGCATAATAAAAAATTATAGCACACTTCGGGGACTTTGCACCCTGATCCCGACATTTTGGGCAGCGTGGGGCCCCGCACGGGCCGGGATGACAGGCTTCCGTGGGGAACGGGTAATCCGTCACTGGCGCAAAATTCCAGTCTGTGGCAAAATATATCCCTGGGTGGCTCCAACAGGTCCGGTAGCTTCAGAGCCCACCTGGCCAGCTCGATATCGCTGGCATTTCGACACCCCCCCGGGCGTCGTCCTGAGAGGGGGTTCAACGTGCGAAGGGCGGTTTCGCCCAACATAGACCGATCCGTTCCCTATTCTCGTGCGAAGGGGGTCAGAGTATGAAAGAGGTAGTCGAGATTCGCTGGCATGGCCGGGGAGGGCAGGGGGTCGTTACCGCCGGCAAGCTCCTGGCCGAGACCGCCCTGGGCACCGGTCAGTACTTCCAGGCTTTCCCCGACTACGGGCCAGAGCGAATGGGCGCGCCCATCCGCTCCTATACCCGCATCAGCAAGAAACCCATCACCATCCACTCCCAGATCGAACACCCCGACATCGTCCTGGTGCTGGACCCCACCCTCCTGGGCGCGGTGCCGGTGACGGAGGGGCTGAAGGAAGAAGGAATCCTGCTGGTCAATACCCCGATGTCCCCCCAGGAGGTCCGGCAGATCACCGGATTCCGCACTGGCAAGGTCTTCACGGTGGATGCCAGCCACATCGCCATCGAAGAGATCGGCAGGGAGATCACCAACACCCCGATGCTGGGAGCCTTCGCCCGCGCTACGGGCCTTTTCGACCTGGACGCGCTGGAGGAGCAGGTCCGCCACTGGTTCGGCGAAAAGGTCAGCCCCGGGGTTGTGGAGTCCAACATCCGGGCCCTGAAGCGGGCGGCGAGGGAAGTGGTGGAGGGATAAAATACGGAATACGCAATACGCAATACGTAATTCGTATTCCGTGTTCCGTGATTCTACGGAAGGAGCAAGCAGAATGGCAAAACCGAAAGGTTGGCGAGAGATCCCCATCGGCGGGATGATTCTGGAAGCGGGCAACGCGGTGCAGTACCTCACCGGCGGCTGGCGGGCCTTCCGACCGGTCTTCGGTGAGGCGGAGTGCATCCACTGCTTTCAGTGCTGGTTGTTCTGTCCCGATTCCAGCATTCTGGTGGATCCGGAAAATCAGAAAATGCTCGGCTTCGACCTGGATCACTGTAAGGGGTGCGGCATCTGCGCCTCAGTCTGCCCGGTCAACTCCAAAGTGATCCGCCAGGCGGGAGAGAAACTGAACCGGGACGACCCCCGCCTTTGCATCCGAATGGTAGAAGAAGGCAAAGCGGAGTAGCGCAGGATTCATCCTGCAGTGGAGGAGTCCAATGAGCAAATACGAAGCGCTTACCGGAGACCAGGCAGTCGCCACGGCCATGCGCCAGATCAACCCCGACGTGGTCGCTGCCTATCCCATCACTCCTCAGACGGAGACGGTAGAATTCTTCGCCGAATTCGTGGCGGATGGACTGGTGGACACGGAATTTGTCACTGTGGAGAGCGAGCACTCGGCGATGAGCGCCTGCGTTGGGGCCTCGGCGGCCGGGGCGCGGGTGATGACCGCTACCAGCGCCAACGGCCTGGCTCTCATGTGGGAGATTGTCTATATCGCCGCCTCCCTGCGTTGCCCCATCGTGATGAGCCTGGTCAACCGTGCCCTCTCCGGCCCCATCAACATCCACTGCGACCACTCCGACGTGATGGGCATGCGCGATAGCGGCTGGATCATCCTCTTCTCCGAAAACGGCCAGGAGGCCTACGACAACGTCATCCAGGCGGTGCGGATCGCCGAACACCCCGACGTCCTCCTCCCCGTGGCCGTCTGCCAGGACGGCTTCATCACCAGCCACGCTATGGAACGGGTGGAGGTCTACGACGACCAGGCGGTGAAATCCTTTATCGGGACCTACCGTCCCCGCTGGTCGCTTCTGGACCTGGAGCATCCCAAGACATACGGGCCGCTCGACTTCTATGACTATTATTACGAGCACAAGCGGCAGCAGGTGGAGGCGATGGAACACGCCCACCGCGTCGTCCAGGAGGTGGCGGCGGAGTTCAACGGCAGGTTCAATCGCAACTATGGCCTCTTCGAGCCGTACCGGCTGGAGGACGCCGAGGTGGCCGTGGTCGTCGTCAACTCCACCGCCGGCACGGCCAAGACGGTGGTGGATCAGCTCCGCGCCGAGGGCCTAAAGGTAGGGCTGCTCAAGCCTCGCGTCTTCCGCCCCTTCCCGGCAAAGGAACTGGCCGACGCCCTGCGCCATCTGAAGGCGGTGGCAGTGATGGACCGGGCCATCTCCTTCGGTTCGATGAACAACGGCGGCCCCCTCTTCCTGGAGACACTGGCCGCGCTGGCCCTCCACGGCGTGCACATCCCTACGGCCGACTACATCTTCGGCCTGGGCGGACGGGACATCCTGCCGAGGGAGATCGAGTCGGTCTACCGGGACCTGCTCCGCATAGCGGAGACGGGCAGGGTGGAGCGAGTGGTGACGTATCTGAGCGTGAGGGAGTAGGAAGATGCCGACCAAGTTAATCCCCAAAGAGCTGATCAAACAGCCGGTCCGTCTGACACCGGGCCACCGGCTTTGCGCGGGCTGCGGAGCCCCCATCATCTTCCGGCAGATGCTGGCAGCGATTGACGAGCCGGTCGTCATCGCCAACGCCACGGGCTGCCTGGAGGTGGCCACGACCATCTATCCCTACACGGCGTGGAACGTGCCCTGGATCCACAACGCCTTCGAGAACGCCGCCGCCACCATCAGCGGCGTCGAGGCGGCCTACCGCAGCCTGGTCCGCCAGGGGAAGCTCCCTGAGCAGGACGTGAAGTTCATCGCTATCGGCGGCGACGGCGGCACCTACGACATCGGCCTCCAGGCCCTCTCCGGCGCAGCCGAACGCGGCCACCAGTTCCTCTACGTCTGTTACGACAACGGGGCCTATATGAACACCGGCATCCAGCGCTCCAGCGCCACCCCCCTTGGCGCCCACACCACCACCTCGCCGGCTGGCAAGAAGATCCCCGGCAAGCAGCAGTTCCGCAAGGACCTGACCGCCATCATGGCTGCCCATAACATCCCCTACGTGGCCCAGGCCGCCCCCAGCCAGTGGAAGGACCTGATGGAAAAGACCCGCAAGGCGGTCAACTGCGGCGGTCCTGCCTTCATGAATGTCCTCTCTTCCTGCAACCGGGGCTGGCGCCACGCCACCGATGAGACCATCGAGATCACCCAACTGGCGGTGGATACCTGCTACTGGCCCCTCTACGAGGTGGAGAACGGCGTCTGGCGGCTCACCTACAAGCCAAAGGAGAAGCTGCCTGTGGAGGAGTGGCTGAAACGGCAGGGCCGGTTCCGCCATCTTTTCCAGCCGGAAAACCGACACCTGATCGCCGAGTTCCAGGCAGAGGTGGACCGCCGCTGGGAGTGGTTGCTGCGCCTCTGCGGAGAGTAACCCCCTCTTCCCAAAAGAACGGCTGCCCTGTGGCTCCTTTGGACCCCAGGGCAGCCGTTTTTCAACAGGCGCTTCGCAACAGCCCGCTCTCAGGGCCGCTTCGGCGGGTTGGACCGCTCCGGGTGTACCGGGCGTTCAGGGCGTTCGGGCTGCTCCGGATGCTGGGGATGTTCAGGGTGCTCCGGATGTTCAGGGTGCTGGGGCTGCTCCGGACGTTCAGGGGTCGAGGGATGCTCCGGCTGCTCCGGACGTTCAGGGGTCGAGGGATGCTCCGGCTGTTCCGGCAGGTCTGGGCCCTGAGGGGAGGTGGGGTGCCGGGGGCGCTCCGAACGTGTTTCCGGCTTCTCCGGTGATTGCTGGGAGGGGGATGGGGTGAGAGTGGGGCGTGCGATGATGGGAGGCCGATCGGGCCAGACGGTAGCTTCCTGCCCGGCACCCACCGCAACAACGCTCTGGCGTGCCGCTACTTCCACCACCCCCTCGACAACGACCACCTGGGTGCTGCCGTCTGGTCCGACGACAACGGCGAACTCCGTCCCCCGTACCGCCGCTGTGGCTGCGGGCGTTTCGATCTTGAAGCAGGACTCCCCACCCGGCAGCGGCCGGACACGGTTGTAGGTCCGGCCTGATTCCTGATAAAGGACGATCGCCACACTCTCCTGCTGCGAATTCATCTCAAGGATCGCCATCTCCGTGCCGGCCTCAAGCCCCGTCAGGCTCCCGTCGAAGAACGCCAGCGTAGCCCTAGAAAGCGAACCAGTGCGCACCCGGTCCCCTGCCTCCAGCCGCTCGCCAGCCGACACCTCCCGCCATGCATCGCCACCGGCGGGCAGGACCTCCACAATGCCCTCAGCCTGGATCAGAGTAGCGGCCTGAACAACGCCCCTTTCGGGCCGGGAAAGGAGAAAGAGGCCACCGACGGTGACCAGGACCAGCGCCAGGGCAAACGCCAGGGCCCGTGGAAGCCAGACCCTGCGGCGGAAAGGAGCGGGCTTCTCCCTCCTGGCCAGCGCCTCCAGCATCCGCTGCTTCCCGGCGGCAAACGCAGCCGCCCGACCGACCGGCTGGGGCATGCGGCGCACCTGGCGGGCGATCTCCAGCAGGGGCCTCAGGTCATCCGCATACTCTGGATAGCGGACCAGGCACTCCTCTACCGTGGCCCCCTCCCGCTCTAAGAGGACCAGGCATTCCTCCAGTGCTTCACTCAGGCCCCGCTTCATTCCTGCCTGTCCCCTGCCAAACCCTTGCCCCACAGACCAGACGGTTGGGACGGATCGGTATCTGGCTCCCCGGCTGGGGAGTTACACTCTGCCCTGATTTTATCCATAAAGCTCACCAGTTCCGCCTCCAACCATCTCCACGAACGATCAGGTATAAGGCCTCCCTCCAGCATCCCCTCCAAAGCCGCGATCCGCGCCTCCGCAATAGCAACCATATGTTGCCGCATCTCCTTGCTCAGGTCCATCTCGGTCAGCAATTCCAGGCAGGCCAACAGGATCACATATTCCCGCTCCGGCGATGGTGGGAGAACAGGACGACCCCCGCCCCCTCTTGAGAAAAATTCCATTGATCCCTCCCGCAACCCCAGGCCTCTTCTCGCCCCACAATAACTATCATTATTGTTTAACGGAGAACAAAGGCCTGGGATACGGGGCGCCTGCTCTAATCCTCCTCCAGAATCCGCCGCAGGGCCGCCAGCGCCCGGTGCTGCAATGCTTTGACCGCACCGACCGACCGGCCCAGTATGCGGGCCACGGCCTCGCCATCCAGCCCCTCAACGAACCGCAGGAGGATCACCCGACGCTGCTCCTCCGTGAGCCGGGCGATTGCAGCGGCCAGCCTCTCCTGTGTCAACGTCTGCTCGAGGGCCTTCTCTGGAGCATCCCCGTCCGCCACGAGCCGCCCATTCAGGGGCACCGTGGGGAGCTGCCCAGCTCGCCGGTAGTGGTCCGTGACGACGTTGCGGGCGATGGTGTACAGCCAGGCCAGCAGCGGGCGGCCCCGGTAGGTAAAGCGGCCAATGTTCTCCACCACCCGGACAAAGACCTCGGCAGTGAGGTCCTCCGCCGTCGCCACATCCTCCACCCGGTAGAAAGTGTAACGATAAACGAAGGGATAATACCGCTCGTATATCTCGACAAACGCAGCCGGGTCCCCCTCCTTTGCCCGCTGGATCAGGCGCTCTTCTTCCTGAAACATTCCCTTCGCCTCCGCTGCGACAGATGGACACTATAACATAGTTGGGCAGAGATGCAAGGAGCAGCGGTCAGGCCGGAGTAGGACCTGAGTCCTGCCGTCGGGGCGTATCCGCTGGCTCCGCTTCCCGTTATACCTGGTGAGCAGGAAAGTTACGGCAATATTTCAAGAAAGGAGGCACAGCATGCACAGAGGCAAAAAGGTCATCGTCTCTATACTGGTTCTGACCCTCACCCTGGCACTCACAGCTCCCATCGCCGCCCAGGAGGGTCAGGAAGAGGACATCCCCCCGTGTGCGGGGGAAAGCGTCGCCGGTACAGTTGTAGCTGTGGATGAGGAGACAGGGACTGTGACGGTTTACACCGGCGCCTCCCTCTGTACGGTGACGCTGGAGGCCGAGTACGATCATCCGATCGTCGCTCTGCTGGGGATGTATTTCGGCGATATCCACGTCGAGACCCTGGCGGCCGCTCTGGAGGCTACCCAGGGCTGTGCCCTCTACGATGCGACAAGCGACGCGTGGGCCTGGGCCGACTGTGACGCTGAGGGTGCTGTCCCCATCACGGTAGTCGGCGCAAACCAGGACGGCACATTCACCGCCTCGGCCACTATAGGTGGTGAAGTGGTCAGCATCACCGTCGCCGTCGAAGACCCGGACGTGGCTGACGGCCTGAACGATGCACTGGCCACCCTCACGGTCACCTGGGAGCTGGATGTGGATGGCAGCGTCATCCAGGTCGGCGACCAGATCGCCGCCTATCACGAGGCAGGCCTGGGCTTTGGCGAACTGGTCAAACTGTACGCTATCGCTGCCATCTCAGGCGTGCCGGTGGAGGAACTGGTCGCCGCTTTTCAGTCCGGGGTCGGTATGGGGGAGCTGTTCAAGGAATATGGCCGCCCCTCCGTGCTTGGAGTGGGCCACCTCCGGGATAAAAACGACGGACGGCACGAGCGGGCAGGCAGCCCGCCCGACCACGCCAGCCCGCCTGACCATGCCGGCCCGCCTGACCACGCCGGCCCACCCGACCATGCCGGCCCGCCTGACCACGCCGGCCCCTCCGATCACGCCGGGCCGTCGGGTCACCAAGGCTCCAAGAACAAGTGATCAGCTTACGGCCTGCACTGAATAACGGCTGGGGGGCAGCAATGCTGCCCCCCGCCAGCTTTAACCTGCCTGGCCAGCCATCACTTGACTTTCCATCTGGACTGGTGCATAAGCCTTTCCTGTGATGCCCTTTTCCCTTGCTCCTGAAGGCGATTACCGGCATATCCCTGCGCCGGGCAAGGTGGAGTTTGTCTGGCGGGCAGGCGAGAGGCCGGTCCTGGTACAGGTGCGGTCGGCCCGATAGGAAACGGCTGCCGGATCAGGGCCGAAGCGCCCGTGCCCACACGGCCACGCGCTGACCGACGGGACGGAAGCCGAAGCGGGTGTAGAGCTGCTGGGAGGCGAGGTTCTCCTCCTGGGTGTTCAGCGTCACCCACCCGACACCTTGCTCCCACAACCGGGAGAGGATGTTCATCAACAGGAGGCCCCCGACCCCCTGCCGCTGGGCCTCGGGGATCACCGCCAGCCGGCCGATGTGCGCTCCGTCCCCCGTCAACTGCGCCTGGGTGTAGCCGATCAGCCCCCCTCCCCGCTCGGCCACCAGGAAGCAGGCCGACTGCTGCCGTATCCGCTCCATGGTTGTCCTGCTGAGCCACCAGGGAGGCGAAAAGGCAGCGTGGTCTACCGGCTCCAGAGAAGAGATGTCCGCCTCCATCACCGGGCGGATGCAGACCCCCTCCGCCGTCATCGGCGGCAGCCAGCGGGTATCCTTGAGCATCGTCACCAGGCGGGTGAGCCTCCGGAATCCCCGCGCCTTGAGGGCAGGGCCGGCCCATCCCCCCACATCCATCCAGGCCAGCGTGGAGGCCCCCAGACGGCGGAGCGGCTCAACCAGCGACGGGAGCATCCGATCCAGCCAGGGCCCCACCCCCACGCCGCTCCCCAGCACTGCCAGCCGTACCCAGGCCACCGGCCCACCGTCGGGCCAGGCCAGCAATGCCCCCACCAGCCGCCCCTGGGAGAAAGCCGCGAGAAAAGTCTCCCCGCCCAGATGCTCCTCCCACGGCCAGGCGCCGACGGCGGGACGGGCGCCATAGGCCAGGAGGTGACGGATGGCCGGCCCGTCCTCCCAGGTGGCGGGGCGGACTTCGAGAGAGAGTTCAGTCACAGCCATCCAGTGCCTCCGGCAGAAACTGCTGGAAAACCTGGTTTCCCAGCAGCCGGCCACGCGACGTGAGCCGGACCACCTGCCCGTCCCATTCCACCAGCCCCAACTGCCGCAGGCGGGCCAGCTCCTGGCCAAAGGTCTCCTCCAGCCCCACCCCGAAACGGGCGCGGAAGCGCGCGTCGCTCACCCCCTCCATCAGCCGCAACCCCATCATCATCATCTCACCCATCTCCAGGCGAGGGGGGATCACCTCCGCCTCCCCCGCCGGGGAATGGCCCGATTTCAGACGGGCGATGTAGGCCGCTGGATGGGAGATGTTGACCCACCGCTTCCCTCCCCACCAGGAAGCCGCCCCCGCCCCCAAACCCAGATAGGATTCGTTGCGCCAGTAGATCAGGTTGTGACGACAGACGAAGGGAGACAACATCCCAGGCTCCGACTCGCCGCCTTCAGGCCGGGGAGGGAGCTTCGCCCAGTTGGAAAGCTCGTAATGAAGATAACCCGCGTCGGCCAGCATCTCCTCCGCCAGCTCGTACATCTCCGCCATCAGGTCCTCGTCCGGAGCTGGCAGTTCCCCTCCGGCAATCCAGGCCTCCAGCGGCGTCCCTGCCTCCACCGAGAGGGCATAGAGGGAAAGGTGCTCCGGCTCCAGTGTCAGCGCTGCTTCCAGCGTCTCCCGCCATCGGGCGAGCGACTGGCCCGGGATGCCGTAGATGAAATCCAGGCTGACGTTGTCCAACCCGGCGGCCCGCGCGTCCCGCATCGCCTCCACCGCCTCCTCCCAGATGTAGGTGCGGCCCAGGAGACGAAGCTCATCCCTGTGGGCGGATTGGACCCCCAGGCTGAGCCGATTGACCCCCAGCTCCCGAAGCCCCTGCAGATAGGATAGCGTCACCGTCCCGGGGTTCGCCTCGAGCGTGGCCTCAATGTCCTCCGGGATGGGGAAGCTGGACCGAAGGGCCTGAAAGAGCCGGGTCAGTTGATCGAGGGTAAGGACCGAGGGCGTGCCTCCGCCGAAGTAGAGCGTCCGGGGACGGACAGGGGGAGCAGCCCGGATCTCAGCACTCAGGGCCTCGACGTAGGCAGGGATAAGGTGTTCCAGCCCCGCGTAGGTGTTGAAATCGCAATAGGAGCACCGCGCCCGACAGAAGGGGATATGGATGTAAAGGGCGACCTCCCGTTCCGGCCTTTCCATCCTCCCCCCCCGCCCCCTCTTTCTATGCAGGAGGCCCCGCCAGCGGCAGCCAGACGGTGAAGGTGGAGCCTTTCCCCACCGCGCTCTCCACCGTCACCCGACCGCCGTGCAGCTCGACGATCTCCTTCACAATCGCCAGCCCCAAACCGGTGCCGGAAATCTGCATCCGCCGCGGCTCCGCGCCACGGAAAAAACGATCGAAGATATGGGGCAGCTCCTCCTGTGGAATCCCGATCCCCGTGTCGGAAACACGGACCGTCGCCCACAGCCGCCCCTCCGCCTCCTCCCGCCCCGTCGCCACCTCCACCCGACCCCGTGGGGTATATCGGACCCCGTTCTCCACCAGGTTGTTGATCACCTGCATCATCCGCTTCGGATCCACCACCGCTACCGGCGCCGGCTCGGCCGGCAGGTGGACCAGCTCCAGCCCTTTCTCCTCCGCCAGCGCCTGGTGGCTCTCCACCGCCGCCTGCGTCAACTCGTTCAGCGATGTCGGCTCCGGGCTGAGTTCCAGCCGCCCGGCATCCATACGGGAAATCTGGA
>JBDOIF010000075.1:0-14559 GCA_041082215.1 Anaerolineae bacterium
GTGCATCTGTTGGGGGAGGGGGAGCTGCTGGTGGCGCAGCGGGATACCTTCCCGGGCGTGGGGCTGCTCTCCACGACCTGGCTCACCCCCGGCTTCCGCTGGGCCGACCGATATGTGTTGCAGGTTCCCTCCACAGTCTACGCGCCGGACCTGGCCCGGATCGAGGTGGGGCTGTACGACGCGACCACGGGGACTCGTCTGCCCGCCAGCACCGGCGGCGACAACGTCCGCTTCGAGCAGGTGGAGGTCCGCGCCCGGCCGGGTGAGGTCCCCAACCCCATCTCGGTCAACTTCGGCGACCGGATGGCGCTGGTCGGGTACGGGCTGAGCAGCCGGGTGGTGCGGGCTGGTGAGACGGTGACGCTGACCCTCTACTGGCGTGGGTTGCAGCCGATGGAGGCGGATTACACCGTCTCCGCCCAGTTGGTGGATCCTCAGCAGCGGAAGGCGGCGCAGAACGACGGCTGGCCCCAGGGGGGAAACGCGCCGACGGCGGCCTGGGAGGTAGGGCAGTTGGTGGCTGATGAGCGGTCGCTGACGGTCTACTCCGATGCCCCGCCGGGAGTCTATGACCTGCGGGTGGTGGTGTACCTCCTGCAGGGAGAGCAGATCGTCCGCCTGCCGGTGATTCCGGAGGGGGGGCGGATGCTGAGCGACTACGTGGTTTTGACCCGGGTGCGGGTGGTGCCGTGAGCCGGCGGGCCTATCTGTGGGGGATGGTCGTTGTGTTGGTGGTGGCGGCGGCCCTGCGGCTGGCCGCCTTCGGAGAGGTGCCGCCCGGCCTCTACCACGACGAGGCGTTCAATGGACTGGACGCTCTCGACATCTTCCAGGGTCGCCTTGCCCTCTACTTCCCCGCCAACAACGGGCGGGAGCCGCTCTTCATTTACCTCGTCGCGGCGACGGTGGGCCTCCTGGGGAGAAGCCCCTTCGCCCTGCGGCTGGCCGCTTTCCCCGTGGGTCTGCTCACCGTTGCGGCGACGGCGGCGATGGGCCGGGCGCTCTTCTCCCGCCGGGTAGGGCTGCTGGCGGCGGCGGTGCTGGCGGTGACGCTGTGGCACGTCCATCTGAGCCGGGTGGGATTCCGCGCTGTGCTCATGCCCTTGTTCACTGTCCTCATGGTCTGGCAGGGGGGACTGGGGGTGCGGACGGGCTGGCGGCGCCACTGGCTGGCAGCAGGTGCCGTGTATGGCCTTTCCTTCTACACCTATACCGCCACCCGCTTCACTCCCGTTGCCCTCGTGGCTTTTGGCCTGTACCTGATCCTTGTGATGAACCACGGAGCCGCAGAGGACGCAGAGAAATCCAGCTCTAACTTTATGA
This sequence comes from Anaerolineae bacterium, assembly GCA_041082215.1. Classification (GTDB taxonomy): domain Bacteria; phylum Chloroflexota; class Anaerolineae; order B4-G1; family DUEL01; genus JBDOIF01. The sequence continues at coordinate 1,324 of JBDOIF010000075.1, forward strand.
GACTCCGTGTCCTTTGTGTCTCTGTGGTTTTCTTCCTGTCGGCCCTGGCAACCCTTGTGCCGTTGCTGGCCTACACGGTAGCCCACCCGGACATCGTGCTGGGCCGACCGGGGCAGGTCTCGATCCTCAACCCGGCGGTCAACGGCGGGGACCTGTGGGGGACCTTAAGGGTGAATGCGCTGCGGACGGCGGGCATGTTCTTCGTGCGGGGGGACCGCATCTGGCGGCACAACGTCCCCTGGCGGCCGGTATTCGATCCGGCGCTGGGGGCGGCGTTTGTGGCGGGGCTGGTGGTCGCCGTGCGCCGCGCCCGACGGGACGTGGCGGCTGGCTTCGTGTTGATCTGGGTGGCGGTGATGGCCCTGCCGACGCTCCTGGCCGAGGACGCGCCCCACTTCCTCCGCGCGGTGGGAGTCCTTCCGGTGGTAGCCCTGCTCCCCGCCCTGGGGCTGGATTGGGTGATGGGCATAGGGGCCGGCACGGGGTCGGTCCCTGCGGGGTACCGGCTGGGGGCGGTGATCCTCGTGCTCCTGGTCGGCCTGACCTCCACCGGCCGGGCTTATTTCGGGGATTACGCCCGGGATCCGATGACCGGGTACTGGTTTGAGGAGGGGGCGGCCGCGCTGGCGGGCCGGGTCAACCGGTTCCTGGGGGTGGGGTGGGATGGGGAGCGGATGGAATGGGGGGAACCCGCCGACCGGCGTGTCTACCTCGATCCGGCACTGTGGGAGAAGTGGCCCCAGGTCCGCTTCCTGGTCGCTGCGCCGGATGCGGTGACGGTGGGGCTGGAGGGGGAAGCCCCGGCCAGCCCCGTGGCGGTCTTCGTCTGGCCCTATGGGGACTGGCGGCGGGCCTGGTCGCTTCTGCCCTCCCTGGCGGGGGTAATGGTGGAGGAGGGGCCGCTTTCCCAGGGGGACCGCGATCCCCACCCCTACCTGACCTACCTGGCCTTCTTCGCCTGCCGGGAGGGGCCTGCCGCGCCGGCGCTGGCCCGTTTCGCCGGAGGGGTGGAGCTGGTCGGTGTGAGCGTGACCTCACCCCCACCCCTGCCGGGAGGGGGTGGCCCCGAAGGGGCCTGGGGTGAGGGTGAGGTCCGTGTGCGGCTTCGCTGGCGGGTGGCTGCGCCGCCTGGGGGGGAGTACACCGTCTTTCTGCACTACCTGCGGGATGGGGAGATCATCGCCCAGGGTGATGCTCCCCCTGCAGGCGGCTATTACCCAACGTCCGTCTGGCGGCCCGGCGACGTGGTGGTAGATGAGCATGGGGTGGCGGGGGTGGGACGGCCCCTCCCTGGCCGCGATGCGCTGCGGATCGGCCTCTGGCGGCCGGAGACGGGGGAGGTATTACCCCTGGTCAATGAGGCGGGAGAGGAGATCGGGGATTGGGTCGTCGTGCCGGTGGAGCCAGCGGTCCTGAGCGTCGAGCCGGGGGGGCCGTGATGGGCTGGAGAGCGCTGGCTACCCGTCGGTCCGCTGCGGCGGCTTGGGGGTCGCTGGTGCTGGTGGCGCTTCTGGCCGCTGCGCCGGTCTGGGGGCCGGGGATCGTCAACACGCGGGGTGGGGGGGATAGCCCTTTCCTCGTGCAAAGGGCGCACCAGATGCTGGTCAACCTGCGGGCCGGCGTCTTCCCCGTCCGCTGGATGCCCGACGCAGCCTACGGGCTGGGCTACCCCTTCTTCAGTTACTACGCCGCACTTCCTTACTACCTGACCGGGCTGCTGGCGCTGGTGGGGTTCGACCTTCTGACCGCGCTGAAGGCCGTGCAGACGGCGGGGTTCGTGGCGGCGGCGCTGGCGATGTACGGCTGGATGCAGGGGGTGAGCCGGAGCCGGTGGGGAGCCTGGCTGACCGCGGTCGCCTACACTGTGGCCCCGTTTCACCTGGTCAACGTCTATGTCCGGGGGGACTCCCTCTCTGAGTTCTACGCCTTTGCCTTCTACCCGCTGGTCCTCTGGACACTGGACAGGCGGTCTGAGGTGCAGAGAGCGGGGTCCTGGATCCCCGCCGCGCTGGCGTATGCGGGTCTTGTACTTACCCACAACATCTCTGCCCTGATCTTCACCCCCTTTGTCATCCTCTACCTTGTGATGCGGTGGCTGGGGAGGGAACTGGACCGCCAGTCATTGCTCATTGGTCATTGGTCATTGCTCTTGGGCCTGCTGCTTTCCGCCTGGTTCTGGCTCCCGGCGCTGGCGGAGAGCGGACAGGTGCAGTTGGGGACGGTGACGGGCGGCTATTTCCACTACTCCCGCCACTTCCGCGCTGCCGATCTTATTCAGCGCAGCCTCCTTTTCGATTACAGCATCACCCCGGATGGAGGCACACCCTTTGCGATGGGACTGGTGCAGGCGGTCTTTGCCGGGCTGGGGGGCGGGGTGCTGGCGATAGAGGGATTCCGACGACGGCTGGGGACGCGGTGGGGGTTTGTCCTCTTCGGCCTGGTTCTTTCCACGCTGATGATCACCCCCCTTTCGAAACCTCTCTGGGACCATCTGCCGCTTCTTCCGATGGTCCAGTTCCCATGGCGGTTCCTCTCCGTCCAGGCCCTTTTTACCGCGGCGGCGACGGGGCGGGTTGCAGATTACAGATGGCGAGTCGCAGGTCGCAACGGTCACGGCTCATTGGTCATCCCGGTCGCAGCCCTGCTGTCCGCGTCGGTTCTCCTCCCCCTTCATCCTGACCGCCTTCCCATCGGCCCCGCTGACGTGACGGTCGAGCGGCTACAGCTCTACGAACTGTTCACCGGCAACATCGGCACCACCATCCGTTACGAATACCTCGACCGGTCTGTGGTCCCCCGTCCCTTCACCTCCAACGCGCTCATCGAGCCGGATGCTCTACCCCAGGCCATCCCTCTGGAGGGAGCTGCGCTGGAGGCGGCTCTGGTGGAGCGACGCCCCACGGAGCAGGTCTGGCGAGTGTGGGGGGAGGGTGGGGGGATTGCCTTCCCGCTCCTCTACTGGCCCGGCTGGGGGGCCCGGGTGGATGGGGAGCTGGTGGCTGTGCGGCCTGTGGAGGGCTCCGGCTATCTGGCGCTGGAGGTGGGGCCGGGGGAGCACACCGTCGTCCTGCGGCTGGACCGCACGCCAGTTCGGGTTGTAGCGGAAGCCGTGTCTCTGGTCAGCCTTGCCGGCCTTCTGGTGGTCCTTGTCTGGCGTCGCTGGTTGCCGGCTGCTCGTTGCCTGTTACTGGTTGCTGGTTGCTCGTTGCTGGCCTTTCCTCTCTCAGCCAGCAACGAGCAACGAGTAACCAGTTGGTTTTCCTCTCCTCGAGCCATCCCCCCCACCGTTGCCAGCCTCACGATGGACTTCGAGCAGATGCCCTATCTGCACCCCAATCCCGATGGGGTGGACTTCGGGGGTGGGGTGCGGTTGGGGGGGTATCGGCTGTCGGCGGAGCGGCTGGCTCCGGGCGATTGGCTGACCGTTGCGCTGGACTGGGTGGAGGCGGCGGAGGGATACACGGCGACGGTCCGCCTGGTCTCTTCGGCTGCCGTGCGGTACGAGGTGGAGCCGCTGGCCGAGGCTGGCTGCAGGGTGGGGGCGGAGGAGTGTGGCGCTCTCACCCTCCAGCTGCCCGGCGACATACCGCGCGGCATCTACCTGCTCCAACTGCGCCTCTTTGGCCCTGGGGGGGAAGTGCACGCCCGCACGCCGCAGGGGAGGACGGAGGGGGTCCTGTATCTGGCCCCGGTGCGGGTAGTACAGGGTCCGCTGCTTGCGCCCGACGCGCCGCTTCTGGGCCCCTTCGGGCCGGACGTGTGGCTGCATGGGGTGACGGTCGCCCAGACGACCCCCGACCGGCTCTCGGTGCGGCTGGTCTGGTCGGCCCGGCGCCCCCTGGCGGCCAACTACGGCGTCTCGTTGCGGCTGGTGAATGGCGAAGGGGAAGTGGTGGCGACGCTGGACACCCAGCCCGGCTACGGCTTCCTTCCCACCAGCCTCTGGCGGCCCGGAGAGCAGGTAACGGACCGCTATCTCCTGGAACTGCCCGCCGACCTTTCCCCCGGTGACTATCGGCTGTGGCTGGTCCTCTATCAGATTCCCACCCTGGAGCCGGTGGGTGAGGTCCGACTGGGGCCGTTCCCCCTGCCGCTGGCGGCTCCCTTCGAGGCGCGGCCGCCGGAGCGGGCCTTCGCCCTGCCGCCGCTGGAGCATCCTCTGGGGGTGGACTTCGGCATGGAGATACGGCTGGCCGGTTACGGGCTGGAGCGGGAGGCCGACGGGCTCCGGCTGACCCTGTGGTGGCAGGCGCTGGAGGCTCCCCTGGCCGACTACACCGTTTTCGTCCACCTCTTCGATCCGGAGACACAGGCCATCGTCGTCCAGAGCGATGCGATGCCGCGGGGCGGGGCCTATCCGACTTCGTGGTGGGCGGCGGGTGAGGTGGTCAGCGAGACGGTGACGCTTTCCCTGGAGGGGGTGGGGCCGGGCACGTATCGGCTGGCAGTGGGGCTATATGACCGCACTCTGACGCGGCTCCAGGCCGCTGGCCCGGATGGGGTGCGGCTGCCAGATGACCGGTTGGTCCTGCCGGTGGAGGTGGGGGTTGGGCCGTGGAGGAAGTCGTTGCTTTTCGAAGGGCGTTGTGATAGAATAAAAACTGCACCGAGCGTTTCCTTCCCCCTGAGAGCAAAGGAGGAGAGCGATGCCGGGGAAAATTAGGGGGCGGGCGAGGCGATTGTTGAGGCGATGGGGACTTCCCCTGAATGTGATCCTGCTGGCGCTCCCTTTGCTTGTCTTCTGGCTGCTCGTCGCCCTTGGGCTCTTCTTTATCTCCCTGGGCCTGCTTTGTTTGCTCGGTGTTCAGACCGCTGATAAGGAAGTGAGCGCACTGGTGGGCATGCTGATCGCTACTGCTATCGGGTTTGCCGTGCAGCAGTGGAACACTCTGGATCAGGCGGAAAAAGAAAGGCGCGATCTGCGACAGAGGGCGCTGGAGGAGATCGAGGGGCTGAGGGAGAGCCTGCGGTCAGGGGACTATGCCCATGCTCTCTCGCTGTATCAGGCTTTTCGGAAGAGACTGGTGTGGGGGGCATGGCAGGAATTGGAGGTTGAGCAGGCTCTGGAGAACGCCTGGCTGGCAGCGCCCTCGCCGCTGAGGGTGTGGGCGGACCTGTGCGAAGGGCTGAAGGGACTGAAGAGTAACTGGGAATGTATCGAGGCGCTCGTATGGGCCTGGCGGCTTGGGGAGGACAAGGCCGGGCAGAAGTTGGATGAGGTGATCTCAGGGGAAACGCTCTGCCAGGTAAGCGAGGTCCTGCAGAGTGACCCAGCGGGTGTGCTGCTCTTGCGCAGTCCGGCTATTGGCCGGAGGTTGGACGCTCTAAGGGGGAAGGAGCTGAGCGCGGAACAAAAGAAGTGCCTGGAGGATCTGACCACGCTACGACAGCGGCCGGTCCGGCTGCCCCTGCCCTGGCGTGGGGCGGAGCGGCCTCCCGATCCGAGGGAGATCCGTGAGGCAGTAGAGAGATTGGGGCTTCAAGATAATCCGTTCGGGCCGGAACAGGCCGAGCTGGACCCGCGTCTCAAAGACTATGGAATCTGGCCCCGCTCTCTGGACCAGGCACGAGGGCCCCGGCCGGCTCTGGTGTTCGGTCCTTCGGGCTCCGGCAAGACGGCGGCGGCTTTGCTCCTGACCCTCAAGTGTCTTTCCCCGCCTGCAAGTCCTGAGGAAGGGAACGTTTTCCCGGTGTGGCTGGGGCCTGTGGTCGAAGCCTGGCCTGAAGCCAGTGCAGGCTGGCTGGAGCTTATCGGCCGGGCCCTGGCAGAGGCGTTGCTCCAGGTTAGTGCGCTGGACCCCTATGCCCTCTTCGAACAGGAAGCGGGAGTGGCGTCGGCGATCGCTTTCCTGCTTTCCAAGGTTTTCGGAGCAGGTGCGCTCGACCAGCATCTGCGAAGGGCGGGCCTCCAGGATGGGGCCCGGCATTACGTTCTGAGCGAGATTCGGAGGTGGGCTGGGGAGCTTGCCTCGGAGACCCATCTGGACGAATACACTTCTCTTGACCTGATCGGCAAGGCACGGCCCGCCGAACTGGCGTGCACCTACGTATTCCTTGATCTCCCAAACGGGCTTCGCGTGAGGAGTCCATCTACGGCTGCTTCTCTGGCTTCTTTACTGGAGATGGGGCTGCCGCTGGCGTCCAGAGGGGTGTACCTGAAGGTGTTTCTGCCGGAGTGTCTGCAAGGGGACCTCGCCGGATTCTGGTTTGAGGAGCCGCTCTCCCTTACCTGGCAGGGGGATGAACTGAGCGAGATGTTGTCCAGGCGGCTGCATATGGTCGGGTTGGATAGCCTGGCGCAGATTTGCGACTCACCGGCGCGCCGCCTCGACCCCGATCAGCAGCTTGTCCACGCTGCTGGCGGATTGCCCCGGGAGCTGGTGCGCCTGGGGAATCAGATGCTGGCGAGTGCGCGGGGTGAGCGGCTCACACCGGGGGACTTGCCACAGGTGAGGTGACGTGTTGAAGGGGCAGGTTCAGGCTCCCGGGCTGGCTGTTTTCGGCAGCCTGCGGGCAGACGACGAGCCCTGGCTGGCGGAGTGCTTTGTCCCGCCGGATGATTTCAGGCTGATGGAGGAGGAAGGCTCCATCGCCGTCTTTGGCCCCCCCGGTTCCGGGAAGTCGGCCGTTCGGGAGATGCTGGTCAGGCGATGCCGGGAAGTTTCGGAAGGCCGTCGGCGTCGCCTGATCGCCTGCTGGCGGTTTGACCCGCTCGCTCTTGGGCCGAGCCTGGGCCCCCGTTCCCTCCCCGGGCAGGTGGCTGGTGTCCTCGATTCCTGCGCTATGGCTGTGCTGGAGTATGTGGCTGCCTGTCCTTCGGAATGGGGCAATGCTCCAGAGTGGGTGCGCAGGTATCTCACCTGGTTTGTCCGCCGCTTCGCACAGGGGGACATCGTCAGTCGGGCAGGCTATTTGCTGGAGGAGGAGAGAGGGACTGGTTCGGATATTGTGGCCCAGCTTCTCCGCGCCGAGATCGAACAGGACCCGGTGCCACCTCACAACTGGCCTCAGGTCGCTGCTGAACTGGCCAAAGCGCTGGTCCGCCTTGGGCTGGGAGGGGTTTGGGTGGTGGTGGACGGGCTGGAGCCGTGGGTGGAGGCTCAGTTCGACCAGGTGGTCTCTTCATTGAGCGCCCTTTTTTCCGCCCTTCCGCTGTTTGAGCAGGCCGCGTTTGCATATAAAGTGTTCCTCCCCTCGGTCCTTCAGCCCGGTCTGGCGGCCGCCGCCGGGGTGGAGCGGAGTCGGATCCAGCCCTATTCGCTTGTCTGGCGGGAGGAGCAACTGGTCGAGATGGTGGAGCGCAGGATCGCCGTGGCACTCGGCAGACCGCGGTTTGCTTTGTCGGAGCTGTGCTCCGCTGCGGGCCTGCTGGAGTGGCTGAGGCGAGGGGGAGGAAATCGCCCCCGGGCCTGGCTGGAGCTGATCCGCCCGCTGGTGACCCGATACATATCCGACCGGCGGGAGCAGCCGATCAAGGAGGATGAGTGGAAAGAGCTGCGCCGTCAGGCTCCCCCGCGCCTTTTCCTGGACGAGGTGAACCGACGGGTGGTTGTGGGAGGACGGGAGGTCAGCATCGAGGAGATGACCAGCGGCGGATACCGGCTTTTCCGCTATCTTTACAAAAATGCCGGACGGGTTGTGCCGTGGGACGAGCTGTACTATCGGGGTTACCGCGGCATGGACCGCCAGCCTCTCGCGGTGGGAGATGAAGGTTATGAAGCCCCGACCTCTTACGAGGGCGTCCTCTACAGCAGAATCTCCGACGTCCGCAAGGCGATCGAGCCGGACCCTGAGGACCCGCTTTACCTGGATACGGTCCGGGGCGAAGGGGTTGTCCTGAGGCTGGGATGGTGATCAACCCGGGTTGTGAGGTTGTTGTTAGAAATTCTGGAGATGATTAACAGGCAATTGGCAGAGAATCAGGAAGCAGTCAGGGTAGAATTAAGAGCGTCCTGGACGTAAAGCATGGGGGGCGAGTTTTGTTTCTTTTGCAAGAGGGGTTATCTATAAATGTCCGTTCTGAGAGGGACGACCGACAGATCGTCCACATGTGGCGGGAGTGAGGAGGGCGAGGGCGAAAAGGAACGAAGGTGGCTGAGGGAAGAGCTGGGGTTACGGTTTGATCCGTTCCGGCATCTGGATGCCGGGGCGGACCCTTATCTTCCTGCTTATCTCATTGATCACGATGCTTTTATAGATCTGTGGGGAGATTGGCCTTCGTTTCTTTTCGCCCCCGCGGGCGGGGGAAAAACTGCCTTCCGGGTGCGTCTTGCTCGGGCCTGCAGGGTGGAGCAGGACGGTCGCCGGATACTCCCCGTAGTTTTTTATCCTCCCCGACCGTCTCCTGAGGGCACAGTCCCTGAAGAACCCGCCTACTTCGAAGCTCTCCTGCAGGGTATCGGGGCCGCGCTTCTCCTCCAACTGGCCTACATGCCGGATCGTTTCCTGGAGCTTTCGGAAACCCTGCGAGGAAGGGTACGTACAGCTCTGGAGCACAATTTCCCCGGTTCCCTGGACTACTATCTTGCCCAGCTAGAAGATGCAGGCTCGCTGGCCCCCCTCGCCCAGGCTTTTGATCGGACGGCTGCAGGGGCGCCCGGTGGGTCGCCCCTTCCAGCCGAGCCTTCGGCTGGCCGGATCCGGACCCTCTGCGCAGGGATCCGGGAAGCCCCGGTCGGAAACGGCCTGCCGCAAGCAGCCGAGGAGCGCCTTCGCTGGTTGATCGAACTGCTGAAGGATGGGCTGGGATATGAGAGCATTTACCTGCTTGTAGATGGGGTGGATGCATACGTACAGGACCCCTCCTTCGCCCTCCGCCTTCTCCAACCCCTGCTGGATCGGTTACAGGCCTGGTCGGAACAGGCCTTTTTTGTCAAATTTTTCCTGCCGACGGAATTACGCCCTCTCCTGGAAGGAAAGTTACAAAACCTATTGACATCACGACCGAAAGTCACTATAATAAAGTGGGATGAAAGGATGCTGGTCCGGGTGATCCGGGAGCGCCTCTACCTGGCCAGCGACGGGATGTACGACAGCCTGGAGGCGATTTCGACCAGGGATGTCGGTGGTCAAATAGAAGAACGGCTGGCAGAGATCGTGCGTCCCCCACTGCCCCGGCAGATCCTCTATCTCACCCAGCGGGTGTTTGTCGAGCATATGAAGCGGGTAGGACCCTATGGTCGTCTGGAAAGCCAGGATTTCGCGGCGGCTCAGGAGTGGTATAGGGGCCAAAGAGGAGCAGGGAGCTAAATCACAGGCACTGAGTGGTTATGATTGGTTCTGTCTTCAGTTTCAGTGGCCCGAGTGCGAGGGTGTCAAGTTAGTAGGGGCGCAGCGCACTGCGCCCCTACTAACTTGACACCCTCTTCGTTTCTGGGGGTAGAGCGATGGCAGACCCATTGATACCATCTTATCACAAAGATTATTTCGTGGACCGTGAGGGGGAGGTCTCCCGGGTGCATGAAAAGGTCCAGCGCCTGTTAAAAGGCGAGAGGCCCCATCTCCCTCACACTCTTTTCTACGGCCCCCGCGGGAGAGGCAAATCCTGGCTCCTGCGTTACCTGGCCTGCTATCTGCAAGAGAAGGAAGAATTCCAGAACAGGGTCCGGGTCCTGTACCTGGTTCTGGTGCGGGGTGAATCGGCCGCCGGAGAAGGACCGGCCGGAACGCTGGAGCTGGAGGCGGCGAAGGCGAACGCCGATCCGGAGGCCGCGGTCGGCCGGGTCCTGAGTAAGGCTTTAGAGCAGTTGGGGCTTTCGCCTGTCCCCAGGGTAGATTTGGCTCAGGCAAGCGCGTGGCTGGTAGAGCGGGTTCGGGAGGGTAAGCCCCTGGTTGTGCTCGTGGACGGGCTGGATGAGGCCTCCCCCTCGCTTCTGGGGTGCCTGGAATCCTACTATCTCGCCGTTCTGGCCAAAGAAACTAACGTCCTCCTCATCCTGGGCAGCCGCGTCCCGCGCCCTCAGGGGTACACGTGGAGGATGATGGAACTCAGGTATAAAGTAGAGGAGTTCCAGCTCGAGTCGTTTGATAAGAAACAAACAGAAGAGCAATTGCAGAAGTTGCGGGTGGACCCGTCCGTGGCCGATGAAGTGGGGGAGGCCGGAGAGGGCAATCCCCTCAGCAATGCGGTGCTGGGGAAACTGTGGAAGAAAGATAAGGCCGAGGCGCTTCAGCGTTGCGCTGAAGAGCTGCTGGACGGTGTGGATGAGGAACTGCGCGGCTATTTCTGGGCCCTCTGTCCTCTGCCCGCTGTCTATGAAGAGCAGATGCCTCCTCTGCTGGCTGCCTACTTTGGGAAAGATCCGTCGGTCTGGAGCTTCCAGAGCTGCCGGCGCATTCTGCAGGATATGGTGGCGACACGCCTGACACGATGGCAGGCAGGTGAGGGGTATGTGATGGACCCGGCCGTTCGGTCGGTGCTGACAAGGGCGCTGCAGGAAAACGATCCGCCGCGCTGGGAGAAGTTGAAGCAGGCTTCTGTAGGACAAGCTTCAGCTTGTCCTACAATCTGAGGGCGCAGGGCAGGAGGTAGCGATGAGAATGCCCAGTTTTCTGGCCGAGTATGCAGGCGCGCTGGTGACCGCCGATGTGGTCGGTCGTCAGGATGTTCTGGAGGAGATCCGTCAGGCTATAGAGGGGGAAGGGACCCGGGTCTTCTACCTGGTGGGGCAGGGAGGCATTGGCAAGACCTGCCTGGTGCGGGCGGTGTTGCGGCGATGCCAGCCGGGCGACGAGCAGGAGAGCCGGCCCGCAGGGGAATGGTACCGCGATGGCCTCATTGCTGCCTCGCCCGACCTTCTGGTAGACCTGTATCACACGACGACGCATACCCGCGAGGGGCTGGCCCGCGCGCTGCGGGAGAGCCTGGCCGGCGCGAAGGGGGCTTTTCAGCAGTTTGATGCGGCTTATGAGGAGTGGGAGAAGAAGAAGTTCGACCTGGCGGGAATGCTGAAGGAGCTCTCGCAATTGCGGGACCGGGTGAGCGAGGCTTTTCTGGATGACCTGAAGGCCCTTGCCCGGGAGCGCCGGGTGGTGATCGCGCTGGATACGGCCGAGCGGCTGTTATACGGAGAGGACGAGATCCAGCGGCGGCTCGGCCTGGAGCCGGAAGAGGTGGACGCGCTCGACTGGCTGCGGCAGATCCTACCTCAGCTCGAGAATGTGGTTCTCCTCATCGCCGGGCGGCCCGAACCCCGGCGGCTACGGGAGGAATTAGAATCCATTTTGCAGGACCGGCTGGTCGTTAGGGAGCTGAAGAGCCTCGATCTGGAGGGCACAAAAGCCTACTTCCAGGCGGTGGCGGCGAGGGCGCAGAAGCTGGGGATGGATGACGTGGCAGGACAGGTCGAGGCCATCCCCGAGGACATCCGCCAGGTGATCTGGAAATACACTGGGGGCCGGCCGATCCTGCTGGCGCTGATGATTGACTACCTGCTCGTGTCCGATGAACTGTTACCACGGGTCAAAGAGCCGGTGGAGCAGGTATGGGAGCGCGAGGAGAAGGAGCTGGAGGCTATTCGGGAGGAGGTGGAGCGGGAACTGGTCCGCTTCTGGCAGGAATCGGGTCGGGAGGCAGACCAGGCCATCATCGCCCTGGCCTGGGCCCCCAAGGGGATGGATGCGGAGCTTCTGGCGCGGGTGGCCGAGTTAAGGCGTGACGATGGAGAATGGGATATCGAGCGCGCCCAGGAGTGGCTGGATGAGATCCGCAACCTTTCCTTCATCAAAGTCCGCCCGGCCGATGAGCGGGTGTTTCTCCACGACGAGATGTACGCCCTCTTCCAGAAGCACGTGCTGTCCATTGTGCCGGAGGTGCGCAGGGAGCGTGTGTATGGGGCGATTCTGGATTATTACAGGGGTCGCATCACCCCCATGCGCCAGCGCGTTTGTGAGCTCTCCCAGCCCCGACGGGCGGATGAGCAGAGGGTGGAGCTGGGGGTGCCCCGGCCCCCGGACGATCCGGCGGCGCTGGCACGGGCCACGGCACGGCTGTGGATGTTGATGGCGGAGGAGGTTTATTACCGCCTGCGGTATGAGCCGGTAGATGGTTATAAGACCTACTCGAGCTATGTGAAAGAGGCTTACTGGAGTCATGAGGATGCTTTGGAACGGCTTCTACGTACCGAGTTGCTGGATTTTCGAAAGCACTGGGAAGACAGAGGGTTCCCTGGAAAACTTCAAAGGGCAGTCGTTGATATAGGCGCCGGATTGCGACGGGTGGAGCGACTGAGGAGAGACTTCAAGTTTGACGAGGCTGTTTCGCTAGCCAGGGATATAAGGCAAAAGTGTTCCGATCTACTAAAAGAGGCAGGTACGCTGACAGAGATAGAACTCAGGGTACTGGAAGGGGAGATTCAAACCTATCAGGGTAGGAAGGAAAAGTTGGAGCGAGTTGGAGCGCTCCTTGAAGAGAGTATCAAGAAGGTTAGCGATTTTCGTCCAGGGGATGAATTTGAGGAGTGGCGGCGCCAGGTGCTGCTGGCCGAGGCCTACAATGTGCTGGGGTACTACTACCGTAATCTGGGTCAATTCCGTAAAGCTGTGGAGGCTTACAGGCAGGCAGTGGCACAGTGGCGTCTGCTTGAACAAAAGGAGCGGGATCCGCTCCGGCGGATGGCGCTGCGGGCCCAGCACGCCAACACACTGAACAACCTCTCCTGGGCGCTGGCAGAGCAGGGCCGCCTTGCGGAGGCCGGCCATCTCTGCGAAGACGCGCTGGAGATGCGGGTTGCGCTGGGGCCGGCCGGCCCTGTCGCCTTCAGCCTCAACACCTACGGCCTGGTCCTGGTGCGGGATGATAAGCCCCACCGGGCGCGGGTGATGACCAGCCGCGCCATGGGGATCTTCCGCAATCTGGATTACCCCCGGGGGATCGGGCTTGCCAGCATCGCTCTGGCAGAAGCGCTGCGGCGGATGAGCGCGATCGAGTACCTTTACGCCCCTGAGGAGAAGGCTGACCTGCTCCATCAGGCGGCTCGATACGCCAATGAGGCGGTGGAGATCTTCGGCGGTCCTCAGGTGCGGGAGCGCTCCCGCCTGATCGAGGCGCTCATCGAACGGGGATGCGTCTACCGCCAGTGGGCGTGGCTCCGGCCGCAGTATGAGGCGGAGAAAGATCCGCCCCAGGAGGAGCTGGCCCGACAGTCCGAAGAGGACCTGCGGCGAGCGATGGAGGAGGCCGGCGAGGAGATGGCCTACCGGCGGCTGGACGCGCATGTGAACCTGGCCTGGCTTTAC
>JBDOIF010000109.1:0-4231 GCA_041082215.1 Anaerolineae bacterium
GCCGTTCTCGTTGACCCGCGCCGTCTCGGTGAGGACGTTGATCTGCTCCAGGCCGTGGCGCAGGCCGATTTCGTAGTCGGTGGGGTCGTGGGCCGGGGTCACTTTGACCGCGCCGGTCCCGAAGGCCGGGTCCACGGCCTCATCGGCAATGATGGGGATGCGACGGCCCAGGGCCGGGAGGACGGCCGTCTTCCCGACCAGGTCCCGGTACCGTTCATCCTCGGGGTGGACAGCGACAGCGGTATCGCCCAGGATGGTCTCCGGGCGGGTGGTGGCGACCTGGATGAAGCGAGTGGCTCCCTCTGCCCAACGGCCGCTGCCCCATTCGGCGGTCGGGCCAGACCAGTTTTCGTCTATGAGGGGATAGCGGACGGTCCACAGGTGGCCGGCTTCCTCCTGATGGATGTTCTCCAGGTCGGAGATGGCGGTGGTGCAGCGGGGACACCAGTTCACCATATACTTGCCCCGGTAGATCAGGCCCTTCTTGTAGAGGCGAACGAAGGCGGTGCGGACCGCGCGGGAGAGGTCAGGATCCATGGTGAAGCGCTCCCGCGTCCAGTCGCAGGAGACGCCCAGGTGCTTGTGCTGCTGGGTGATGATGGCGCGGTGCTTCTGGGCCCACTCCCAGCAGCGCTGGACGAATCGCTCCCGGCCCAGGTCGTGGCGGGTGAGGCCCTCTTTGCGCAGGTCCCGCTCCACGACGTTCTGGGTGGCAATCCCAGCGTGGTCGGTGCCGGGGAGGAAGAGGGTATCGTAGCCGCGCATGCGGTAGTAGCGGGTCTGGAGGTCCTCCACGGCGGCGGTCATGGCGTGGCCCAGGTGGAGGACGCCGGTCACGTTGGGCGGGGGCATAGTGATACAGAAGCGGGGACCATCGGGAGAGGCCAGTCCCCTTTCGAGCTGTGTCTCCGGGCGGAAGTAGCCCTGCTCCTCCCACCATCGGTACAGCCGTTCCTCGATCTCCTGGAATTGGTAGATTGGGGCCAGTTTTTCGGTCATCCTTCTCCCCCTGTCGTAGAGTCAGAACGTAGAGCCAATTACCAGGGCAAGCTGAAGCTTGTCCTGCAAATTATTAAGCTGGCTTCTCTGCCAGGGCGATGATCCGGTGGGCCTGGGGGTCGAACGGTTCGCCGTTCCAGCCGCCGTAGACGGCGGACCAGCGCAGGCCGGCGGCCTCGATCAGGGATCGGAGTTCGGTGGCGGTGTAGAGACGCGCATCGAACTCCAGGCTCTGCCATTCCCCACCTTCCAGCCATCGCCAGGTCTCCCCGGCCCGCCCGGCCACAGGGTCGAGCCACGGATCTGCCAGCACGATCAGGTCGCCCGCCTCGAACCAGTACCGTTGCAGGCTCTGGCGGACCCGCCAGTCGCGGTTGATCACGTCAATGAGGAAGCGGCCGCCTGGCTTGAGGGTGCGGGCTACCCCCTCCAGCACCCGCCGGTTCTCCTCCTCGCTGGTGAAGTAGCCGAAGGAGGAGAAGATATTGATGACGGCGTCGAAGGCCCCTGTCCAGGGGATATCCCGCATATCACCCCGGTGCCAGGTGACCTCTATACCGGCCTCGCTGGCGGCGATGCGGGCCTGTCCCAGCAGGGTTTCGCTGAGGTCGAGGCCGGTGACCTGGAAGCCTCGCTGGGCCAGGGGGATGGTGATGCGGCCGTAGCCACAGGCCAGGTCGAGGACGGTGGCTCCCGGCCTTAATCCCAGATAGCGGACGATGCCATCCACCTGCTGTTGAGTGGCCTCCGGCGTGGTCAGCGGCCCAAAGAGCCGCAGGTATCGGTCGTCGAACAACGTTTCCCACCAGGCCATCATGCACCTCCTACACAAACGCCCCTTCCGTCCAGGGACGGAAGGGGCGGATTCCGCGGTACCACCCTGGTTCGCCGGCTGTGCCGGCGCCCTCGCCAGCCCTCGCCCGCTGGTGCGGCCAAGGGCCTCCGCTGTAACGGGCGAACCCGGAGGAGCTTATCCGGAGGCGGCTCCGTTTCGGCCCCTCGACTCCCAGGCGACCTTCGGTCGGTGGCGCTGCAGGGGGCTTGCAGCCGGTGACCCCCCTCTCTGCCTGCCCTGCGGGGCAGTTCACCAGGGCCGGGCCGACCTACTCCTCCTGTTCATCGTCTTTCTTCCCGGTCAGTTGTTGCCCAAATTGTACCATTTTTAGGCCAGTTTGTCAATTTCGGTTGGGGCTGGTTGCCCCTGCTATTCCTGGGAGTTTTTGCGTTATGGTTGGGATCGGGTATACTTATGTGGAAACCCATATGTGGAGGTGAACCGATGAGCGAACCGGCGGGCGGCCCGGCCGTCAAGTCATCTGTTGGGACTCTCTGGCGGTTGTCGGCGGTTATGGGGAAGGCGCGGGCCTTTATGGCTTTGACCAAGCCGCTTCAGACGGCGCTGTTGCTGGTGACAGGGGTTTGCGCTTATGCCCTGAGCCTGCCCGGTCGGGTGGGGTGGGGGGAGCTGGCGGCCGCCGCGGTGGCGCTGACCGGTGCGATTGGGGGATGCACGGCGCTGAACATGGTGCTCGATCGGGACATTGACGCCCGGATGGGGCGGACCGTCCGTCGGCCTCTGCCGGCGGGCCTGGTGAGCCTCCGGTCTGCGGTGGCCTTTGGTCTGGTGATTTCAGCGGGAGGGATAGGGTTGGCCTGGGTCCTTTCCCCCCTTTTTGGGCTGATCGTCAGCCTGGGCTTTGTCATTGATCTGGGGGTGTATACCCTGTGGCTGAAGCGTCGGACCCCCTTTTCGATTCTCTGGGGTGGGATATCGGGGGGGATGCCAGCTCTGGCCGGGCGGGTCCTGGCGGTGGGGCGTGTGGATGGGGTGGGGATTCTTCTGGCGATGGGAGTGCTTTTCTGGATCCCGGCTCACATCCTGACCCTTTCCGCCCACTATGCGCGGGAGTATCGGCTGGCGGGGGTGCCGGTCTGGCCGAATGTATACGGGCCGACGGCCACCCGTCGGGTGGTGGCAGGGGCGACGTTTCTGGACGTAGTGGTGCTGGTGTCGGCGGGGGTCCTTCTGGGCATCCATCCTGTTGCCCTGGGCGTGCTGGGGGTGTTGGGAGGCGGGCTTTCGGGCCTGGCGGTTGCGGCGCTCATTCGGCCCTCGGAGGGCCTGAACTGGCGGCTCTTTAAGTTTGCTTCTATCTATATGTTGGGAGCTTTTATCTGTTTGACGGTTGGGGCAGTGATATAGCGTCGGGACTTCGGTTTTTTCTCCGCGTCCTCTTCGCCTCTGTGGTTTTTCCGCCTGTCGCAAGCGTGCGACTTCTGAGCGTATGGACCTGCCTCCCACTTTAGAGGGCCGTTTTCTGCGGCGGGAGAATCGGTTTCGGGTGGTCGTGGAGCTGGATGGGCGGCCGGTGGCTGCCCACCTGCCCAATTCAGGCCGTCTGGCCGAGCTTCTGGAGCCGGGTCGGATCTGTTATCTGGTTTCACAGGAGGGGAGGCATCGCTGCACTGCATATGACCTGGTGCTGGTGGAATGGGATGGGGTGCTGGTGTCGGTGGATGCACGGTTGCCGGGCAGGCTGGTGGCCGAAAGCGTGCTGGCGGGGCGGCTTTTCCCGTGGTGGGGGGTGACGTTGATGGAGGCGGAGGTCAGGTGGGGGCGGAGCCGGTTAGACCTGAGGTTCGGGGGAGTGGGGGGTAGCTGGTGGGTGGAGGCCAAGTCGGTGACGCTGGTGGAGGATGGGGTGGCGTTATTTCCGGACGCGCCGACGGAGCGGGGGCGTCGGCATTTGGAGGAGTTGAGGGAGCTGGTGCGGCGGGGGGAGCGGGCGGCGGTTGTTTTTGTGGTGCAGCGGGGTGATGCGGTGGCGTTTGCCCCCAACGTTGTAGCCGATCCTGGCTTTGCCCGTTTGCTGGGGGAGGTGGGAGGTGAGGGGGTAGGGGTGCATGCCGTTCGGTGTCGGGTGGCGCGGGCGGGGATCGAGGTGGAGGGGGAGTTGCCGGTTGTTTGGGGGAGAAGTGGGGGTTGACGAAACGGTTGGATTGTGGTAAGATGTGAACCGTTTAGGGGCCGTGGTGTAGTTGGTCAACATACCGGCCTGTCAAGCCGGAGATCGCGGGTTCAAGCCCCGTCGGCCCCGCTCGTGGTAACTTCCCCCTCATACAAGGCCCAAGGCCTTGAGGGTGGAGGCCAGGTGGGAGAGCCATCCCGTGCGCCTGCCAACGCTGGGGGATGGCTCTTCGCTTTTTCACCCAGCCTCCTCGATCTCTGGCT
>JBDOIF010000163.1:0-25530 GCA_041082215.1 Anaerolineae bacterium
TGTCGAACGTCTTCTGCCTCCAAGTAAGGGTACGCTTCCAGTATCTCTTCCGTGCTCATCCCATTCGCCACCAGGTTGACAACCAGAGAGACTGTCACCCGCGTCCCGCGTATACAGGCACGTCCGCCCATTATATTCGGAGCAAAAGTGATTCTGTCCAACCCTGCCACTACCACGGGACACCCCCTCTTCCCGCCTGACCCATCGTCCATTCCGACTACGAGTGACGACTCATTCCCTTCGTTACGAATCCCCCAGACGCACGAAATACCGGTGAAACCGCTCGTCATTCGTCAATTCGGGGTGAAAAGCGGTCGCCAGCAGGTTGCCCTGCCGAACCGCCACCACGGTCCCATCCTCCAGCCAGGCCAGCACCTCCACGCCTTCGCCGACCCGCTCAATACGCGGGGCGCGGATGAATACGGCGCGGAAGGACTCCTCCCCCAGCACGGGCACCTCCAGGTCCACCTCGAAACTATCCACCTGACGGCCGAAGGCGTTGCGGCGGACGGCCACGTCCATCAACCTCAGAAGCGGCTGGCCCGGCACGCCGTCCACCACCTCCTTTGCCAGCAGGATCATCCCGGCACATGTACCCCAGATCGGCCGGCCAGACCGGGCCAGGGAGCGGATCGGCTCCAGCAGCCCCCATCGTTCGGCGACCCGACCGATGGTGGTGGACTCCCCGCCGGGGATGATCAGACCATCCACCCCCTCCAGGTGTTCCGGCAGGCGGACCTCCACCGGCTCAACGCCGATCCGGCGCAGCATGTGCCCATGCTCGATGAAGGCTCCCTGTACGGCGAGCACCCCGATCCGCATCGGCTACCACCCCCGTGTCGCCAGCCGTTCCTCCGCGGGCAGCGTGCTGACGTTGATGCCGACCATCGGCTCTCCCAGGTTCCGGCTCACCTCGGCCAGGATCTCGGGGTTGTCGTAGTGAGTGACCGCCTGGACGATGGCGTGGGCCCGCCTGGCGGGGTCGCCGCTCTTGAAGATGCCGCTGCCGACGAACACGCCGTCCATCCCCAACTGCATCATCAGCGCAGCGTCGGCCGGGGTGGCAACCCCTCCGGCGGCAAAGTTGACCACCGGCAGCCGGCCCAGGCGTGCCGTCTCCACCACCAGCTCGTAGGGAGCGCCGATCTCTTTGGCGTAGGCCATCAGCTCCTCCGGGGCCATCGTCGTCAGGCGACGGATCTCCCCCAGCACCGCCCTGGCATGGCGCACCGCCTCCACCACGTTGCCGGTGCCTGCCTCCCCTTTGGTGCGGATCATCGCCGCCCCCTCGCCGATCCGCCGCAACGCCTCCCCCAGGTTGCGGCAGCCACAGACGAAGGGGACCTTGAACCGGTGCTTGTCTATATGGTGCTCCTCGTCAGCAGGGGTGAGGACCTCGCTTTCGTCAATGAAATCCACCCCCAGGGCCTCCAGAATCTGCGCCTCGACGAAATGGCCGATGCGGCACTTGGCCATCACCGGGATGGAGACCGCCTCCATAATCTCCCGGATCTTATCCGGGTCGGCCATGCGGGCTACGCCGCCCTGTGCGCGGATGTCGGCTGGGACCCGCTCCAGAGCCATCACGGCGACAGCCCCCGCCTCCTCGGCGATACGCGCCTGCTCGGCATTGGTGACATCCATGATGACGCCGCCCTTGAGCATCTGGGCCAGACCACGTTTGACCTTCTCCGTTCCGACTTCCTTCTCCATTTTTCCCTCCCTTACCTCATCCTCTCCCGGAATGGATAGAGGTTGTTTCAGAGCCAGAATGCATATTTATTCTACCGCTATTTGCTCGAACCGTCAAAGAACACGCTGCCCCAGATGTATTTCAGTTTGGGGGCGAGATGTCCCTGGCCCGGGCCGGACCTGGGGAAACACGAATGGCGCGAATGGAAACGAATACCGCGAATGGGGCAGATATCCCTCCTATTCGCTGTATTCGGGCCATTCGTGGGATTCGCGATCCACCGGCGAGCGAGAGGACCATTTGCCCCGAAATTGAAATACGCCCGCTGCCCCCAAAAAGGTTGGGAGGGGCGTTGACGCCCCTCCCAACCGGCCTGCCCTCGCAGATGGGGGGATCAGTCCTCTTGCGATGGACGTCCCCAACCGCCGAAGCCCCGGTGGCCGAAGCCCCGTCCCATAGGGAGGTAGCCTTTCTCCAGCCCTTCCAGCATCCAGTCGGCCTGCTCCTGGCTGATCTTCCCATCCTCGACAGCCTGCTGGATGGCCTCCCGCATGGCATCGGCACGGGCGGCCTCGATCGCCTCCTGCACGGCCTCCATCTCCACGCCCCGTGCTTCCGCCACCTCCGCCAGCGTCTTGCCTGCGTGCAGCTCGGAGAAAAGCTCCTCCGGGCTCAGCCCGAGCGCCTCCGCCGCGGCGTCGAAGAGGGTCCAGGAGCCACCTCCCGGATGCCCGAAGAGCCCACCGAACCCGCGCCCGCCGAGAGGTACAACAGGGCATGTCGGCGGGGTCGGCTCCTGGGCCACGGAGACCGCCACACCGACACCACCGGCCAGGATCAGGGCCGCGAGGGCCACGCCAGAGAACAACAGAACTCGCTTTTTCCACATACACACACCTCCTGAGTTTTGCAGGGGTCAATCCCCTTTAACCTGTGAAAATTGTAATAGGAGAGTGTAAAAATCCCATCATGAGATTGTGAAGGTTCGGTGAAGCTTGACAACCCTCTTGCCCACAGTTATAATGTAGTTTGCTATTCCTGAATTTCAAACAGGGAGGAGGTGAAACAGGCTGTGACACGGGTAGTCGCTGAAGAAGGGGAACCTCTGGAGTCCTTATTGCGCCGTTTCAACAAGAAGGTCCAGAACGACCGCATCCTCTCGGAGGTCCGGCGGCGCCGCTTTTATGAACCGCCCACCGTCCTGCGCAAGCGGAAACGGGCGGCCAAATTGCGCAAGAGCCGCAGGACCACGACCAAGTATCAGCAGCGGTATAGCTAGCGGGGGGAACTTGAACCTGAAGGCCAGATTGCAGGAAGACCTTAAGGAAGCCCTGCGCGCGCGCGACGAAAGGCGCAAGGCGGTGATCCGCATGTCCCTCTCGGCAATCCAGTTGGCCGAGGTGGAACACGGAGGAGAACTGGACGACCCGTCCCTGATCGCCGTGCTGCAAAGAGAGGTCAAACGGCGTCAGGAGACGATCGAAGAGCTCAGGGGAGCCGACCGGCCGGACCGACTGGCAGACGAGGAGGCAGAGCTGGCCATCCTCGAATCCTACCTGCCGCGGATGTTAACGCGCGAGGAGATCGCCTCGGAAGCCCGGGCCGTGATCGCCCAGGTCGGGGCCTCCGGCCTGAAGGATATGGGCGCGGTGATGCAGGCACTGATGCCCCGGATGAAGGGGCGGGCCGATGGGCGCCTGGTCAATGAGGTCGTGCGGGAACTTCTGGCCGGCTAGTTCCCTCCAGCACAATCCCAGGTGCACACCTGAGCAGGGGCGACCCGCCGGGTCGCTCTTGTTTTAAATGGATATGGAGGACCTTCCGCGAGGCCACAAAAGGAGAAACTGGTGGATATGGAGCCGGCTGGCACTGACCGCCCTGGCGCTGGCCGCTCTGTCCACCTTCCTCCTCTCCTTTCCCCTCTTCCCCTCAGGCCGGCTGGTGCTGGAGGAAGGGGACATCGCCCCGCAGGACGTCCGCGCCCCTCGCCGGATCACCTATGAGAGCACCATCCGTACAGCCGAGCAGCGAGAGCTGGCCGAGGCGGCGGTCGCGCCCGTCTACACCGAACCGGACTCCGACCTCGCCCGTCAGCAGTTAGAACGGACCCACCATGTCCTGGATTACCTGAGCTCGGTCCGCGCCGACACGTTTGCCACCCCCGCCCAGCGGCGGGCCTGGGTGCTGGCCGTTCCGGAGTTAGCCGATCTGCCGACCGACACGGCGGACACGCTCCTTACTCTCCCGGAAGAGTCCTGGGACCGTGTGAAGTCGGAGGTGATCAACGCCGTCACTGAGACGATGCGGCGGGGGGTACGGGAAGATTTCATCGAAGAGGCCAGGCAGGGGGTTTCCTCCCTGGTCGGGCTGGACCTCTCAACAGAGGAGGAGATGGTCACCACCGCGCTGGCCCAGCGGCTGATCACTGCCAACTCCTTCTACGATGAAGCAGCCACGCAGGCGGCACGCGAGCAGGCCCGCGAGGCGGTCTCCCCCATCCTTGTCTCCCTGGAGGCCGGGGAAGTCATCGTCCGGGAGGGCGAGCGGGTCACCGCGCTGGATGTGGAGGCCCTGCAGCGGCTGGGACTTCAACAGCCCCGAATCCGCTGGACCCAGGTGGCGGGCCGGGGAGCACTCTCCATCCTCGGGCTGGCTTTCCTGGGCCTGCTCCTGGCCCACTTCCAGCCAGATGTGCTTCAGGAGGGGCGCAAGGCGCTTCTCCTCTCACTCCTGCTGGCCTTTTTCCTTTTCCTGGCCCGCGTGATGATCCCGGATCGGACGGTGCTGCGGTTTCTCTTCCCCGGCCCGGCGCTGGCGATGCTGGCAACGGTCACGCTGGGACCATCGGTAGGGGTGGGGACCAGCATCCTGCTGGGCGGAGCCGCCGGCATGATCGGGGATGACCCGCTGGAGCTGGCCGTCTATGTCACGGCCGGAGGGCTGGTAGCCTCCCTGGCGCTGCGCCAGGTGGACCGACCGGCGGTCCTCTTCCGGGCTTCCCTCTTCGTCGCCCTCGCACATATGGCCGTGGTGGCCAGCTTTCGCCTGCAGGGTGAGCAGATCAACCCGGTGGAGACGGCCCTCCACCTCCTGATCTCCGCCGCCAATGGCCTGATCTCTGCCAGCCTGGCCCTGGGGGGGCTTTTCCTCATAGGCCCCCTCTTCGACATCATCACCACGTTCCGCCTCATCGAGTTGAGCCGGCCCGATCACCCACTTCTCCAGCGGCTGCTTCGAGAGGCTCCGGGCACCTACCACCACTCCCTGATGGTCGCCAACCTGGCCGAACAGGCAGCAGAAGCGATCGGGGCAGACCCCCTCCTCACCCGTGTGGGGGCTTATTATCACGATATAGGGAAAATCTCCCGCCCCTACTTCTTCATCGAGAATCAGATGGAGGGAGTGAACCCCCACGAGCGGCTGGACCCCTATACCAGTGTGGAGATCATCGCCAGCCATGTGCAGGATGGCCTGGAGCTGGCCCGCCGCTACCGATTGCCTGCCCGCGTGCGGGCCTTTATCCCCGAGCACCACGGCACCAACCGGGCCAGTTTCCAGTATGAGCGGGCAGTGGAACTGGCTGGGGACCCGGAGCTGGTGAACGAGGCGGATTTCCGGCATCGGGGGCCTAAACCTCAAAGCAGGGAAACCGCCCTGACCATGCTGGCCGATGGGTGCGAGGCAGCCGTCCGCGCTGGCCGACCCACCTCACTGGAAGAGCTGGCCGAGATCGTGCACGGGGTCTTCAACCTTGTCCTGATGAACGGGCAATTGGACGAATGCCCGATTACGATACGGGAGCTGAACATCGCCCGGGAGTCCTTCATCTCTACGCTGAAGGGGATTTTTCATCCCCGGATCCAGTACCCGGAGCCTGCTCCGAATTACAGGGCGGGCGCGAAGCGAGCAGAGGAATTGCTGGCGAAAACGGCCGAAGCGATGGAGGGCTGGCAAGCGAACAGGAGCGGATGTGATCGAGAGCTATAGAGTTGATGTGCAGGTAGAAGGGAAATGGCCGGCCGATGTAGAGGCACTGCAGAAGGCCGCTCTGGCGACACTGGCCTACCATGGCGCTCCGCCGGTCGAGGTGGCCATCGTCGTCTCCGACGACGAGTCGCTGCAGGAGCTGAACCGCCGGTTCCGGGGCCTGGACGCCCCAACGGACGTCCTGGCGTTTCCCAACGAGGCGCGAGGACCGTTCGTGGAAGTGGCGGGCCAGCCCCGCTATCTGGGAGACGTGATCCTCTCCTACCCCCGCGCCGAGGAGCAGGCCCGCGAGGCAGGGCATCCGGTGCTGGCAGAGCTGCTGTTGCTGGTCGTGCACGGCGTGCTCCATCTGCTGGGTTATGAGGACGAGACGGAACCGGAACGGTCGCAGATGTGGGCAGCACAGGAGGCGATCCTGAACGCCCTCGGTGTCCAGGTCAACCTGCCAGAGTGAGACCCGATGCACAGTCGGAATCTGCTGGAGAGCTTCCGGTACGCCTTTGCCGGCCTGGCCTACGCGCTGCGCACTCAGCGGAACACCCGCATCCACCTGACGATCGCCGTCGGCGTGGTGGCGCTGGGCCTGTGGCTGAGGATCTCCCTCACCCAATGGGCTGTGCTGGCGCTGACCATCGGCTTTGTGCTGGTGGGGGAGATGCTGAACACAGTGGCGGAGACGCTGGTGGACCTGGTCAGCCCGGGCTACCACCCCCTGGCCAAAGTGGTCAAAGATGTGACGGCTGGGGCCGTCCTCCTGACCGCTATCGTCTCCGTGGCAGTGGGACTGCTGGTGCTCGGTCCGCCGCTGTGGGCCCGACTCTCTGGAAATCCTTGAGGCATAAAGGAGAAGTTCGTGCAACCATCATCGCCTGTCTATCTGACCCGCGAGGGAATCAAGCGGCTGAGGGAGGAGCTGGAAGAGCTGGTCAACGTCCGACGGCCCGCGCTGGCCGAGCGGCTGCGGAAGGCGATCCAGCAGGGAGACCTCTGGGAGAACGCCGACTATGCCGCAGCCAAGGAGGAACAGGGCTTCCTGGAGGGACGGATCCAGCAGATCGAAGCGATGCTACGCAACGCTGTGCTCATCGAGGAAAACGGACCTGCGGGGGAGGTCCGCCTGGGAAGCCGGGTGATGGTTGTGGAAGAGGGGAAGGAGCAGCCGGAGATTTTCCACCTGGTCGGCCCGGCGGAGGCTGATCCGGGTAACGGCTGCATTTCTTATGAATCGCCCCTGGGACAGGCGCTGATGGGCCGGATGGTGGGAGAGACCGTGCGGGTGAAAGCCCCCGCTGGGGAGATCCGCTTTCTGATCACGGCGATCGAGTGAGCGGGTTTGCGCCGTTCGACCCGTTTTCGCCATAGAGGTCTGCCAGTGCAGAGGTTCGAAACCCTCCAGGCCCGCATGAGGGCATGCCGCCGCTGCCTGGAGGCGGGCTACCCTATCACCCCCGGTGCGGTCTTCTCCGGCCCTGCTTCTGCCCGCGTGATGGTGGTGGGGCAGACCCCCGGGGCAACGGAGGCAGAGGCCGGGCGGCCGTTCAACGGGCCTGCCGGCCGTCGCCTCTTCCGCTGGCTGGCCGAGGTCGGTTGGGAAGAGGCGGACTTCCGCGCCGCCCAGTATCTGACCGCGGTGACCAAATGCTACCCGGGCAAGGCCGCCGGTGGAAAAGGGGACCGCGTGCCCACCAGGGCCGAACAGCGGCTGTGCGCCCCCTTCCTGGAGCAGGAGCTGGCGCTGGTCCGGCCGGAGCTGATCATCCCTGTGGGAGGGCTCGCCGTGCGCCGGTTCCTGGGGCCAGTACGGCTGACGGAAGTGGTGGGGACTGCCATCCGGCAGGGGGAAGGATGGTGGATCGTGCCGCTCCCCCACCCCAGCGGGGCCAGCCTGTGGTTGAACCGGGAGGAGAACCGGGCACAGGTGGCCCGAGCCCTCAATTGCCTGCGGGAGATCCGGGAAGCGTTGCGGCTCTGACCACGGGCAGTCTATACCGGCAGCCCACCCCGTTCCCTGGCCCCTCGCCTCCCGGCCGCTTCCGCTTCGATCCGTTCCTCCTCTCCCGCCTCAATCGGCCAGGTCTCGCTGGCCCGGTCAATAAAGAGCACCCCGTCGAGATGGTCCAGCTCGTGCTGGAGGACGCGGGCCAGGTATCCCCGTGCCCGCATCCGCACCTTCCGCCCCTGCCGGTCCAGCCCCCTGACGGTGACCGCCAGGTGGCGGGGGACATGCCCTGCCCAGCCGGGTATCGAAAGGCATCCCTCCACGCCTTCTTCCATCTCCTCGGAAACCCGGGCCAGTTCAGGGTTGATGAGGGCGAAGGAGACCCCGGCATCCGGGTCTTCCAGATCCTCAGGGATTTCAACGACAACGACGCGCAACGGCACTCCCACCTGAACGGCCGCCAGGCCCACGCCCCCGGCCGAGCGCATGGTCTCAAACATATCCTCAATCAACCGCTGGGTCTCGCTGGAGATGCGGGGGACGCGGCGGGATTTCTCGCGCAAGATCGGGTTATCTGAAAACAGAATGGGACGTAACGCCATCAATCGGCCTCCTTTTGAGGCGACGGGGAGGACTTGCCAGATTGGCTGCGGATCTCATCGTAGACGCTGAACCAGTCCAGCATCTCCGTCCGTCGCCGTTCCGCCTCCTGCTCCCGCTGACGACGCCGGGCAGCCTCGATGTGGGAGAAGATCTCCGCCTGCACGGCGTCGGGGCGATAGACCGTTCGGAAGTGGAAGGCCCCGGCCGGTGCAGCGGTCTCCACGACCACGTCTCCAAAGTGCAGGACCCGCCCCCAGAAGCTCTGAGCAAACCGGACGTTGGTGATCTGCTCCAGCCTGGCCTCCCGTCGCTCTTCCCGTATGAAAAAGGGGAGCCGCTCTACATGGATGATGCGGGTCGCCGTCACCTGATAGTAGTCATTCTGCCAGTCCTCCACCTGCCAGAGAAACCACGGGATGATGATGAAACTGGCCAGGGCGTAGAGAACGGTAACGGTCGGGTCCGCGCCCGTTTTCGCAATGACAAAGAGGACAAGGCCAGTGATGGCGAGGAAAAGGAGAACGGGGATCCCCACTGTACGGATCAGGACGATCCAGTGCTTCCGCCACGTGACCGTCTCCCCCTCCCGGTGCCAGGTCCCACGGACAGGGGTTGAGACGACGGCGGAGATGAGCGCCAGGCAACCAGGCCGTCGGCCCAGCTCCTGGGATGGCTGGGGAGGAAGTTCTCCAGCGCCTTCTTCTCCCTCCTGGAGGAAATGCTTTCGCATCGCCCGGTAGATCGTCGCCCGCTCGCGTGCGCGGACGAGCGCACGGGCCCGGGAGATCTGATCGAAGATTGTGTTACGGACCCTGTCCGGCCGGGGGATGCTGCGAAAGACCACCTGGCCAGCCTCCCCTGCGGTCTCGACGATCAGGTCGCCGTACCCCCAGATGCGGGACGCAATGCCGATCTGAATCTGCTGAATGTCCTGAATGGCCGAGAGGGGGGCAGCGGAAAAGCTGACGCGCACCAGGCCGGTCCGTTCCCGGTGGATCACCCGCAGGTTGGTGACGACGTAGAGGTCATTCCGCCAGTCAATGTAAGTGTAGAGGGAAAAGCCCAGCGGGATCAATGTCAGGATTCCCCCCACCACTGCGGCGAACACACCCCACTGCTCTGCGCCGATTGTGGTGATGAGGAGAGCCAGCAGGGTCATCAGACCGGGAACGAGAAGGGCCGGCACGAGGACGGCGGGGTGCTTGCGAACCAGTTTGATCACCAGCTCTCCCTCTTCCAGCCAGGGAAAGCGGGGGTATGCCCGGCGCTCGGCTACGTCGGGGCGCATCCGCAGCGCCCGCTCGATGCCAGGCTCTGTCTCCAACAGGCGGTCAAACGATTCCTTGTCAATGTAAAGGAGCACCGATGGCCTGACACATTCCACCGTTGCGTCCCGCACATCTCCCAGCAGGAGAGAAGTTTCACCGAACGCTGCGCCCGGGCCAAGCTCCCCGACAGCCGTCACACGCCCTTCGGGGTCCACGCGGGTGATCCGCAGGAGGCCCCGCTCAACGATGAAATACTGTCGCCCTGGCTCCCCCTGCTGGCAGACGATCTCTCCGGAACGGTACTCCTTCGTCTCATGGACAATGGCCGCCAGCGCGCGGAGGTGTGGCCTTGCCAGCCTGGAGAACAGAGGTACGCTCCTGAGCGTCGCGATGATTTCCTCGGTCGAAGGCACAGGACCTTTCCCCTTCGGATAAAGTAAAGCTGTATTTAATTATACCATCAAGGCGGGGGAAGACAAGGCAACATGGTGATAGGTGGTGACTACCTGCTCAAGTAGCGCAGCCTGACAGCCTGCGCTACGGGCAGCAGATTCACTACCAGACGCTTGTTTGCATAGGCGGAGATTTGAGTATAATAGGCTCAAGCCCACAGACTCCCCGCGAAGGAGGTGATGAGAGCCGGTTTTTAAAGGCCCTGCCCCAACCGTTCGCCGATTTTCCGACCCATTCCAGAATAGAGAAGGAGGAGGAAATGAACAAAAGAATTGGGCTTCTCTTGCCCCTGCTGATAGCCGTCATACTGGTGCTGACCGCCTGCGGCCCCCAGGCCACCCCGACACAAGCCCCGGCCGAAAAGCTCAAGGTGGCCTTCATATACATCGGCCAGCCCGGCGATCTGGGGTGGACCTATGAGCACGACCGCGGCCGGAAGATGCTGGAAGAGGAACTGGGAGGCCAGGTGGAGACCATCGTCGTGATGGACGTGCCGGAAGGCCCGGATGCCGAAAAGGCGATCCGCGACGTGGTCCAGCAGGGAGCACAGGTCGTCTTCGCCACCAGCTTTGGCTATATGGACCCCATGCTGACCGTCGCCCAGGAGTTCCCCGATGTTTACTTTGAGCACTGCTCCGGCTACAAGACCGCCGACAACATGGCCACCTACTTCGGCCGGATGTACCAGCCCCGCTACCTTTCCGGCCTGGTCGCCGGCAGCATGACCGAAGCCAACTTCATCGGCTACGTGGCCGCCCACCCCATCCCCGAGGTCATCCGCGGCATCAACGCTTTCACCCTCGGCGTGCGTAAAGTCAACCCCAACGCCGAGGTCCACGTCGTATGGACCAACACCTGGTACGATCCGGTGAAGGAGCGGGAGGCAGCCGAGGCGCTGCTGGACGAGGGGGCGGACATCATCGCCCAGCACCAGGACACCACCGAGCCGCAGAAGGCAGCCAAAGAGCGGAACCTCCTGAGCATCGGCTATGACTCCGATATGCGCCAGTTCGTCGGCGATTCCGTCCTCACCAGCCCGGTCTGGAACTGGGGTAAGTACTACGTGGCGACAGTGCAGGACATCCTCAACGGCACCTGGACCACCCACCAGTACTGGGGTGGCATGGTTGACGGCGTGGTGGGCCTGGCCGAGTACAGCCCCCTCGTTCCCGATGAGGTGCGCTCTATAGTGGAGCAGGAAAAGAACCGCATCCTCAGCGGCGAGTGGGATGTGTTCTGCGGCCCCATCGCCGACCAGGAAGGGAACATCCGCGTGCCTGAGGGGCAGTGCATGAGCGACGCCGATATGCTCAGCTTCGACTGGTTCGTCGAGGGCGTCGTGGGCACCATCCCCACCCAGTAGCCCCTTAACCCTAACGTGGCCCCCTCCATCCCCCCTCACCACCGGAGGGGGCCACGCCTGCAAAGGGAGGCTTCCCGTGGCCATCCGATCGCTCCAACCTGAGAGACCCCCCGCCCAGCCCCCCGGTCCCCCCTGCGTCGTACAGGTGCGTGGCATCACCAAGCGATTTCCCGGCGTACTGGCCAACGACCATATTGACCTGGATGTTTACTCCGGTGAGGTGCTGGCTCTCCTGGGGGAAAACGGCGCGGGCAAGAGCACGCTGATGAACATCCTCTCCGGCCTCTACCACCCCGACGAAGGCCAGATCATCCTTCATGGTCAGCCTGTCCACTTCCGCTCCCCCCGCGACGCCATAAACCACGGCATCGGCATGGTCCACCAGCACTTCATGCTTGTCGAAACCCTCACCGCGGCAGAAAACATCCTCCTGGGCTGGCGGTCTGCTGGCTTCCTCCTGCGCCCGGACCAGGTGCGGCGGGAGGTCACCGAACTCTCGGAGCGGTACGGCCTGCGGGTGGACCCTGATGCCTACATCTGGCAGCTCTCGGTGGGAGAGCAGCAGCGGGTGGAGATCCTCAAGCTCCTCTACCGGGGAGCCGACATCCTGATCCTGGACGAGCCAACGGCGGTGCTCACCCCCCAGGAGTCGGCAGAGCTTTCCGCCACCCTCCGGCAGATGGCGGATGAAGGAAAAGCGGTCATCTTCATCACCCACAAGCTGGATGAGGTGATGGCCTTCGCCGACCGGGTGACGGTGCTGCGGGCCGGGAAGGTCGTCGCCACCCTGCCCACCGCTGAGGCGACCAAAGAGGAGCTGGCCCGCCTGATGGTCGGCCGGGAGGTCCTCTTCCGGCTCGATAAGCGGGCCTGTCAGCCCGGAAAGGTGGCCCTCTCCGTGGAAAACCTGGAGGCGCTGAACGACAAGGGGCTGCCGGCCCTGCGAGGCGTTTCCTTCGAAGTCTGCGAGGGACAGGTCCTGGGCATTGCCGGCGTGGCGGGCAACGGCCAGCGGGAGCTGGCGGAGGTGATCACCGGCCTCCGCCCTGCCACCGGGGGGCGGGTCCGGGTGTGGGGCCGCGACATCACCAACCGCTCTCCGCGGGAAGCCATCGAGGCCGGGATCAGCCATATACCCGGCGACCGGGCAGGGGTGGGGCTGGCGCCCAACCTGCCCGTCGCGGAGAACCTGGCCATGAAGGCCTACCGCCGCCCACCGCTGGCCCGCGGCCCCCTGCTGAACCGGCAGGCCCTCTTATCCTTCGCCCAAAGGCTGATCGAGGCCTTCCGCATCGCCACACCCACCCTCCAGACACCTGCCCGGCTCCTCTCCGGCGGCAACCAGCAGCGTGTGGTGCTGGCACGGGAGATCACCGCCGGCCGGGGGGTCCTCATCGCTGTCCACCCCACCCGCGGGCTGGATGTAGGGGCCACCGAGTCGGTCCGGCGCACCCTACTGGAGCAACGGGACCAGGGGGCAGCAATCCTTCTTATCTCGGAGGACCTGGAGGAGCTGCTGGAGCTATCCGACTCCATCGCCGTCCTTTTCGAAGGGCGGATCATGGGCATCCTGCCGACCGACGAGGCGGATATGGAGGTGCTGGGAATGATGATGGCGGGCGAATCTCCTGGCAGGGAGGCAGGGATATGACCCTTATCTTCGAGAAACGGCTGCAACGCTCTCGCCTGGCCGCTGCCCTTGTGCCCTTTCTATCCCTCTTCCTGGCTCTGATCTTTGGCGCGGTGATCCTCATCGCCTTCGGGGTGAACCCCCTCCAGGCCTATCAGGTGATGCTGAAAGGCTCGCTGGGAAGCAGCTATGCCCTTTCCGAGACCCTCGTGAAGGCCACTCCACTGATGTTGACCGGCCTCGGCGTCTCCATCGCCTTCCGTATGCTTTTCTGGAACATCGGCGCCGAGGGGCAACTGGCGATGGGGGGCATCGCTGCCACATACGTCGCCCTCTTCCTCAGCGACCAGCTCCCCGCCCCCCTGATCCTGCCGCTGATGTTCGTCGCGGGGGTGGTGGCAGGCGCGCTGTGGGGGCTGATCCCCGCCTTCCTCCGGGCCGCCGTCGGCGTCAATGAGATCCTTACCACGTTGATGATGAACTACATCGCCATTCTTCTGGTCGAATATCTCTACCTGGGGCCGTGGCGGGACCCCCAGGGGTACGGCTTTCCGGGTACGGCCCCCTTTCCAGAGGTGGCCTGGCTTCCCCGGCTCACAGGGCGCGTTCATGCAGGGTTGATCTTTGCCGTGCTGGCAGCACTGCTGCTGTGGCTCGTCCTCACCCGTACCCGCTGGGGGTACGAGATCCAGGTGATCGGGGAAAACCCGCGGGCCGCCCGTTACGCAGGCATCAACATCGGCCGGAACATCCTTCTGGTGATGCTTCTTTCCGGAGGGCTGGCAGGGATGGCCGGGATGGCGGAGGTGGCCGGCATCTCCCGCCGCCTCTACCACGGCCTCACCGTCGGTTATGGCTATACCGCCATCATCGTCGCCTGGCTGGCCAACCTGAACCCGTGGGGGGTGCTGCTGGTCGCCTTCCTGATGGGCGCACTGCTGGTGGGCGGCGACCAGCTCCAGGTTGCCCTCCAGCTCCCCGCCGCCGTCGCCCTGGTGCTCCAGGGAGCGATCCTGTTCTTCATGCTGGGCGGCTCCATCTTTGTCAACTACCGCATCCGGGTGATCCGGGGCCATCGGGCAGGAGTGATGAAGGCAAAGGGAAATGAGTGAAGCTCTGCTCGTCTCGATCCTGACCATTACCGTCCGTGCTGGCGTTTCGCTCCTCTACGCCACGCTGGGGGAAATCTACACCGAGCGGTCCGGCGTGCTCAATCTGGGCGTCGAGGGCATTATGATGATGGGCGCCGCCACCGCCTTCGCCGTGGCCTACCACAGCGGGAGCAGTTGGCTGGGGTTGCTCGCCGCTCTCGGGGCAGGTACACTGATGGCCCTCCTCCACGCCTTCCTCTCCATCTCGCTGCGGGCCGATCAGGTGGTCAGCGGGCTGGCCCTCACCCTCTTCGGCACGGGGCTGGCCAGCTTTATGGGGCAACGGCTGGGGCCCGGGGGAACGACGATGGTGGGCCTGCAGGGGCCTGGCTTTCAACGTTTTCCCCTCCCACTGCTGAGCCAGCTCCCCGTGGTCGGCCCCTCCCTCTTCACCCAGGATGTGCTGACCTATTTTGTATACCTTCTGGTGCCGGTCCTCTGGTTTTACCTCTACAGGACCCAGCCGGGGCTCCATCTGCGGGCTGTGGGAGAGAACCCCCAGGCAGCCGATGCGATGGGGGTGAACGTCTCTGCCTCCCGCTATCTGTACACCGTCTTCGGCGGCCTCCTGATGGGGATGGCAGGCGCCCATCTCTCACTGGGGTACCTCCAGGGTTGGGCGGACAACATCACCGGCGGCCGGGGATGGATCGCTATCGCGCTGGTCATCTTTGCCACCTGGGACCCGGTGCGGGCGGTGATCGGCGCGCTCCTCTTCGGCGGCATCAACGCCATCCAGTTCCGTATGCAGGCGGCAGGCACCACGGTCCCGGCATCCTTCCTGAACATGATGCCCTACTTCTTCACTATCCTGGTCCTGGTGATGATCACCTGGTGGGAGACGTTCCGTAAACGGGTAGGCGCGCCTGCCGCGCTGGGCCTGCCCTACGTGCGGGAGGAAAAGGGATGACATCCGCCTATGTCCTGGGTCTCAAATGCACCATCTGCGGGGCAGAATACGGGGTGGAGGAGGTCGAGTACGTCTGTCCCCACCACGGCGACGACGGCATCCTGGACGTGGTCTATGACTATACGAAAATCAGAGAGGACATGACGCCGGAAAGGCTGGCCGCCAGCGACGAGCGCTCCATCTGGCGCTATCTGCCCCTCCTCCCCGTCGCCTCAGAGGTGGCAGAACGGCTGGCCAAAGGAACGGCGCTGGGCAGCGTGGGCTGGACCCCCCTCTACCCCGCCCCCCGGCTGGCCCAGCGGCTGGGACTGCGCCACCTCTGGGTAAAAGACGACAGCCGCCAGCCCACCGCCTCCTTCAAGGACCGGGCCTCGGCTATCGCGGTGGTCAAGGCCCGTGAGAAGGGAGCAAAGGTGGTGACCACCGCCAGCACCGGCAACGCCGCCGCCGCCCTCGCCGGCCTCTGCGCCGCCGTGGGCCAGCCCAACGTCATCTTCGTCCCCCGCACCGCCCCCCAGGCCAAAGTGGCCCAGCTCCTGGCCTACGGCTCCACCGTCCTTCTGGTGGACGGCTCCTACGACCAGGCCTTCGAACTGTGCCTGGAGGCAGCGCGGACCTTCGGCTGGTACAACCGGAACACCGCCTACAACCCCTATATGTCTGAAGGAAAGAAGACGGCAGCCTACGAGATCTGTGAGCAATTGGGCAGGGGGTCTGTAGGGGCAACCTGCAGGGGGTCTGTAGGGGCAACCTGCAGGGGGCCTGTAGGGGCAACCTGCAGGTTGCCCCTACAGGCCCCCGATGCCATCCTCGTCCCCGTCGGCGACGGCTGTATCATCGGCGGCATCCATAAGGGGCTGCGGGACCTGGCGGCGCTGGGCTGGATCGAGCACATACCCCGTATCATCGGCGTCCAGGCAGCCGGCTCCTCCCCACTGGTGGACGCCTGGGAGCGGGGGCTGGAGGGATGGGAGATGAGGCCAGTAGAGGCCCACTCGGTCGCCGACAGCATCGTAGCCGGACTCCCCCGCGATCGGATCAAGGCCCTGCGGGCAGTGCGAGAGACCGGCGGGGCCTTCCTCCGCGTGAGCGACGAGGAGATCCTGGCCGCCATCCCCATCCTCGCCCAGGGGGTGGGGGTCTTCGCCGAACCCGCCGCCGCCGCAGCCTATGCCGGCCTGGTGCGGGCGGTGGAGCAGGGACTGGTGAGCGCAGCAGACCGGGTGGTCGTGCTCGCTACCGGCTCCGGCCTCAAAGACGTCGCCAGCGCGATGAAGGCAGTGGGCCAGGCCCGACTCATCGCCCCCGACCTGAAAGAGGTCCGGCGGGTAATGAAAGGAGCACTAGCCACCTGACACTTCTGTCGGAGCCAAGGAAGCTTATCGCGAATGATGCGAACGGACCGAATGTCACGAATGTTTCCAGGCAGTTCTGGCCTTATTGGGGCCTATTTCGCACCATTCGTGTCATTTGCCTGATTCGCAGGATTCGCGATCTACAAAATTGTCCGGTGGTTTGAAAGGAGCACAAGCATGAAGGTCCTGATCTCAGTAGATATGGAGGGCATCGCCGGCGTGGTGACGATGGACCACGTGATGTCCGACCAGAAGGAATACGAACGCTTCCGCAAGCTGATGACGGCGGAGGCCAACGCCGCCATCGAGGGGGCGCTGGCCGGCGGGGCGACGGAGGTCGTCGTCAACGACAGCCACGGCTCGATGACCAACCTGCTGATCGAGGAGCTGAACCCAAAAGCCGAGCTGATCTCCGGCCACCTCAAACCCTTTGGAATGATGGAAGGGATTGACAGGGGAGTGGACAGGGCCTTCTTCGTGGGTTACCACGCAGCGGTCGGCACAGGCAGGGCGGTGATGGAACACACCTGGAGCGGCCGGACCGTGGGGGAGGTCTCCCTCAACGGCCGGGTGGTCGGCGAGACGGGCTTCAACGCCGCCCTGGCCGGGGCCTTCGGCGTCCCCGTCGTCCTGGTGAGCGGCGACCGGGCGGTGACGGAGGAAGCGCGGGCGCTTCTGGGAGAGATCGAGACCGTGGCGGTCAAGGAAGGGGTGAGCCGATACGCGGCCCGCTGTCTCCACCCTCAGGTCGCGCAGGAACGGATCCGGGAAGCGGCCAGGCGGGCCATGCGGGTAGAAGTGGCTCCCTTCGTTGTCCCTCCGCCGATCCGGCTGCGCATCACCTTCCTGCGCACAATGCACGCCGACGGGGCCGCCCTGTTGCCCGGGAGCCGGCGGCTGGACGGACGCACGGTCGAGTGGCTCGGAGAGGACATGCCGGCAGCCTATCAGGCCCTGCAGGCGATGACCGCGCTGGCGTGGTTTACAGAACGATGAGGTCAGCTCAGCGAGCGCCAGTATACCCGGTGCCGCTTGTAGGGCCTCACTCCTAACCCCTCCAGCTCCTGAATCATCCGGGCGTTCGTCTCCTGTACCTGCACCAGATCGGCGTACTGGTACTGAGTGCGGCCGATCAATGTGTGGTACATCTCCGCATACAAAAGCGCGTTGCCGCCCAGGCCCCGATACGGCTCGACGATCCCCACCCCGTTGAAGTTGAGCCACTCGGTCCGTCTGAACTCCTGCATGAGGTGGTACCACCCCGTCGGCCAGACCCGCCCCCGGCAGCGCTGGATCGCAGCGGAGATGTCGGGGTAGGCCAGCACAAAGCCGACAACCTCATCCTCTTTCATCAACACCTTGATCAGCGTAGGGTCGGCTACAGCGATGACGCGGTCGGCAAAGACGCGGGCCTCTTCCTCCGTGATCGGCACGAACCCCTGCACTTCCACGAAGGAGTCGTTATAAAGCGCAGCGACGCGGGGGATCATCGCCCGCAGTTCGGCTTTATTGCGAAAGCTGACGGTGCGGAATCCCCGCCGCTGCTTTACTTTCTCTGCCACCTCCAGAAACCGGGGAGGGAGGCTGATCTCCCGGTCCAGGTAGGCTGAGATGAAGTCGAGCTGCTTTTCGAAGCCTGCGTCCCGCATCAGCTCGTCATAATAGGGGTAGTTGTAGGCAATCCCCAGGGCCGGGCGATGTTCAAACCCTTCCACCAGCAACCCCTGCCCGTCGCCAGCGGCAAACCCCTTCGGCCCCCACATCCGCTCCAATCCCCGGCGGCGCGCCCAGTCGAAAGCGGCGTCGAAAAGGCCACGGGAGACGGCCCGGTCATCCACCGCGTCGAAATGGTAGAAGAAAGCGGTCCGCTCATCGTGGTATTCATTGTAACGGGTGTTATCCAGAACGGCGACACGCCCGACCACCTCCTCCCCCTCCAGGGCCAGGAAAAAAGCGGCATCCGAGTGAGCGTAGAAGGGGTGGCGAGACGGATCGAGCTGGGCGCGGACCTCGTTGACGAAAGGGGGCACCCACAGGGGGTGTCTGTGGTAGAGACGGAAGGGGAATTCGATGTAGCGACGGACGTCGCGACGGTTCCCCAGATCAACGCGATGGATCTGCATATGACCTCCTGAAGTGTCCAGGCAAGGCGTGCCCTGTCCCTACTCTGTGCCGAACTTACAGGCGGCGATTTGCCGCACAATATCGGCGAAGGCAGCGGGGTCGCGGCCCCGGCGGCTGGCCCCCAGGCCGTCCACGTCGGGATCGGCCAGCAGGGCAGGGGCATGCTGGGGGGTCACACTGCCGCCGTAGATGACCCGGGCCTGCGCGGCGGTCGAAGCGCCGTATCGGTCGGCCAGCCAGTGGCGGATGGCCCGGCACCCCGCCGCAGCATGCCAGGCAGCCACCGGCTCCGCCCGTCCGATAGCCCCCTCCGGCTCATAGACAAAGACCATCCGGGCCACCGCCTCCTCCCCACACCCCGCCAGCAGGACATCCAGCCGGTCCGGATCGAAGGGGCTGCCCTGAGGCTCCCCCACCAGAAGGATAGGACGCAGGCCGGCCTCCAGCGCCACCCGCACCTTCCGATTGACCGCCCCATCCCCCTCAGCCAGCCGCCGCCGGACCTCCCAGTGGCCGACCATCACCCAGGCCGCCCCTGCATCGGCCAGGAGTGGACCGGAGATAGCGCCGGTGTGCGCTTCGCCGGGGCCTGGCCACAGGTCCTGCCCCCCCACGCCGATGCCAGTGCCGCGCACCGCCTCCGCCACAGCCTGGATCGCCGTGCAGGGGGGGCAGAGCACGATCTCCACCCTTTCCGTCAGCCCCCTCACCATAGGGACGAATGCCCGGACAAAAGCCAGGCTCTGGGAAAGGGTCATCGCCATCTTCCAGTTGGAGAGCGCGAACGGACGGCGCATACCGGTTCGAGTATACCACAGAACCCCGCAAAGCCAGAATCAGGGCAATATCCACAGGTGTATTTCAGCTTGGGGGCGAGATGTCCCTGGCCCGGACCGGAATCCGGGGAAACACGAATGGCGCGAATGGAAACGAATGCCGCGAACGGAGCAGGTATCCCTCCTGTTCGCTGTGTTCGGGCCATTCGTGAGGTTCGCGATCCACCGGCGGGCGAGAGGACCACTCGCCCCGAAATTGAAATACGCCCGATATCCACCTGGCCCTCGCTCATCCGACCGGATGATAGGACGGGGATCGGGCGATGGAAGGGAAGACCGACCCTTCCAGATACCGCCGGACGAAGAGCCAGTACAGGTCCTGGGGACCCTCCACAGCCTCCAGGCCCACTTCGGGCGGCCAGGCAATGAAGGGCCATTCCTGCCCTCTCCCCAACCCGCCGTGGGTAGCAACCTGCTCCTCAAAGGTCACGACACGCCCATCGGGCCGGATGGAACCCATCAGAATGAGGTCGCCAGAGTGCGGGAAAAAGGCCACCCGATGAAGCTCCTCCGCCACCCGCCCGGGATCTCCATAGGGCAACAGGGGGTTGGGCGGGTCCACCTCCAGCCGATCCCCGGTGATCACGGCGCTTCCCCCTCCAGGGCCCAACACCACGGTCCGTTCGCCAGCCCGCCCCACCACCATCCCCACCTCTTCCATCGAGGCCAGCCGGTCGAGGAGCTGGTGGTAGAGAATGCCCACCTCAAGGAGGTCCAGAGGACGGGGGGCCACGTTGAAGTAGATATGGGCCAGAGGGCCCGAGACCCGGACCACCACATCTTCCCGCCGCTCCAGATCGTAGCCTTCCGCTTCGGGGTCAGCGGGCACCCGTCGGTCCACATAATGTCGGAGGGCGCGTAACACCCGTTGCACGGCAGGGGAGGCCTGCTCCTCCAGCCCCCGCACCTCTTCCAGCAGATAGCGGGCCTTTGCCACCGCATACCCTGGCCGGCCGAACGCCTCGTCGAACGACAGCTCACCCACCTGTGCGCTGATGAAGGCCCCCAGGCTCTTCCCGACCCCCCAGGAGAAAGGGACCGAAGGGGCGTTGCCGTGATCGGAGAGGATGTACAGGTCATATTCCCGCCCCCGATACCGCCGACGCATCCGGTCAATCTGCCCGATACGCCGGTCAATGTCCCGCAGGGCTGCAAAGGCGGCCCGGTGGGTGGGGCCGAAGAGGTGGGCCATTTCGTCGTAAGTGTTGTAGTTGGTGTAGATCGAAGGGACACGGCGGTAAATATCCAGGGTTACCCCGAAGGTCTGCACCTCAGTGAAGAGCGCGTTGACGACAGCCGACATCATAGGAGAAAGGAGATCGTAGGGTTTGACGACGCTGGGACGGAGAAGGGCGGAGATCCGCCAGCCCAGCGACCGGAGGTAGCCCAGCGCCGTCAGTCCGAAGACGCGAAGGACCCGGGAGGGGCCCAGGAGGAAGAGAAGCAGCAATCCCGCCCCCCGCACCGATTCAAAGAGCCGCTGGGGATGAAAGGCGGACAGGGTGAAGAGGGCCAGGCCAGCATCGCCGTCGAACATATTGACATAGCTGGAACCACCCGCCAGAATGCCGATCCGGTCCCCCTTCAGCCGCGTCTGGAGCGCCTGGACCTGATCGGGCCGTTTGGCGACGATGGCCAGCCCCCGCTCCTTCTCATACCAGCGGAACCCCGGCACGTCATCCCGGTTGCCGAACATGATGGCCGCCTGAACTGCGGGCGTTGTGCTGGGGAGGCCGCAGAACCAGGGAGCCAGAGCCGTCCTCCCCTCCCGTTCCATCCGGCTCAGGTAGGGAAGATAACCGGCCCCCTTCGCCTGCAGGAGATGGTCGTAGGCCAGGCCATCTATCTGAATGATGATAAACCCGCGACGCCCATCAGGGAAAACGCCAGGCCGCCCCATGCGGCGGGTCAACAGGCCGTACTTACGGCGGTAATACAGCTCCATTACCCCCCGCAGGAGATCCACAGTACGGCGCATCCCCCAGGTAGACATAGGGACCAGAACCGCTTATCCTCCGATCTTCTCCAGTGCAAGCGCGAGTGCCCCCAGCAGCCCCACGTCATCCCCCAGCGCCGCCGGAAGGATGGGGGTCTCCCGCCAGTAAACCTCCGGCGCGCGGGCGCGGACCGTCTCTTCTATCGGCCCAAACAGCAGCTCCCCCGCCTTTGCCACCGACCCGCCGATGACAAAGAGGGAAGGGTTCAGCAGATACATCAGGCTGACCAGCGCAACCCCGATGTAGAATCCCGCCCGTTCCAGGAGACGCCGTGCCAGGCCATCCCCTGCCCGGGCGGCCTGGGCGACCTCGCGGGCCGTGATCCGTTCCGGTTCCCCCCTCGCCCAGTCCTGCAGGAGCGAGGACTCCCCCGAACGAAGTGCAGCACGGGCGGCGAGGCCGATGGCCGTCCCTGAAGCCAGCGCCTCCAGGCAGCCCCGGTTCCCGCAGCCGCAAAGGGGACCCTCCGCCTCGACGACGATATGGCCGACCTCTCCGCCCAGCCCTCGCGCCCCCTCAAATAGCTTCCCTCCCAGGATGAGGCCCCCGCCGATGCCGGTGCTGACCGTCAGATAGACCAGGTCATTCACCCCCTGCCCGGCCCCGAAGCGCCGCTCTCCGAGGGCAGCCAGGTTGGCATCGTTGCCCACGAAGGTGGGAACACCGAACGTCCCCTGCAGCCGGTCCCGCAGAGGGACATTTTCCCAGCCGGGGAGGTTGGGGGCAAAGAGCAACACCCCCTGCCGATCGTCCGTCGGCCCGGGCGCGGTGAGGCTCAGCGCGGCGATCTCCTCCCCCGGCGGCCAAACCTGACGGATCGCCCCCTCTATGCGGGCCAGGACCGCCTCCAGCCCCTCGGAGGCCTGTGTGGCCATCGCCACCCGCGCTTCCATCCGCCCATCCGCCTGCACGAGCGCTGCCCGAATCTGTGTCCCGCCCAGGTCCACGACGATGAAGCGCATATCTCCTCCTTACCAGTAACTGGATGCCGACCGTCGCTGCCCTATTGTAGGGCAACTTGACAAAAAGGACAAAGCTTTTATAATAAGGCCGTCAATGCGGAAACTGCAAAGAAGCGCTGAGTCGTTCGCTCAGGCGCTTCGTTTGTGCATGTATTGAATGCAACGCCGGGGAGGGGTGCATGAGATATCCGGATGAGTCGGTTGAGGTTCAGAACTTTATCTCCCTGCGGATCAGCCTGGCTTCACCCGAAGAAATTCGCTCCTGGTCCTACGGAGAGGTCACAAAACCCGAAACGATCAACTACCGTCGTCTCCGTCCTGAAAAAGACGGCCTGTTCTGCGAGGCAATCTTCGGCCCCACCAAAGACTGGCAGTGTTACTGCGGTAAGTACAAGAACGTCCGCTACCGGGGCATTATCTGCGATAAATGCGGCGTCGAGGTCACCCGATCCTCGGTGCGCCGCGAACGAATGGGCCACATTGAGCTGTCTGCCCCCGTCGCCCACATCTGGTACACCCGCCGGACGCCCAGCTTTCTGGGCATCCTGCTGGACATCTCCCGAAGGAACCTGGACCGGGTGCTCTACTTCGCCCAGTATGTGATCACCTCCGTAGACGAGGACGCCCGCCAGAAGGCGTTGAAGCGGCTGGATGAAGAGCGCCAGCACCGAAGACGGGAGCTGGAGAGCATCGCCCAGGAGGCTACCGCGGCCCTGGAG
Source organism: Anaerolineae bacterium (assembly GCA_041082215.1). Classification (GTDB taxonomy): domain Bacteria; phylum Chloroflexota; class Anaerolineae; order B4-G1; family DUEL01; genus JBDOIF01. The sequence goes on from JBDOIF010000163.1 coordinate 22,991, forward strand.
GAGCGGCTGGCGAAAGAGCGGGCACGGATCGAGGAGGCCATGCAGGCCCTCCGCTCCGAAATCGAGGAACAGCTCAACACCGAAACCGAGAACTTGATGAAAGACGTCCAGCGGCTACGGAAGCGGCTGGAAGAGCAGCAGGGAACGACGGCTCGCGCCCCGGTTGTCCTCAAAGCTACCGGCTCCATCATCGTGGACAAAGGAGAAACGGTCGGGCGGGAACACCTGGCCCTCCTCAACCAGGTCGTCCAGGAAGAGCTGGAGCGGCTCCAGGGCCGCATGCGCTCCGAGGAGGAGCAGAAGCTGACTCCTCTGCGAACCGACCTCAAACACTGGGAAGAGGCCACCGCAGCCGAGATCGAACGGGTCCAGGAGCAACTGGCCCGGGACCTGGAGGAACTGCAGGTCCAATACGACAACGACCGGGAGGAGTTGCTGGGGCTGGCCCAGATGCAGTTCCTCACCGAACCCCGGATGCGGGAATTGAAGAGCAAATGGGGCCAGGTCTTCCGGGCAGGGATGGGAGCGGAGGCTTTCTACGAAATCCTGCGCAAGATGGACCTGGATAAGCTGGCGGAGGAGCTCTGGCAACAGATCCGCCAGGACCGTTCGAAACAGCGACGGAAAAAGGCGACCCGCCGCCTCCGGGTGGTGGAGGCGCTGCGTAAGAGCAACAACCGGCCCGAATGGATGATCCTCACCGTCCTCCCCGTTATCCCGCCGGACCTGCGGCCGATGGTCCAACTGGATGGCGGCCGGTTTGCCACCTCCGACCTGAACGACCTCTACCGGCGGGTGATCAACCGGAACAACCGGCTCAAGCGGCTGGTGGAGCTGGGCGCGCCAGACGTGATCATCCGCAACGAGAAGCGGATGCTCCAGGAGGCGGTGGACAGCCTCATTGATAACAGCCAGCGGGGCAAGGCCCTTTCCCGCCGTGGTCATCGGCAACTGAAATCGCTGAGCGATATGCTCAAAGGGAAGAAGGGACGCTTCCGGCGGAACCTGCTGGGCAAGCGCGTGGACTATTCGGGCCGTTCGGTCATCGTTATCGGCCCCAAGCTAAAGCTGCACCAGTGCGGCCTGCCCAAGGAGATGGCGCTGGAGCTCTACCGCCCCTTCGTGATCAGCAAGCTGGTGGAGTACAACTACGCCAGCAACGTGAAGGCCGCCAAGCGGATCATCGAACGTCAGCGCCCCGAGGTGTGGGAGGTGCTGGAGGAGGTCATCCGGGATCGGCCGGTCCTCCTCAACCGGGCCCCCACCCTCCACCGGCTGGGCATCCAGGCCTTCGAGCCGGTTCTGGTCGAAGGGAAGGCGATCCAGATCCACCCGCTGGTCTGTGCGGCCTTCAACGCCGACTTCGACGGCGACCAGATGGCGGTCCATATCCCCCTCTCCGAGAAAGCGGTGGAGGAGGCCCGCAAGCTGATGCTGGCTCCCCGCAACCTCCTCAAGCCCGCTGACGGCCAGCCCATCGTCGGCCCCACCAAGGATATGTGTCTGGGGGTCTATTACCTCACGATGGAAACCGCCGGACCCCACAAGGGGGATGGCAAGCTGTTCACCGACCTGAACGAGGTGGAGATGGCCTACAGCCTGGGCTATGTGGACCTCCACGCCCGCATCCTCGTGGGTCAGGTCTACGAGGCCAGCCCTCCTCCCGACAGGCCGGTGGAAACAACGGTGGGCCGCTGCCTTTTCAACCGGATCCTGCCGGACGAACTCCGTTTTATCAACGACACGCTGGACAAGGGAGGACTGCAGGACCTGGTGGCGCTCTGCTACCGGCGGCTGGGCGATGAGGCAACCACCGAACTGGTGGACCGGATCAAGGACATCGGATTCCGCTACGCCACCCGTTCCGGCGTGACGATCGCCATCGCCGACCTGACGATCCCGGAGGACAAAGAGAAAATCCTCGAAGAAGCCGCCGCCCAGGTCGCTCAGGTGGAACGGCAGTACCGGCGCGGCCTTCTGACCAGCGAGGAGCAGTACGCACGGACCATTGATCTGTGGAGCCGGGCCCGCGAGGAGGTCGCCCAGGCGGTCTCCCGCCAGCTTGACCCCAGCGGCCCGGTGGCGGTGATGGCCAAGTCGGGGGCCTCTAAGGGTGGCTTCGGCCCCATTTCCCAGCTCGCTGGCATGCGCGGCCTGATGGCCGACCCATCCGGCCGGATCATCCCCCTCCCCATCCGTTCCAACCTCCGGGAGGGGCTTACGGCGCTGGAGTACTTCATCAGCACCCACGGCTCCCGAAAGGGACTGGCCGATACCGCCCTCCGCACCGCCGACGCGGGTTACCTGACCCGCCGGCTGGTGGATGTGGCGCAGGACGTTATCATCAACGCCCACGACTGCGGCACCCGCAGCGGCATCTGGATCCGCCGGCAGGACGATGTCGGCGGGCAGACGATGGCCGAGCGGCTTGTGGGCCGCGTCGCCGCCGCGCCGGTGGTCCATCCCCAAACCGGCGAGGTGATCGTTGACCGGAACCAGGAGATCAACGAGGACGCCGTCGAAGCGATCGAAGCAGCGGG
>JBDOIF010000174.1:0-1805 GCA_041082215.1 Anaerolineae bacterium
GGCCGAAGGACAAAACTTCGATTCCTCCCAATTCGACATCTACGGCTTCGACCTCGCTACCAACCAGCCCTTCCTCGTTAGCAACCACCCCGCCAACGAAACCGCCCCCGCCCTCTTCGGCGAGCGCCTCGTCTGGCAGCGCGAGGAAAGCGGCATCCCCCAGATCGTCTCCCTCGACCTCGCCGGCAAACGCCCACCGTTGCCGCCGACAGTGGCACCTCTGGAGAAGGAGGAATCGCTTCCAAGCCCGCTCGCGGAGCCGCAGGAACGGTCCTTTTTCCCCACCGGGAACCCGTACAAGGGGATGCACGGAGCGAACGGGGACGGCTGGCAGGTCGCCTCGCCCAGGTCGACCGATGCCGTTGTACGCAGCAACGGGTCCCCCTATTTCGATTACTACCTGGTGCTCGATTCCGATCTGGGCCGGCCGACGGGGTACCCGAGCCCCCGCGGTCCCACGGTAGGGGATCTCTACCGGACGATCCGCGTGAACTATTCCAAGATCGTGCTCGTGCGCCTTTGGCCGACGCTTTACCCCAACCCGGCGGGCACGGTAACGCCCGACGCCGTGGGGCAGCAGTACATCCGCCTCGCCTCCAGCCAGGATTGGGTGCGGATGGTGCAGACGAATAACGAGCCAAACCTGGAGTGGCCAGCGGCCTGTTACCAGTGTCGCTGGGTCACCGGCGGTCAAACTCGCACGTACACCTGGAACGGCATGAAGGACTACCGCCTCTACCAGGCGATCAACCAGTGGTACATCGATATCTGGTACGTGGTGGAATGGTACCGAAACAACCATCCTGACCCCACGATCCGCAGCCGCCTACAAAACATGCAGCGCTACACCCCGCCGATGGCCGAGATCTACTGCAATCTGGACAACGGCCAGAACTTTTACACCTACCTGCAGCCGATGATCGACCGCTACGATTATTTCACCTACCACGTCTACCCCTGGCCGGAGTTCGATGCGCTGAATGGATATGTCAAGAATAACACCTGGCCGTGGTTCACCTCCTGGCTCCGCACCCAGATCTCAAGTGGAACCGTGCTGTCTCGGATTACGGAGTTCGGGTGGAACCCGGGGCAGATGGACCGTACCGGATCAACCCAGCAGAGCCGCGTGTGGGGAAACGACGGCCGCTGGCACACCTTCTGCGGGGATGTACAGGGCTTTATCACCTACCAACGGAGGAATGCATACGGAGTTATGGTCTTCCTTGTGCAATCCACCGACCCGGTGCTGGAGAAGCACGATGGGCTCGACAACAACGGAAATCCATACTCCTGGTTCAGCTGTTATCGGTCGTGGTAGTTCTGCAGGGAGGGGGTGTTACCCCCCGTACAGGAGGGAAAACCAATGTCTCGCTTCCGGATCTGCGCATGCTACCTGGCAGCGCTCGTACTGCTGAGCGGCTGTGTAGCGACCTCCGCGCCCGCCCAGGGAAGCCCGAGCGCTCTCCCGCTCGTCCCTACCCCGTGGCCGGCCGCTTCCCCTGTAACAACACCCGTCACTCCTGAACCCGCGTCTCTGCCGACGCTCCCTCCCTTGCCCGCGCCCACCGCGACGCAGGCCGGTCCCACGGCCGCGCCACCCATCCCCACCGCGGTTCTGGACCTGGGCAGTGTGCTATGGCCGGGCGCTGGAGAGCAGCTCCAGCCGAAGGTGTGGGGCTCACTCGTCGCCTGGACCGACTACCGCTCCCCCACCCCCACCATCGCCCTCTTCGATACCGCCTCCGCCGCCTTCTCCCTCCTCCCCTCCCCCTCCCCCAACACCGCCCGCCTCAACCCCGCCCTCT
>JBDOIF010000008.1:0-123262 GCA_041082215.1 Anaerolineae bacterium
CGGGGGGGGGGGGGGGGCGGTCGAACCCCGGGCCGCCCTTCTCTTCTTCGCCGCCTCTGCTGCCCTTTTCGTCTTTCTGAGCACCCGCGCCTCCCTCTGGCTCTGGGAAGCCCTTCCCCTCCTGTCCTTCGTCCAGTTCCCCTGGCGGTTCATCGGCCGCGCCGCCCTCCCCATAGACCTCCTGGCCGGAGCTGCTGTATCATCACGCAACACGCAGTACGCAGCACGCAGTACGCAATACGTGTTGCGTATCGCGTATTACGTAATTATGGCGGGATTCGTCGTGTCTGCTTTCCCTGCCACCTATTTCCCCTACGGCCTCTGCCCCCGTGCCGCCCAGCCCGTCGTCGCCGACATCCACCGCTACGAGCACGAGAGCCGGCTGGTGGGGGTGGACCCGGAGGGGTCGTATTTCCCGGTGTGGGTGGAGGAGCGGCCCACCGGCTCGCCGCTGGAGGCCCGATATGCCGCCGGGGGGGAGGTAGCCCGCTTCGACGAGGCTGCGTTGCCGGAGGGGGCACGCCTGCTGGAGGCCGACTACGGCCCCAACCGGGCCCGCCTCGTCGTCGAATCGCCCGCCCCTTTCCGCGCCCGCTACCTGGCCTTCTACTTCCCCGGCTGGCGGGTTGAGGTGGATGGGCAGCCCGTCTCCACCGTGCCCAGCGATCCAGAGGGCCTCATTACCTTCGACGTACCCGCCGGTCTCCACACGATTACCGTCCGCTTCACCGAGACTCCCCTCCGCCTCACCGCCGATCTCCTCTCCCTCGCCTCCCTCCTCACCCTCATCCTCCTCTCCGCTCTCCTGCGTTTCCGTGTCCCCCCCTCTCCCCCTCTCCGCGTCTCCGCGTCTCCGCGTCTTCCCCTCACCCTCCTGCTCTTTGCCTCTTGCCTTCTCGCTATCAAGCTCCTCGTGGTAGACCAGATAGAGAATCCCTTCCGCCGCCCCTTGCTCCAGCCCGACGGTGTCCTGCCCAAAGTAGAGTATCCCCTGAACCGGCCCTACGCCGATGGGATGACCCTCATCGGGTATGACCTGAGCGAAGCAGAGGTGGCCGCCGACGGGGTGCTGCGGGTGGACCTTCACTGGACGGCGCGGGAACGGCCCACGCGGCCGTATCAGTCGGTCGTTCAGTTGGTCGGGCCGGATGGGTTCCTCTGGAGTCCGCAGGACAGCTACCGACCCCGCGGCTACCACCGCCCCCCCTCCACCGAAACCTGGGAGCCGGGCTACTGGGCGCTGGACAGCCACGAGGTGGAGCCGCTGCCCGGCACGCCGCCAGGGACCTACCGGCTGGTGGTGATCCTTTTCGATCGGGAGACGTTGACGCCGCTTTCAGTGCTGGATGAATCGGGTCAGCCCGCCGCGCCGGAGCTGACGCTGGGGGAGGTCGCCCTGACCCGCCCCCGCCGCCTGACGGAGCCGCCCACCCGGAGCCGGCTCGACCTGGCCCTGGGCGATCTCACCCTGCTGACGGCCGGGTTCGACCGGGAACAGGCCGCCCCCGGCGATGCGGTCCACGCCACCTTCCTCTGGCGGGTCGAACAGGGGCCGGTTGCCGAGCCTGCGCCGATCCTGGCACTGCTGGCGCCCGACGGCTCCGTCGCCGCCGACTACCCCCTTTCTCCCCTCATCCCCTGGTTCCCGGCCACCGACTGGCTTCCCGGCGAAGTCTGGCGCACCCAGCACCGGCTCACCCTCCCCGCCACCCTCGAAACCGCCACCTACACCTGGACCCTCCAGGTCACCCAATCACCCGGTTACCCACTCACCCATTTGTCCATCACCGCCCCCCCGCACACCTTCACCCCGCCCCCCTTCGATCACCCCGTGGACATCACCCTGGGCAACCTCGCCACCCTCGTCGGCTTCACCCAGTCCCCCAGTCCCCCAGTCCCCCAATCACCCAATCACCCAATCACCCTCACCCTGGTCTGGCGCGCCGAAGCCACCGCCTCCGAGTCGTACCACGTCTTCCTCCACCTGCTGGGGCCCGATGGGCGGATCGTGGCCCAGTCGGACGGGGTGCCGGCGGGCTGGACCCGGCCCACTACCGGCTGGCTCCCCGGCGAGTACATCGTGGACACCCGCACCCTCACCCTTCCGCCAGACGCCCTCCCGGGCACCTACATTCTCCAGGCCGGCCTCTACCTCCCCGGCGACGGCCGCCTCACCACCGCCGATGGCGCCGATGCCATCCGGCTGACAACGATCACGGTGCAGGGGCAATGAGTCGTCACCCGTCACCCGTCATCCGTCATTCGTCACTTGTCCTCTGTCTCCTGCTCCTCTTTGTTCCCGCCCTCCAGCCCCTTCTCACCGCAGACCTCACCTGTGGCTACGACAACGTCTTCCACCTCTGGCGGGCCGTGCAGGTGGAGCAGCTCTGGCGGCAAGGGGTGCTCTTCAGCCGCTGGGCGCCGGATATGGCCCACGGCTTCGGCTTCCCGCTTTTCGTTTTCGTCTCCTCCCTCTCGGCCTCCGTGGCGGCCGCCCTGCATCTTGTGGGCCTGCAGTGGCCTGTGGCGCTGAACGGGGCCTTCGCCCTGGGGATGTTGATGGGCGGCCTCTTCGCCTTCCTCCTGGCGCGCGACCTCTTCGGCACCCCGGGAGGGATCGTGGGGGCCGTCGCCTATGTTTACGCCCCCTATCAGGCCTACGAGGTCTTCAACCGGGGGAGCCTCTGGGAATCCTTCGCCTGGGCTTTCCCACCACTGGCTCTCTGTGGGCTGCATCGCTGGGCGGTTCACCGCGACCGGCGCTTTCTGACCATCGGGGCGGTCGGGCTGGCGCTCCTGATCTGCACCCATCAGCTCTTCGCCTTTCTTTTTGCCCCTCTTCTGGCGGGATGGGTGCTGCTGGCCTGGTATAACGGTCGCGACCCCAGGGCGCTGTTGCGCGGTGCGGCGATGGGGCTGCTGGGACTGGGCCTGAGCGCCTTCTACTGGCTGCCGGGCCTGATGGAGCGGGAATTTGTGCAGACGGAGCGGCTCCTGGGGACGTGGGTCTTCGATTACCACAACAACTTCATCACCCTGGCCGACCTTCTGGCCCTGCCCCGGTCGGTGGACCCGGCGCTGATCAACGATTGGCCCCCCAAGGCTCTGGGACTGCTGCCGGTGCTTGTGGGCCTGCTTCCGCTGCTCCGCTGGCGGGGGATGGGCCGGGAGCAACGGGCACAGGTTGCCCTGCTTCTGCTCCTTGCCGCTGGCTTTGCCCTGATGGCCCTGCCCCTTTCCCTCCCCTTATGGGAGCACCTGCCGTTCCTGCCCTACGTCCAGTTCCCCTGGCGGTTCCTTGGCCCCGCTGCCTTCTGCCTGGCCCTCCTTGCCGCCGCTATTTTTGACCCCCGACGAAACACGCATTACGCAACACGTACTGCGTATTACGTGTTCCGTCTGGGATTTCCCTTCACTATCGCCGCCCTTCTTCTGGGGAACCTGGGCTGGTTCTACCCCGCCCACTGCGCCCCGCCAGAGGAGATCTCCATCCGGGGGATGATTGCCTGGGAGCGGGCGACCGACACCCTGGGGACCACAGCCAGGGGGGAGTATCTGCCGGTCTGGGTGCGTCGGATGCCGCAAAGCGACGATCTGCGGGCGGCCTACGAGACAGGCGGCCCCATCTCCCGGCTGGACCCCCAAAGCTTGCCGGAGGCTGCCCACGTTCTGGAGGCCGACTATGGCCCGTTGGGAGCAGCCCTCGGGCTGGAAACCCCTGTTCCCTTCCGCGCCCGCTACCTGGCCTTCTACTACCCCGGATGGCGGGTCTGGGTGGACGGGGAGCCTGTCCCCATCGCGCCCAGTAATCCAGAGGGCCTCATTACCTTCGACGTACCCGCCGGTCTTCACACAATCACCATCCGCTTCACCGAGACCCCGCTGCGGCTCATCGCCGACATCCTCTCCCTTGCTTCCCTCGTCACCCTCATCGCCACCCTGTTTCTCATCCGCCCCCCAGTCCCCCAACCACCCAATCACCCGATCACCCAATCACCTGCTCGCCCAGTCACCCAGTCACCTGCTCACCCAGCCACCCTCCTCCTCACCGCCTTTCTGCTCCTCCTGCTCAAGGCGACCCTCATTGACCGCGTGGACAACCCTCTGCGCCACATCCGCCTGCGCGACGGGCAACTGGAAGGGGTGGAGGTCCCCGCCCAGACGGTCTTCGACGGCCAGTTCCGGCTTCTGGGGCACGACGCGCTGCCGGAGGAGGTGCCGGGCGATCGGCCGATCCCCGTCCGCCTGTACTGGCAGGACCCCGTCCCCGGCGGCCCCGACTATCGGGTGGCGCTGGCGCTGAAGGGTGCGGACGGGCTGACGTGGAGCGACCCCGATCCGCAGCCGCCCCGCTGGCATCGGACGCCGCCCCCGGCCTACCTCTGGCCGCCTGACGGATATGTCCTGACGGCGTTCGATCTACGGCCAATGGTCGGCACGCCGCCCGGCGTCTACACCGTCACCCTGTCCGTCTTCGACCGTGCCACCCTGGCCCCCTTCGCCGCCCAGGGCGGGGCCGGGCGGGGCCTGGGGCTTGAGATCGCGCTGGGGCAGGTGGAGATCACCCGTCCTCGCCGCCCTCCGGAGGCCCCTCCGGCCCAGTACAGGGCCGACTTCCCCCTTGGCCCCATCCGGCTGGTGGGGTATAATCTGGATCGGAGCGAGGCCGCCCCCGGCGACCCCTTCCTCCTGACCCTTTTCTGGCAGGTGGAGGAAACACCCGAGGAAGAGCTTCGACTTCAACTGAACCTGCAACCTGCAACCTGGCATCTCCAACCCTCCCCTTTTCCCCTGACTCAGTGGCGGGAAGGCGACCTCTGGCGGGGCCAGCATCTCTTGCGTCTCCCGGCAGGGCTGGAGAGCGGCGCGTACCGGTGGACCCTTCAGGTCTGCCAGGGCTCAGCGCCGGAGTGCGAGCCGATGGGAGAGGAAGTGACTCTGGGCACCCTGGAAATCCACGCCCCCCAGCGGCTGTGGGAGCCGCCGCCGCTGGACGTCAAGAGCAACGCCCGCCTGGGCGACGTCGTCACGTTGTTGGGAGCACAGCTTACGACTTGCGACCTGGCCACGATCTGTAATCTGCAACCCGGAACCACCCTGACCGTCACCCTCGTCTGGCGGGCCGAGGCGGAGATGGAGGCCAGCTACCGGGTCTTTCTGCATCTGGTGGGGCCGGACGGGTCGCTCGTCGCCCAATCGGACGGGGTGCCGGCAAATTGGACCCGCCCCACCACCGGCTGGCTGCCGGGGGAGGTGGTGCTGGACGAACGGGTGCTGGCCGTTCCGGAAGAGGCCCTCGCAGGCGAATACAAATTGTGGGTCGGCTTATACGGCTGGCCATCGCTGGAGCGGCTCCCTGCCTTCCGCCCCGATGGCTCCCGCTGGCCCGACGACCGCGTCCTGCTGACCGAAATCGCCCTGTCCCCTGCGCCATGAACACGCACCACACACCACGCAATACGCAATACGCAATACGCAATACCACCTTTCTTCCTTTGCTTGCCATCACCCTCCTTTCCTTCGCCCTCCGTCTCTATCACCTCGACGCCCAGCCCATCTGGTGGGATGAGGCGATTAGCATCCACCTGGCCACCTCCAGCCTGGCCAGCCTCCTTGCCGACCGGGCCGCCCACGTCCACCCACCGCTCTACTTCCTGTTGCTCAAGGCGTGGGTCGCTATCGCCGGCGTCAGCGCCTTCAGCGTCCGCTTCTTCTCTGCCTGGTTCAATACGCTCCTGGTCCCTGCCGTCTACGCCTTCGCAAACCGCCGGATAAGCAGGCGGACGGGCCAGTTCGCCGCCCTTCTCATCGCTCTCTCTCCCCTGTACATCGTGTACTCCCAGGAAGCCCGCGTCTATGCCCTCCTCCCCCTGGCCTACCTGGCCCTCCTTGGGCTGACGCGCCACCTGATCCGTGGAACACGGGGGCGCCTCTTCTCCTGGCTGTTGCTGACCGCTGTAGAGACGATCGGCCTCTATCTGCACTATGTCTTCGTCTTCCCCGTCATCTATGTCAACCTGCTCCTCCTGCCCGGCCTGCGCCGGCAGACCGGAGAGCTGGCCCGCTGGGCAATCAGCCAGGGCCTTGTCCTCCTCCTCCTGCTGCCCTGGATCGCCGCTGTCATCCTCAACCTGTCGGCCGTGGTCGCCGATGCGGGGGTGGATGCCCCCTTCACCGAGCCGCTGCCGCTGGCCTACTTCCTTCGCCTCCTCTGGACCTTTCAATGGAGCGGTCTGACGGCCGGGGTGGGCTACGCTCCTCTCCACGGAGCTGTCCTGACGCTGGCCCTGTTCCTGACGGCGGCCCTGCTGCTCCTCACGGCAGGCAGGGAGACCCGCCGACCGGCCCTCTGGCTGCTGGCCGACTGGCTCGTCCCCCTCAGCGGTGCGATCCTGATGTGGCAGGCCAAGCCCCTCTCCCATCCCCGTTATGTCGCCCTCTTCACCGTCGCTCTCCTGCTCCTGGCCGCGTACCTGCTCGACCGGCTGGCTGCCCGCCGCGCCACGATACCCCTGGCCGCCCTCCTGGCTCTCTCACTCCTGGTCACCTTCTCCTTCTCCCTCCGCGCCTGCTTCTTCGACCCCCGCTTCGCCAAGGACGACACCCGGGGCGCAGCAGCCGCCCTATCCGCCCATGCCGGTCCGGGCGACCTCATCCTGGTCCCACCCGAGGACTGGTCGGTCCCCTACTACTACGACGGCCCGGCACAGGTGGCGATGGTCTGGCCAGACCAGACCTGGGAGCGGCTGAGCGGGCTGACCCACGCCGTGCAGACCGTCTATCTGGTGGACTACTACCGGGGCTCGCGCGACCCGGCGGGGGTGCTCTCCTTCGCCCTGGAGGCTGCCGGGAGTCTGGTTGACCGGTGGGGGTTCAAGGGGCTGTTCGTGCGGGTCTACCGGCTCGACCGGCCCGTGGAGATGCCGTCACCGGAGCCGGCTGGCGCCCGCTTCGGGCCGCTCCAACTGACCGGGGCGTGGGTCGAGCAGGGGGCAGCGGCCGACACCGCCGTCGCCCTGGCCCTCCGCTGGCGACCGGCAGAGCCGACCGGCGTTCCCCTCCGGGCCAGCCTCCGCCTGCGGGATGACGACGGCTGGACCTGGGCTGCCGCTGACGACTGGCTGCTGGACCCGCGCGGCGACCCCACCGACCGCTGGATGCCAGGCCAGGAGGTCACCACCTACCACCTTCTCCCCCTCCCACCTGGCACCCCGCCCCTCACCTATACCCTCACCCTCGGCATCTACCAGGTGGAAGGGGAGAGGGTCGAGCCGCTGGATCTGGTAGATGAAGCCGGCAACCCCCAGGGGCAATCCCTTGGCCTGGGGACCGTCGCTCTGTGGGCTTCCAGGGGGTTGGAGACCGACCCCTACGGGCTGGCGGATCGGGTCCCGCTGTGGGATGCACCCGTAGAGATGGCCGACGGCCTCCTGCTGGCAGGGGCGTCGCTGGACCGGGAGGTAGTCTCGCCGGGACAGCCCCTCTACGTTACCCTCCGGTGGCATGGATGGAATCCGTCGTGCCTGTGCACGGCCACCCTTTCGCTCGTACAGGGGGATACGCCCCTTGTCACTGCCACAGACCCCATCGGCGGCCGCTACCCCGCCGACCGGTGGGCCGCCGGGCAGACGGTGGTCGAGCACCGGCGGCTGGTCATCCCTCCCACCGCCGCCGCCGGCCCTGCCGTGGTGGTTCTGGGGGTGGGGGATCGCCGCATCGAACTCGGCTCCGTGGCCGTCTCCGCCTCCGGGCACTGCTTCGAGCCGCCGCCGATAGGGTATGAGTTCCAGGTCCGTTTCGGCGACGTGGCGGAGCTGGTGGGGTATGATCTGGATGCGGCTGAGATCGCCGCTGGCCAGCCGGTCACCCTCACCCTCTACTGGCGGGCGCTGGAGGGGGCCGGCCGGGCCGACTACACCGTCTTCACCCACATCCTGGCGGAAGACGGCCACCTGGTGGGCCAGCACGACGGCCCACCTGCGGAGGGAACCCGCCCCACCCGGGGCTGGGTGGTCGGGGAGATCGTCGTGGACCGGCACGTGATGGCCTTCCGTGAGCCATACACCGGCCCAGCCCGGATCGAGGTGGGGTTGTACGACGCCGTCACCCTGGAACGGGTAGCCACGGAGGGGGGGGAGACCTTCGCCCTGCTGCCAACCTTTCTCACAATCCGATGAGCAGGCTGAGAGATCGGAGGTGGTTGCTCCTCACATTGGGGGTCCCGGCGGCCTACGGGCTGGCCGTCGGCCTGATGACCTTCCCGGCACCGCTCCATCTTACCGACCGGCTGATCGGCAACAACATTGATAACTGGATCTTCTACTGGAACAACTGGTGGCTGGGGCAGGCCCTCAGGGAGGGGCATAACTGGTTCTTCACCCCTTACCTGTTCCACCCTCAGGGTGCCTCACTCCTGGCCCATTCCATCTCCTTCCTGAATTCCCTCATCGCCCTGGCCCTCAAGCCAGCCGTAGGACCGGTGGCTGCTTACAATCTCAGTTTCCTTCTCGGCCTGTGGGTGGGCGGCATAGGGATGTTCTGCCTGATGTACGAACTGACCCGCTCCCCCGCTGGATCTTTCCTTTCCGGCCTGGTGTTCACCTTTGCCCCCTACCACCTGACCCAGGTCCTGGCCCAGCTCCACCTGGGCTCCATCCAGTGGTGGCCCTTCTTTGCCCTCTTCCTCCACCGGGCCATGCGGCGAAGGAGCTGGAACGACGGAGCGTTCGCCGGACTCTTCGCCGGGCTGACCCTCTGGTCTGGCCTGCAACTGGCCCTGCTGCTCCTTCTGTGGACGCCGTTGCGGCTGGGGTGGTATGCTCTCTTTGAATTCCGCCCCGATGGAGGGAAGAAAGGGTGGCTGAGGCTGGGCGGCGTCATTGGGGTCTGCATCATAGCAGCGGTTCTGGTCGGCCTTCCTCTGCTTCTGCCGCTGCTCAGGGGCTGGACGGAGATCACCGAAGCCACCCTCGCCTTCGACGAAAGCAGCACCAACCAGACCGACCTGCTGGCCTACCTGGTTCCGCCCACCTACCATCCGCTTGTCGGCGCTCAGGTGAACGCCGTCTACGAGCTATTCGTTGCTAACCGCGCTATAATGCCCTACCTGGGCTATACCACGCTGGGGCTGGCGGCTATCGGCCTGATAGCACGATATTCGACCCTTAGGACGCGTGAGTCTCCTTCGCGTCCTGACGATAGGATATGGCGGCGGAGCGAACCCCTCTTCTGGGCCGCCACGGGTGTTATATGGCTTCTCCTCGCCGCCGGCTCCGTTCTCCGCGTCGGGGGCCGGCTGTATCCGGCGATCCCCTTGCCCTACCGGGTCATAGATGGGATCTTCCCCCTGTCCGCCATCCGAAACCCGGATCGGTTCAATCTGCTCGTCGTCTTCTCCTTTGCCGCTCTCCCCGGCCTGGGCGCGGCCTGGCTTGGCCGGCGCCGCCGCTGGATGCTCCCGCTGCTCCTGCTGCTGGTGATGCTGGAATACGTGCCGGTCCCCCTCCCCATGTGGGATCTGCCCGCGGTCTCTCCCTTCATCGCCCGTATGGCAGGCGATCCATCCTCCTATGCCGTGCTCGATTACCCGATGGACTACAGCCTGTCCAAGCTGTGGCTCTACGAACAGACCCTGCACGGGAAACCGGTGATCCAGGGGCACGTCTCCCGCTACACCACGGAGACTTACGGCTTCATCATTTCCCACCCACTGCTGGCAATCCTGTACCGGGATGCGGAGAAGCCCCCCCGACTCCCTGCCATCCCAACCCCTTCCGAACCCTTTGAGCCAGCCCTGGGGCCCGCCCTCCGCTCGCTGGAGGCGGAGGGGGTGCGGTATATCCTTGTGCATGAGCCGTGGATGGACGACGATCACCGGACCCGCTTCCATCGCGTGGTCCCGCTTGTGCCCACTTATAAAGACGAACTGCTCTCCGTCTACGACCTCCGACATCCTCTCCCCCTTCTTTACGATGATTTCCCGACCCCTCTGAGCACCACGGCTGCTCTGGCTCGCCTCGAGGTGAAGCCGGAGACAGAGGGGGGATGGCGTGTGCAGGTGGTGGCGCTTGCCCTGGCCGCCGATCCGCCGTCACTTTCTTGCCGCGTTGCTCTGGAGGGAGAAGGGAGGGCCGTGGAGGAGAGGACGGTCGAGCTTTTCGGTCCGGCGGCCCCGTCCCTGGTGGAAGGAGACCTCTGGCTGGCGGAGGCGACCTTTTCCTCGCCTCCTGACCTCCCGGCGGGGGCCTACCGGTGGGTTCTGGAGTGTGCAAGTGGAGGCCGGTACGTCTCCCCCGACAGTCTGATGGTGAGCGAAGATGGCAGCAGGCAGCTCCTCCGCCGCCGGCTGGACCTGCGGTACGGGGGATTGATCCGCCTGGGGGGATATCGCTGGTGGGTGGAGGGAGCCGATCTGCACCTGGAGCTGGAGTGGGAGGCGCTGGCCGATCTGGATACGGACTACAAGGTCTTCGTCCATCTTCTGGATCGCACCGGGGAGCTGCTCTGTCAGCACGACGCGATGCCCTGCGATTGGGGATGCCCGACCGCAGGGTGGCAGGCAGGGCAGATCATACAGGACGAGGCGGTCCTATCCCTCTGGGGTCTCCCGCCGGGCAGGTACCGGCTGGCCGTAGGGCTGTACGATGCGGCAACGGGGGAGCGGCTGGATGTCCGCGAAGGGGAGGGAGCCGAGATCCCGAACGGCTACCCGTTCCTGCCGGAGCCCTTTACCATTCGGTCGCTTGCCGGTGAACCGTGAATTGAACCACAGAGGGCACGGAGAGGATCTGAAGGCAGGGGAAACCATCTGAACTCTGTGCCCTTTGTGTCTCTGAGGTGAGCATTTCAGGAGGTGCAGGATGCAGACGACGCGGTGTCCACGGGTGTTCATCGCCCATCTGCCCACCCCTCTGGAGCCGCTGCCCCGCCTGACAGCGGAGCTGGGCGGGCCCCAACTGTGGGTCAAACGGGATGACCAGACGGGGCTGGCGACGGGGGGGAACAAGACGCGCAAGCTGGAGTTTCTGGTGGCCCAGGCGCTGGCCCAGGGGGCGGATACCCTCATCACCTGCGGGGCGGCCCAATCCAACCACGCCCGACAGACGGCGGCGGCGGCGGCGAAGTTCGGCCTGTCCTGCACGCTGGTCCTCCGTGGCCAGGAGCCGCCCCAGCCGCAGGGGAACCTGCTGCTGGATCGGTGGCTGGGGGCGGAGGTGGTGTGGGCAGGAGATGCGCCGCTGATGGAGCAACTGGAGGAGGTGGCGGAGGGGCTGCGGGGCGCAGGCCGACATCCCTACGTGGTCCCCTACGGAGGGAGCAACCCGGTCGGTGCCACTGGCTACGTGGCGGCGATGGAGGAGCTGCTGGCCCAGTGCGCCCGGGAAGGGCTCCACTTCGACCACATCGTGCTGGCCTCCTCCAGCGGCGGCACCCAGGCCGGGCTGGTGGTGGGGGCGCGGGCGCGGGGGTACACAGGCCGCATCCTGGGCATCAGCGTGGACCCGCAGGCCGACGCTCTGAAGCGCACGCTGGCTGGCCTGGCGACGGCCACAGCGGAGCACCTGGGGCTCCGGCTCAGCTTTGCCCCGGAGGACTTCGACGTGAACGACCGCTACCTGGGCGGCGGGTACGGCGTCGTCGGCGAACTGGAGCGGGAGGCGATCCGGCTGGCAGCCCGCACCGAGGGGCTTCTACTCGACCCCGTCTACACCGGCCGGGCCTTCGGCGGCCTGCTGGACCTGATCCGGCAGGGTGCGTTCTCCCCTGAGGAGCGGGTCCTCTTCTGGCATACCGGAGGGACCGCTGGCCTCTTCGCCCGACCAGACCTGATGGGATAGCAGAACAAGCACGACCGAAATAGCCCCGATTTTAAACTGATACTTGCGCCTGCACTGGAAGTATGCTATTCTGAAACCGACAGCCGAACGTTGAACCGCCCCAAACAGAGGGAGGCAAGGGCATGGCCGAGTGCATTGTCTGCCAGGGAGAGTACACACCTGGTCAATTGTGCAGGCGCTGCGGCTCAGATAACCGCCCTTGGGAAGCCTGGCAGAATAGAGAACAGGGGGGGCTCGCGGGGATGCTGGCCTTCGCCGCCCCCCATTTTTATTTGCCCATTCTCGTCATCCTCCTCTCTCTTTTCTTCGGCCTGATCGGCCTGATCGGCTTCTGGAGCGGAATTCGGCCCGGCATGCGGCTTCTTGCCCTGCTGGTAGCAGTCGGCGGATGTATAGTCGTCTTTCAGGACGTCTACAGCCACCGTCGCGCCATCCGCCTGCAGAGGCTGCTGGACCGGGTAAGGAGGGGATGGGGAGTAAAGATAATGAACGCCAAGCTCTGGGCGATCATCCTCCCCGCCCTTGTTCTGCTCTCCACCTGCCCGTTGACCTACATTTTAGTTTCCTCGGATGTTCTATGGGATCTGACCCGCTGGCTCGTCTTCGAGCCGGGCTACGGTGGGCAAGTGGAGGGAGGGCTGCGCGAGCGGATACTGGAAGCGCTCCCCTTCCTGATGATGTTTGCCCATGTCGGCCTCACGATCTCGTTTACCTATGCCTCCTCCGTTATGCTGGCCCTGCACCACGCCCAAGAGATGGATCGGGAACTGCCGCTGCCCATCTTCCTCAGGGGGGACCTCCTGGCCGAGGTGGTCCGGCGGGAGGTGGAAAGCCAGCTGGCCCGTCCGGGCGGCTATGTCATCCACACCTCGCGGGAAAAGGAAAGGTGGCTGGCCGAGGGGCAATATAAGGTCCCTGAACCCTCTAACGGAGCAGCCCTTGCTCCCCTTTATTTGCCCCCAGTCCCCGGCCCTTCCGACCAGCCTGTGCTCCCCTTGATCCCGCCGGGGTTGCACAGCAGCAGCCGCTGGCGGGAGACGGTGGAGCGCTTCGGCCGCTGGAACTGGGAGGAGGTGGAACGGACGCCGGACGGCGGGATCTCGATGAAAGCCCGGGGGGAGTATCAGGTGAAGAAGGGAGAGACCGAGGCCGGCTTTTCTAAAGAAAGTTCAGTGGCGGTGATTTACACTGTAAAGGCCGACCCGTGGGGCCGGATTCAGAAGATCAGCCGGAGCACGGAGGAGCAATCGAAGGATAAGGATAAGGATAAGTAGTTGGGCCAGGCCATCCCCAGGCTAAAATACACCCCGTACATATTTTTGCCCGTCTTCCCAACTGATGGTATAATTATTTCAGAGCCTGTCCGAAAACAGTCGCCGGACAGCCTGGAAAGGCTATCCGGGCAGGCTTTCCAGCCTGCCCCACGGCTTTTCGGATAGACTCTTGGCAGGATTACGCGGCTTCGTTCGTCCTTATCGCCACAAACGCGTAACCCCTGCCCAAGTCGGTAGCCCCGACCAAGGAGCATATGTTCGAAAATCAATCGTGGGAGCGGGCAGGGACCATCCGCCTGGATGGCATGTCTCGTGTGTTTTCCCGTCTCTTTGTACGGGCCAGCACTTTCTTCTGGCGCGCTGGCGTGGACTGGCGGACCCGGCGGCCGGTGTTGACGCGGATGACCGCCCATTTCAGCGTACTGCTGCTGGCCCTGCTGGGGCTGGTTCTGGGCCGCATCCAGCCCCCCACTCAGGCCCTTGGCGGCCCTTCCTACGACGTTCCCGCCCTCTCCTCCCCCCCGCTTACAGCCGAGGACCAGGGCCGGCCGTGGCGGCCTGCGCCGCAGTTGGTGCTGAACCGGCTGGCGCTCCCCCAAACCCTCATCCCTGAACGGCCCCGCAGCACGGTGATCACCTACACTGTACAGCCGGGGGATACCATCTACGGCATCGCCCAGAAATTCGGCCTCACTCCCGACACCATCTACTGGGCCAACTCCGACATCCTCCACGATAACCCCCATCTCCTCTGGCCGGATATGGTGCTCAACATCCTGCCTGTAAACGGGGTGTACCATACCGTCTCCGCAGGAGAGACGGTCGCCTCCATCGCCGACAAGTACGACGTTGACCCCTCGGCGCTCTACAACGAATGGAACAACCTGAAGGAAGGGGAACCCCTCCAGGCTGGGATGCAACTGGTCGTCCCCGGTGGGACGCGGGAGTACGTGCCCTGGCAACTGCCACGGTACAGCGACCTCCACGGCGCAGCGGCGGCAG
Source organism: Anaerolineae bacterium (assembly GCA_041082215.1). Lineage (GTDB taxonomy): Bacteria > Chloroflexota > Anaerolineae > B4-G1 > DUEL01 > JBDOIF01. Next base: position 14,114 of record JBDOIF010000008.1, read on the forward strand.
GATCCGGGGTCTGTGCCCTGCCGTCGGTGGGCCTCACCGGCCGGGGCTGGTTTGCCTGGCCCACCGATAGCCGGCGGATCTCCGGCTGGACCTTCCACGATCCGCGCAACCCACCCCACGGCGGGATAGACATCGGCCTCCGCACCGGCGATCCGATCTACTCCGCCGACAACGGGGTGGTGGCCTACGCCGGCTGGAACGATTGGGGATATGGCTACCTGATCGTCCTCGACCACGGCAACGGCTACCAGACCTACTACGCCCACCTGAGCGCCATCTGGGTCGTGTGTGGCCAATCGGTCCAATGGGGCACGCCAATCGGCGCTGGCGGTTCAACGGGACGCTCCAGCGGTCCCCATCTCCACTTCGAGATCCGTTACCAGGGAATACCGCAGGACCCCCTTTATTACCTGCCCTAGAAGCAGTCAAAAGCCCCGGAAGGGGGTGGTCGGAAGGCACAGTTTGGGTTACAGGGTATGGAAAGAATATGGATTGTGGACCCGGACCCGGCCTTCTGTCAGGAATTAAAGAGAACCCTGCGTGAGGCCGGACTTCAAGTTTTCGGGATGACGCAGGTCCCCTCCCCCACCCCCTGGGAGAAAAACGATACTCTGCTTGTTGACATAACCATACTGCCGGTGCCCACGCCACCGGAGATCGTCATCGCCCTTGTCCCCCCCGACGACAGGGCCGATCCAGCCCAGGCCCTCCGGTCCGGCGCTCATCTCTGCATTCCCAAGCTCCCCCCCTGGTTAGACTCGCTCCCCTCCCTCCTGCACAACCTCCACGCCCACAGGGAACGGGAGCAGGACCAGGCAGACTATGACCAGGTGCTGACCCTCATGGGCGAAGGGATCGCCTTCGAGGATGCCGAGGGGCGCTTTACCTTCATCAGCCCTCATCTGGCCCGGATGCTGGGATATGCGGAAGAAGAGCTGCTGGGCCGCCATTATACTGAGCTGATCCACCCCCACGACCGGGAACGGGCGCAGGCCGAGACGGCCAAGCGTCCCCACGGGATCGCCAGCCAGTACGAGCTGCGGCTTCTGCGGAAAGACGGCTCAGCTCTCCCGGTCTGGGTTGTAGCAACCCCCCGGATCGAAGGGGAAGTGTTCACCGGCGTAACGGTCGTTTTCCGCGATCTATCTCTTGAGAAAGAGAAAGTCAGAGCCCGCCTCCAGGCCCTCCAGCAGGTCATCTCCAGCGTCGGGGCAGAGTGGGAGCTTGTGGAGGTTTTCCGCAGGGCCCGAAACGTGCTGCGGGATATCTTCGAGGGCGTCCTGGAGGTGCTTTTCATGATCGCCGATGAGGGGGAGACGGGCATCCTCCGTCCCATAGGCCTCCAGGAAGAATCCCCCCTGCTCGATCTGCTCGAGCAGCTCCTGGGAATTCCTGTGGCCGAAATGCGCTTCCCCCTTTCCAACCTGCCCGTTGAGTGGCGAGAACGGATCCCCAAAGGACGTCCCTGCATCAGCCTCGACATTTCGGAACTGGGACGGATGCTCATCGGCCAGAAGGCAACCGACACGGGCCTCCGCCTTGTCCAGGTCCAGAGTGTGGTGGCCCTGCCCCTGCGCACGGGCGGCCTCCTTCGGGGGTTGATCGTCGTGGCGATAGGCCGCCCCTACTTCCAGCAGGAGGAGCTGGACCTGGCGATGACGGTCGCTAACCTGGTGGCAGCAGCAATGGAGAGCCACGCCCTCCTGGAACAGGCCCGGCGGCGGATGGAGGACCTGAAGCGGCTGTTCGAACTCTCCCAGGCTATCGCCGCCTCCAGCGACCCCACGGAGCTGGCGACTATCGCCGCCCGACAGTTCATTCAGGCCGCCAATATGGAAGAGGCCAGCATCTACCTCTGGGACCGCGAGAGAGATGCGCTGCGCCTTGTTGTGGACCTGTACTACGACTACGAGGCGAACGTTTTTCAACACCGTCATGCTCCAGAGGTCTGCTCCCTCCAGGACGCCCCTTTCATCCGCCAGGTGCTGGAAACACGGCAGCCTCTACAGCTCCTCGCCGACGATCCGGGCCTGGACTCTGAAACACCGGATAGCTTCCAGAGGGCCAGGGCCCGGATGAACGTCGTCCTCCCCCTGGTCCAGAAGGGGAGGAGCATCGGCATCGTCGAGCTCAGAGACTCGGCCCGCAGGGAGCGGTTGGGGCGCGAACTGTTGAACCTGGGGATGACGCTGGCCGGGCAGGTGGCCGAAGCGCTGGAGAGCGCCCGCCTCTTCCACGAAACCCGGCAACGGGCCATCCAGTTGCAGACCGCAGCCGAGATCGCCCGACACGCCACCACCATCCTCGACGTCGAAACCCTCCTGACTCAGAGCGTAGAGCTGATCTGCGAGCGGTTCGACCTCTACTATGTCGGCATTTTCCTGCTGGACCCGACCGGGCAGTGGGCCGTCCTGCGGGCCGGTTCGGGGGAGGCGGGACGGAAGATGCTGGAGGCGGGCCACCGGCTCGAAGTGGGCGGCCCTTCTATGATCGGCTCCTGTGTTGCCCGCGGGGAGGCCCGCATCGCCCTCGATGTGGGGAAAGAGGCGGTCCGTTTCGATAACCCCCTGCTCCCTGAGACCCATTCGGAGATGGCCCTCCCGCTGATCAGCCGGGGGCGCGTCATCGGCGCGATGACGATCCAGTCAACCCAGCCTGCCGCGTTCTCCGAAGAAGACATCACCATTCTCCAGACCATGGCCGACCAACTGGCCAACGCCATCGAAAACGCCCGCCTTCATGAAGAGCAACAGCGTCGCCTCACCGAGCTGGCCGCTCTGTACGAGGTCGGCCGGGCCATCACCGCCATCCTCGACCCCCAGGCCCTCATCGAGGCCGTCTACGAACAGGTCAACCGCTTCATTGACGCCCCCATCTTCTACATCGCCCTGTGGGAACAGATAACCGACGCCATCCGTATCCCGGTCATTATCGAACACGGCCGGAGACTCTACGACCAGCAGGTGGGCTGGGAAGGGCTGGTGGGTTGGGTTATGCGCAGTAACCGGCCGCTCCTGGTGAAAAACCTGCAGGATGCAGGCGAACTCCCCCCCGAGGTCACGCCGCAGGTCATCGGCCACACATATCCCCTGTCCCTCGCCCTCGTCCCGCTAACCATCGGCGAGCGGGTGGTCGGTGTCCTTTCAGCCCAGAGCGAACAGGTCGGCGCCTACACCGAACAGGACCTCGATTTCCTCACCGCTGTCGCCAGTCAGGTGGCGGTCGCCGTGGAGAACGCCCGCCTCTATGAACAGGAGCGCCGTCGGGCCACCCAGGCCTCCCTCCTGAACACCGTAGCCCAGCAGGCCAACGCCATCCTCTCCGCCGAACGGCTCCTGCCCGCCGTCGCCGAGGCGATCCGTGAGCACTTCGGATACGATAGCGTCATCCTGATGCTGATAGACCCCAGGGAACGGGTCCTGAAGCTCGCCGGCAAGGCCGGAATGGGGACCGACGGCCTCCCCGAAGGCTTCCGTCAGTCGCTTGACCAGGGGATCATCGGCTGGGTCGCCCGCCACGGAGAGACCCTCCTGGTCAACGACACCCGGCAGGACGAGCGGTACTATGCCCCGATCCCCGACCTCTACCTGGCCGGCTCCGAACTGGCCGTCCCGCTCAAGATCGGCGGAGAGACGGTCGGCGTGCTGGACCTGCAGTGCGTGGCAAGCTACGGGTTCGATGAGACGGACGTCGCCACGGCCCAGACGCTGGCCGAGCAGGTGGCCGTCGCGCTCCACAATGCCCGGCTTTACGAAGAGGCACGCCGCAGAGCAGAGGAGCTGGCCGCCCTTAACGCTGTGGCCGCCCGGCTGGGGCAGTCCCTGGAGCTGGAAGAGGTGCTGAACGGAGCGATGGAGGAAGTGACCCGCGTGCTGGGAGTCGAGGCCTCCGCCGTCAGCCTGGTAGATGAGGAAACGAATGAGGTGGTCCTGAAAGCCCAATACGGCCTCCGATACTCCCACCTGGGTATGCGGATCCCCCTGGGAGAGGGCCTCTCCGGCATAGTGATCCGAACCGGCGAACCCCTGATCACCGGCGATGTCAGCCAGGACCCCCGGCTGGCGGTCCGGGAGTTTGCCCGGGAGAAGGTGCAGGCGATGGTCATGGTGCCCATCCACTCCCGTGGCAAGGTCGTGGGCATCCTCAGCGCTATGAGCCATTTCCCCCACGAATTCGACGAACGGGAGATCACTCTGCTGAAGGGTATCGCCAACCAGGTGGGGGCGGCTGTGGAGAACGCCCGCCTCTTCGAGGCCGAGCGCTCTCAGCGGCAGATGGCGGAAACACTCCGCAGCGTCGCCACCGTCCTCACCTCCACCCTGGAGCTGGGACAGGTCCTGGACTGGCTGCTGGACCATCTGGAACGGCTGGTAGCCCACGACCGGGCAAAGGTGATGCTGCTCCACGACGGACGGCTGCGGGTGATGGCTACCCACGGCTACGACCAGCACCCTGATGGCAGCCCTATGCTGGGCCGCCTGATCTCCCTGGCCGAAGCCCCCCTCCTGCGGGAAGTCGTGCAGGGAAAGAAACCGGTTGTGGTCACGGACCCCTCCACCGACCCCCGCTGGTGGCATAAAGAGGGGCTCTGGCGCTCCGAAAGCTGGATCGGAGTGCCGTTGATCGTGCGGGATGAGGTGATCGGCGTTCTGACCGTATCACGGAAGGCCCCGCCCCGCTTCACCCCAAAAGAGGCAGCCCTGGTGACCGACATTGCTGTCCAGGCTGCCGTTGCTATCGAGAACGCCTACCTGTACGAAGAGGCCCGCCGCCAGACCCGCGAGCTGGCCGCTATGTACCGCATCGCCACCACTGTGGGCCGCTCGCTGGACCTGCCCGCCGTCCTTTCGGAGACGCTGACCCACGTGACGGAACTGATCAACCTGCAGGCCGGGGCGATCTTCCTGCGGGAGCAGGCCGGCCAATGGATGACCCTGGCAGCCCACCGCAAGCTCCCGGAAGGGGCAGAAAGAAACCTGCATACGGTCTATCTCGGAGAGGGTCCCCTCGGTAAGGCCGCGCTGCGGACAGAGGTAAGCCAGCTCCCGGTGTGGGAGATCTTCTGCGGCGAGGCGAAGGAAGAGGGGGAAGGGACAACAACAGGGGTGGTGGTACCCCTGCGGGTGCGGGGGCGGGTGATCGGAGCTATGGCCCTCGGCTCCCCCCACGCGGAGGAGATCCAGCCCGCCACGATCCGCCTGCTGGATACCGTCGCCCGCCACCTGGCGGTGGCGATCGAGAACGCCCGGCTCTACGCCGAGATGGAAAACCGTGAGCAGATGGCCCGCGCCCTCTACCAGGTCACCCGTCACCTCACCTCACTGGACCCCCATCAGATACCGGAGCGGGTGCTGGTGGAGCTCCGGCACGTGATCGCCTACGATGTGGCCGGCGTGCTGATCCGGGGGGATGCTGGCGCCGATCTGATGCTCCACGTCGCCACGCCTTGCAGCCGGGGGGAACTCCAGGAGGCGGAAAACCGGCTGCTGGAGGGGTTCCGGCTTCTGGGCGGCGGGCCGATCCGACCGGATGAGATCAACCGATCCGTCTGGTCGCAGGTGGAACTCAGCCCTGAAACCTCCGGGGAGCCGGGGTTCCGATCCTATCTCAGCGCACCCCTCGTGGTGGGCGAGCGGCTGGCCGGCCTCCTCCAGCTCCTGTGTCGCCAGGCCGATGCCTACGACGAACAGGCACAGCGGCTTATCCTCATCGTCGCCAACCAGGTGGCGACAGCGGTCGAGAACGCCCAGCTCTACCAGGCAGTGCGGGAGCACGCAGCCAACCTGGAGGAGGCGTACAGACAGCTCCAGGAGGTGGATAAGCTCAAGGACGAGCTGATCCAGAACGTCTCCCACGAGCTGCGTACCCCCCTCACCTTCGTCAAGGGGTATGTGCGGTTGATGAGGGAGGAGGAACTGGGGCCGCTCACACCAGACCAGCAGAAGGCGCTGGAGGTGATGGACCGCAAGACCGATCACCTGGCCCGCCTGGTCAGCGACATTGTGACGCTGGAAACGGTCAGCCGGGAGACGCTGGAGATCAGGCCGACCGACCTGGTACAACTGGCACAGATGGCACTGGAGGCCTGCCGCCCGGCTGCTGTCGAGGCCGGGATTGAGCTATGCACGGAGATCCCTCCCAGGCTTCCCCCTGTCCTGGCCGATTGGGCCCGCATCAGCGAGGTCTTCGACAACCTCCTGGCCAATGCCATCAAGTTCAGCCCGGATGGAGGGACGATCACCGTCCGGATGGAGGAGGAGAAAGACGCCGTGCGGGTCGAGATCTCCGACACCGGCATTGGCATCCCCAGAGATAAGCTCGCCCGCATATTCGACCGGTTTTACCAGGTAGACGGCTCTACCCGTCGGCGGTTCGGCGGTGCCGGCCTGGGACTGGCCATCGTCAAGCGGATCGTCGAATCCCACGGCGGGAAGGTGGGGGTGGAGAGCGAACCGGGGAAGGGGAGCACCTTCCACTTCACCCTCCCCAAAGCATCGCTGTAGGTTGCTCTCTTCTTTGACCACGGATGCCATTCCAACCACCGGACAGTCTTGCAGATCACGAATCCCACGAATCAGACAAATGGCACAAATGGTGCGAAGCTGGGTAATGACCTGCCCACGTAGCGCAGGCCGCCAGGCCTGTTTCGCGCAGGCTAACAGCCTGCGCTACGTAAGAACTGCCCGGAAATATCCGCATTCGTGAAACTCGGCCTGTTCGCGTCATTCGCGATGAGCAAAGAAGCCACCGGCAGCCTGTTCCTCAAGCCGGGACGGGAGCGGTCCGTCCTCCGCCACCACCCCTGGGTCTTCTCCGGAGCAGTTGCCCGCATCGAGGGACAGCCCACTGACGGGGATGTGGTGGAAGTGCGGGATGCCGCCGGGGCCTGGCTGGGCCGGGGCTACCTCAACCGCCGCTCCCAGATCGTCGTCCGGCTCCTCACCTGGGACCCCGAAGAGCGGGTGGACGGGACCTTCTGGCACAGGCGGCTGGAGCGGGCCGTGGCGGCCCGCAAAGGGCTGGAACGGGACCCCACTACCACCGCCTGCCGGCTTGTCCACGCCGAGTCGGACGGCCTGCCGGGGCTGGTGGTTGACCGGTACGGAGATTACCTGGCCGTGCAGTTCCTCACCCTGGGGGTGGAGCTGCGCCGCCAGGCAATCCTGGACAGCCTGGTGCAGCTTCTTACCCCCCGGGGGATCTTCGAGCGGTCCGATGTGGAGGTCCGGGAAAAGGAGGGGCTTCCCCCCCAAACGGGACATCTGCGGGGAGAACAGCCGCCGGACCGGCTGGAGGTACGGGAAGGCGGCCACCGCTTCCTGGTGGACATCCGCTCCGGTCAGAAGACGGGGTTTTATCTGGACCAGCGGGAGAACCGGGGACGACTCCCCCCTTTCTGCGCTGGGGCTGAGGTGCTGGACGGCTTCGCCTACACTGGAGCCTTTGGCGTCTACGCGGCGTCGGGCGGCGCGGCCCGGGTGACCTTTGTGGAGAGCTCCGGCCCGGCGCTGGCAATGGCCCGCCAGAACATGGCCCTCAACGGCCACCGGCCAGAGGCACACGAGTTCGTCGAGGGGAACATGTTCCAGACGTTGCGGCAGTTTGAGGCCGAGGGCCGACGGTTCGACGTCGTCGTCCTGGACCCGCCCAAGTTTGCCCCATCGGCCCAGGACGTACAGCGGGCAGCCCGGGCCTATAAGGACGTCAACCTGCTGGCCTTCCGGCTGCTCCGACCCGGCGGTGTGCTTTTTTCCACTTCATGCTCCGGGGCGGTCTCCGCCGACCTCTTTCAGAAGATCCTCTTTGGCGCAGCGGTTGACGCGGGGCGGGAGGCTCAGATCATCGGCTATCTGCATCAGGGGGCCGACCACCCGGTGGCTCTCACCTTCCCCGAAGGGGCATACCTCAAGGGGCTGATCTGCCGCGTGTGGTAGGTCCTCAATCCCGCTGCATCGCCACCCAGCGGCCGCTTTCCCTCCTCACCCAAAGGACCGGCTCCCCGCCGACCAGGGAGGGGCGGAGCCTTCCCCTCGTATCCACCATCCCTTCGGTCAGGAGCTGCCCATCCACCGCCTGTACACGGGCCACGCCCGCCGCCAGCAGGGTCGGGACGGGCTGGAGGCCCTCCAGCTCCCGCAGTCGTCCGCGAAGGATGAAGCGGCCGTCCTCGCCGGAGGCGGCCAGCCCCACGGCCGCCAGCGCGCCGACCGCCCCGCTCCCGTCTCCCCCCAGGCCCCGCAGGATCAGCCCGGCCTGATCGGCCAGGATGTGGGCCTCGGCCAGGGTGACCAGCGTCTCCTTCGCCTTCCGGCCAAAGGCCATCACCGATGCCGGCACCTGCCAGGCCAGACAGAGGCCAGGATCGCTGCCGGGGGCGGCCCGCTCCATCACCCACCGGCCCACGAGCCAGGCCATCTCCTCCAGCTCCGCCGCCCCATCCGCCTCCAGATGGATCACCGCCGCGCTGTTGCGAGCGGTCATCGGCACCCGGGGGTCCTGCAGTAGCTGGTGCCGGGTGACGCCGAAGAGGGGGAACCGTTCCCCCAGGCGACCGGCGATCTCCCGCGCCAGCCTGCCCGTACCCGGCGATCCGGGCATGTCCGTATCGTCCAACCCGATCCAGATCACTTGACGAGACCTCGCAGGGATGATATAGTGCTCGTGCACAGAGTGTCTAACGTTTGACGTTTGACGTTTGACGTCAAACGTCAAGCGTCAAACGTCAGATTTGAACATCAAGCCGGATGCCGGTGAGAACGTTTTATGCCTCGACCACGGAAGAAGCGGACGGTCGAATACGTTCCGGCAGAGATGACGTACAAGCCGGTGGGACGACCGCTGGCGGAGCTGCCTCAGATCTGGCTCTCTTATGAGGAACTGGAAGCGCTGCGGCTGGCGGATCTGGAGGGTCTGTACCAGGCCGAGGCGGCCAGCCGAATGGAGGTCTCTCGCTCCACCTTCCAGCGCATCCTCAGCGATGCCCGGCGCAAGGTAGCCCAGGCGCTGGTGGAAGGGGCGGCGCTGGTCGTCGGGCAGGTGGAGACGCCGGTGCAGCGGTGGCGGTGTGGAGCATGCGGCTATGGCTGGGCGGTGCTCCACGGCTCGGGGGAGGCGGTCGCGCCGGTATGTCCCCGGTGTGGCCGGCCGGTGGATGAGGGCTGAGTCACCCATCCCGCCCCGAATAGATGCGGGTGCCCGGGTTTTCCCCCTTCAGCGCTGCCGTCAGCGTGCCAGGCTCCAGCCCGTTGACCAGCAGCACCTCCCGCACGGAGCGGGCCTGAGCCAGCGCTGCCAGCATCGCCCGCTCTACCGGCAGGTCCGGCAGGTCTCGCCTCATCAATTCCTCCACGCCGATCTCGGGGATAAACTCCGCTGAGGGGTTTCGCTTCGGGTCGTCGGTGTAGAGGCCGCGCTCGTCTTTGACCAGGACGCAGCGGCGGGCGCCCAGCACCTCGGCGGTGAGCAGCGTGCCGACATCGGTGCGGTGGGGAGGAATGCGGCCGATGGCGGGAGGCTCCTCCCACAGCCCATAGGGGGGCATCGCGTGCATCACCGGGATAGCCCCCAGCCGGAGATAAGCGGGAAGCTTGAGCAGGTCGTCGTGGCCGATCTTGACCCCCCCGTAGGGGGCCAGGAGAAGGGCGATCATCATAGCGTTCTGTTCGCTGGTGCTGGCCCCCAGCGCGGCCAGCACGCCTGTCGGCATCCCCAGATCGAGGGCGATGGCGTAGGCGTGGCGGGAACGGGTCCCTCCGCCGGTCAGCACGAGCAGGTCAAGCCCGGCGCGCGCTGCGACCAGCTCTTCCAGAAGGGGGAAGACAGCGGCCCGCCCCCGGTCAATCACCGACTGTCCCCCCAGCTTGATCACTGCCAGGTCCGGCAGGGGCTGGAAGAGGACGGTCGCATCCGTCTCCTGGAGGAGTCGCTTTCGCATCAACGACTCCCCCATCAGGGGGGATTCGATGTGGAGCCGCCCGCTCTCGTCCCGTTTCAGTCCCACAGGTCCCTCGGGTAGTAGAAACCACAGAAGCACAGAGGACACAGAGGGATGCCGGAATTAAGTAGAACTCTGTGCTCTTCGTGCCTCTGTGGTGGAAATATCGAAACAAGGGGAGCAACTATCTGGCCGGCTCCAGCACCTGGTCTATGATCCCGTACGTGGCCGCCTGCTCCGCCGTCATATAGAAATCCCGGTCGGTGAACCGCTCGATCTGCTCGTCGGAAAGGCCAGTGTGCCGCTTCAGGAGGTCGTTGAGGAGGGAGCGCATCCGCAGGATCTCCTTGGCTGCGATCTCGATGTCGGTGGCCTGGCCCTGCACCCCGCCCAGCGGCTGGTGGAGATGGATGGTGGCGTGAGGGAGAGCGAACCGGCGGCCCTTGGTGCCGGCGGTGAGGAGAACCGTGCCCATGCTGGCCGCCATTCCCACGGCGATGGTGGAGACGGGGGCACGCAGGAGCTGCATCGTATCGTAGATCGCCAGCCCGGCCGGGATCACCCCGCCGGGGCAATTTATGTAAAGGGAAATCTCCCGCTCCGGGTCCTCCCGGTCCAGAAACAGCAACTGGGCCACGATCAGGTTGGCCACCTGGTCGGTGATGGGGGTGCCCAGGAAGACGATCCGTTCGCGCAGAAGGAGGGAAAAGATATCGTAGGCCCGCTCCCCCCGCCCGGTGGACTCGATGACCATGGGAATCAGATTCTCAACGTCCATCTACTCTTTCTCCTTTACTGGAGCCTCCGGCGCCTCCTCGCCCCGGGCGATGGCGGTCAACCGGTTGATGACCTTTTCCACCAGGAGGTCGTTGAACAGGGCCCGCCGGTTGTTCTCCTTTTGGAGCCGCCGACGCACCTCCTCCGCCCGGTCCCCCCACGGCTGACTGGCTTCGGCAATGCGCTGCTCCACCTCTTCGTCGCTCACCTCGAGCCCCTCTGCCTCCACCACTTTGGCCAGCACCAGGGAGCGCTCCAGCCGCCTCCTGGCCCGGGGGCGAAGCTCCTGACGCAGGTCCTCTAAACTCTTCTGCGTGACCCGCAGGTAATCGGCCAGGCTCATCCGCACTTCCTGCTCGACCTGACGGCCGTACTGCTCCACCAGCTCGTCAACCACCTCCTCCAGCGCATCGGGCGGATACTCGATCCGGGATCGTTCCACCACGGCCTGGATGACCTGATCGGCGTAGCTTTCCTCCGCCTCCTGCTCCTTCCTCCGTCGAAGCTGCTCCTCGATCCTGGCCCGGAGCTCCTGGAGGTTGTCGTAATCCCCCACCGTCCGGGCCAGATCATCGTCTATCTGGGGGAGGATGCGGTCGAAAAGGCGGACCAGGCGGACGGTGAACTCGGCCTCCCCAGGGGACTCCCCCCCGGACGACTCCAGCCGAAAGGTCTTTTCCTCTCCTGCCGTCATCCCCTCCAGGGCCTGGTGGAAGCCGGGGAGCGGGTAGTCGCTTTCGGGGTCCAGCAGGACCTGGACCTCGGAATCCTTCAGGAAGAGCTTCCCTTCCTCATCCCGCCCCTCGACGTCAATGACCACCACATCCCCGGCCCGTGCCGGTCGCCCCTCCAGCGGCTCCAGCACTGCGTTCTCCTGGCGGAGGCGCTCCAGCACCTCTTCGACCTCCTCCCCGGTCACCTGGACCGTTGGGGGTTCGATGCGCAGCGCACGGTAGTCCCCCAGCTCGACCACCGGGGGCAGGGGGACGGTGAAGACGAAGCGCATAGGGGTCAGTTGAGATTCGACGAGGGTTGCAGGGGCGTAAGCCTGGATCCCCTCCTGCTCCATAGCCTTCCGGTAGGCCTGCTCGATCAGCCCGTCAGCCGTCTCGCGGCGAACCGCCTCTTCACCGAAACGCTGGAGGATGATATGGTAGGGGGCCTTGCCCTTGCGGAAGCCAGGGATGTTGACCTCCTGGGCGATCCGCCTGGCTGTCCGGCGCATCTCTTCCTGCACCTGCTCCTCGGGGATCTCCACGGTGAGGCGAAGCCGCCGGGTCTCCACTGGTTCTGTGTTGACTTTTATCTCCAGCCTGTCCATCCGATCTCACGTACTCCTCATCCGGGTAACAAATCTGCGGGGCGCAACTGCGCCCCGAACGATGGGGAAGGCGGGACTCGAACCCGCACGGGTTGCCCCACGTGATCCTAAGTCACGCTCGTCTGCCCATTCCGACACTTCCCCTCGCGCTGGGGTATTATAAACTGGAGTCCGCTTTCCTGCAAGGAGCAGCGGGGCGTATTTCAATTTCGGGGCGAGTGATCCTCTCGCCCGCCGGTGGATCGCGAATCCCACGAATGGCCCGAATACAGCAAATAAGAGGGGTACCTGCTCCATTCGCGGTATTCGTTTCCATTTGCGTCATTCGTGTTTCCCCAGGTCCGGCCCGGGCCAGGGACATCTCGCCCCCAGGCTGAAATACACCTGGAGCGGCGCGCTGACTTGACGCATCCCCTGCGGATGGTATCATAGCAGGTGGAGGGAATGATGCAATCGCGGAACTGGACGCCAGTAGCGATCGGGGTGATCCTGCTTTCGGCAGCCGTCGGACTGGCCCTGCTGGCCCTGGGCAGGGAGCCAGCGCCCACGCCCACCCCCACGCCCTCCCCGACGGCCACCCCCGCGCCGTCGGCTGTCCCCCTTCCCTCCCCCCTTACCCTCCCATCCCCCACGCCTGGCCCGCTCCTCTACACGGTCCAGGAGGGGGACACACTGGCCCGGATCGCCGCCGCTTATGGGGTCTCGCTGGAGGAGCTGATCGCCGCCAACGGCCTGAGCGACCCCAACCTGATCCACGTCGGGCAGGTGCTGGTTATCCCCGGGGGCACAGCCCCCATCTCCGAGGAGCCATCCACACCCACCCCTCTTCCGCCCACCGCTCCGCCCACCCCCATCCTTCCCACATCTACCCCTTCCGGTCCACCGCTGGTGGAGATCGGCGGGGTGCTGGGAGCGGGGGACCTGGCGGCGGAGGTGGTGCGGGTGCGGAACCGGGGCGGGACAGCCCTGCTGGAGGGATGGACCCTATCCGACGCAGCCGGCAACCTGTTCACCTTCCCCCGGCTGATCCTCTTTCCGGGGGGAGAAGTGGCCGTGCACTCCGGCCCAGGCTCCTCCACTCCCACGCATCTCTACTGGGGTCGGGCCGAGGCGGCGTGGGAATCCGGGGAATTGATCGTGCTGCGGGATCGGGAGGGGGCGGTGGTGGATACCTACATCGTGCCGTAGCCCTCCAAAGCCCTACACACCGACAGCCCTGGCCCCGGGTGTCTTCACCTTTGTCAGAACAATGACGGAGATGAGGAAGAGAGCGCCGTAGATGGCGAACAGGAGCACGTAGCCCAACCCCGGCACATCTGGCACGTAGAGAGTGATGTGGTCGGCGATCGGCCCCCCGATGTAGGCGCCGACAGCGCCGGCGCCGGCGCCGGCCAGGTTGGAGATGCCCAGATAACGGCCTGCCTCCTCCTTTGGCACAAGCTCCGTGCCCAGGGCCCAGTTGGCGGTAAAGAAGAGGCCGGCGGCGATGCCGATGATGCAACCGCCGATGTAGATGGGCGTGAGGCTGGGGGAGAGCAACAGGATCATCGTGCCGGCCGTCGCCACAAGGCCGCTGAGGGCAACGATCCGCTTATGGCCGATGCGGTCGGCAAGCCAGCCGCTGGGGAGGGCGGAGAGGAGGATAAAGACCCCCACCGCCATCATCAACTGGCTGGCCGGTCCGGCCGCCTTCTCCTCCGGATAGCCCAGCCGTCCCTGGAGGAAGTATACCGCGAACCCGGAGAGGTTGGTCGTCCCCACCAGGAAGGCCAGCCGGTTGACCACCCACCAGGTGAAGGAGGGGTTGGCACGGGCAGCCTCGCCGATGCTGACGCGGACGCTGGCCCACACGCCCAGCGCCACGGCAACGACCATTCCCGCCAGGCCAACGGCCCCCATGAGGAGGACCAGGGTAGCCGTCGAGCCCCCTCCTCCCAGCAGCCTTCCTGCTATCTTCACCACCTCCCCCATGCCGAGGATGACCGCCGTGAACAGCCCCGTCATCACCAGCAGCCGCAGGAAGGGGGCCCAATCCAGCCGGGAGGGGGGGGCTTCCAGCCGCTTTTCCGGGACCAGCATTGTGATCAGCATGCACAGGGTGAGCACGCCCGCGGCCACCATCAACCCTCCCCAGAGATCGCCCCGGGCGACGATGGGGCCGACGGCGAAGGCGACCAGGATCACGGGGAGAGGGATCTCCAGCACCGCCTTGATGCCGGAGAAACGGCCCCGCCGGTCCTCGGGGACCAGGTCGGGGATCAGCCCCTGCTCGGCTCCGTGGGCGGTGTTGGAGGAGATCTGGAGGAGGATGGCCATGGCGAAGAGGAACCAGTAGCCTGCCATTCCCTCCAGGCCGATGGAGAAGCCGATGGCAGTGATGAAGACCAGGTCCGCCAGGGTGCCCAGGAAGATGAAGGGGCGGCGGCGGCCCCAGCGGAGGGTGCTGTGGTCGGAGAGCATCCCCATCAGCGCCTGGGCCAGCAGAGCGACCATCAGCGACCAGAGGCGGAGGGTGCCAAAGAAGGTGGCCTTCCCCGTTTCCCCCACGAACTTCTGGACCAGCAGGGGGAAGACCAGGCCGTTGGTCTGGGAGAGAGTGGTGAGGCCCAGCCAGTAGATGTTGATAGTGATGTAATCGTACCATCGGAGCGGGCGGTTCATTTTTCATCCTCCTGGGCGTCCTGTCCTTCCTGCTCTTCGATCATCTCCCGGATATCCCGTTCCAGTTGTTCGGCCAGGGCGAGGGCATCCAGGAGCATCTCTTCGGCCTCCGCGTCCCCTTTGGGGCGGGTCTCCCAGGCCCCCTGGAGGGCGGCGTTCAACTGGGCCAGGCTGCGGTAGAGGCCGGCGAAGACGTCCTCGGCTGTCATTTCCCGGGAGGCCAGCTTCACGCGGGGGCCGCTGAAGAAGCCCAGGGCCTCCATATCCTGTTCCATCTCAGCGGCCAGCTCCGGGTCGTCTTCGAACCCCTCGGTGTGGTCCACTCCCTCGATGAATTCGAACCGGTCATCGGCCTCCAGTTGGGCGTGAAAGCTCTCCAGGTCCAGATCGAGGGCCAGCCCCTCTCGCTGGAGCATCAGCCACAGCTTTTTCACCGGCACGTAGAAATCGGGGTCGGTCTCCAGAACTTCGATCACCCGCTGCTCGGCTCTTTCGTCCATCGTTTTCCCTCTTTCAGACCTTCTCCGGCATGGTCTCCTCAAACACCAGCGATTCATCACTGGGGCCGGTGTAGCCGCACTCGCCCACACGCGGCGAGTTGACCAGGGGGAGGAAGCCGTCTTCCCAGTCTTCGTGCTCCTGAGCGTGTTTGTTGCAATAGGTCTCATAGCTGCCGCTGAAGGTGTAGACCCACTGGGCTGGCTGCCCACATCCTACGCAGGAGAACACCAGCGCGTAGTTGCGGGCCAACACGCGCACCCCTTCTCGAGGCCGTGGGCCCTCTCTCTCCCCCACCACCTTCAGTTTTAAGGTCGTGGTGGTGCCGAAGTCATACTCGTGGAAGAAGACATCTCCTACCGAGAGTACCTTTTGTAGCTGGACGTTCATCTTGCGTGTCGGGATGGAGGGGCCAAAGAAGTCCTTCCACATGGCGTCCACCATGCCGGTATCCAGTTCATAGTGGGTATCGCCGATGGTGAAAGCGCTCAGGTGGCCACAGCACTCCAGCCAGATAGCGCGCAGAAAATGGTCCAGGTCCATCAGGGTGGCGGTGGCCGGCATCTCCAAGTGCATCCAGTAATACGGGGCGTAATAGCCCTCAACGCGCAGGTGGAACAGACGGACCGGCTTGCCTTTGGTAACCTCGTGGGCTGGGACGCATTTCTGCAGATGGCGACCGATCGTGTTTTTGGCGAACGTCCCACCACAGAGGAAGCACTTGCCATAGGAGACAAAGCGTTTAGCCATTATAAATCTCCCGTAAGTCAGATTGCAGGACGTGGATGGGTTCCCTCACTGCAAAGGAGGCAAAGAGCAAGGGACATGGAGCACCCTGCTCCTGCATCCTGCGGCTTATGTGTCTTCTAGAGCGTGATGCTCTCCCCCGGCTTGAGCACCACCGGCTCGGCGGAGGTCTCTGCCCGCACCCGCTCTGCCCAGGCGTGGGGGTCCTGGCGGATGATGTCGAAGGTATCGTAGTGGATGGGGACCACCTTACGGGGCGTGAGCAGTTTCACTGCCCGGAGCGCGTCGTCCGGCCCCATAGTGAAATTGTCGCCGATGGGGAGGACGGCCAGGTCCAGCCCCTCCTCGCCGATCAGCTTCATGTCGTAGAAGAGGCCGGTGTCGCAGGCCAGGTAGAGCTTCTTGCCCTCGGTGGTGAGGAGGAAGCCGCAGGGGTTGCCGCCGTAGGAGCCGTCGGGCAGGGCGGAGCCGTGGTGGGCGATGGTGAGCTTGAGGTAGCCGAAGGGATAGCGGAAGCCGCCGCCGATATGCTGGGGGTGGACGTTGGCGTGGCCCTGGGCCTGGAACCAGTTGGTGATCTCAAAGTTGCTGATAACGAGGGCGCCGGTGCGGCGGGCCAGGTCCAGAGCGTCCCCCACATGGTCTCCGTGGCCGTGGGAGACCAGGATGACGGTGGGGTTGAGCTGGCCTGGGGAGGCGGCGGCGAGGGGGTTACCGGTGAGGAAGGGGTCGGCCAGCAGCCGATGTTCACCCACTTCGATGCCAATGCATGCATGGCCGTACCAGGTGACTGTGACGGTCATCGTGACCTCCTTTCCGTGAGAGGGACCACTGAAAAGAGCACTTGCCTGCGCTGGAGCATGTACCGCAGGTTGACAGAAGTATAGACCAGAGAGGGGAAGTTGTCAACGGAGAGGTGATTACTTTATGTCAACGTTTCACGTGAAACGTCCGGCTCTGTCGGTCGGGGGAGGCGGCGAAGGGCCCAGATGGCAGCGGCGGCGGCGAGGGCGAAGAGGAACACCACCCCCTCAACCGCCTCCAGAGCCCAGCCGCTCTGGGCCAATCCCACCGCCATTCCGTCCACCAGGGCGTGGCCGAGGATGGCTGCCCCCAGCCAGAGCAGGTTGTTGTGGGTGAGGGAGCGGACCACCATCAGGCTCCAGGCGATGTGCATGGTGATGGCGAAGGCGCGCTCCAGCCCTCCCAGGAGCGGCATGTACCAGGGCGTGGCCCAGAACGCCTCCACCTGCGCCTGGGCCTGTTCCAGCATCTCGCCGGAAAGCCCCAGCGCACCCAGGTCCGTCCCGCGCAGGGCCAGCATCTGGACAAAGGTGATAAGGACAGCCAGGGCGGTGAGGAGGGATTCAACCCCACCGTGTCCTGCGCCAAAGGCCACCCCCTGACCCCAGGAGCGGGCCTCCCGTCGCCAGAACCGGAGCACCAGGTAGCGGGCCACCTCCTCGCAGACGCCCGCGCTGAGGCCGGCAACAGCGGCCATCAGCGGGATGGGCCACAGCGCCACGCCACGCCCACCCGTCAGGAGGCCCAGCCCCCAGTTCAGGGGGAGATGGACCACCTGGGAAGCGACGAATGTGAGGACCCCCGCCCCGATCAACCCCCAGGTGACCCCCGGCCAGCGTCGGACCAGCAACCAGAGGGCTATGGGCAGGACAAGCATGATGAGGATCTCCAGGCTGAGCGTTGCGTACAACATTTCTGCCTCCTTCCCTGTACGGGCAACGTGCAACTGCCTACGCAGCCCCTGCCGCCCCACCGTCATTGCGGGCCCAGGGACAACGAAATCCACCGCCCGGCAAAGCGGGTTGTCAGCCTGCAAAAAACAGGCCCGGCAGCCCGTGCTACGTGGGCGGGTCTCTGCGGCAATGTACAAAATACGCTAATACCTCCGCCGTGCCGCCCGCCGTTGGGTGACAAAGAGGTAATAGACAAAGGCGATGAGGTCGGTATCCACCGGCCTGTGGACGACAATCTCCGCCCGTCCCCACCCGGTCCGACGCACCGTCAGCACCAGCCGATCGTCCCCGTCTCGCAACTCCCAGGCCGTCTGCCAGAGGCGGGTCGGCCGAAAGGAAAAGGACTGGCTATCCAGCTCCACGCCTACCTGCCACCCCAGCAGGCTCACGCGGGCGGACGCCCGCTCCCGATCCTCTTCCCACATCCGGTATTCCGGCAGCCATAGCGAAACGCGCGCCATCCGCATCTCCCGCCCCTCGGCGTCGGTGTAAGGGACGGAAGAGCCGAGGCCAAAGGCCATCTCGCCCACGAAGGTAGCCCCCGCCAGCAGCCGATGGCGTCGGGGGAACAGGCCCGACGCCTCGACCACCACCCGATCCGCTGTGACAGGCCCTGCAGCCATCGCCTAGCTCGACGCCGCGGCCGCCGCAGCCGCCCCTTCTTCCTGCCAGCGCGCGTTTACCAGGTAGTAAGTGAAGGCGAGCAGATCGGTGTCAATGGGACCCAGGATCTTTATCCGGGCCCCTCGACGGAAGGCACCGCGTGGCCGGACCTCCAGGATCGCTACCCCGGCCTCATCCGCCAGACGCCAATCGCGGGCCCAGAAGCCAACGGGAGCCAGCTCATACATCCGCCCCCGGAATTCGACGTCCATCTTTCGCCGCCAGAAACCGCGCGGCCGGGCCGTGCCCACCCCGACTCCACCCTCGCGCAGCTCATGCCAGCCCCTCCACCAGCTGGTCCGCCGCATCACCAGCTCCCGCCCATCGGCGGTACAGAAGCGACCTTCGGAACGAAAAGCAGGAAGGGTCAGCTCCCCCAGAACCCCCGATGGGGTTTCCAGACGGTGGTAGGTGGTGAAGACCCCCGATACCGAGACCGTGATCTCGTCCAATACCCAGGCTTCTCCCGTCATTGTATCCCTCCGGCTATCCAGTCTTGAGTTAGCGGCCTGGCCGACCACTCCCTGCCAACCGCCTCGAACTACCTCTCACCGCCCCTGTCGGTCGAGACCAGTCCCCCTACTGCGGAGACGCCCAGGACCCCGCCCAGGTTCATCGTGTCCACCGCGCTGGAAGGTACGATGACCAGAGCGCCCTTCTCCTTCAGCCCCTCGAAGAGCATGTTCATCGCCCGCAGGTGAAGGGCAGTGGGGTTGTCCCTGTAGGCCTCTGCCGCCTCGGCAAAGGAAGCCGCGATCTGCTTCTCGCTCTCACCCAGGATCACCCGGGCCTGCCGCTCCCGCTCCGCCTGGGCCTGGCGGCTCATCGCATCCTCCAGCGCTTCGGGGATCACAATGTCGCGGATCTCCACCGACTGGACCGTGATCCCCCATGGGTTGGTCCGCTCGTCAATGATCCGCTGCAGCTCTGCGTCCATCTTCGCCCGCCCCACCAGGATGTCCGCCAGGTCCATCTGGCCGATGATCTCCCGCAGGGCAGTCTGCGCCGCCCAGGAGATCGCCGCCCGGTAGTCCTCCACCTCCAGCGCCGCCTTCTCCGCATCCCACACCACCCAGAAAAGGACCGCATCCACGTCCACCGGGACCGTGTCTTTGGTCAGCGTCTTCTCAGCACTGAAGGGAGTGACCATCACCCGGTGGTCCACCATCGCCGGGATGGTGTCCACAACAGGGATGATCCAGAAAGGGCCGGGGCCCTTGAGGCCGAGAAAGCGCCCCAGCCGGAGGACAATAGCCTTCTCCCACTGGCTGGCGACGCGGAAGGCGAGGAGGATGTAGAGGCCGATCAGGTTCAACAGGAAGATCTCGCCCAGGACCCAACCGGCCTGTACGCCTGCCACGCCCAGGATGACGGCCAGCGCGATGGAGAGGATCAGCAGGACCAGAAAGATCAGCAGAGCCAGCCCGTTAAAACCCTTCATAGGAATCTCCTCCTTCGGTCTGATGTACGCGGAAGCAGGGAGCTGTCTGCCCTCGGTGGGCCGGACTGTCGGTTTGATCATCATTTTCCCTCCTTAAAGTTAATGAATAGAATACACCCTCTACCACGGACGGAGCTTATACCCTTATTGACCGTTCTCCCGGAGCCAGTGGGCCAGCGCCCGATGAAAAGCGGCAGCGACCTCGTCGGTGCTGTAGCCCAGGCGACGAGCCTCCTCCAGGGAGCTGAGAAGGATGCTGTGGAGTTTTTCCTCCCGCAGGCGAGCCATCTGCTTCTCATCGGGCATCCCGGCGACAAAGGTGCCCCGCCCCCGCTGAGTAGTGATCACCCCATCCCGGTCCAGTTCCAGGTAGGCGCGGGCCACTGTATTATAATTTACCCGCAGATCGGTCGCCAACTGACGGATGGTGGGGAGCTGATCGCCAGGCCGGAGCTGCCCTGCGGCGATCATCGCCCGCACCTGCTCCTCGATCTGAATGTATATGGGAACCTTGCTATCCGGTTCAATCCGCAGCTTCATAGCCGGTTGAATCATATTGAGCTAATGAAATATTGAACTAACTCAATATGATTATATCATACCGGGACGGTTTTGTCAAGTCCCCCAGACTGAAGAGGTGTATTTCAGTTTGGGGGCGAGATGTCCCTGGCCCGGGCCGGACCCCGGGGAACACGAATGGCGCGAATGGAAACGAATACCGCGTATGGAGCAGGTATCCCTCCTGTTCGCCGTATTCGGGCCATTCGTGGGATTCGCGATCCACCGGCGAGCCGGAAGACCACTCGCCCCGAATTGAAATACGCCCCCCGCCCTCTCGTTTTTGTGACCTTCTGCAACAGTGGTATAATCATACCAGGCAGGTTGCGAAGGGAGGTAGCTCCCGGGCAGGAATTGGGAGAGAAAGACAGTGGCCGAGTATGGGGAGCCGCTGAGCGAGCGAGAGCTGGAGGTCCTTCAGCTCGTCGCCACGGGCGTCACCAACAAGCAGATCGCGCATCGGCTCGGCATCAGCACCAATACCGTCAAAGTCCATCTGCGCAACATCTTCGCCAAGCTGGGGGCCGAATCCCGCACCGAAGCGACGATGATCGCCATCCAGCAGGGCTGGGTCGCCGTCCCCCAGGAAGAGGCCTACCCGCTCCCGGCCACCGCGCCCCCTCTCCCCCCCTCCCTCCCTGTCCCC
The DNA here is from genome assembly GCA_041082215.1 of Anaerolineae bacterium. Lineage (GTDB taxonomy): Bacteria > Chloroflexota > Anaerolineae > B4-G1 > DUEL01 > JBDOIF01. Next base: position 35,117 of record JBDOIF010000008.1, read on the forward strand.
CTCCCCCGGCACCGCCGGGCAGCGCTTCTCCTCGCCGCCCTGCTGGCAGCCCTGGGTGGCATCCTCTCCTGGCCTCGCTCCTCCCCAGCCGCCAACCCAACCGGGCTTCTCCCCCCTGGAGGAGGAGGAGAGCAGGGACAGCTCGTCGGCCTTGGGGAGGGAAGCCGCTGGACCGAGCGGGCACAGATGCCTACCCGTCGGGCCTGGCTGGGGCTGGCCGCCTACGCCGAGCGGCTCTATGCTATCGGCGGAGAAGGACCCGATGGACCGAGCAGCTCGGTGGAGGTCTACGACCCGGAAAGCGATACCTGGAGCCGGGGGACGCCCAAATCCACCCCGGTCGCCTACGTGGCGGCTGCCCTACTGGGGGACCGGATCTTCGTCCCCGGCGGATGCGCCGACGGCGGAGAAGCCCTGGCCCTGGCCGAAGCCTACCGACCTGCGACCGACACATGGGAGAAGGTCCCCTCCCTCCCCCATCCCCTCTGCGCCTACGCTCTGGCTGTCCACGAAGGACGCATCTACCTCTTCGGCGGCACCGACGGAGACAGCTACCTGGCCAACACGCTTGTCTATATCCCCGAGGAGGGCCGATGGGAGGAACGCTCCCCCATGCCTCAACCGCGGGCACTGGCGGCAGCAGCCCCGCTGGAGGGAAAAATCTACGTGGTCGGCGGCTACCGGGACGGACGGGAGTTGACGACCTGCACAGCCTATGACCCGCAGAGGGATACGTGGGAAAGCTGCACGCCGCTCACGATGGCCCGGGGCGGGCTGGGCCTGGTCCCCCTGGCCGGGCAGCTCTACGCCATCGGCGGCGGCGGCTGGGGAGGGTACCTCGGCTTCAACGAGCAGTACGTGTCGGCAGAGGCCCGCTGGATAGCGGTGGAAACGCCGCTGACGCGGGAATGGCAGGGAGCCGGGATTGCCCTGCTCGACCAGGTCATCTATGCCGCCGGGGGCTACAGCGACGACTATCTGAGCCTGACCCTGGCCTTCGAGCCGTTCCCCTTCCGTATCTTCATCCCCGCTACCGAGCGATAGCCGGACGTATTTCAATTTCGGGGCGAGTGGTCCTCCCGCCCGCCGGTGGATCGCGAATCTCACGAATGGCCCGAATACGGCGAACAGGAGGGATCCCTGCCCCATTCGCGGTATTCGTTCCCATTCGCGCCATTCGTGTTTCCCCGGATTCCGGCCCGGGCCAGGGACATCTCGCCCCCAGACTGAAATACACCCGCGATAACCCCCACTGTTGCCCGGCCCGACAAGGTGCGGTATAATGCCCGTGGTGCTCCACGTTTCCCGGCACTGAGATGCAAGAGAAGGAGTGTTCTGTGAACCATCCCGATCCACAGGCCCCCTTTCCGGGCGGCGAATCGCTCGCCCGCATCCGACAGGAACTGGCCGAGATGGCCCGCCTCCTGGCACGCCATCAGGCCGGGCCTGCCAGCCCCCTGGCGATGAGCCTCACCCCCTACCTCCAGCACCTCAACGGATCCCTCGACTATCTGGAAAAAGAGCTGGCCGCCCAGGCCGACGAACGGGCCCAACTGGCCTCCCTGGCCGAAGTGGCCCGCGTGGTCAACTCCTCCCTCGACCTGAGCGAGGTCCTCAACCGGGTGATGGACGAGATCATCCGCATCACCGGCGCGGAACGGGCCTTCCTGATGCTGGTGGATCCGGAGACCGGGAGCCTGGAGTTCCGCGCCGCGCGGAATATGGACCAGGAGACGATCGCCGACTCCGCCTTCGAGATCAGCCGCAGCGTGGTCTACCGGGTGGCCCAGGAAGGGGAGCCGGTGGTCACCACCGACGCCCAGCTGGACCCCCGCTTTATGGGCAGGGAGAGCATCGTCAGCTACAACCTCCGCTCCATCCTCTGCGTCCCCCTGCGGGTGCGGGACCGGATCACCGGCGTCATCTACGCCGACAACCGCATCCGCACCGGCATCTTCGACGACCGGGACCGGGACCTGCTGGCCGCCTTCGCCGACCAGGCCGCCATCGCGATCGAGAACGCCCGCCTTTTCGAGAGCGTCACCGCCGCCAAGGCGCTGATGGACAACATCTTCGCCTCCATCGCCAGCGGCGTCATCACAACTGACGAGGAGGATATGATCACCCTGGTCAACCAGGCCGCCGAACGCATCCTCGCCGTCTCCGCCGAAGAGACGGCGGGCCGTCCCCTCGCCGAGGCCCTCCCCGCCCTCTTCCCCCACCTGAAAGGGCTGATAGACCAGATCCGGCGAAAAGATCAACCCCTCCTGCGCTGGGAACTGGAGCCAGAGCTGCCCCAGCGGGGCCGGGTCAACCTCAGCGTGAGCCTCTCCCCGTTGAAAGACCCCGAACAGCGACGGCTGGGCACCGCCCTGGTGGTGGACGATCTGACCGAACAGCGGCGGCTGGAGGCCCGCGAACGGTTCATCCGGGAGACCTTCCAGCGGTATGTCTGCCCCGCCGTCGTGCAGCGGCTGCTGGAAGACCCCGGCAGCCTGAAGCTCGGAGGCCACCGGCAGGAGGTCACCATCCTCTTCGCCGACATCCGCGGCTTTACCGCCTTCAGCGAATACCTGGACCCCGAGGAGCTGGTGGAGGTGCTCAACCGGTATCTGGCCATCGGCGCGGATGCGGTGCTGGCGGAGGAGGGGACCCTGGATAAGTTTATGGGAGACGCGGTGATGGCGATCTTCAACGCCCCCCTCCCCCAATCAGACCATACGCTCCGGGCCGTGCGGGCAGCGCTGCGGATGCAGGAGGCGATCCGGTCCTACCACAGGAGCGCCCCGCCCGCCCATCATCTCGCCTACGGCGTGGGGATCGCCGTGGGAGAGGCGGTGGTGGGCAACGTCGGCACCGCCCAGCAGTTGAACTATACCGCCATCGGGGCCAGCGTCAACCTGGCCAAGCGGCTCCAGGAGAACGCCGCCGCCGGCCAGGTCCTGCTCGACCAGGCCGCCTACGAACGGGTCGAAGGATGGGTGCTCGCCCGGCCGCTCCCCCCGATAGAGGCCAAAGGATTCACCGCACCGGTGCCGGTCTACGAGCTGTTGGGGCTGCGCGATTCAGCGCCCCCTCAGTCCCCCCAACGCTGAAAGCGCCGGAGGCCCGGAACCCTCCCCTTCACAGCCCATCTCTGAACAGGACGATCGCCTATGGCCGATTTCATCGCCCCCGCCCTCGCCATTCTCTACACGCTGGTCACGCTCTGGCTGGCCCTCTACGGACTGAACAGTTGGGCGCTGGTGGTTCTCTACTGGCGGAACCGTCGCCGCGCGCCGTTCACAACACAGGTGGATGGGGATCGCCTCCCCAGTGTGACGGTCCAGCTTCCAATCTACAACGAGCGGCACGTGGTGGAGCGGCTGATTGACGCCGTCGCCGGGCTGGAATACCCGCGCGACCGGCTCCAGATTCAGGTGCTGGACGATTCCACCGATGAGACCACCCGGCTGGCGGAGGCCCGCGCCGCCTTCCATCGGGAGCGGGGAGTGGATATCCACGTCCTCCGCCGGTCGGACCGGGTGGGGTTCAAGGCCGGGGCGCTGGCCTGGGGACTGGCCCACGCCCGGGGAGAGTTCATCGCCGTCTTCGACGCCGACTTCGTCCCCCGACCCGACTTCCTCCTGCGCACCATCCCTCCCCTCCTCACCGACCCCCGCCTGGGCATGGTCCAGACCCGCTGGGCTCACCTCAACGCCGATTACTCCCTCCTCACCCGGGTCCAGGCGCTGGCGCTGGACGGCCACTTCGTCGTCGAGCAGACCGCCCGCAGCCGCTCCGACCTGCCGATGCACTTCAACGGGACGGCAGGGGTATGGCGACGGGCCTGCATCGAAGCCAGCGGCGGCTGGCAGACGGACACCGTCTGTGAGGACCTGGACCTGAGCTACCGGGCGCAGATGGCCGGGTGGCGGTGTCTCTATCTGCCAGAGGTCGAAGGGCCGGCGGAGCTGCCCCCCCAGGTCCTGGCTTTCAAACGGCAACAGGCCCGCTGGACCCGGGGCTCGGTTCAGTGTCTGCGTAAACTGGCCGGGCCGCTGGTCCGTTGCCGTCAGCTCAACGGGGTGCAGAAAGCGATGGGGCTGATCCATCTGAGCGGATACCTGGCCCATCCGTTGATGGTGGCCCTCCTTCTGCTCACCCTTCCCCTCCTCTTCCACCCCCACCTGATGCGCGGGCCGCTGAATCTGCTGGGGCCGGTCTGCCTGGGGCCGTTCCTGGTGTACGCCACCAGCCAGTGGGCGCTGTATCCGGATTGGAAACGCCGGCTGCTGGCCTTCCCACTTCTGGTGCTGGTGGGAACCGGGATTGCCTGGAACAACACCCTGGCCGCCTGGGAAGGGTTAACCCGCTGGGGAGGGGACTTCGCCCGCACCCCGAAGTTCCGCCTGGAGGGGCGACGGGGGGAATGGATACACAGCCGGTACCGGCTGGGGAGCGACCGGTCAGTCGTGGGAGAGATCGTGCTGGCCCTCTACGCGCTGGCGGCAGCAGGCGTGGCGCTGGCGACGGGGAACACCGGCTCCATCCCTTTCCTGCTCGTCTACGTGGCCGCGTTCGGGCTGGTGGCGGGGCTGAGCCTGGCGGAAATCATCGGGACCGGAGGACGCGCCCTTTCGGCTCGCCGCCCCTTCCCCATCTCCCATCTCAGGAGAAGAGATACCCCCCCTCGCCTCACCACCAAGACGTAGCCGGACAGGCTTTCCAGCCTGTCCGAACGGCTTCGAACCCCCGCCTGCTCCCGCTTGTTTCCCCCCTGCAACCGTTGTATAATCTCGATGTGGCCCCGATTCTGGATGACCGATCCCTGGAGTTCATCAGCCGCGATCCGGAGCAGACCCGTCGGCTGGGCAGCCGACTGGGCCAGTTGCTCCAGGGAGGGGAAGTTATCTGCCTGGAAGGCCCCCTCGGAGCCGGCAAGACAGTGCTGGCCCAGGGCATCGGCCGGGGTTGGGGGGCCACTGAACCCATCATCAGCCCCAGCTTCGTCCTGATCCGGGAACACCGCCGCCCCGCCGACAACCAGCGGTTCCTCCACGTGGACTTCTATCGCCTGGAGAAGGCCGAAGAGGCCTGGGGGTTGGGACTTCAGGACTGGATGGAGGACCCGCAGATCGTGACCGTCGTCGAATGGCCGGAACGGGCCCTCTCCGTCCTTCCGGAAGAACGGTTATGGGTCCGGCTGGAATTCGCCGGGCAGGGCCGCCGACGGCTGCTCTTCACTGCCTGTGGCCCTTCGTACCTGGACCTGCTGCATGCGTTCCGCCGGGCCGCCTTCGGAGTGTGACGATGCTCCTGGCTCTGGATACGGCTACCCGCACCGCCAGCCTCGCCCTCCACGACGGCCTTCGCGTCCGTTATGAGGCAACGTGGGAAGCGGACCGCCGTCACACGGTCCAGCTGACCTCCCGGGTGGTGGCTGCGCTGGAGGACCTGGGCCTGGAGCCGGAGGCGCTCGCCGGGGTGGCGGTGTCGCTGGGGCCGGGGTCGTTCACCGGCCTGCGGGTGGGGATGGCGCTGGCCAAAGGGCTGGCTATGGCCCGATACATCCCCCTTGTGGGTATTCCCACCCCGGACATCGTGGCGGCGGCCCAGGGGCGGGACCGGCGACCGCTGGTGGTGGTCCTTCAGGCAGGGCGGGGACGGCTCTGCGCTGCCATCTACCGGTGGTGGAAGGGGTGGCGGCGTCGGGAAGGCCCCTTTCTGACCACCTGGGAGCGGCTGGCGGCAGGTCTGGAGAAGCCCACCCTCTTCTGCGGCGAGGTGGATGAGCCGGGGTTGAAGGTGCTGAAAGAGCTGCGGGGGCTGGCCGAACTGCTCCCCCCCGCCCACTGCCTGCGGCGGGCCGGCTTCCTGGCCGAGCTGGCATGGCAAAGGATCCGGCGGGGGGAAACGGACGACCCCGCCACTCTGGTGCCGATCTATCTGCATTGAGCCTGCAAAAGGGCGGAAGGAGGCGAGCGTGAGGGAACGGAACCGGAGGCGGGACCTGGAACAGCCCCCTGTGGCTTCCACTCTCCCCTTCATCGTCCGCCGTATGCAGGAACAGGACATCCCCGATGTGATGGAGATCGAACGGCGGTCCTTCCCCTCCCCCTGGCCGGAATCCGCCTACCGGTACGAACTGCTCTACCGATCGGACTCCCGTTTCTATGTCCTGCGGCCCGCTGGTGAGCCGCCACCCGCTACCGGCTGGCGCGATCGGCTGTGGAGCGCCCTTCGCCGGGGGGAAGGCCCCCCCCTTCTGGGGTACATCGGCCTTCGCCTGTACAGGGATACAGCCCACATCAGCACCTTCGCCATCCACCCCGACTGGCGAGGGCGGGGGCTGGGGGAATTCCTGCTGCTGGCGGCCCTGGAAAAAGCGCTGGATAACGGCGTCCGTCGGGTCACGCTGGAGGTGCGCGCCTCCAATCGGGTAGCCCAGCAACTTTATATCAAGGTCGGCTTCGTCCGCACCGGCATTCGCCCCGCCTACTACCGGGACGGAGAGGACGCCTGGCTGATGATGCTGGGGCCACTGGATGAAGCCCGCGTCGCCCGCCTGCGGGAGCTTCGCCAGGAGGTGGAGGGCCGGCTGGCGAAGGCGGCAGCCGGGAACGGAAGGGAGTAGCATCCTGTCAGGGATACATTGTGGAGGTGAGACCGTGTCTGAACTGGAAAAGATCGCCGCAGAAATCCGGGCCTGCAGAGCCTGCATCCTCCACCGTGGCCGCACCCAGGCGGTGCCCGGCGACGGACCGGAGGACGCTCAGATTATGTTCATCGGGGAGGCGCCCGGATTCCATGAAGACCAGCAGGGACGACCTTTCGTTGGTCAGGCAGGACAGTTCCTGGAAGAGCTCCTTGCCAGCATCGGCCTGAGCCGCGAGCAGGTCTATATCACCAACGTCGTCAAGTGCCGCCCCCCGAGCAACCGGGACCCCCTGCCCGAAGAAGTCGAGGCCTGCAGCCCCTTTCTGGACCGTCAACTGGCGGTGATCCGGCCCCGTCTGGTGGTCACGCTGGGGCGGTTCTCGATGGCCCGCTTCTTCTCCCAGGCCCGCATCTCCCAGATCCACGGCCAACCCCGGCGGTTTGGAAACCTGATCTGCCTGCCGATGTACCATCCAGCCGCGGCGCTCCACCAGCCCTCCCTGCGGCGGATCGTCGAAGAGGACTTTCGTCGCATCCCCGAGGTGCTGGAAAAGGCGGAGCAGGTCACCGAATATGAGCCGCCGCCCCAGGCGGAGCAGTTGCGGCTGTTCTAGAAAAACGACGGAGACGAGAAACCCCATGTTCTCTACTTTAGAAGAAGCTCGCCGCTTTGTTGAGAAGCAAAATGTGCAGATGATTGACCTCAAGTTCACCGATCTCTGGGGCCGATGGCATCACCTCTCTCTCCCCGCTGACCGGCTCACCCCTGCCCTGATGGAAGACGGAGTGGGGTTCGACGGCTCGGCGCTGGGCCTCAAATCGGTCAAGGCCGGGGATATGGTGCTGATACCCGACCTCTCCACCGGATTTCTCGACCCTTTCTGGGAGCTCCCCACCCTCAGCTTCATCTGCACCACCCTGGAGGCGGATACGAAAAAGGTCTTCGCCAACGATCCTCGCAACGTCGCCCGGCAGGCCGAGGCATACCTGCGCCAGACCGGCATCGCCGATGAGAGCCGGTGGGGGCCGGAGTTCGAGTTCTACGTCTTCGACCGGGTGTCCTACGAATACGGGATGAACCGCTGCGGCTACGTGATCGAATCGAGAGAGGCGGATTGGGGAGACGGGAACCGGGAGCAGGCCCATGCTGTCCCCCCCCACGGGGGCTACCACGCTATCCCCCCTGCGGACACCCTCTACAACCTGCGCTCCGAAATGGTCCGTTGCCTCCAGGGGATGGGGGTACCGGTCAAATACCACCACCACGAAGTGGGCGGGCCGGGGCAGTGCGAGATCGAAACGCCGATGATGGGGCTGGTGGAGGCCGGCGACGCGGCGATGAAAATCCGATACGTTACCAGGATGGTCGCCCGCGCCCATGGACTCACGGTCACCTTTATGCCCAAACCGCTCTACGGAGAGGCCGGGAACGGGATGCATTTCCACCAGCACCTTTTCAGGGACGGCCAGAACCTCTTCTACGCCCCGCAGGGGTACGGGCTGCTCAGCCAGCTCGCCCTCTCCTATATCGGCGGGCTCCTGAGCCACGGACCGGCCCTCCTGGGGCTGGTCAGCCCCAGCACCAACTCCTTCCGCCGTCTGGTGCCGGGGTACGAAGCCCCGGTCAACGCTTTCTTCTCCCTCGGCAACCGCAGCGCCGCCGTCCGTATCCCCCGCTACGCCACCCGCCCCGACGCGGTGCGGATCGAGTTCCGCCCCCCGGACGGGACCTGCAACGTCTATCTGGCGATGGCGGCGCAATTGATGGCCGGGCTGGATGGCATCCGACAGGGGATAGACCCAACCAGGGCGGGCTTCGGGCCGGTTGACGCCGATATCTTTTCCTGGACCGAGGAGCAGCGGGCGACGATCCGGCCCCTGCCGACCTCGCTGGATGCTGCCCTGGATGCTCTTTCCGCCGACCGGGCCTTCCTTCTTACCGGCGAGGTCTTCAGCGACGATTTAATCGAACGCTGGATCGGCCAGAAGCGGGAAGAGGCGCGCGCCGTGCGGCTGCGGCCCCATCCGTATGAGCTGCGATTGTACTATGATGCCTGACGCTTGACGTATGACGTATGACACACAACGACAAACCCAGGAGCGAGGCCATGAGCATCCAATTCGGCACTGACGGCTGGCGAGCTGTCATCTCCGACACGTTCACCTTTGCCAACGTGCGGCTGGTGGCCCAGGCCATCGCCGATTTCGTGCAGGAGGAGGGTGGGACGAAGCCCCCTGAGGTCGTCGTCGGCTTCGATACCCGCTTCCTCTCCGACCGGTACGCCGCTGAGGTCGCCCGGGTGCTGGCCGGCAACGGGATCGTGGCCCACCTCACCCGCGCCGACGCCCCCACCCCCGCCGTCTCCTACGCCGTGGTCTATAAAAAGGCGGCCGCCGGGGTGATGATCACCGCCAGCCACAATCCGCCCCGCTACAACGGCCTCAAGCTGAAGGCCGCCTTCGGCGGCTCCGCTCTCCCCGAACAGGCCCGCCAGGTGGAGGCATTTCTGGTCCGCAACCAGGAGATGGCCCGGAAGCCCAAAGTGATGGATTATCAACAGGCGCTGGACCTGGGGCTGATCCGACGGTTCGACCCCGCCTGGCCGTATTACGAGCACCTCACCCACCTGGTTGACCTGGACGTGATCTCGGCGGGGGAGTTGAGGGTGATCACCGACGCGATGTACGGCTCTGCCCGCAACTGCATCGCCGATATGCTGGCCCGTACCCGCTGCCGGGTGCGGGAGATCCGGGGGGAGATGAACCCCGGCTTTGGGGGCATCCACCCCGAACCCATCGCCCGCTACCTGAACGCCCTCTCCGCCGCCGTCCGCGCCGATCAGGCCGACCTGGGGCTGGCCACCGATGGGGACGGGGATCGCATCGGAGCGGTGGACGCCCGGGGCCAGTTCGTGGACCCCCACCACATCTTCGTCCTGGTGCTCCAGCATCTGGTGGAGAGGCGCGGCTGGCAGGGCATGGTGGTCCGCTCCGTCTCCACCACCCGGATGGTGGATCGAATGGCGGCCCGGTACGGACTGCAGGTCGTGGAGACCCCCGTCGGCTTCAACCATATCGCCGACCGGATGCTGAACGACGACGTCCTTATCGGTGGGGAGGAGTCGGGCGGCTTCTCCATCAAGGGCCATATCCCCGAGGGGGACGGGGTGCTGATGGGTCTCCTGATCCTGGAGGCGGTCGCTGCTGCCCATGCGCCGCTTCACGAGCTGGTGGCCCAGATCCAGGCGACCGTCGGCCCGGCCCACTACGCCCGAAGGGACCTCCGGCTCTGCCACGCCATCTCCAAACCGGAGATGGTAGCGCGGCTCATCCAGGAAGTCCCACCCACCCTTGCCGGCCAGACGGTCACCGAGGTCCAGACCACCGACGGGGTCAAGTACCTGCTGGCGGACGACTCCTGGCTCCTCATCCGCCCCTCCGGCACCGAACCGGTGCTCCGCGTCTATGCCGAGGCGCGGGAGCCGGAGATGGTGGAGGCGCTGCTGGCTTACGGTGAGGAGGTGGCCCGCACGTAGGGGGAGGGAAGATGAAAGTGCGAACAGAGATCGTCCGGGGCCGTCCCATTCAAGTCGAAGGACGTACACTGGTGCCGGTGGTCCGTCAGACCACAGGCTCCTGGCAGCAGGCGACCATCGGCAACCATCGGCTTGCCGGCCGGGGGGGTGGATTTGTCCACCTGCATCCCCTCGGTGTGGTCGAACAGAAGGGGGAAGAGGAGCGGTTCATCCCCATCCCGGACGTCACAGCTCGGATGCTGGTTGGGCTATTCCTGGCAGCCGTCGTTGTGCCGCTGTTGCTGGTGATCGGCCTGCGGCTCCTCCGCCGTTAAGGGGAGCGGGCCGACATAGATCACGAATCCCACAAATCAGGCAAATGACACGAATTGCGCGAAACCGGCTCGAACAGGGCCAGTATTGGCCCGGAAACATTCGCGAGATTCGGCCCATTCGCGTCATTTGCGATCAGGCTCCTGGACTCCGCCATAAGCGGAGTGGCGCGGAATCGGCACTCCATTGTGTTCCGTGCCCTGCTATGAACAATTCTCAGATAAGCTCTCAGAGGAGGGGGCGATGGGAGAATCCATCCAGAGCCTGTTCGATGCGGTGGAGGACCTGCGGCGGAAGGCGAACGTTAACGCCGTCTTCGGTCGGCCGGTGACCGTCGAGGGGCGGACGGTGATCCCGGTGGCCGAGGTCGGCTACGGCTTCGGCCTGGGCTTCGGCTCCGCCGGGTCGGAAGAGGAAGGGAAGACGGAAGGGGAGGGCGGCGGCGGTGGCGGCGGCGCACGGGCCCGCCCCCTTGGCGTGATCGAAATCACCTCCGAGGGGATCCACGTGGAGCCAGTGGTAGACGAACAGAAGGTCGCTCTGGCGGGGGTGCTGCTCGCCGCCTGGGTCGTCTTCTGGGTCGCCCGGGCGCTGATCCGTGTCTTTGGCCGGGAGGCGAAACCGGGCGCTTAGCAGCGATTGGCAGCGAAAAGGTGCGACGCCCTTCCCCGTCAGCTTACAGGTCCGTCGCACCTTCAGGGAGGACAGTATGTCTGCCCTGCGACAAGCCTGGCGCTTTCTGGGGCGGATGGGGGTCGCCTCTTCCCTGCTTTTCCTCCTGCTCCTCGTCGCTCTCCTGGCTGCTCTCATCCCTCAGCTCCCCCCTTCCATCGCCAGGGATCCGGCACGCCTGGCCGCCTGGTTGACGGCAGCGCAGGAACGTTGGGGACCGGTGATGGTCATCCTTCACCGATGGGGCCTTCTCACCGTTTACCGCTTCCCTTTCCTTGCCGGCCTCCTGTCGGTGCTGGCCCTATCCACCCTCTCCTGCACCCTGAGCCGCTGGCGGGCCGCCTGGCGGCGGGCGCTCCGCCGCGCCGCTCCCCCTGTCGAGTTCCCCCTCTCCCTTTCCCCCCTCCCCGCCGACAGGCTCCGATCCGCTCTGAGGGAGAGGGGCTACCGCGTCCGGACCGCCTCCGGGGAGGGAACGACCCACCTTGAAGCCGACCGGTATCCCCTATCCGAGCTGGCAACGCTGGCGACCCACCTGGCCGTCCTCCTGCTGGTGGCCGCCTGCGGGCTGAGCGGGTGGCTGGGCTGGCAGGCGGAGGTGACAGTGAGGGCAGGAGAGGCGGTGCCGGTAGGAGGCGGGGCCGATCTGTGGGTGCGTAACGACAGCTTCGCCATCGTCCACAGCCCCGACGGCAGCGTGGCCGACTACCGGGCAGAGGTCGCCCTCCTGGGAGGGGAGCAGGAAGTGGCGCGGGGCCGGGTTCGCGTCAACCACCCCCTCCGCTTCCGGGGGATGGCGGTCTACCTCTGGGGGTTTCAGGATTGGGAAGGGGGGATGTCCGTCACCCTGAAGGTGGTGCGTGATCCGGGAGCGGGGCTGGCGCTGGCGGGCGGGCTGCTCCTTCTGCTGGGCGTCACTGCCTCGGCCTACCTCCCCCATCGGCGGATCTGTGCCCGGCTGGAGCCGGAGCGGACCCTGCTGGCGGTCCGCTCTTCGGGGCGGGACGACGCCGCGGCGGCAGAGCTGGAGGCGCTTGTGCGGGAGCTGGGGGAATGCTGACGGCGGTCTATGTGTTCCTCTGGGCCTCGTTGCTTTTCTATGGCCTCCACCTGCTGGCGGGCCGGAGGTGGGGGGCATGGGGCGGCGCGGCGGGGGCAGCCGCGGCCTGGCTGATCCTGACCGGCGAGCTGGCAGTCCGGGGGGTGGCGGCCGGCCGATGGCCGCTGGCCAACCGGTATGAGTTCGGCCTCTGCTTCCTCTGGGCGCTTCTGGGGGTCTATCTGCTGCTGGAGTTCGCCACATCCGAGCGCCGGTGGGGGGGCTTCGGGATCGCAGCGGCGCTCGTCGTGGCGACGATGACGCTGGCCCGGCCCGTCGAGGAGCGGGCGATCTCCCCGCTCACCCCCGCCCTCCGCTCCTTCTGGCTGCCGATCCACGGGCTGACAGCGGCCATCGGCTACGGGGCCTGCACGCTGGCCGGCGCGCTGGCGCTGATGGAGCTGGTCCGCCCCGGGGGGGAGCGGGGGGCAGGCTGGCCCCCGCCGGAGCGGATCGAGCAGGGGATGGGGAGGGCAGCCAGCCTGGGCTTCCCCTGGCTCACCCTCAGCATCCTCACCGGCGGCATCTGGGCCGAGGCGGCCTGGGGGCGATACTGGGGCTGGGACCCCAAGGAGACGTGGTCGCTGGCGGTCTGGCTGGCCTATCTCCTCTTCTTCCACCTGCGGGCGGCCAGGGGCTGGCGGAGCTGTCGGCTGGCCGGGATGCTGGTCGCGGCGACGGCGCTGCTCCTTTTCGGCTTCGCGGGGTTTCCCGCGCTGGTGCGGATGGTGCGGCTGGAGAGCCTGCACGGATTCTGACCGGCGGCTGGCGGCAAATGACGGATGACGGATGACGGATGACGAATGACGAATGACGAATGACGAATGAGGGATTGGAGGTTGGGAATGGGTCGGGTGACGCGGAGACGGTTTTTGGGAATGGTGGGGGTGGGCGCGGCCTGCGGGCTGGGGGCAGCGGCAGGGCTGACGGGAGACGGCTGGTGGCAGCGGTCGGCTATCGCAGGTCCTCCCCGGCCAACGCCCAGCCCGCCCACCCCCTGGTCGGTGGAAGCCGCCTACTACACGCCGGTGCTGGAGGAGGGGACCCTGAACTGCAGCTCCTGTCACGCCGGGGCGGAGGCCCCCCTCCCGGTCTCCTACTGCCACACCCCTCACACCGGCTCCTATGTCCGCTGCAACCTCTGCCCCCATGGATGCTTCATCGCCGAGGGGGAGCGGGGCCACTGCCGGGTGCGGGAGAACCGGGGCGGCCGGCTCTTCTCCGTCGTCTACGGCAACCCCTGCGCCGTCCACGTGGACCCCATCGAAAAGAAGCCTTTCTACCACTTCCTCCCCACCGCCGCTGCCTTCTCCCTGGCCACCGCCGGGTGCAACCTGCGCTGTCTTTACTGCCAGAACTGGCAGATCTCCCAGTTCCCGCCGGAGGAGACGGAAAATGTGGACCTGCCGCCAGAGGCGGTGGTCCATTACGCCCGCCAGGCAAAGGCGCCGGTGATCGCCTACACCTATACTGAGCCGACGGTCTTTTACGAATACATGCTGGCGACGGCCCGGCTGGCACGGGAGGCAGGCCTGCTGAACGTGGTCATTTCCGCCGGGTTTATCAACCCCGAGCCGCTGCGGGAGCTGTGCGCGGCGGTGGACGCCATCAAGATTGACCTGAAGGGGTACGACGAGGGGTTCTATCGGGAGGTGTGTTCAGCCGAGCTGGGGCCGGTGCTGGAGACGATCCGCATCATCTATGAAAGCGGCACCCATCTGGAGATCGTCAACCTGGTGGTACCCACCCTGAACGACCGGATGGACCAGCTCCGGGCGCTGGCCCGCTGGGTGGCGCGGGAACTGAGCCCCGATGTCCCCCTCCACTTCACCCGCTTCAGCCCCCAGTACAAGCTGATGAACCTGCCGCCGACGCCGGTGGAGAGCCTGGAGCAGGCCCGCGAGATCGCGCTGGAGGAAGGGGCGCGGTTCGTCTATGTGGGCAACGTCCCTGGCCATCCGGGCAACAACACCTACTGCCCCGCCTGCCAGCGGCCGATCATCGTCCGGCAGGGATTCGCAGTAATGGAGTACCACCTGCGGGGAGGCCGCTGCGCCTACTGTGGGGAAGAGATCCCGGGGGTCTGGTGGCCGGAAGAACCGGAAGGGGGGCCGGTGGAGATAGCCCCGGGGCCGCCGGATCAGTAAAGGAGTGACTGGGTGACTCGGTGACTGGGTGACTCGGTGATTGGGGGATAAGGAGGTGGGAGTGTGAAACTCAAGACTTGCGGCCTGAAGTCTCCAGTTGTTGCGCTCCTGGTGGTCGTCCTGCTCCTCTCCGCCTGTACCGCGCCGGGAGGGACGCCGGAAGCCGTAGAGACGGTGGAGCCTCTCCTTTCCCCTACCGTTCCCCCTGGTCGGATCCGCCCCGCCGCCGTCGCTGGCTCCTGGTATCCAGACGATCCCCAGGAGCTGGCCCGGATGATTGACGGGATGCTGGAGGCGGTGGAACCGGTGGATGGGGCTCCCCTGGCCCTCATCGTCCCCCATGCTGGCTACGTCTATTCCGGGCCGGTGGCGGCGGCTGGATTCCGCCAGCTGGAGCAGGGGGAGTACGACATCGCCGTGATCATCGCCGCCGACCATCAGTCTCCCCTCTCGAACCCCATCTCCGTCTGGGCGGAGGGGGGCTTTGAGACCCCGCTGGGGGTTGTACCGGTGGATGTGGAGCTGGCGGCGGCGCTCCTGGAGGCCGACCCCCGCATCACCTTCGACCCTGCTGCCCACGGTTACGAGCACCCCATCGAGATCGAGCTGCCCTTCCTCCAGCGGGTCTGCCCCGGCTGCGCCCTCGCGCCGGTCCTGATGGGCGCCGACGACGAGGAAACAGTGCAGGCCCTGAGCGACGCCCTCCTCGCCGTGCTGCCGGGCCGTCGCGCCGTCGTCATCGCCTCCTCCGACCTCTCCCACTACCCCTCGCGGGAGGACGCACTGCGGGTGGACTCGGCCACGCTGGCCGCCATCGAAACCGGCGACCCCGCTGCGGTCCGGGCGACGATCGCCGAAACGATGGCAGCAGGGGTGCCCAACCTGGCCACCTGCGCCTGCGGCGAGGGTCCCATCCTGGTCGCGATGCGGGTGGCGGCAGGGCTGGGGGCGGATACGATCACAGTGTTGCGCTACGCCAACTCCGCCGACTCCCCCTACGGGGACGAGAAGCAGGTGGTAGGGTACGGGGCGGTGATGTTCTGGCACTATGAGCCGCCTGAACTGACCGCCCGGAGGGAGGAGGAGCTCCTGACCCTGGCCCGTTCCACGCTGGCGGCCTATCTGGAGAATGGCTCCATCCCTCCCTACGAGACCCAGGACCCGGTGCTGGCCCGTCGCTCGGGGGTGTTCGTCACGTTGAAGGAAGGCGGAGCATTGCGCGGCTGCATCGGCCACACCTGGGCCGACCTGCCCCTCTATCGGGCGGTGCAGGAGATGGCGGTGGCTGCCGCCACACAGGACCCCCGCTTCCCGCCGATGACGGCGGAGGAACTGGACAGGGTCACCATCGAGATCTCCGTCCTCTCCCCCTTCCATCGGGTGACGGACATCTCCCAGATTGAGGTGGGCGTCCACGGGCTGGTGATTCTCAAAGAGGGACGTCAGGGATTGCTCCTGCCCCAGGTCCCGGTGGAGGAGGGGTGGGACCGGGAGGCCTTTCTGGAGGGGCTTTGCCAGAAGGCCGGGCTTCCGGAGGACTGCTGGCAGGATGGGGCAACCTTATATGCCTTCACGGCGGTTGTGTTTGGGGAGAGATAGAGAGTATAGAGTATAATGACCTTCAACGTGGAGGTGCATATGAAGGGGAAGCTCTTGTTGAGCGTCGGGATAGCCGGGCTGTCTGTGGCCCTGGCATTGGTGCTGCTGGCCTCGGCCGCACCCTGGGCGGCGCGGGCCGCAGGCGGTGAAACGTTCACTGTAGACACTTCAGCGGACGGGTCAGACAACAATCCTGGGGATTGTCAGTGCCAGACATCCGGAGGCCAATGCACCCTGCGTGCCGCTATCCAGGAAGCTAACGCCTGCTCCGGCCCGCAGACCATCAAGTTCGGCGGCCCCTGGGGTATCACGGTTGCCGGACCACTGCCCACCCTCACCGATAACGGCACAGTGATTGATGGCAGCGACTGGTGGGGTGAAGGCAGCGGCCTGGGGTTTCCTATGGTCTGGCTGAACGGTGGGGGTGGCTCGTTTCACGGCCTGGTCATCACCGCGTCCGATTGCGCCGTCTACGGACTGGTGATCTATAATTTCGGAGGCCACGGTGTTTACCTGTACGGCGGCGCCCGGAACAACCGCATCGGCGGGGCCGGTACCCACCAGCGCGTTGTCATCTCCGATAACGGCTGGAACGGGGCCATGATCACGGGCACCACGACGACCAGCAACACGGTGGAGGCCTGCTACATCGGCACTCCTCCGGAAGGCACGGTTGGCGATTGGGGCAACGGCTGGCATGGGGTCAGTATCTGGTACGGGGCGGGCAACGTGATCAGCGGCAACCTGATCGCCGGCAACGGCTGGAGCGGCGTGGCCGTGGATTCCGTTAACCACACCGTGGAGATACGGAACAACCGCATCGGACTTTCTATAGACGGCCAGCCGCTGGGCAACGGGTTCTACGGCATTCATGTCGCCCACGGCGCGATGCCGGTTATCATTTCCAACACTGTCGCTTTCAACCGGCGGGGCATCCACGTGGAGGGGAGCAGCAGCCCGTGGATCTACGGTAACCTCATCTATGGCCACAATGCGTCCAACGGCAGCCTGGATTTCCCCAGATGCGGTGCTGGTATATTGTGTGACACTTCTTCGCTCATCATTGCCGGCAATGTCATCACGAGCAATGTTGCCTATACCGGGACCGACCTGACCGGTTTCGGCGGCGGGATCGCTATGTCGGAGTGCGATGGCAGCATCATCGGCGGCAACCAGATCGTCAGCAACACGGCCAATACGGCTGGCACCGGCCGCGGGGGCGGCATCTACCTCTACGAAAGCGACGTGACCATCGCAACCAACACAATCATGAGCAACACGGCCGGCCCAGGAGTCAACAGCCGAGGCGGCGGCCTTGCTCTGAATCATAGCAACGCCCTGATCACCGGCAATACCGTCCACGGAAACTCGGTCGATAGTGGTCTCGGAGGAGGAGCGTGGCTCTTTTACAGCAACGTCACACTGGACGGTAATACCATCATCGCCAACCGCTCTATCGGTGGTGATGGCTTGGAGATCGAGAACTGTGCATTCTTCACTCTGACGAACAATATCATCGCCCAGCATGACCATGGCGAGGGTGTGGATATCTGGGTGACGCCAGACTTTTCCCACGGCTGGCTGGTCAACAACACCATCGCCCAGAATGCCCCCTATGGGTATGGGGTGCGACTGCTCGAGAACACAACGCTCACGCTCACCAATAACATGATCGTCAGCAACACCACCGGCATCTACGCCACCCCCGGCCAGACGAACACAGTGATTGCAGACCATACGCTGTTCTATGGCAATACCAATGACACCGATGGCAGCGTAATTACCAACACTCATGCTATCACTGGCCGCGACCCGCTGTTTCTGGACCCGGCCGCGGGGAACTATCATCTGCGCGCCGGCTCGCCCGCCGTGAACGCCGGCGTTGCCGTCCCCTGGCTGACTGCCGACATAGACAGCGACCCGCGGCCCATCGGGGCGGGCTATGATATCGGCGCGGATGAGTATGTCGCGCGCATTTGGTTGCCGCTGGTGTTGCGGGACTCTTAGCGCCGCAGGCTGAAAGCCCGTGCTGCATTCTGGCCTTCCGGGCCTCGGACAAGAGTTCGGATAGGGTGGGAGAGCGACCCTCACCCCTCCCCCTATCCCTTCCCTTTCGCTCGCCGGTGGATCGCGAATCCCACGAATGGCCCGAATACAGCGAACAGGAGGGATACCTGCTCCATTCGCGGTATTCGTTTCCACTTGCGCCATTCGTGTTTCCCCAGGTCCGGCCCGGGCCAGGGACATCTCGCCCCCAAACTGAAATACACCTACTTCAGGGCCTCCCTTGTGAAAATGGGCCAGTCGTGGTAAAATCTATACAGGTCATAGCTGGCGAATTTCTGTGCCGAGGTAGCTCAGCCTGGTAGAGCACCTGACTGAAAATCAGGGAGTCGTCAGTTCAAATCTGACCCTCGGCACCTGAGGACAAAAGAGGGCCCCGAACAGGGGCCCTTTCTTTTCTGTTGTGGTCTGGCCTCTCCAGTTATGAATTGAGAGGCCGCAGGTTCAGAGGTCCCTTGTGGTGGGCGTAAGGTAAGCTGATTGCAGCAGGGCCAGGTAGCTTTGTCAGCAGTCCGTATGACCTTTGTCATATGCGCCGGATACTTACCGACACTTGAGAAAAAGGGGGTTAAGGGTTATTATATTGTAGCCACCTGTAGCCTGGACGGAACCTGTGGCCATAAAGGGCGGCGGTCAGCCTGCAGAATCTAGGAGGAGGCGTGCGGTGAAGTTTTGGCGTGAGCCGCTGGACCTGAAGGACATCCGTGTACCTCGTGGCGAGATCCATATGCTGGTCGAGCGTTGCAAGGGCTGCGGCTGGTGTGTGGAGTTCTGCCCCCGAGGCGTGCTCGAGGTCTCCGACGAGATCAACTCCAAAGGATACCACCCTCCCCGCGTCGTCCGGCAGGGAGCCTGCGTCGGCTGCGGGCTGTGTGAGCTGCTCTGCCCCGAGTTCGCCATCTACGTTGTAGAAGGGGAGGGGGAGGCTGTGTTGTATGAAAGCTAAAGACGGCCTTCTCTGCGGCGAGTTCTTCATGCTGGGGGACATCGCCTGCGCGGAGGGGGCGATCTGCGCCGGCTGTCGCTTCTTCGCAGGTTACCCCATCACCCCTGCCACCGAGATCGCCCAGCGGATGAGCGAACGGCTCCCCCTGGTCGGGGGGATGTACATCCAGATGGAAGACGAGATGGCCTCGATGAACGCCATACTGGGCGCTTCCTGGGCCGGGGTAAAGGCGATGACCGCCACCAGCGGCCCCGGTTTTTCTCTGATGATGGAAAACCTGGGGCTGGGCATCATGACGGAAACCCCGTGCGTGCTGGTCAACGTCCAGCGGGGCGGTCCCTCCACCGGCCTGCCCACGCTGGTGGGACAGGGGGACATGATGCAGGCCCGGTGGGGTTCCCACGGCGACTACTCTATCATCGCCCTTTCACCCTCCTCCCCCCAGGAGCTTTTCGACCTCACCATCCACGCCTTCAACCTCTCCGAAATCTACCGCCTGCCGGTCCTGGTGATGACCGACGCCGAGGTGGGACATATGACCGAGAAGGTGGTCATCCCCCCTGTGGAGGAGATCGAGCTCGTCGAGCGGCGGAAACCCACGGTCCCTCCTGAAGCATACCACCCCTACCACGTCGAGCCGGGAGAGTGGGTGCCGCCGATGGCGATCGCAGGAGAAGGATACCGCATTCACATCACCGGCCTCACCCACGACGAGCGGGGCTACCCCGCCACCGCCGACGACAGCGCCCAGTGGCCGCTGGTGCAGCGGCTGGTTGATAAAGTCGAAAAGAACCGGGATCGGATCATCCGGCTGGAAATGGACCGGATGGATGATGCGGAGGTGGCCGTCGTTTCCTACGGCATTGCTGCCCGCATCGCCGCCTGGCCGATCCAGATGGCCCGCGAAGAGGGCATCCGGGTGGGATTGCTGCGGCTGATCACCGTCTGGCCCTTCCCCGATGAACAGGTCCGGGATCTGGCGGGGCGGGTGCAGGGGATCGTGGTGCCGGAGATCAATATGGGGCAGATCGTCCGTGAGGTGGAGCGGTGCGCGGCCGGGCAGGCGGAGGTGATCTCCGTGCCCCACCCCGGAGGAGGCATCCACAACCCGTTGACGGTGCTGAACGCGATCCGCAGGGCAGCAGGACGAAAGACAGAGGGATAGACGATGGGCCTGAAGACAAATGGCTACCGGCTGGATAAGACGCTGGAGACCTACGCGGAGGCGGAAGGGCTGCGGGAGGAGGTTTACGGACGCCACCCGATGGACGACCTCCTGCGCACGGAACGGCTCCCCCATATCTGGTGCTCCGGCTGCGGGCTGGGCACGGCCCTTACCTGCTTCCTGAGCGCGCTGCGCAAGTCCGGGCTGGACCTGGATAAGGTGGTGGTGGTCTCCGGGATCGGCTGCGCCGGCCGGGTGGCGGGTTACGTGCGGCTGGATTCGTTCCACACCACCCACGGCCGGGCCATCCCCTTCGCCACCGGCCTCAAGCTGGGCAATCCGGAGCTGAAAGTGGTGGTCTTTTCCGGGGATGGGGACCTGGTGACGATCGGCGGCAACCACTTCATCCACGCCGCCCGGCGCAATATGGATATGACGATCATCTGCGTCAACAACTTCAACTACGGGATGACCGGCGGGCAGGTAGGGGCGACGACCCCCATCGGCGCCATCACCACCACCTCTCCCTACGGCAATTACGAATACCCCTTCAACATTTCCGCGCTGGCGGCAGCCAGTGGGGCGGTGTACGTGGCCCGCTGGACGGTGCTCCATGCCCGACGGCTGGAACGCTCCATCCTGGAAGCGTTGCTCAAGCCTGGCTTCACTTTTATAGAGGTGATCTCCCCCTGCCCCACCGGCTTCGGCCGCCACAACCGGCAGCGGGAGGGGCTGGACGCCCTCCGGTACTACCGGGAACACGGCGTCATCCGCCACGGCGCCGACCTCCGGGAGACGGACATCCAGTTGGGTGGACCGCTGGTCGAAGGGAAGTTCGTGGATGTGAGCAAGCCGACCTTCCTGGAGCAGTACCATCAGCGGCTGGATCGGCTGCAGGAAAAGTAGGACGACGCGGGGGCACGGAGACGCGGAGACGGGGAGGCGAGGAAAAGGGAGCGAGCATGAACCGGCTGGAGATACGGCTTTCCGGTTTCGGCGGGCAGGGGATCATCCGCAGCGGTGAGATCATCGGCAGGGCTGCGACGCTCTACGATGGCCGCTACGCCACTTTCACTCAGAGCTACGGGCCGGAGTCGCGGGGCGGGGCAGCCGCCGCCCAGGTGGCCATCGCCGACGATCCGATGGAGCTGAGCTACCCCCATCTCATCAACCCCTCCATCCTGGTGGTGATGTCCCAGGGGGCATACAACCGGTACGTGCCCGAATTCCGCCGGGATGGTGTGCTCATTATTGACGAGAGCCTGGTGGAGCTGGACGAGAAGGCAGAAGGACTACAGGTGCTGGGGGTCCCGGCCACCCGGCTGGCGGAGGAGCTGGGCCGCCGCGTCGTGGCCAACGTGGTGATGCTCGGCTTCCTGGCTGCCGTCACCGACATCGCCTCGCCAGAGGCCCTCCGCAAAGCGGTGCTCGATTCGGTACCCAGGGGGACGGAGGAGCTGAACGAGCGGGCGTTTGAGGTGGGGTTTGAGTACGGGAGGGAAAAAGTCAGGCGTCAAACGTCAGGCGTCAAACGTCAGGAAGATGACGGATGACGAATCACGAATGACGAATGACGAATGACGTTGAATCCAGAGGAAACGCAGATGGGAGAGGTGCTCGTCATCGGCGGGGGGATCGCCGGCATTCAGGCCGCTCTGGACCTGGCGGAGATGGGCGTTCGAGTCCACCTGGTGGAAAGGGCGCCTTCCATCGGGGGACGGATGGCCCAGTTGGATAAGACCTTTCCGACCAACGATTGCTCCACCTGCATCCTATCCCCCAAGATGAACGATTGCGCCCGCCATCCTAATATCATTCTCCACACCCTCTCCGAGGTAAGGGGGCTGGAGGGAACAGCCGGCCGCTTCGCCGTCTCGGTCCTCAAACACCCCCGTTATGTGGATGAGGCCCGGTGCACCGGCTGTGGGGAGTGTGCGGAGAAATGTCCTTCCAGAGTGCCCGATGCATTCGATATGGGCCTGCGCCAGCGAAAAGCGATCTACCTCTACTTCCCCCAGGCCATCCCACAGGCGATGGCCATTGATCCGGACCACTGTATCTACCTCCAGCGAGGGAAGTGCGGGGCCTGCGCCCTGGTTTGCCAGCGAAAGGCCATCAACTTCGAGCAGACGGAACAGGTGGTGGAGCTGAGCGTGGGGGCAGTGGTGGTCGCCACCGGCTACGACTTCTTCGACCCCCGGGGGCTTTCTCAGTTCGGCTACGGGAAGTGCCCCAATGTCATCACCGCGCTGGAATACGAGCGACTGATCAGCGCCTCCGGTCCCACGGAAGGCCGCCTGCTCCGCCTCTCCGACGGCCGGCCAGCGAAACGGATCGGCTTCATCCAGTGCGTCGGCTCGCGGGATGTGCGCCATCAGCGGTTCTGCTCGACGGTCTGCTGTATGCACTCCAGCAAGCAGGCAGTGCTGGCCGCCGAGCACGACCCCCAGGTCGAGTCCTACATCTTCTACACCGACTTTCGGGGATCGGGCAAGGGGTTCCGGGAGTATGTGGAGCGGGCGGAACGGGAGTACGGGGTCCATTACGTCCGCAGCCGGGTAGCCCGCATTACGGAGGACGGGGACCACAACCCCATCATCCATTACGAGGACGCCGCGACCTTCCGCCCGGCCCGGCTGACAGTGGACCTGACGGTGCTGGCGACCAGCCTGATCCCCCGGCCCACCACAGCAGCGCTGGCGCAGGTGCTGGGGATCGAGATGGACGCTTATGGCTTCGTCCAGACGGATCCCTTCTCCCCGGTGGATACGAGCCGTCCGGGGATCTTCGTCGCTGGCTGCTGCCGGGGCCCGGCCGATATCCCCGAATCGGTGATGCAGGCCAGTGCAGCAGCAGCCCGGGCAGCGCGCTTTGCGGGATAAGTGGAGAAAACTACGGAGGCTCAGAGGACACAGATATGAAGAAGCGGCAGATTTCTGTGCCCCTCCGTGCTTCGTGGTAAACCATCAACCTGCGGAAGATCAATGAGCGAAGGGCCGAGGATCGGGGTCTTTATTTGCCACTGCGGCACCAACATCGCCGGGCACGTGGATGTGGCAGCGGTGGAGGCATACGCGCGGACGCTTCCAGGGGTCGTCTTCGTCCAGCGGAACCTCTACACCTGTTCCGAGGCTGGCCTCTCTGAGATCAGGCGGGCCATCACAGAGGAGGGACTGGGACGGGTGATTGTGGCCGCCTGCACTCCCCGCACCCACGAACCCCTCTTCCGGGAGACCTGCCGGGAGGCCGGGTTGAACCCCTACCTCTTCGAATTCGTCAACATCCGCGACCAGTGCTCCTGGGTCCATATGCACGAGCCGGAACGGGCTACGGAGAAAGCGAAGGACCTGGTGCGAATGGGTGTGGCCAGGGCCTGGCTGCTGGAGCCGCTGGAGGAGCAGGAAGTGCCGGTGGAACCGGCGGCGCTGGTCGTGGGCGGGGGGATGATCGGGATGACCGCTGCCCTCAGCCTGGCGGAGCGGGGCTTCGCCGTCAAGCTGGTGGAGCGGGAGCCTCAACTGGGAGGACTCCTCCTCCGGCTGGACAGGCTCTACCCCACCCACGAGGACGCCCGATCGCTGGTGGAGAAACGGATCGCCCAGGTGCAGGCCAGCGACCGCATCGAGGTCTTCACCTCTTCCGTTGTCACCCAGATTAAAGGATTCGTCGGCAACTACGAGGTAGAAATCACCACGCTCCAGCAACCAGCAACCAGCAACCAGCAACCAGTAACCACCTCCTTCCGCGTCGGGGCCATCATCGTCGCCACCGGCGCGCGGGTCCTCCGGCCGGAGGGGATGTATGGCTACGACGGCCAGCGGGTGATCACCCAGTTCGAGCTGGAGGAGCGGCTCAGGAACGGCACGTTCGAGGCGGACCGGGTGGTGATGATCCAGTGCGTCGGTGCGCGCATCCCGGAGCGGCCTTACTGCTCCCGCATCTGCTGTACCACCGCCATCAAGAACGCGCTCCAGATCAGGGCCCGCCGTCCCGAAGCCCAGGTCTACATCCTCTACCGGGATACGGAGACCCAGGGGACCCGCTACGAGGCTTATTACACCCAGGCCCGCGAGGCCGGCATCCAGTTTATCCGCTACAGCCTCCAGCAGCCGCCAGAGGTGACCGGCGAGCGGGTGGTAGTGTACGACGAGCTACTGGGGGCCAGGCTCGGCATCCCCTGCGACTTCGTGGTCCTCTCCACCCCGCTGGTAGCCCACCCGGATGCCCACGAGCTGGCCCGGATGCTCAAGGTGCCGGTGGACGAGCACGGCTTCTTCCTGGAAGCCCATGTAAAGCTCCGACCGCTCGATTTTGCCACCGACGGGGTCTACGTGGCCGGGACGGCCCGCTGGCCGGCCCATCTGGAAGAGACCATCGTCCAGGCCTACGGTGCAGCGGCCCGGGCGGCGACGGTCCTTTCCAAAGACCGCGTTGTCTCCTCCGGCATCGTGGCGCGGGTGAACGAGAGGCTCTGCCGAGGGTGTGGCCGCTGTGTGGAGGTGTGCAAGTTCGGCGCGCCTTCGCTGGTGGAGAGGGCCTCCGGGGCGAGGGTGGCCCGCGTCAACCCGGTGATGTGTAAGGGGTGCGGGGCCTGTGCTGCAGCCTGTCCCACCGGGGCGATGACGGCAATGCACTTCACCGACGAGCAGATTACGGCGACGGTGCGGGCGGCGTTGGATGAATGGGTAATTGGGTGACTGGGGAAGTGAGGGACCGGGTGACTGGGGGGGAAGATGGAGGAGTTTCAGCCTCGGATTGTGGTTTTCGCCTGTAACTGGTGCTCCTATGCCGGGGCGGACCTGGCAGGGGTGAGCCGGATCCAGTACCCACCCACCACCCGCGTCATTCGCGTTATGTGTTCCGGGCGGGTGACCTCCGGCTTCATCCTGGAGGCCTTCCGCCGCGGAGCCGACGGGGTGCTGGTCACCGGCTGCCATCCGGGCGATTGCCACTACATCTCCGGCAACTTGAAAGCGGTCACCGTCGTCCAGCAGACCGTCCAGCTCCTCCAGCTCCTGGGCATCGAGACCGACCGGCTCCGCCTGGAGTGGGTCTCCGCCGCCGAGGGAGCCCGCTTCGCCCGCATCGTGACGGAGTTCACCGAACAGGTCCGCGCTCTGGGGCCAAGCCCCTTACGGAATACGCAACACGCAATACGCTACAGGTGACACCCTATGTCCTTCGAGGAGATCCTCCGCCAGACCCGAAGCATTCTCTGCCTGGACTGCGGAAAATGCACCGGAGCCTGCCCGATCACCCGGGTGGACCCCACCTACTCTCCCCGCGCCACCATTGAACGGGTACTGGCGGGCCGTCCGGAGGAGTTGATCAAAAACGACTACCTCTGGGCCTGCCTGACCTGCCGCCTTTGCACCGTCCGTTGCCCCTCCGGGGTGGATTACCCTGCCTTTGTCGTCGCTGCCCGCATTGAGGCCCGCAGGGCGGGCGTGGAGGGAACCTATGCCCACAACGCGGTGATGCAGGAGCTGATGGGGCTGATGGCCCTGCCGGTAAGGCAGAACCGCACCGGTTGGGTGACGGAAGAGTTGCAGGTAGCGACCCGTGGGGACGATTTCTACTTCGTCGGCTGCCTGCCCTATTTCGACGTGGTCTTTGCCGACCTGGGGATCGCCTCCACCGACATCGCCCGCAACACGGTCCGGCTTCTGAACCGGGTGGGGATCACGCCGGTGGTGAGCGACGATGAGCGGTGCTGCGGGGCGGACCTGCTCCTCAACGGCGATGAGGCCGGTTTCCGAAAGCTGGCCGAACTGAACATGCAGGTCATCGTCGAAAGCGGTGCCCGCCGGGTGATCTTCTCCTGCCCGGAGTGCTACAATGCCTTCCGCAATGACTACCCCCGCGTCGTCGGCCCGCTCCCTTTTGAGGTGGTCCATCTCACCGGGCTGCTGGCCGGGCATGTGGGGGAACTGGGGCTGGGGGAGCTGGAGGAAACCGTCACCTATCAGGACCCCTGTCGGCTGGGCCGCTATCAGGGGATCTACGACGAGCCGCGCGCCCTCATCCAGGCTGTCGAGGGTGTGGAGCTGGTGGAGATGGCCAAAAGCCGCGCCCGTTCCCTCTGCTGCGGCTCCACCGGCTGGGTCCACTGCGGCCACTGTTCCCGGGAGATCCAGGCGACCCGGCTGCGCCAGGCCCGGGCCACCGGCGCGACGCGGCTGATCACCGCCTGCCCCAAGTGCCGTATTCACTTCACCTGCGCCCTGAAAGATATGGAAGACGAGATTTCCATCGAAGTGGAGGACCTGACAGGGCTTCTGGTGCGGGCGCTATGAGGACCTGCAGCGCAGGATTTACCTTGCACAAGAGGTAGAATATGCCGGTTTTCGGAGGAATCGAGGCAGGGGGGACCAAGTTCGTCTGCGCCGTCGGTTCCGGCCCGGACGACCTGCGGGCCGTCGTCCGCTTCCCCACGACGACGCCCGAAGAGACCCTGGGCCGGGCGGTGGCTTTTCTGAAGGATCAGGGGCCGCTCGCCGCTGTCGGTGTGGCCTCCTTTGGGCCGGTGGACCTGGACCCGGCCTCTCCCACCTACGGCTACATCACCACCACCCCCAAGCCGGGCTGGGCCTATACCGATGTGGTCGGCCCGATCCGACGGGCGCTGGGGGTAGAGGTGGGGTTCGATACGGACGTGAATGGGGCGGCACTGGCGGAGTACCGCTGGGGAGCCGCCCGGGGATTGGATACGTTCGTCTATCTGACGGTGGGCACCGGCATCGGCGGCGGAGGGATGGTGGACGGCCGGCTGATCCACGGCCTGGTCCATCCCGAGATGGGCCACGTTTATGTGCCCCATAACCGGGAGCAGGACCCCTACTCCGGTTGCTGCCCTTACCACGGCGACTGCCTGGAGGGGCTGGCCTCCGGCCCGGCCATCGAGGGCCGCTGGGGGCAGCCCGCCGAGACGCTCCCCCCCGACCATCCGGCCTGGGAGCTGGAGGCGGAGTACCTGGCCCTGGCCGTTGCCAATCTGGTCTGCCTTCTTTCCCCCCGGCGGGTCATCCTGGGGGGCGGGGTGATGCAGCAGGCCCATCTCTTCCCACCGATCCGGCGGAGGGTCAAGGAGCTGCTCGGAGGCTACATCCCCTCGCCGGCCATTCTGGAGCGGATCGAGGCCTATATCGTGCCGCCGGGGCTGGGGGACCGGTCCGGTGTGCTGGGGACGCTCGCGCTGGCCCGGCAGGCCGCAGAGGGAGGCCAGGGATGAGCGACGAGATCATAGATGTCAGCACCTTCGACCCCCACTTCGCCGACGAGATCGCCGCTGAGCCGGGAGGGGAGCATATCCGGCGCTGCTTTTTCTGCTCCACCTGCACCGCTGGCTGTCCGGTGTCCGGGGTCACGGATAAATACAACCCCCGCCGCATCGTCCATATGGCCCTTTTGGGGATGCGGGAGCAGGTTTTGAGGAGCGATTTCGTCTGGCTCTGCGCTGTCTGCTACACCTGCTACGAGCGATGTCCGCAGGACGTGCGCATCCCGGAGCTGATGAACGCCATCCGCAACATCGCCGTGCGGGAGGGGATCGTCCCTCAGACCTTCCGGCTGCAGGTGGAGAAGCTGCGAGCAAGCGGCCGGCTGTACGAGGTGGGGGAGTACGAGAACGAGCGGCGCCTGGAACATGGCCTGCCTTCCATCTGCGACAGCCCGGAGGAGGTGCGGCGGCTGCTGGATCGGGCAGGGGTCGGAGAGAGTTGTATTTCAGTCTGAGGGCGAGATGTCCCTGGCCCGGGCCAGACCTGGGAAAACACGAATGGCGCGAATGGAGACGAATGCTGCGAATGGGGCAAGGATTCCTCCTGTTCGCGGTATTCGGGCCATTCGTGGGATTCGCGATCCACTGGCGGGCGAGAGGACCGCTCGCCCCGAAATTGGAATACGCCCGTCGGAGGGGAGGGGGAATGAGCCGATACGCCCTGTACCTGGGCTGCACGGTGCCGGTGCGGGGGCTGAACTACGAGATGGCCGCCCGCCGGGTCTGCCAGCGGTTGGGGATCGAGCTGGTGGAGGTGGAGGGGTTTTCCTGTTGCGGCTTCCCTGTCCGCCCGCTGAGCTGGCGAGCCGGGCTGCTGATGGCCGCGCGGAACCTGGCCCTGGCTGAAGCGGAGGGGCTGGATGTGATGGCCCTCTGCAGCGCCTGCACCGAGACCCTCACCGAGGTCGGTTATCATCTTAAAAAGGATGCGGAGCTGAGAGGCTGGGTCAACGACCGGCTGGCCGAAGTGGGGAGGACGTATAGAGGGACAGCGCGGGTGCGCCACTTCGCGCGGGTGCTCTACGAAGAGGTGGGGGTCGAGCGGCTGCGGGAAGCGGTGACGGTGAGCCTGGAGGGGTTCAGCTTCGCCCCTCACTACGGCTGTCATTACCTCAAGCCTTCCCACCTGTACGACGGCTTCGACGACCCGGAAACCCCCCAGAGCCTGGATCGGCTCATCGAGGCCGTCGGGGCTCAAGTCGTGCGGTACGAGGACGAAGGGGATTGCTGCGGCGGAGGGATCCTGGCCTTCGACGAGGAGACGGCGCTGCGGATGGCGAAGCGAAAGCTGGACCACGTCGCAGCGGCCGGAGCGGACGGACTGGTGCTTATCTGTCCCTTTTGTGCTATTATGTACGAAGCCAATCAGCGCCGCATCGAGGGGTTATTTCAGTCAGAATACAACCTTCCGGTGCTCTACTACCCCCAGGTCCTCGGCCTGGCGATGGGGTTCTCGCCGGAGGAGATGGGTATGCGGCTGAACCGGGTCAGGCCGATGCGGTTGATCCAGAGGCTGCGCGGACAGGCAGTGACACGGTGACACGGGGACGCGGTAAAGGGTTCTGGACATCGCAGCATCATCGCAGGGAGGAGCCCAAATGGCGAATGTACGACATTTCCGAGCGTCTCCGTGTCTCCAGAGAGGAGGTGGCGAATTGCCGGAAAGCGAGTTGCGTATCGGCGTCTTCGTCTGCGACTGCGGGCTGAACATCGCCGGCAGTGTGGATACGGAGGCGGTGCGGGCCTTCGCCGAGACCCTGCCGGATGTTGTGGTGGCCATCCGCAACCGCTACACCTGCTCCGACCCCGGCCAGCAGCAGATCCGGCTGGCTATCGCCGAGCACCGGCTCAACCGGGTGGTGGTCGCCTCCTGCTCCCCCCGGCTCCATGAACCCACCTTCCGCAACTGCGTCCGTCAGGCTGGCCTCAACCCCTACCTCTTCGATATGGCCAACATCCGCGAACACTGCTCCTGGGTCCATCTGGCCGACCGGGAGGCGGCAACGCGGAAGGCGCAGGACATCGTCAAGGCGGCGGTGGCCCGCGCCCGCTGGCTCTACCCCCAGGAGGAGACGGGGCTGCCCGTCACCGACGCGGCGCTGGTCATCGGCGGAGGGGTGGCGGGCATTCAGGCCGCGCTCGACCTGGCCGATGCGGGCCACCCGGTCTACCTGGTGGAGCGGGAGCCCTCCATCGGCGGCATGATGGCCCGGCTGGATAAGACCTACCCCACGATGGACTGCAGCATATGAATCCTCGGCCCCAAGATGATGGATGTCGGTCGACATCCCAACATCGAGCTGATGACCTACAGCGAGGTCGAGGAGGTCTCCGGCTACGTGGGCAACTTCCGGGTGCGGGTGCGTCGTAAGGCCCGCTACGTAAACGAGAAGGAGTGCACCGCCTGCGGCGACTGCGTCAGGGTCTGCCCCATTGTCAAACCGGACGAGTTCCAGGCTGGCCTCTCCACCCGTCGGGCCATCTACATCCCCTTCCCCCAGGCCGTCCCCTCCGCTTACGTCATCAATATGGACGAGTGCCTGGGGGATAACCCTATCGCCTGCGGCAAGTGCCTGGAGGCATGCGATAAAAAGTGCATTGACTTCGATATGCGGGACGAGATCGTGGAGCTGTCGGTGGGGGCCATCATCGTCGCCACCGGGATGGAGGTCTACGACCCCGCGCCGCTGGACGAGTACGGCTACACCAGTTTCCCCAACGTCATCACCAGCCTGGAGTTCGAGCGGCTGATCTCCGCTGGCGGCCCCACCGAGGGCCACTTCATCCGCCCCTCGGACCGGAAGCGCCCCCGCCGCATCGGCTTCGTCCAGTGCGTCGGCTCCCGCACCGCCCGCACCCCCACCAACCCCGAAGGCAGCCGGGGCAACCCCTACTGTTCCAACATCTGCTGCATGAACACGATCAAGGACAGCCTCCTCCTCAAGGACCACTACCCCGATACCGAGATCACCGTCTTCTATATGGACATCCGTGCCTTTGGCAAGGGGTTCGAGGACCTCTATATGCGCTCCCGCGAGGCGGGGGTCCGCTATATCCGCGGCCTCCCCGGCGAGGTGGAGGAGGACCCGGAGACGGGCAACCTGCGGGTCTACGTGGAGAACACGACGACAGGAACGCTGGAGACCTATGACTTCGACCTGCTGGTGCTCTCGGTGGGGGCGGTTCCCCGTCGGGAGACGGAGCTGATACGGCAGCTTCTGAACCTCTCCCGCACCGGCGACGGCTTCCTGATGGAGGCCCATCCCAAACTGAAGCCGGTGGATACGCCGACGAGGGGGGTCTATATCGCTGGATGCGCCGAGTCCCCCAAAGACATCAAGGATTCGGTCACCCAGGCCAGCGCCGCCGCCGCCCGGGCGGAGATCCTCCTCAGCTCCCCCTCTGTCCCGGTGGAGGCGATCACCGCCGTCGTTGATCCCGATCTGTGCAGGAAGTGCGGACGGTGCGCCGCGGTCTGCCCCTTCTCCGCCATTCGCTGGCAGAAAGGGGAGGTGGCTCAGGTTGTCAGCGCTGCCTGTGCCGGGTGTGGCACCTGCGCTGCCGAGTGTCCCTTCGGCGCCATCAGCCAGCGCCACTTCACCGACCAGCAGATCTACGCGATGATTGACGCGATCCTGGAGGAGGACCCGCTGGAGAAGATCATCGCCTTCGCCTGCAACTGGTGCTCCTACGCCGGGGCCGACACGGCGGGCGTCTCCCGCTTCCAGTACCCGCCCAACGTCCGCATCATCCGCACCATGTGCTCCGGCCGGGTGAACCCCGACTTCGTCTGGTACGCCTTCCAGAAAGGAGCGCCGGTGGTGCTGGTCTCCGGCTGTCATTATGCCGACTGCCACTATATCAACGCCAACCGGAACACCGTCCGCCGGGTGGACGCGCTGTGGGAGGGGCTGGAGAAGGCAGGCATCCGCCCTGAACGGCTACAACTGGATTGGTGCAGCGCCGCCGAGGGGCAGAAGTGGGCTAGAATCATCCAGGAAATCGAGGGGCTGCGGGCCACTGTGACCGCCGGGGAGGTGGAGCGGACGCGAGAGGCGCTGAAAGGGGAGAAGCCCCCCACCTCCAGCAAGGTATGGCGGCTTAAGGAGCCGACGGAGGCCACCATGCGGTGTATGCGCTGTGGCCACGAGTGGACCGTTTCGTTTGACCCCACGGCCGACCAGGAGCGGATGTGCACCGCCTGCCGCTCCAACAGCGTGCGGGTGGTCCTGTTGTAGGAGGGCGGGATGAGCCGCATCGGATGGGCAGCCGGCCCCCGGCGACTGCTCCAGGAAGGGGAGTCAGAAGATCGGCACGCCGTGTACAGCCTCAAT
Organism: Anaerolineae bacterium; assembly: GCA_041082215.1. GTDB lineage: Bacteria > Chloroflexota > Anaerolineae > B4-G1 > DUEL01 > JBDOIF01. Next base: position 66,909 of record JBDOIF010000008.1, read on the forward strand.
CGTTTGGCGGAGGCCGGGCTGCTCAACCCTCAGAAGGTCCGGCAGTTCCTCCAGGCAACCGGCCTGGCCGACTTCTCCTGGCAGGCCACCTGGTCTGCCCGCGGGGGGAGGGACGCTGGGGAAGCCCTGGCACGGGCGGAGGGTTGTGTTGTCCTGATCCACGGCTGGGATGGCAGCCACACCATCTGGGAGGACCTGCCCGCCCGCATCTGTCTGGACAACCCCCGCCTTTTCGTCCTCGCCCCGGATGTCAACGGCTTCGGCGGCTCTCCCTTTGTCGAGGAGCTTCCCCCGCCGCAGGCCTGCGACCCGGCGGCGCTGATGCGGGCTGTGGAGGGATGGGTGGAGCTGCTGGGCCTCCGCTCCGACGCCCGTGCTCAACGCCGATACCGGGTCATCACCTTTGTGGGCCATTCGATGGGCGGTGCGGCAATCTTTTATCTGGATGAGGACCGCTGGCGGCCCCACGAAGTCGCCCGGCTGGCCCTGGCTCCCGCCCTCCTGCTCAACGACCTGTTGCGCAAGCAATTTTATAAGGCGCTGGGGGTCGGGATATGGGCCGGCGCGACCACCAGCACCCTCGATTGGCTGAAGGACCGGCTCGCCCCTCCCCTCATCGAAGCCCTCATCGGCGACGCCAGCCAGGCGGTGAAGAACGAGCACCTGCGGGTTTTCAGAAACACCCCCCGGGGGGTCCTCGCCCAGACCTTCTACGCGATGGGCGCCGTTCCCCATGCCGTCCGTCAACGCCGCCGGTCCCACTTCCAGGTGGTGCTGGCCCACCGGGACCGGCTGGTGGGGGTGGGGCCGATGCTTCAGCTCCTGGAGGAGCTGGGCTTTACTTCGCAGGACATCCGCGTGATGCTCGGCGATCACTACTTCTTTTCGTCGGGCCTGCGGAGCCGAAGGCTGCATAGCCTCAACCGGGACCTTGTGATCCGTCAGATTCTCGACCTCCATCGGGAATGCCGCCAGGCACAGCAGGAGCCTGCCCGTTGAAAGCGAGCAACCAGCGACAAGCAACCAGCAGAGCGTCCCTCCCACCAGACTACCGCCCCAACCTGATCCATCAGCTCATTCTCCTGGCTGACCTTCTGAGCGGCACGCCGCCTCTATCCATCGGCCCGGCGCTGGTCGGGATGGCCGCCATCGGCGCCTGGCCGTGGGGGGAGCCGGCCCTTCAGGCTATCGCCGGCGTTCTTACCCTGCTGGCCATCGTCGGCGACGGGGTGTCGCTGGCCCTGCTCCCCCGTAAGGGCCGCTCCTGCGGCCCCGTTACCCCGCCCCTCCTGGCGCTGGCGCTGGTGCGGAGTGGGCTGGCTCTCGCCCTGGGGCTTCTCTGGCCCTCATGGCCCGCCCTCGGGCTGACGGCTGCCTTCCAACTGGCGCTCACCGCCGGCCAGGTCTACGCCACATGGGTCGAGCCGTTCCGCCTGCAGGTCACCCGCGTGGAGCTGACCTCTCCCAGGCTGCGAGGAGACAGGCCACTGCGGGTGCTGCATGTGAGCGACATCCATTTCGAGATATGGAGCCCCCGGGAGCGCCGGCTGCTGGAGGTGGCGCGGGAGCTGGCGCCGGACCTGATCCTGGTCACCGGTGACTACCTGAACCTCTCCTCTGTGGAGGAGCCAGCCGCTCAGAAGGGGGTACGGGAGCTGATGGAAGCCCTCTCCTCCCTGGCCCCCACCTGGGCCATCGCCGGCAGCCCACCAGTGGACCGTTCCCACGTGGTCCCGGCGATCTTTCAGGGGCTGCCCATCCGGTGGCTGCTGGATGAGGCGGCGGAGGTGGAGGTGGAAGGCCATCCCCTCCGGCTGTTGGGGCTTCGCTGTACGAAAGACCGGAGGCGGGACGGCGCCCGGCTCCGCAGCCTCCTGCCCGAAGGGGCCGGAGAGACCTTTACGGTCCTTCTTTACCACTCCCCTGATCTGATGCCGGACGCGGTGAAGGCAGGGGTGGACCTCTATCTGGCCGGCCACACCCACGGCGGGCAGGTCCGGCTTCCCCTCTTCGGCGCCATCTTCACCAGCTCCGACTTCTGGAAGCGGTACGAGGCGGGGCTGTATCAGGAGGGAGGGACTGTCCTGTATGTGAGCCGGGGGTTGGGGGTGGAGGGGCTGGGCGCCCCTCGTGCCCGGTTCCTTTCTCCGCCGGAGCTGGTGTTGTTGACCCTTTCCCCTTCACTCTGAACCTCAGGATGGGCGCATTTCAATTTCGGAGCGATTGGTCCTCTCGCCCGCCGGTGGATCGCGAATCCCACGAATGGCCCGAATACAGCGAATAGGAGAGATACCTGCTCCATTCGCTGTATTCGTTTCCATTCGCGCCATTCGTGTTTCCCCAGGTCCGGCCCGGGCCAGGGACATCTCGCCCCCAGACCGAAATACACCTCCTCGGGATAGCCTACTTGACTACTTCCCCTTTTCGCGCCATAATAAGCTCCGCTTCCACGAATTTATGTCGAAGGAGGTGAGGGACTGAGAGTAAGAAAAAAGTTGAGGAAAGAGCTGCGCGATGGTAGTACCAATCCATTCCATCCAAAACGAGGAGGAGAAAGCCATGCGTAAGTCATTGATCGCAGTAACGGGCCTGACCATCCTGGTGACGCTGCTCGTTGCCTGCGCCCCGAAGCCGACTCCCACTGCAGCCCCCTTCCGGGTCGGCATGGTGACCGACGTGGGCGGGATTGACGACAAGTCCTTCAACGCCACCTCCTGGCACGGCATGGAGCTGGCGCGGGACGAGCTGGGGGTGGAGGTCGCCTACCTGGAGTCCCAGCAGCAGGCGGACTATGCAGCCAACATCACCCAGTTCCTGGATCAGGGCTACGATATGATCGTCACGGTGGGCTTCCTGCTGGGGGAGGACACGAAGACCTTCGCCGAGCAGAATCCCGACACCAAGTTCGCCATCGTCGACTTCGCCTACGACCCGCCCATCAACAATGTGCTGGGGCTGACCTTCGCCACCGATGAGGCGGCCTTCCTGGCCGGCTACCTGGCGGCGGGGATGACCAAGACCGGGAAAGTGGGCACCTTCGGCGGCATCGAGATCCCGCCGGTCACCATCTTCATGGTCGGCTTCCAGGGCGGGGTTAACTACTACAATGAGAAGCACGGCACCAACGTCCAGGTGCTGGGGATGGACCTGTTTGTCGGCAACTTCGAGTCCACCGACGATGGCCGCCGCGCGGGTGAGGACCTGATTGCCGAGGGCGCGGACATCATCATGCCCGTCGCCGGCCCGGTCGGCCTGGGCACCGCCGCCGCGGTCCAGGAGCATCCCGGCACGATGCTCATCGGTGTGGATACCGACTGGTGCATCAGCGCCGCCGAGTACTGCCCGGTGGTGCTGACCAGCGTGATGAAGAACATGGATGTGGCGGTGCGGGATGCCATCAAGATGGCTCTGGAGGGGACCTTCCAGGGTGGCACCTACGTCGGCACCCTGGCCAACGGTGGCGTGGGCATCGCCCCCTTCCATGAGTTCGACGATGACGTGCCGGCCGAGCTGAAGGCAGAGCTGGAAGAGATCCAGCAGGGGCTCATCAACGGCACTATCGACACCGGATGGTAAACTGAAGCAGGTAAGGGTGGTGCTGGCCGCTGTGCCAGCACCACCCATCCCCTGGTAACCACCGTTGTGGGGAGCGGAGGGCACGGAGAAACAACCGAAAATGAGAGCCACCGTGCCCTGCTTCTGTATTTAAAGCCTGGTGTGCAACACTCTGGCTCCGCTCTGCGGGTTTACCGTGCAGGCGTTTGGGCACCCGACGGAGCAGGCCGACGGTATCAACTTCCGGAAAGAAAACTACTCCGGTCGCTGAAAGGGGGAGATCTGTGCTTCCAGTGCTGGAGCTGCGAGGGATTACCAAAGCTTTCCCCGGCGTCCTGGCCAACGACCACATAGACCTTACCCTGGAGCGGGGGGAAGTCCATGCCCTTCTGGGGGAAAACGGGGCGGGTAAAACCACCCTGATGAATATCCTCTACGGGTTGTATGCCCCGGACGAAGGGGAAATTTACATCCGTGGCCAACGGGTGGAGATCCGCCAACCCAACGACGCCATCGCCCAGGGCATCGGTATGGTCCACCAGCACTTCATGCTGGTACCGGTGCTCACGGTCACCGAGAACGTCATGCTGGGCGTGGAGTCGGTCCGTAACGGGATTTTCCTGGATCGGGCCGACGCGGCCCGCCGTATCCGCCAGATCTCCGAGCAGTACGGCCTGGAGGTGGACCCCGATGCCTATGTCAAGAGCCTGCCGGTGGGAGTGCAGCAGCGGGTGGAGATCATCAAGCTCCTCTACCGCCAGGCCGACATCCTGATCCTGGATGAGCCGACGGCGGTCCTTACCCCCCAGGAGGTGGAGGAACTCTTCAAGGTCATCCGCTCCCTGGTGGCCCAGGGGAAGTCGGTGATCTTCATCACCCACAAGCTGAAGGAAGTGATGGCCATCGCCGACCGGATCACCGTCCTGCGCAACGGACGTGTGGTGGGGACCACCACACCCGCTGAGACCACGGAGGAGCGGCTGGCGGCGATGATGGTGGGCCGGGAGGTGATCCTGCGGGTGGATAAAGCCCCCGCCCGCCCCGGTGAGACGGTGCTCTCGGTGGAGGGGCTGGAGGTGCTGGACGATCGGGGGAACCCCGCCGTCCGGGGTGTCTCCTTCGAGGTGCGGGCCGGCGAGGTGCTGGGGGTGGCTGGCGTCCAGGGGAACGGGCAGACGGAGCTGGTGCAGGCTCTGACCGGCCTCCGTACCCCACTGGCAGGCCGCGTCCTCATCAACGGCACCGACGTCACCGGTAGGCCTCCCCGCCGCGTGCTCCAGCAGGGGGTGGCTCACGTACCGGAGGACCGACAGAAGGACGGGCTGGTGCTCAGTTTCCCCGTCGCCGATAACCTGATCCTCAATACCTATTACCTCCCTCCCTTCGCCCGCAGGGGGGTGCTTGAGCAGGCGACGATCTTCTCCGTAGCGGAGCAGCGGGTGCGGGAATTCGACGTGCGCACTCCCAGCGTCCTCACCCCCGTCTCCAGCCTCTCCGGCGGCAACCAGCAGAAGGTGATCGTCGCCCGGGAGTTCTCCCGCCCCATCCGGCTCCTCATCGCCTCCCAGCCCACCCGGGGGCTGGATGTGGGCTCCATCGAGTACATCCATCGCCGCATCATCGAGAAGCGGGACGAAGGCTGCGCCGTCCTCCTGGTCTCGCCGGAGCTGGATGAGGTGATGAGCCTTTCGGACCGGATCGCTGTGATGTATGAAGGAGAGATCGTGGATATCCTGCCGGCCGGAGAGGTGACCAGAGAGGAGATCGGTCTGCTGATGGCCGGCGTACGACGAGAGGAGGTCGCTCGTGCAGCCGTCACCCCATAGATTGAAGGTAGGTCTGGTCACCGATGTGGGCCGCATTGATGATGGGACCTTCAATCAGTATGCCTATGAAGGGCTGACCCGGGCCGCCCAGGAGCACGGGCTGGAAGTGGAGGTCTTCCAGACCGAAACCCCGGCCGAATACGAGGCCAACCTCCGCCAGTCCATCGAGCAGGGGTGTACCCTCATTGTCACCGTTGGTTCCACCACAGGGCCGATGGTAGAGCGACTTTCGGTCCGCTTCCCCCAGGTCCATTTCATCATTGTGGACTACGAACCGCTGCCGGAGAGCCGCAACGTCACCGGGCTGGTCTTTGCCGAGGACCAGGCCGGCTTTCTGGCCGGCGCACTGGCCGGGCTGGTGACGGAGAGAGAGACGGTGGGGTTCATCGGCGGGGTAGACGTGCCGCCGGTGCGGAAGTTTCACCGGGGGTTTGAGCACGGGCTGGCCTTCACCAACCGCCGGGCAAAGGTGGTGGCTGTCTATACCGACTCCTTTACCGACCTGAAGGCGGGGGAACAGGCAGCAGCCGGGCTGGTGGAACAGGGCGCCGATGTCGTCTTCGCCGCGGCGGGCGCCAGCGGCAGCGCAGCGCTCCGTGTTGCAGCCCGCGACGGGGCCTGGGTCATCGGGGTGGACCAGGACCAGTGGGTGACGACCTTTGAGGAAGGCAGGGTGCCGGGTGCGGAGCGGCTGCTGACCAGCGCGGTCAAGCGGGTGGACCGGGCGGTCTACACCGCCGTGGTCCAGGCGCTGGAGGGGAAGCTGCACAGTGGTGTGCTCCGCTTCGACCTGACCAACGACGGGGTCGGGCTGGCCTCCTACCACGCCGCCGACGTGGCCGTTCCCTCCGAGGTGCGGGGCAAGATCCTGGAGGTAACGGAGGGGATGCGTTCCGGACGGATCCGCACCCAGGTCGGCCCGCTGGGGGAAGACCTGCGGGCGGGGCTGATCCGACGGATCACGACCTGGAACTGGCAGGCGGTGATGCTCCCCTTCCTGGCGATCTTCACCGCCCTGGTTATCGGCGCGCTCTTTATCGCTGCCTTCGATCCCAAAGTGTGGGCCGCCTTCGGGACGGGGTTCGGGCCAGGGCTGGCGGCGGCCTGGGGGACCATCGCCCGCGCCTACGCTGCCCTCTTCGAGGGGGCCTTCGGCAACCCCACCCGTATCATCGCCGGCATCCAGACGTATGTCCAGACCGGGGAGGCGGCCAGCTTCCTCTCCGGCATTCGCCCGCTGACGGAAAGCCTCCGCATCGCCACCCCCTACATCTTCGCCGGGCTGGCGGTGGCGCTGGGCTTCCGCTGCGGCCTCTTCAACATCGGTGCCGAAGGGCAGTATTTCATCGGCGGGCTGGCGTCGGTGTACGTGGGCTATAGCCTGAAGGGGCTGCCCTGGTTTATCCACCTCCCTCTGGCCCTGGGGGCAGGAATGGCAGGGGGTGGGGCCTGGGCCGCCATCGCCGGGTGGTTGAAGGCCAAGACCGGCGCCCACGAGGTGATCAACACCATTATGCTCAACTATATCGCCTACCGATTGGCCGACTATCTCCTCCAGGTGGGCGGCCCGATGGCCCGCCCTGGCGACTTCCGCCCTGTGAGCCCGGAGATCGAGCGCTCCGCCTACCTTCCCCAGTTCTTCCCCAACGACCCCTCCATTCGCATCAACGCCGGGCTCCTGCTGGCGCTGGCTGCTGTGGGGATCGTCTACTGGCTGCTGTTCAAGACGACGGTGGGGTTTGAGATCCGGGCGGTGGGGGCCAACCCACGGGCGGCGCGGACCGCCGGGATCAGTGTGGCACGGAACTTTGTGCTGGCTATGGCGTTGAGCGGCGCGCTGGCCGGGCTGGCCGGCGCCCACGATATCCTTGGGGTGCTCCACTTTATGCCCAACGCCTTCTTCTCCGGCTACGGCTTCGACGCTATCGCGCTGGCCCTCCTGGGGAAGAGCCACCCGTTGGGGGTGCTGCTGGCCTCGCTTCTCTTCGGCTTCCTGCGGGCCGGCGCACAGCGGATGCAGGCCCCACCAGCCTTCGTGCCCATAGATATTATCTCCGTGGTGCAGGCGCTGATCATCATCTTCATCGCCGCACCGGAGGTGGTCCGCCTGATCTACCGCATCCGGGCCCCCAGGGTGGAAGCGGAAGCGGTCTTCACCCGGGGCTGGGGAAGGTTGTAAAATGTAGCGCAAGATAAATCTTGCGCTACGGAAGTGAATAGGAGGTCGGTTGTGAGTACAGTTTGGGAGCGGATCGGAACCAGGGGTGGGGTCTCCCCCAGGCGGGCGCGGACTTATGGCCTGATCTTTCTCGGAGCAGGGCTTCTGATCTTCCTGCTCTTTGCCCGTACCTCTACGCCGGACCAGAGCACCACTTTTGTGCTGAATCCCGGCGGTCAGTCCCGGGCGATCCCGGTGCCGGATCTGACCGTCCCCAGCCTGGGCACGTTGTACGGACTGGCGCTGCTCTCGGCCTTCCTGGGGGGCTGGCAGATGGCACGGGGTTTCCGGCGGGTCAACCTGGCGCTGGGTGGGGTGGCAGCACTGTTCGTGCTGGCCTTCCTCACCTGGGCAGCCCGTGACCGGTCGCTGAACCTGACCGGCCTCTTCAGCAGCGCCCTTCTGCGGGCTGTTCCGATCGCCCTGGCCGGCCTCTCCGGCGTGATGTGTGAGCGGTGTGCGGTGATCAACATCGCTATCGAGGGGATGATGCTTACCGGAGCCTTCGCAGCCGCGTTGATGGGAAGCGTGGCCGCCAACGTCTGGGCATGGCCCTCGTGGGCATCCCTTCTCTTCGGGCTCCTCAACGGCCTATTCGTGGGCGCACTCCTGGGGCTGCTGCTGGCCGTGCTGGCGGTCCGGTTTAAGGTGGACCAGATCATCGCCGGAACCGCCATCAACATCCTGGCCGTGGGCATCACCAGCTTTCTCAGCGCCCGTATCCTGGCCCAGTTTCAGTACCTCAACAATCCCGGCATCTTTCGCCCCGTCTCCATTCCCCTCCTCTCTCGCATCCCCGTCATCGGGCCGGTCCTCTTTGAGCAGAACGTCCTGGTCTACGCCCTCTTCGTCCTCCTGGTGGTCATCCACGTGATGCTCTTCCATACCCGCTGGGGTCTGCGCACCCGGGCAGTGGGGGAGCACCCCCGGGCAGCGGATACGCTGGGGGTCAACGTTTTCAAGACACGTTATGTCAATGTAACGCTCGGAGGGATGGTGGCCGGGCTGGCAGGGGCCTTCCTCATCCTGGGGTCGGTGGGCCGGTTCGATGAGTTAATGACCGCCGGCAAGGGGTTTATCGGCCTGGCGGCGATGATCTTCGGCAAATGGATGCCGTTCGGGGCCTTCGGCGCCGCCCTCATCTTCGGCTTCGCCGACGCGCTGCAGACCAAGCTGGCTATTCTGGAGGTCCCTATCCCCTCCCAGTTCCTGCTGATGGCCCCCTACCTGGTAACGATGATCGTCCTGGCCGGCGTGGTCGGTGAAGCGGTCCCGCCTGCCGCCGACGGCCAGCCCTACGAGAAGCAATAAGTAGCGCAGGCCACCAGGCCTGCTCTGTACTAGCGCCAAACACCACAGCGCCGTCTCGCGCTGGTACGCAATAAGTAGCGCAGGCCGCCAGGCCTGCTTCGTACAGGCTAACAGCCTGTGCTACAGGACAAAACCGTCTGGCAGCCGGAGCTTCTCACAGGACTCTGTGCTCTCTCTGTGGTGATAACGGCCTCTGTTCCATCGAAGGAGAAAGGGCAATGAGACCATCTGAGAGACCACGTCCGTCGGGCAAAGGGTATCTCGTTTTCGCCGTTTCCCTCCTTCTGTTGATCTCCACCCTGAAAATGGCCGACCGCGAACTCCTGGCCCCCCTTTACGTCCCGGTGAGCCGGGAGCTGGGCCTTAACGACCTTCAGTTCGGCATCATCCGCTCCTCCACCGACATTGCCCTGATTGTGGGGACCCTCCTTTTTGGCCTTCTGGCCGACCGGTGGCGGCGGCGGGACGTGGTGGCTCTGGGAACGCTGTGCTGGTCTGCCATCACATGGGGGACGACCTGGGCGCAGAATTTCCTCCACCTGCTCCTGGCGCGGGCCAGCATGACCTTCTTCCACGCTGCCTACACCACGGCCGCCTACCCGATGCTGAGCGATATGGTCCCCCGCCGCTCGCGGGGAATGGTGATGGGGCTGGCAGGAGCGACGTTCGCTGTAGGGACGGTGGTGGCGCTGGTGGTGGCGGCGCTCCTGGGCACTGCCAACTGGCGTAGCCCTTTCATCTACTTCGGCATTCCAGGCCTCATCCTGGGGGCGTTGCTTCTCCTCTTCGTGCGGGAGCCGAAGCGAGGAGCAGGAGAGGATGAAGTGATGGAGGCAGGGGGGTATGCTGGTCGCTTTAGCTGGCAGGTGCTGGGCAGGACGCTCCGCATCCGCACTGCCCTCCTGGTCTACCTGCTCGACTCCTGCCAGGGCTCCACCTGGTGGGCCTTCTCCTTCTGGGCGCCAGCCTACCTGCTGCGATACCATATCGCGCCAGACCCGGATACGGCGGCGCTGGCGCTCTTGCCCGCCGTCGCCGGCTTCGTCGTCGGCACGCTCTTCGGCGGCTGGCTGATTGACCGGCTCCGGACGTACACCGAACGCTCGGCCATCTGGGTATCCCTGGTCTCAATGACGGGTGCGCTGGCGATGAGCGTGGTCGTCTTCTCCCTCCGGGACCTCACCGGCGTGCTGATAGCCGGCTTTTTCCTGGGCCTCTTCGGCTACATGATCATGCCCGCCATCAACGTTATCCTCTACGACGTGGTTCCCCCGGAGACCCGTTCCTCGGCGACCGCCGCCGATGGGATGATCCTCAGCGGGTTCTCTGCCCTCACCTCCTTCTCGATCGGCGCGGTGAGCCATTACGTGGGGCTCTGGCAGGGACTGGCGGAGGGGAACCTGCGGGCAGGCTTCCAGGGGGCAGCGACAGTGCTGTTGATAGGGGCGATCCTGGTCTCTCTGACCCTCCTGCGGGTGGCCCCGGCCGATATGGCGGCGCTTCGACAGCATGTGGCTGCCCGGGCAGTGGCGGCAAACCCGGGCCACCCATCGGAGGAGTAGCTCCGGGTGAAGCGACCCCGACCGAAAGAGAATGCGTGGTCTCATTCAGAGCTTAACCCGAACCCGCAACGCTGTCTTCAGCCGCATCGCCGCCCTGCTGGGGACCAGCGAGGTCACTTCCCAGACCTGGGAGGAGCTGGAAGCGCTGCTCATCCAGGCAGATGTCGGGGTGGAAACGACGACAGAGGTGCTGGCGCGGCTGCAGAGACGGGCACGGGTTGAGGCGATCGTCCGGGCCGACCGGCTGCAGGCGGCTCTGACGGAGGAGCTGCGGGCCATGTTGCCGGACCCCCCGCCGATGAATCTGGGGGGGCGGCCGCTGGACGTGATCCTGGTGGTCGGGGTCAACGGCTCGGGGAAGACCACGACCATCGCCAAGCTGGCTCACCGGTACCAGAAGGAGGGGAGAAACATTCTCCTGGCCGCGGCCGACACGTTCCGCGCTGCGGCGATGGACCAGCTCCGCATCTGGGCAGAACGGGTCGGCTGCGATGTGGTGATGGGGCCGGAGGGCGGCGATCCGGGGGCGGTGGTGTACGACGCGCTTCAGGCGGCCCGCGGCCGGGGGAAGGACCTGGTGATCGCCGATACGGCGGGACGCCTGCATACCCGCTATAACCTGATGGAGGAGCTGCGCAAGATCCACCGGGTGATGGGCAAAGGAGTGGAGGGAGCACCTCACGAGACCCTCCTGGTGCTGGACGCGACGACAGGACAGAACGCCCTCTCCCAGGCCCGCCGATTTCAGGAGGCGGTGGCCGTTACAGGTGTGGTGCTGGCCAAGCTGGACAGCACGGCCCGGGGGGGGATGGTCTTCGCCATCGCCCACCAACTGGGCCTCCCGGTCCGTTTCGTCGGTACCGGAGAGAGCCTGGACGATCTGGCCCCCTTCAACCCCGACGAGTTCGTGCAGGGATTGTGGACAGAGCCTTAGGAAGACCCTCCGATGCGTTGCGTGCGGTGTGGGTTTGAGAACCCCGAAGGGAGCCTTTTCTGCGGTCGGTGCGGAAGGGAGTTAAAGGGGATGCCCTCCTCCCCGCCCGGTGAACGGCGCCTGGTCACCATCCTCTTTGTCCACGTCGAGGGATTGCTGACCGTCTCCGAACAACTCGACCCCGAGGTCGCTTTCACCATCGTCAGTGCCTGCGCCGAGGCCCTTTCTATGCCGGTCTATCGGTACGGCGGGACGGTGGATAAGTTCATCGGCCCGGAACTGATGGCCGTCTTCGGCGCTCCAGAGGTGCACGAAGACGACGCCGCCCGCGCGCTCTGGGCCTCCCTGGATATGATCGAGGCGCTCGAACGGTTCAACCAGGCCTATCATAGCCTGCTGCCAGGGCCGCTGGCCATCCGGTGCGGGGTCAATACGGGGATGGTCTTTGCCGGCGACGTGGGCGCACCGGGACTTCGGGCATTCACCGTCATCGGCGACGCCGTCAATCTGGCCAGCCGGCTGGCTCACCTGGCGGAACCCGGCCGGGTGTTCGTGGGAGAAGCCACCTACCGGCAGGCCCAGCGCCTTTTCTACTTTCAGCCTCTGCCCCCCATCTCCGTTCGTGGCCGGCAGGAAGAGGTCCTGGTACACGCCCTGCTGGGAGCGCGGGAAGGGTACTGGCGGGCCTGGGGGATCAGCGGGCTTTCCAGCCCCCTAGTGGGCCGCCAGCGGGAGATCGGCATCCTGCAGGATCATCTGCTCGCGCTGTCGGCCGGGAAGGGAGGGGTTGTCTCCCTGATCGGTGAGGCCGGGCTGGGCAAATCCCGCCTGACAATGGAGATCCGCTCCGCCAACCAGGAGCTGCGCTGGCTGGAGGGCCGGAGCCTGTCCTTTCAGAGCGATCAGCCCTACTTTCCTTTCCGAAACCTGGTCCAGCGGTATACAGGTATTGACGAGGCGACGCCGCCAGCCGATGCGGACGAGCGGCTTTGTGAGGCTATCTCCCGCTTTGCCTCCGACCAGTTCGACCAGGTCTATCCCTTCCTGGGCTATATCCTCGGCATCCTTCCGGACAAGGACCACGCCGCCGTGCTGGAGCCCCTTTCGGGCGAGGGACTGCAACGGGGCCTCCTTCGCGCCCTGAGAATTCTCTTGAAAGGAATGGCGGAGGACCGCCCAACAGTGGTCGTGATGGAGGACCTGCACTGGGCCGACAGAAGCTCTCTGGACCTGCTTGCCCGTCTAATGCCTATGGCGGCGGATTCCCCCCTCCTCTTCCTGCTCCTCCTTCGCCCGGAGACCGGGAGCGGCCTGTTACAATGGGTGCGCAAGGAGGGAAAACAGACGAACCGCTACGCTGAAATTCTGCTCTCCCCCCTCTCCCCCCAGGAAAGCGTAACCCTGGTCGCAAACCTGCTGCGGACAGACCGGATCCCCCAGGCCCTCCAGGAACAGATCCTGGAAAAAGCAGAGGGGAATCCCCTCTTTATGGAAGAAATCGTCCGAACGCTGATTCAGGATGGGGTACTGGCAGAACGGGAGGGGCGGTGGGAGGTGGCGCGGGAAGTGCGGATCGTTCACATTCCCGACACCCTCCGCGGCCTTCTGGCAAGCAGGGTGGACGGGCTGGAGCCGGAGATCCGTCGGACGCTGCGCCAGGCCGCTGTCATCGGGCGCGTCTTCCCCGAACGGGTGCTGGCCGCCGTGGCGGGCAATGGGAAGGAATTGGCCCAGCATCTGCGGGTGCTGCTGGACCGGAACTTTATCCGGTATTACCGGCTGGAGGGGGAGCAGGGAAGGGCCTTTATTTTCAACCATGCCCTGACCCACGAGGCCACCTATGAGGGAATTCTGATCGAGGAGCGTCGCCTCCTCCATCGGCGGACGCTGGAGGAGATGGAGAGGCTTTACGCTGGCCGGCTTGAAGCCCTCTACGCCACCCTCGCCCGCCACGCCTATCTCGGCGAGGTGTGGGATAAGGCGGCCTGCTATCTCCATCTCGCGGGCGATCGGGCCAAAGCCGCCTACGCTCTCCCCGAGGCCGTGCACCATTATCAGAGGGCGATGGGGATTATCCAGGAGTACGGCGTGAAGCTGGACCGGGAACGGATCGCCGATCTCTACCACGAGTGTTGCAGCGCTCAGATCCAACTGGGCGACTACAGGGCCGCGCGGGTGGTCTGCAATGTGCTGATGGAGACGGCGGAGCGGCTGAACGATCCGTACCTCCGGGGACATGCGCTGCGGGCGGCGGCCCTTATCGCCGCCTACACGGGAGATACAGTGGCCCAGGTCTCCAGCGCACAGGCAGCCTGTCGGGAGCTGGAGCGGGCAGGCGCCGACTGGAGCCGGGGCACGGCGCTCTTCCTCCTGGCCCTGGGCCTCTTCAAATCCGGCCGGCTGGATGAAGCCGGTGCCGCTATCGAGAAAGGCCTGCAACTGGTGGGGGACACCCGTCGCTGGCCAGGATACGATCCCAGGAGTGAAGCGCTGTTCTACGCCGGCCTGATCGCCATCGTTCAGGGTCGGCTGGATGTGGCGCTGGAAAGGCTGGAATCGGGCATCGCATTGACCGAAAGGACAGGGGAGCAGTCCCTCAGGGGGTTCTGTACGAACTTTGCCGGCCTGGCTTATGGCTTGAGGGGAGAGTACGCCCGCGGCCTGGAAAAGGCAGAGGAGGGGAAGCGGTTGGGAATGGAGGCGGACCTTCCTCTGGTCACCGAGTCCGCCTCCGCCTGCGCGGCGTGGATCTGTGCTCTGAGCGGATGCTTTGGGGAAACCTTTCGCGCGGCCCTCCCCCTGGCATTCCGAAAGCCTGCCTCTCTGGACGCCCGGGCCATCGCCTGCTTGGCTCTGGGGGACGCCTGCCTGGGCACCCTGGAGTTCGAGGAGGGGATGCGATACTATCAGCAGGCCCTGGAGATCGCCGGGCTGTCCCACATCGTCACGGCTTCGGCAATGCGGGGGATCGGCCTGGCCCACGTGCTGCTGGGGAACCCCCAACAGGGTATCCCGTTTCTGGATAACAGCCTCTCCGCCACCACCTCCCTGGGCCTGAAGTGGTTCCGCGCCCAGATACTGCGCGATATGGCCTGGGTACATCTCCGGTCGGGCGATCGGGCTGCTGCGGAGAGCTTCGCCGGAGAGTTGCTGGCTCTGGCGGAAGAGGGGGACTATCGGGAGCTGATCGGTTGGGGCTACTTCCTTCGGGGGTCGGCCCGTGGAGACGGGGCGGACATCCGCCGCGGGCTGGAGAGCGGGATGGAGCTGGGCAGTCTCCTACTACAGTGGGCGGCAGGGGAGGCGCTGGTCGCTCTGACCGGCGACGAAAAGGGGCGAGCAGCCGCACGGACAGCGGTGCAGGCTATCGCCGAGGGCCTTCCACCGCAGCGACGGGCCGCCTTTCTGAACCGGGAACCGGTCCGTGCCATACTGGAAGGCGAAAGCCGGGAGCATTCGGGATCGGAACGGTCGGCAATGTAAGGAGGGGAAAGCGATGAAGGGTTCCTTTTCGGTGTTGACCTACGGATTACTGATCCTGGGCATGGGCGTCTACCTGCTCGGCCTCCTCTTCGGTCGATTTGACGCTGGCCGGATCCACCGCAGCCCCACCTGGGCCCGGATGGCTTCTTCGGTCGCCCTGGTGCTGGCAGCGCTGGCCTGGTGGCTGGGTGCGGGCCGGTCCACACCGCTGGCTGCCTATACGGCTTTCCTGTTTCTCGGAATGCTGCTTTCCTTTGTGGGGGACCTGACCATGGCGCAGCTTCTCCCCTTATCCCCTCACGTCCTTTTCGGGATGCTGGCCTTTGGCCTGGCCCACGTCGCCTATCTGATCGGGTACGGGCAGGCCGCCCGAGCGATGGCGTTGACCGACCCCCGGGCCTGGGCCGGCGGGGTGGGCGGCGCGCTCCTCCTGGCCGTCCTCCTCTGGTGGGCCCTGATCCGCAGCCCCGGCTCCAGCTCCCCCCTGAGCTACGGCGCTCTGGGCTACGCCCTCCTTCTGGGCGGGATGTTCGGGGCGGCGCTGGCCCTGGCGGTCCAGGACGCCCGGTTTCTGCAACTGGCCGTCGGAGCTCTGCTCTTCCTGGCCTCCGATGTGATCCTGGGCAACCGCATCTTCCGGGAAAACGACTGGTTCCTGGTGGGCGATGTCGTCTGGATGCTCTACATTGCCGGGCAGGCCCTCATCGTCTTTTCACCGGCCCACCTGCTGATGCGTTAGAGGCTCCTCTATACGTGGGCTGTGCCAGGAAAGGAGGAGGATGAACGAAGAGGTCTATCGTCGGCTGGCACAGCGGCTGGATACGATCCCCAATGGCTTCCCGGCCACCGAAAGCGGGGTGGAGCTGCGGCTTCTGGCCAGGATCTTCGCCCCGCAGGAGGCGGCGCTGGCGGCCGAGATGCGGCTGGGCTATGAGCCTGCTGAGATCATCGCCACCCGCGTCGGCGTGAGCGCCGAGGAGGCGTACCGGACGCTGAAAGAGATGGCCCGCAAAGGGCTGATCCGGGCACGGCGAGGGGAGGGAGGGCTGGTCTTTGCCCTGTTGCCTTTCGTCGTCGGCTTCTACGAGGGGCAGTTGCGCCGGATGGATGAGGAGATGGCCGTCCTGGTGGAACAGTACTTCCGGGAGATCGGCGGGCGGACCATTCTGGACGCCCCGCCGCCCGTCCACCGCGTGCTCCCGGTAGAGGAGGCCATCCCCTACGATCTGGAGGTCTTCCCCTACGAGCGGGCGGCGGCGCTCATCGAAAGCGCCCGCTCCTGGGGGGTGCGGGATTGCATCTGCCGCACGCAGAAGCGGCTGGTGGGAGAGGGATGCGATTACCCGCTGGAGACCTGTCTGGTGATGGCGCCGGTGGAGGGGGCCTTCGCCGGCGATGAGCTGACACGCCCACTGACCAAAGAGCAGGCGCTGGAGATCCTGCGAATGACAGAAGAGGTCGGACTGGTCCACACCACCGGCAACTTTCGGGACCGGCATTTCTATATCTGCAACTGCTGCCCCTGCTGCTGCGCGGTGCTGCGGGGGCTGACAGAGTTCCACGTGCCCACTGCCGTGGCCCGCTCTGGATTCCGCTCGGTGGTGGACGCTGAGGCCTGCATCGGATGCGGGGCCTGCGTCGAGCGATGCCACTTTGGTGCTCTTTCGCTGCCGGAGGATGTGGCGGTGGTGGATCCGGACCGATGCCTGGGCTGCGGGGTCTGTGCGCCTGCCTGTCCTGCCGACGCGATCCACCTGGAGCGGCGACCGACCGGGGAGGCCCCGCCGATTCCCGCCACCATCGAGGAATGGATGCTCCATCGGGCAGAGGCGCGGGGCTTGCCGACGGAGGAAATTCTGTAAACGAAGCTTGACTTTTGGCAGCTTATCGCTATACTGAAAAGCAGCTCTCCTAAAGGTCCCTCTGAACGGAACAACAAACGTTCTGCATTTGCGCTCGCATCGAACCACAGAGACACAGAGGGCGCAGAAAAACCCTGTGCCTCTATGAAGAAACGTTCAGGACTGTGCAAATCCTGCGAATGAGTCTTCACCATATGGGGGCAGAGGGTGCCGACAGGGCATGAGCCAGTTTACCAGGAAAGGAGATTCTCCCATGAGCCCTCTGTTCGATCAAAGCGGTAGCGGCATCCTGGACGCGGTCGTCCGCTTTTTCCAGGAAGACAACTGGCATTTCGAGCAACTGCCGGATAAGCCCATCCTCCGCATGGGCTTCCGCGGCGACAACGGCACCTGGCGCTGCTATGCTCAGGTGCGGGAGCAACAGCAACAGTTCGTCTTCTACTCCGTTCTGGAGTTCAACATTCCCGAAGATCGGCGGCCGGCCATGGCCGAGTTCCTGACCCGGGCCAACTACGGCCTGATCCTCGGCAACTTCGAGATGGACTTCCGGGATGGGGAGATCCGCTACAAGACCAGCATAGACGTGGAGGGAGACCGGCTGACATCGGCTCTGATCCGCCCGATGGTCTACGTCAATGTGCTGATGATGGACCGCTACCTGCCGGGAATTATGAAGGTTGCATATGGAGGAGCCAGCCCCGCCGACGCCATCGCCGAGATCGAAGGGTGATCAGGCAGGTCCTGCAGGACGGGAGAAGGAGGTGATGGGAAGCAGAGCGATGAAGAAGTCCGTTAGAGAGACTGCCCAGGCCCTTGTAGCGTCCCTAGAGAGGAGGTAGGAACCAATGGAAATCAAGCGTCCCTGGCTCGAGCGGTATGATGCAGGAGTCCCCTATCACATAGATTATCCCGATGTCCCTCTCTACCATTTTGTCGAAGAGGCAGCGCGCCAGCACCCCGACCACGTCGCTCTGATCTTTAAAGGCGGTAAGGTCACGTATCGGGAGCTGGATGAGCAGATCAACCGGATGGCCGCCGCGCTGGCGAAGATGGGGGTGAAGAAGGGAGACCGCGTCGCCATCCTGATGGCTAACTGTCCTCAGTTCGTGATCTCCTACTTCGGCATCCTCAAAGCGGGCGGGATCGTCGTGGCCTGCAACCCCCTCTACGCCCCTCCGGAGCTGGAGCATCAGCTCAACGACTGCGGAGCGGAGGTCATCATTGTGATGAGCCGCTTCTACCCCGTCATCCAGCAGATCCGGTCCAAAACCTCCATCCGTCAGGTCATCGTCACCAACATTAAGGAGTACTTCCCCCCGGTCCTGAAGCTGCTCTTTACCCTGCTGTTGGAGAAGAAGGAGGGGGACCGGGTGGAGCTGGCCCCGGGCGACCTGTGGTTCCAGGACGTGCTATCTGCTCACTCTCCCGCCGACCGGCCAAAGGTGGAGATCAACCCCTGGGAAGATGTGGCGATCTTCCAGTACACGGGCGGCACCACCGGTATCCCCAAGGGGGCGATGGCGACGCACCGGAACCTGGTCGCCAACTCGCTTCAGATCAAGCGCTGGCTCCCCGACGTCCGCGAGGCGGGGGAGATCGTGCTGGTGGCCCTGCCGCTCTTCCACGTCTACGGCATGGTGGCGGCGATGTGCTACGGGCTGGCCGCGGCGGCCACGCTGATCATCATCCCCAACCCCCGCGACATTGATGACATCCTGGAGACGATCAACAAATACCGGCCCAGCATCTTCCCCGGCGTGCCCACCATGTACAACGCCATCAACCATCACCCCAAGGTCATCGAAGGGAAGGTGGATATCAAGTCCATCCGGGCCTGCATCAGCGGGTCGGCGCCGTTGCTGCGGGAGACCCAGACCCGCTTTGAGCAGTTGACCGGCGGCAACCTGCGGGAGGGGTTCGGGCTGAGTGAGGCCCCCACCGCCACCCACTGCAACCCGATGTACGGGGAGAATCGGGAAGGGAGCATCGGCCTGCCCCTGCCGGATGTGGATGCCGCCATCGTGGACCTGGAGACGGGCACGAAGTTCCTGGACGTAGGGGAGGAGGGAGAGCTGGTCATCCGTGGCCCGCAGGTCTTCAAGGGCTACTGGCAGATGCCGACGGAGACGGCCAACACCCTGCGCAAGCTGCCCGACGGCAACGTCTGGCTCTTCACCGGCGACATCGCCAAGATGGACGAGGACGGTTACTTCTACATCGTTGACCGCAAGAAGGACATGATTATCTGCGGCGGCTACAACGTCTATCCCCGGGAGGTGGAGGAGGTCCTGAAGGAGCACCCGAAGGTGCTGGAGGTGGCGGTAGCCGGCGTTCCCGACCCCTACCGGGGGGAGACGGTGAAGGCCTGGATCGTCCTCAAGCCGGGAGAGACGGCCACCGAGGAGGAGATCATCGAGTGGTCGAAGCAGCGGCTGGCCAAGTACAAGTACCCCCGCTACATTGAGTTCCGGAGCGAACTGCCCAAGACCTTCGTGGGCAAGACGCTGCGGCGGATGCTGGTGGCGGAGGAGCGGGCGCGAATGGCCCAGGAGGCCCCGCCGAAAGAGGAAGAGGTGTAGTTTCGGCAAAGCGAACCCTCCCGCAAGCCTTCGGGCCTGCGGGAGGGTCCTTTTTTGTCCAGCGTCACACTGGCGCGGGCCTGGGGGGCATATCCAGCGCGGGGCCGGCCTTTCCGGGCACGGGGGCCGGGCTGGCCGATGGCACCGGAGAGGGCTTGCCGCCCGAGCGGGGCTCCTCCGGCAGGCTGCGCCCTTCGATCACTGCCTCGAACTCCCTGGCATCCAGCGTCTCCACCTCCAGCAATCGCTGCGCCACAGCCTCCAATTGATCCCGGTGTTCGGCAAGGACCTGCTTAGCGCGGGCATAGGCGGTGTGGACGATCCGCCGTACCTCTTCGTCAATCTGCTCTGCCACCGCCTCGCTGTAGTCCCGCTGCTCGCCGATCTCCTTGCCCAGAAAGACCAGTTCCTCTTTCTGACCGAAGGTCATCGGCCCCAGTTTCTCACTCATCCCATACCGGGTGACCATCGCCCGGGCCATCTCCGTCACCTGCTCCAGGTCGTTGGCGGCGCCGGTGGTTACCTCGCCGAAGGCCAGCTCCTCCGCCGCCCGCCCGCCCAGCGCGAAGGCCAGCTGGTCCTCGAACTTGGAGCGGGTGACGACCGTCCGGTCCTCTTCTGGAAGAGAGATGGTGTAGCCGGCAGCCATCCCCCGGGCCACGATGGAGACCTTGTGGACCGGGTCGCAGTGGGGCAGGTGATAGGCGACCAGCGCATGGCCCGCCTCGTGGTATGCGGTGATCCGTCGTTCTTCTTCTGAGAGGAGACGGCTCTTGCGCTCCGGCCCGGCGATGACCCGCTCGATCGCCTCCTGGAACTCGGCCAGGCTGATGTACCGCTTGCCCCGGCGGGCTGCCAGAATGGCGGCCTCGTTGACCAGGTTGGCGATGTCGGCGCCGACGAAGCCGGGAGTTGCCTTGGCCAGCGTCGTCAGGTCCACGTCGTCGGCCAGCGGTTTGCCGCGCACGTGTACCCGCAGGATCGCCTCCCGCCCGCGCATGTCGGGCCGGTCCAGCACCACTCGCCGGTCGAACCGGCCAGGCCGCAGGAGGGCCGGGTCCAGGATGTCGGGCCGGTTGGTGGCGGCGATGACGATGACGTTGGTGTCGGTGTCGAAACCGTCCATCTCGACCAGAATCTGGTTGAGCGTCTGCTCCCGCTCGTCGTGGGAACCACCCAGTCCCGCTCCCCGGTGCCGCCCCACCGCGTCAATTTCATCCAGAAAGATGATGCACGGGCTGTGCCGCTTGGCCTGGTCGAAAAGGTCGCGCACGCGGCTGGCCCCCACGCCGACGAACATCTCCACAAACTCGGAGCCGGAGATGCTGAAGAAGGGCACCCCTGCCTCTCCCGCCACCGCCTTCGCCAGCAGGGTCTTGCCAGTGCCAGGGGCGCCCATCAGGAGGACCCCCTTGGGGATGCGGGCGCCCAGCTGGATGAACTTTTGAGGCTCTTTGAGGAACTCCACTACCTCCCACAGCTCTTCCTTCGCCTCGTCCACCCCGGCCACGTCTTCGAACGTGACCGCGGGCTGGTCGCCGGAGTAGAGGCGGGCGCGGCTCTTGCCGAAGGAGAGGGCCTGGTTGTTGGCTCCCTGGAACTGGCGCAGGAAGAAGTACCCGCCGACGAAAAAGACCAGCACCGCCAGCAGCATCCCCCCGGTGCTGAAGAGAGCCGCCCAGTCCATTGATTCCACCACCTCGATCTGCACTTCGGCGAGCTTTTCCCTGGAGACGCCGAGGGAAAGGAGCTGCTCGGCAACGGTGGCCCCGTCCTCTTTATCCGCCCGAAGCTGACGGCCATCTTCCAGCGTAATGATGAGCCGGTTGCCGGTAACGGCGATCTCCCGCACGTTGCCCGCTTCCACCTCCGTCGCCACTCTGGATAGGGACACCCGCTCCGGCCCCTGCGACTGGTTAATCAGGCTGTAGACCAGAAAAACCACTGCTGCCAGCAGAAGCAGCGTGATGAATGTACTCCCCCTAAAGCGCGAATTCACGTCTCAACCTCCCGGTGCGATACACCATCTTACCCCAGAGACACAGAGAGCGCAGAGTTTTCGCAAGAACGCTGAAGCCTCCAGACACCTCTCCGCGTCCTCTGCGCCTTTCTGGTCTCTCGTCCATTCGGCTCCTGTTCAGGTCATTTCTCCGAAGATGCCTGACACCTGAACGGCTACCTTAATTATACCAGAAACCGTTCGAATTTACAATACAGCTTTGTTAGAAAAGGATAAGAATCGGCTCACGGCCGGATCTCGACTTCGGCGATCAGGATACTGTTGAATTCGACCTCAGCCTCCCCCGGGTCCACCACCCGCAGCCGGTTGGCCGGATCTCCCTGGGGATACATCCCCGTTCGGATCTGATAGGTGCCCGAAGGGGCGTTCGATGGGATATGGAGCTGGTGGATGTCCCACAGGCTGGTCCGTGGTATCCAGGTATCTGTGGGTTGGAGGCCGTGGAGGGGTTCCACGTCCTCCTGGGCTACCAGCTCCCCCGTGGGGCCGAGAAGATGGACGAAGACGACGTAGCGGGTAGGGATGGCCGTCAGCGCCCGCCAGCGGAGAGAGACCGCCAGGACGTCGCCAGGGCGAAAGCGGGCCTGGAGGACCTCTGCCTGTTCCAGGACGATCAGATCGGCGAGGTTGGCGTTGATCACGATCGGGACCTCGGTGCCACCGCTGAAGGTCAGGGTGACGACGCTCCCTGCCTCCACCTCCGTCCCCTGTTCAGGCTCCTGGGCGATGACGGTGCTGATAGGCACGGTGGACCAGACCGGCTGTTCGACGACCTGGAGGCCAGCCTGCTGGAGCCAATCCCGGGCGGCTTCCAGCGACACGTTCACCAGGTTGGGGATTTCCACCTTCGCCGGGGCGCCGGCGATGTAGAGCCGGATCTCCGAGCCTGCAGGCACCGACCGGCCCGGCGGCGGCTCCTGCCGCACGATGGTCCCCTCCGGCGCAGCGGCGCCGGGCTGTTCCTCCAGAACAAAGCGCAGGCCGAGGGACTCGATGTCCGCCCGGGCCTCCTCCCACATCCGTCCCTGCACATCCGGCACCGTGACCATCGTAACAGTGGGGGTGGGGGTGACGAACGACGGCCCGCCGAACGGCTGCTGGGTGCGGGTCCAGGCCCGATAAACCAGGGCCCAGAGGGGGATCAGGCCGATGACGGCTATGGTAGCAATTGCTCCCAAAACCCAGGTTCGCCAGTCCGGTTCCCCTCTTTCCAGGGGCGGAGGGGGAGCTTCGGTGCGCTCTGCCTGGCGAGCGCGGGGGGCCGCCACGGATGGAGCAGGGTACATACCTGTGGCCTGGGTCCCCCGCGCCTGGTACTCCCGGAGCACCACGGCCAGTTGCTCTGCCGTTCGATACCGGGCGGCAGGCTCTTTCGCCAGCACCTTACGGACGATCCATTCCAGCTGCGGTGGCACCTGAGAATTGCGGGTGGAAAGAGGAGGGGGCTCCTCCCGCAGGTGCATCAGCGCCAGTGCGGCCGGCTTCTCCGCCTGAAAGGGTGGTGCACCGGCCAGCATCTCGTAGAGCACCACGCCGATGCTGTAGACGTCGGAGGCCGGAGTGGGACGCTCCCCCGCCGCCTGCTCGGGGGAGAAGTAGAGGGGGCTCCCCCAGACCACCTCGGAGTCGGTCGTGCCGGAGGCGGAAAGGGCACGGGCGATGCCGAAATCGGTCACCTTTGCCACCCCCTCGGGGGTCACCAGCACGTTCTGCGGCTTGATGTCGCAGTGGATAATGCCTGCCCTGTGCGCGTGCCCAACCCCGGCGGCGATCTGGGCGGCGATGTCCACCGCCTGGTCCACACTGAGCCGCCCCTTGCGGCGGATCATGCTCTTCAGGTCCTCCCCCTCCACATACTCCATCACGATATAGTGCCGGTCGCCATCCTGCCCCACGTCGTAGACGGTGACCACGTTGGGGTGGTCGAGTTGGGCTGCCGCCCGCGCCTCCCGCTGGAAGCGGGCCAGGAAGGCCGGGTCGCTGGCGTAGGCTTCGCGGAGGACCTTGATGGCGACGGGGCGGTGGAGGAGGGTGTCCACCCCCTTGTAGACAATAGCCATGCCGCCCGAACCGATCAGCTCGACCAGCCGGTAGCGATTGTTGAGAAGTGCGTTATCCATATCCCCGCTCTTCAGGGCCTGACAGTTTCTCCGTTCAGCTATACAATTCTACCCCAATTCTGAAGGGGGGACAAGGGACAAAATGTAGCGCAAGATTAATCTTGCGCTACATCCTTGCGCTACGTCTGCGGGCTATCACCAGTTCCGCAGGACGAGAGGCATGTAGCCCTGAAGGGGCTCCACGATGGCGACCGCCCGGAGGGTGTAGGGGCTGTCCGGGTCCGCTTCGGCGGTGAGGACCGCCGTGTTGATGATGGCGGTGCGCGAAGGGACCCCGGCGCCTACGTCCACTGCAAAGGAGGCGGTGAGGGTGGTGTTGGAGCTGATCACGCCCCACCAGCGGACCGATCCGGCGGCCTGGGTGATGGTCCCTGCCGAAGCCCAGATGCTTCCGGCAACGTAGGTGGTGGAGGGGGGGATGGCATCTGTGAGGGTGAAGGTGGCGGTTGGCCCGATGACCACCAGCGAGAGGGTGTAGGTCAGCCGCTCGCCCGGATCGGGGGCAACCGGGTAGACCCACTTGGACGAGCTGGAGAGGTTCGGTTGGGCACGGATGCAGTAGACCTTCTGGGCGTCGTAGTCGGCCACGTAGATGGCGCCGTCGGGGCCCACCGCCACGTCCACCGGCCTTTCAAAGCCCGTGGCGAACGGTTCGCTGCTGGCGGTGTAGCCGCCAGTCCCGTCCGGGGCGATCATCACCCGCTGCACCGTCCCCAGCTCCTGCAGGCCGGTAAACGCGCTGTTGGTCAGCGACAGGGGCAGCCCTGTCCCGATGTGAAATACCAGGCCGGCGGGGGAGCTGTGGGGAGGGAAGGTGGCGATGGAGGGAACGGTCCAGGTGCAGAAAAGCCCCCAGCCGGGGTCCGATCCCCCTTCCCAGCAGTGGGGCCATCCGTAGTGCTCCCGGTATCGGATGAAGTTCAGCTCGTCCGGCGGCGCATCTGGCCCCAGGTCGTCCCGCCCGTCCTCGACGGCAAAGAGGTCATCGGTGCCGGGGTAGAAGGCCAGCCCTTCAGGGTCGTGCAATCCCATCGCGTAGAGGGTCGGTGTGTACGGCTCGGAGCTTTCGAACCGGAGGACCGTGCCCAGCCGGGGATCGGTGGGCGTGCAGTTGTCGCATCCGGCCGGTACGCCCAGATACAGCCGACCTGCGCTATCGAAGGCCAGGCTTCGCACCGCTTCCGGCAGGTCATCCACAATCGCGACGTTGGAATCCGCATCCCCATCGTCGTCCAGGTCCTCCAGCCTCCGGACCCCTCCCTCCACAGCGACGTAGAGGGCCTCTTCTCTCCAGGCCATATCGGCCGGCAGGAGAAGCCCGCTGGCGAACAACTGCTGAACGTCCTGCCGGTCATCTCCGTCGGTGTCCTCGAAGGCGTAGATCCTCCCTCCCAGGAGGGCCACATAGAGCCGCCCGTCGGGACCAATGGAGATGGCGGTGGGATAGCGGTAGAAGCCGGAGGTGGCTTCCTTGACGTTCACGAATTCGGTGATGCGGAAGTGGTCGGGGACCTGCGGCAGGTTTCCCTGGGCGGCTGTCAGGCTCTCACTGATGAACCCCAGGACGGCCGCGGCTATGGCCAGGGCGATCAGGCTTCGCTTGATCATCGCTCCTCCCTCCTTTCGTTCCATCCTTTCCGAACGCCGGGGGAGGATTCCCGCCACGACAACACCGACCCTGCCCCATCCCCCGGGGTGGGTTTTTCACAAGCACACACCAATAGCGGACGGAAAACCACGGAGACACGGAGGACACAGAGACGGACAGGTCATTACCCAAAAACTCTGTGCTCTCTGTGCCTCTGTGGTGAGAGTGTAAAGCACTGCGTAAGTTTTATTACATTATAGCATGGTCAGGAGGGGAGGAAAGGTTACGAATGGGTTACAACCGCAGGGATCGGGGGTCATCCCTCCAGCGGCTCCATCTCCCCCCAGTTGGAGCCTACCTTGAGGTCCACCTTGAGGGGAGCGCGGAGGGGATAGGCGGATTCCATCGTCCGACGCACCAGAGGGGCGACGATCCGCAGCTCGTCCTGGGGAACCTCCAGCACCAGCTCGTCGTGGACCTGGATGGTCATCCGCGCCTGCAGCCCTTTTTCCAGAAGCGCCTGGTGGAGCTGGAGCATCGCCTGCTTAATGATGTCGGCGGCGGAGCCCTGGATGGGGGCGTTGACCGCCTCCCGCTCCGCCTGTCGCCGGGCCTGCTCCTGGCCGGGGGCGGTGCTCTGGAGCTGGGGGAAGTACCGGCGGCGGCCCAGCAGGGTCTCCACATACCCCCGGTTCTTGGCCTGGGCGATGGTGTTCTCCAGGTAATCCCGTACCCTGGGGAAGCGGCCGAAATACTGGGAGACGAAATTCTCCGCCTCCGCCTGGGTCAGCCCGGCGTCGCGGGCCAGGCGATAGGTGCTCATCCCGTAGATCAGGCCGAAGTTGACCTGCTTGGCGAAACGGCGCTGTTCGGGCGTCACCTCTTTCAGCGGGATGTCGAAGATGGCGGCGGCGGTGGTGGCGTGGATGTCTTCCCCCCGCTGGAAAGCGGCCAGAAGCCCAGGATCGCCGGAGATGTGGGCCAGCACTCGCAGCTCCACCTGAGAGTAGTCGGCTCCCAGCAGCACCCACCCCTGCCGGGCGACGAAGGCCTGCCGCACCTGTCGGCCCAGAGGGGAGCGGATGGGGATGTTCTGCAGGTTAGGCTCGCTGGAGGAGATACGGCCAGTGACCGTTCCGGTCTGGTTGTATGAGGTATGCACCCGCCCCGTCTCGGGGTTGACCAGGGCGGGGAGGGCGTCCACGTAGGTGGATTTGAGCTTGGCCAGTTCCCGCTGCTCCAGGATCAGCTCGATCACCGGATGGGCACCCTGAAGCGATTCCAGCACACCAGCGGCGACGGAGTACTGGCCGGTGGCGGTGCGGGGCACGCCCCGCGTGGGCAGCTTCAGCCCTTCAAAGAGCGCCTTCGCCAGTTGCTGGTTGGAGTTGACGTTGAAGGGGTAGCCGACAGCCCGCTGGATCTCCTCCTCCAATTCTGCCAGCCGACGGGCCAGCTCCGCCGACATCCGTTCCAGGAAGGGGATGTCCAGCATCACCCCCGTCTCCTCCATTGCCACCAGCACCTCTACCAGCGGCAGCTCCATCTGGACGAAGAGCTCCCAGTGCCCCTTCTGCCGCAGCTCCGGCTCCAGCACCTTCGCCAGCCGGTGGGTCATATCCACGTCGGCGGCGGCGTAGGCGGCGGCCTGCTCGATCCCCACTTCCGCCATCGTGAGCTGCCTGCGCCCACTTCCGATCAGCTCCTGGATGGACGTCATCTCCACACCCAGGCGGGCAAAGGCCAGGTTCTTCAAGCCCAGATTGTGGCTGGCCGGGTCGGTGAGCCATTCGGCGATCATCGTGTCGAAAGACAGGCCCCTCACCCGAACGCCGTGGCGGGCCAGAACCTCCAGATCGTACTTGGCGTTGTGGGCCTGCTTGGGGAGGAGGGGGTCCTCCAGCAGGGGACGGACCGTCTCCAGGACCTGAGGGAGCGGGAGCTGATCCCCCCACCGGTGGCCTACAGGAATGTACCATCCCTCCCCCTCCCGGTCGGTGAAGGCCAGGCCCACCAGCCCGGCCCGCATCGCGTCCTGGGAGGTGGTCTCCGTATCGAAGGTAACCGCGGCGGCACGGGAAAGCTGCTCGACCAGCGCAGCCAGTTGGGCCGGCTCTGTCACTACGTGGTAGCGGGTGGGTGCTGGCCGTGGAGCAATTCTCTCCTCGCCGAAGAGGGGGAGCTGCCGGACAAGCCGGTCCTCTCCGGGCAGCCGTTCGATCAGGGAGCGGAACTCCAGCCGGCGGAACAGGTCCAGCACCCGCGCCCGATCGTAATGGCGGACCGTACAGGCCTCCAGGTCCAGCGTCACCGGCAGGTCGGCCCGGATGGTGGAGAGCTGGCGGCTGAGGAAGGCCGCCTCCCGCCCCTGCTCCAGCAGGCTGCGGAAGCGGGGCTTCTCGATCCGCTCGAGGTGGTTGTAGATCCCCTCCAGCGAGCCGTACTGCTGGAGCAACTCGACGGCCGTTTTCTCCCCCACTCCAGCCACGCCAGGGATGTTATCCGATTTATCCCCCACCAGCGCCTTGTAATCCCGGAGCTGGGCCGGGGAAAGCCCTCCGTAGCGGGCGCGGACCGCCTCTTCGTCGTATACTGTCCCCTCGGAGAGGCGGCGGCCGGAGAGGAAAACACGGACGTGGGGGCCGACCAACTGCAGCAGGTCCTGATCGCCGGTGACGATAAGGGTCTCCACCCCCTTCTCCGCCGCCTGTCGGGCCAGGGTTCCCAGCAGGTCGTCCGCCTCCATCCCCTCCAGCTCAAAGATAGGGATGCCGAACGCTTCGACGATCTGGCGGATGCGGTCCATCTGGACCCGCATCTCCTCCGGCATGCGGTCCCGCTGGCTCTTGTAGCCGGCGTACATCTCATCCCGGCCCGATCGCCCGGCATCGAAACAGACGGCGATATAATCCGGCTGGTGTTCCTGGAGGATGTTCAGCAGGGTAGCGGTGAAGCCGTAGGTGGCGTTGGTCGGCTCCCCTTCCCGGGTGGCAAAGCCCTCCACCGGCAGGGCGTGGAAGACGCGGTAAGCCAGCGCGTGGCCGTCAATCAGAACCAGCTTTTTCATAAGCCCATCAGCTCCCGGATCTGCTCTGCCGTCTCCTTCGCCCGATGACGGATCATCCCCAGGGCCACCCGCCCGCTGATGACGATGGAAAGGATCACCCCCCCAGCCAGGGCCAGCGAATAGAGGAGGTGCTCTGCCCCCTCGATGCTCTGCTCGAAGCGGAGTTGTTCCCTGCCCAGGATCTGGGCCACCCGTGCGGAGGTGTGCCAGGATTCGCTGACCACGTCGGCCAGCGCCCTGACCTCCTCTTCCGGCAGCCGACCGGTCCAGGATATCGTCTCCTTCTCGCGGGTCAGCAGCACCGCCTCTGCTCCCACCTCCTGGGCCAGGCGGGACATCAGACGGGCCACTTCGGGGAGCTTTTCCTGGGCCACCACGGGGGCTTCCGCAGGTGCAGGCCCGCCACCTACCGGCCGGGAAAGGAGCGTCCGGATCCGCCCCGGTAGTTCGGGAATAAAACAGGGCTTGGGTATTGCCCCCTGAAGGTCCACGTCTGACAGTTCGGGGGGGATGGCCTCACCCTCCAGGGGGATGACCGCCAGCCGGAGGCGTGGGTGTTCATGTCGGAGGGTACGGACCAGAAGGGTCGGCTCGACATCGGGCAGGCCCAGATCCACGATGACCAGGTCGTATTCTCCCGTGGCAGTGGCCAGCAGGGCCTCCCGGCCGCTTCCTACCGCGCTGATCTGGAGGTTCCCCTGTTCCTGCAGGACCTCCTGAAGCATGGTCGTGAACGCTTCGTTGTTATCTACGATCAGGATACGGTGAGTCACGATCCCTCCCTGTGCTGTTCTGCTCCCCCCCGCGCATCTTCCGGGCAGGTCGGACGGCTTCATTCTATCGGGCCGGGGGAAAAAAGTCAAGGTGGGTTGACCCCAGGACCAAACTGGAGTACACTGAAAAGTGTAACGTCACACGTCAAGCGTCAGACGTCAATTGAGTGCGAAATGCGGGTTCAGGAGGTTGGACGATGAGAAGAGTCCTGTTCGCTTTGACTCTGATCCTGGCAATCATACTCCACGGGGCAAGCGCCTCTGCCGCGCAGGGGTCCCCGATCCACGTGGTGGAGCAGACAACGGAAAGCCATTTCCCCGACGAGCTGCTCTTTCGGCTGCGGGTGAGGAGCGATGCCGGCGACATCACCAGCGCCGTCCTCTATATCCAGGTAGGTTGGGAGGATAGCAGGCGGCTGGTGCCGGCCGAGCCTTTTGTCCCCGCTCCGGAGGTGGAGGTAACCGCCATCTGGCGCACTTCCGGGGAGACGGTGCCGCCCTTTGTGGAGATCACCTACAACTGGGAGGTGGTGGACAGGTCGGGGGCGAAGCTGGTCACCGATCCGGTGCGCACCGAATACACGGACTTCACCCACGACTGGCAACGGCTGGAGGATGAGCACGTGATCGTCTTCTGGTACGACCAGTCGGAGCGTTTCGGTCAGGAGCTTTTCCGCGCAGCTCAGGAGGCCTATGAGCACGTCGCCCGGGTGACCGGCACCACCACCGAGTGGCCCATCCGGGTGGTCATCTACAACAACCAGCGGGATTTCTGCGCCTTCTACGCCCCCCGGAGCTGCGAGGCCTGGGTCGGAGGGCAGACCTTTTCCGGCATCACTGTCCAGTGGGGCACCGATCTGGACTGGTTTATCTACGATGTCGTCCCCCACGAGCTGGCCCACGTCTTCTACGGCGAGATCTTCCGGGATACGTGGATCACTGTCCCCACCTGGTTCAACGAAGGGATCGCCGTCTATAACGAACGGACCGATCACGCCGAAGAGATGCAGATGGTCCGCTCGGCGGCGGAGCAGGGGAAGCTGGAGCCTCTGTCGGTGATGACCCGGGGCGGAGGTGTGGCCCACGGTGAGGTGGGGCTGTGGTATGCGGTGGCCTACAGCCTGGTGGCCTACATCGCCGACGCCTACGGGGAGGAGACGCTGGGGGAGCTGATCCTCACCCTGGCGGACAACGTCCCCTTTGAGGAGGCGCTGGCCCGGACGACAGGGCTGGATATGGTCCAGCTAGAGATGGAGTGGCGGGCGTGGCTTGGCTACCCGGTGAAGTCGGTGCCGACGCCGGTGACGCTGCCGACGATGGCCGTGACCCCTTTCACCCTGCCGACGGCCCCCCGGGGCCAGCCAGCCGCCTCCCCCACCCCCCGTCCGACGGCCGTTCCCACCCAGGCGCCGACCGCCACGCCGGAGGGGAAACCGTCCGGTGGGGTGTGCCCCGGGCTGGCCGGGCTGGCCCTGCCGGCAGGAGGTTGGGCCGGCTGGCGGATGGCACGACGTCGGACGGCCGTGAGGGTCGGAAACGATGTCTGAACCAGCCATATTGTAGGGCAGGCTTTCAGCCTGCCCTACTAAGGTGGAAATGTTGTAGGGCAGGCTTTCAGCCTGCCCTACAAATTGAAAGCCTATCTGCAGGACAACTCCTGTGGAGTTGTCCTACGTTGGCCGGAGAGCAGCCTCTGGACCGGCCCGGCAGGGACCCTAGACCTCGATGATGGCGTCGTTGGGGCAGACTTCCTGGCAGGTGCCGCAGTCGGAGCACTTGGCGGGGTCAATGACGTACTGATTCTCCCCCTCGCTGATAGCGCCTTCCGGGCACTCCGCTTCACAGGCGCCACACATAAGGCAATCTTCCGTTATCTTGCGGGGCATTCTATCTACCTCCTGATGATGGGTTGGAATACGGCCACTACAGCTTCGGATTGTACCTCAGAAGTCCGTTTTAGCAAATCGGCCTGGCTGGCTTTCTCCGCCGGGCAATGTAAGGAAATGTGTCCCTACTCTTTTGCCCGCCGCTGCAGCTCGTAGAGGGTATTGATCGCCTCCAGCGGCGTCATAGAAGGGATATCCAGCTCCCGCAGCGCCTGCACCACCGGATGCTCGTCCACGAAGAGGGCCGGCTGGTAGGGCTGTGGGGCGGGGGTGCCGGGCCGGAACTTACCGCTCTCCAGCCCTTCCAGCAGCTCCTGGGCACGGTTGATCACGGGGCGGGGCACGCCCGCCAACTGGGCCACATGGATGCCGTAGGAACGGTCCGCCCCACCGGGGACCACTTTGTGCAGGAAGATCACCTGCCCTCCCTCCTCCGCCACAGCCAGATTGACATTGTGCACTCCGGGCAGCCGGTCGGCCAGCTCTGTCAGCTCATGGTAATGGGTGGCAAAAAGGGTCCGCGCCCGCCGCTCCGGATGGTTGTGCAGGTACTCCACCACACCCCAGGCGATGGAGATCCCGTCGTAGGTGCTGGTCCCACGCCCGATCTCATCCAGGATCAGGAGGCTGCGGGGGGTGGCATTGTTGAGGATGTTGGCCGTCTCCACCATTTCCACCATGAACGTGGACTGGCCAGCCGCCACCTCATCCTGAGCGCCGATGCGGGTGAAGATCCGGTCCACGATGCCGATGCGTGCCCGCTCGGCGGGGACGAAGCTCCCCATCTGCGCCATCAGCACGATGAGGGCATTCTGCCGCAGATAAACGCTCTTCCCGGCCATATTGGGGCCGGTGATGATCAGAATGCGCTGTCCGGAATCGAGGTAGAGGTCGTTGGGGACGAAAGGCTCCTCCCGCAGGGCCTGCTCCACCACCGGATGCCGTCCCCCTCTGATCTCCAGCACATCCTCCTCCGTCAGTTCGGGGCGGACGTACCGATTGCGGACCGCCACCTCGGCCAGCGCCGCCGCCACATCCAGTTGGGCCACCGCCCGGGCAGTCTCCAGGAGGGCCGGGGCGCGGGCCGCCACCCGCTGGCAGACCTCGTGGAAGATGCGGACCTCCACCTCCGCCTGCCGCTCCTCCGCATTGAGGATCAGCGCTTCCACCTCCTTCAGCGCCGGGGTGATGAACCGCTCCGCGTTGACCAGCGTCTGCTTACGGATGTAGTCGTCCGGGACGGCGCTCAGGTTGGACCGGGTCACTTCAATATAATAGCCAAAGACTTTATTATACCCCACCTTGAGGTTTTTGATCCCGGTCCGTTCCTGTTCCCGCCGCTCCAGGCCGGCCAGCCACTTTCGGGCTTCCCGCACCGATTGGAGCAGTCCGTCCAGCTCTTCGGAGAAGCCGGGGCGGATCACGCCGCCGGAGGAGAGGGAGGCAGGTGGGTCATCCACAATGGCGGAGGCCACTAGCCTGATGACGTCCTCACACGGGTCTAGGGAGGAGGCAAGATGCAGGATGCAAGATAAGCTCCCTTGCTCCTCCGCTTCCCTGCTTCCTGCATTCCGCATCCTGCTTCCTGTCTCTTTCACCGCCTCCAGCGCCCGGCGGATCCCGACCAGGTCGCGGGGGGTGGCGACCCATCCCAGCACCCGGTTGGTCAACCGTTCCAGGTCCGGAAAATCCTTCAGCGCTTCCCGCACCTGGGCTCGCAGGACCCCCTCCCGGAAGAAGGCCTCCACCTGGTCCAGCCGCTCCTCAATAGCGGGGCGGTCCACCAGTGGCTGGACGAGACGGGAGCGGAGCAGCCGTCCTCCCATAGGAGTGAGGGTCCGATCCAGTATCCCCAGTAGCGAACCCTGCACCTTCCGATCTCGCAGCGTCTCCGTCAGCTCCAGATTGCGGCGGGTGGCGGGGTCCAGCACCAGAAAGCGGTCGGTGGAGTAGGTGCGGAGGGTGGTGAGCTGGGCCAGCGCTCCCTTCTGCGTCTCCCGCAGGTACTGGAGGATCGCACCGGCGGCACGGATCGCCAGCGGCTTCCCCTCACAGCCGAAGCCTTCCAGCCGCGTCACCTGAAAATGGTCCAGCAGTGTCTGACGGGCTGTCCCCAGTTCAAAGCGGTAGAGGGGCAGAGGGGTGATGTGAGTTACTGAGGGTATTATCTCTGGTTTCAGATTTGAGATTGCAGGCCGCTGGTGGAGCGCGTCAGGCTCCGGGACGAGGCATTCCCGGGGCTGAAGCCGGGCCAGCTCCCGCGCGACCTCTTCTGGGGCCAGTTGGGTGACAGCGAATTCACCGGTGGTGATGTCGGCATAGGCCAGCCCGGCCAGGTCCTCCTCCACCACCAGGGCGGCCAGGTAGTTCGGCCGCTTCGCCTCCAGGAGGGTCGGCTCCACCACCGTGCCCGGGGTGATCACCCGGGTCACTTCCCGGTGGACCAGCCCCTTGCCGGTGACCTCTCCCACCTGCTCGGCGATGGCCACCCGGTACCCCTTTTCGATGAGGCGAGCAATGTACCCCTCGATGGCGTGATGGGGGACCCCCGCCATTGGCACCCGCACCCCTTTGGCGACGGGCCGGGAGGTGAGCACCAGGTCCAGCTCCCGGGCAGCGATCTCCGCATCCTCATCGAAGGTCTCATAGAAATCCCCCAGCCGGAAGAAGAGGACCGCATCCGGGTGCTGTGCTTTCAGTTGAAGGTACTGTTTACGGATTGGCGTCACCTTCATCCTGTACTCCCGAGCCCCTGTTCCCTGCTCCCTGCCCTCCTATCAAAGCCACGACCTCTGCTGCCGCTTCCTCGATCGGCTTGGAGGTCATATCCACCACCTGCCATCCCCCACGACGGAAGATCTCCAGGGCAAGCTGCACCTCTTCTTTGACGTGGCCGGGGTCGGCGTAGCTGGTCATCGCCTTCGTCATCCGCAGCGCCCGCGTCCGCCGCAGTTGGGTCAGCCGGCCGGGCTGGACGGTCAGGCCGACGACCCGCTCCGGCGGAAGGCGGAAGAGGACGTCGGGAGGCTCCACGCCCCACACGATGGGGACGTTCCCCACCAGCCAGCCCCGGTAGGCCAGATAGATGCTGAGGGGGGTCTTGCCCGTCCGGGAGACGCCTACCAGGACGACTTCGGCATGCTCCAGCTCCTCCACGTGCCGACCGTCGTCGTGGCGGAGGGCGAAGTCTATCGCCTCGATGCGGCGGTTGTACTCCTCCTGTCCGTAGAGGCCGGGCCGGGCCAGGGGGGAGACCTCCAGCAGATCAGTCAATCGCTCCAGAAGCGGCCCCATCAGGTCCTGGGTGTGGACATTGTGCAGGCGGGCCTCGTCGAACATCGCCTGCCGGAGCTCCGGCTGCACGAGGGTATGGACAATGAGGGCGTTCCGGCGTGCCGCCTCCTGCACGATCTCCCGCACCTGCTGGACGTTCCGCACCTCCCCGAAGCGGTGCACCTCCACCGGCTTCTCAAACTGGGTAAGGGCGGCGCGGATGACCCGCTCGGCCGTCCCGCCGGTGCCGTCGGAGACGGCGAAAACCTGATAGAGCGCCTGCTCCTCCGCCATGGTCCGACTCCCTTTGGCCAAACGGTGCGCGGCAGGGTAATTATAACCCAATCCCCCCATTTGACGAACGAGGCTGAACTGAAATACGCCCACCTCAGCGTGCTTGACGCCTTCCTCCTTATGCAGTATGATAATTCTGTAGGATAAGCTTCAGCTTGTCCTGCAACGGGGGCAAGACGTGAAAAATGAAACCAGGCGGCAGGAACGGTGGGGGCTCGTTGCGGCCGCGCTGACGGCCTTGCTGGCGGTCGGCGGGCTGGGGTGGGGGGTGTGGCAGCAGGTCCATCGGCTGCAGGAGCTGGCAGCCGTCGAGGCGGAGCTGAGGCCCCTCCTGGCCTCTGAGCAAGAGCGCAAACAGACGCTTCTCGATGCGCTGGACCGGGCCTCCTCCCCTGACTACACCGAGGAGTGGGCGCGGGTAAACGCCGGGATGGCCCGCCCTGGTGAGGTGCGGCTGATCATCCCTCCCCTCCAGGAAACACCCGACATTCCCCCCACACCCATCCGGCCTGCCAGCCCCTCTGCTCAGCAACCCCACTCCCCCTCATTCTGGGAAAAGCTCTGGGAGCGTCTCTTTGGCGAGGATTAAGGATGGGTAGACGGGGGGGAACAGCTCGGGGTGCCCTGGCTCTCCCAGCCCGCCTGGCCGACCTGAGGGGGCTGTTACAGGCGCTGGACTGGGACGAGCTTTCGCTGGCGGTGCAACGGGAGGCCGCCGCCCGCCTGGCCATCGTCGGCCCCGTCAACTCCGGTAAGTCCACCCTCTTTAACCTGATCAAAGGCCATCGGGTCTCCCCTGTCACCGCTGTCCCAGGCACCACCCGGGCGCTGGTGACAGAGCGGCTGGGGCCGTTCATCCTGGTTGACACGCCGGGCTTCGGCGAAGTGGGGGGGATGGATCGGGCAGAGACCGCCCGGGAGGCCGCCAGGCGGTCCGACGTGGTCGTCTTGCTCCTGGACGCAGCGGCCGGCCTCCGCCAATCCGACTATGAAATCTACTGCTCCCTCCGGGAAACAGGCGTCCCGCTCGTGGTGGCGATCAACAAGGTTGACCTGGTCAGGCGGGACCTGCCGGCGGTTCTGGAGGACATCCGCCGCAAGCTGGGTGTGGAGGCAATCCCCGTCTCGGCCAGGACCGGCGCGGGGGTCGCGGAGCGGCTGATCCCGGCCATCATCGAAGCCCACCCCTGGATGGTCGTGGCTCTGGGGCGGGAGCTGCCCGCCTACCGACGGCAGCTCACCCGACGGCTGATCCGCAGTGCAGCAATCCTCAACGGCCTCATCGCCGCCGAGCCGGTTCCCGGGCTGGACATCCCCCTCCTTCTGGCCGGTCAGGCGCGGATGGTGCTCCGCATCGCCGCCATCTACGGCGAGTCCCTCTCCGTCCGCCACGCCCGGGAGTTGCTGGCCACTATCGCCGGGGGGGTGGGCATCCGCTTCCTGGCCGGGGAACTGGCCAAGATCGTCCCCGGCCCCGGATGGGCAGTGGCAGGAGCGGTGGCCGGATTGGGCACCTGGGCGATGGGCCAGGTGGCAGCCCTCTATTTCGAAGAAGGAAAACGCCTTACCCCCGCGCAACTTCGCGAACATTACCGGCGGCTACACCGACGTCCACGCCGGGAACTGATCGGCGGCGTGGAAGGAGAGGGAAGAACGTGAAAGAGCAGTTTGTGCGAGACCTGCGGCCTGGGGACAAAGTCCTCAGCTTTTTCCTGGTGCGCCAGAAGCAACTGGAACCCTTCCGGGATCGGAGCCGGGGGCAGTTCCTCACCCTCACCCTGGCCGACCGGACGGGGGAGATCCTCGCCCGTATCTGGGAGGACGCGCCGGCAGTGGCGGAGACCTTCGAGCAGGGCCAGGTGGTCAAGGTGCTGGGGGAGGTGGAGGAGTACCTGGACCGGTGGCAGGTCATCGTGGAAAAGATCCGCCCGGCGCAGGAGGGGGAGTACGACCTGGCCGACTTCATCCCTGCGACAGAACGGGATGTGGGAGAGATGCTGCAGGAGCTGCAGGGAGCGGTCGAAGAGATACAGAATTCCCATCTGCGGGCGTTGCTGGCCCGCTTCTTCGACGATCCCGCTTTCGTCGCCCGCTTCTCCCGCGCACCGGCCGCCCGCCGGGTCCACCACGCCTACCTGGGAGGGCTCCTGGAGCACACCGTCGAAGTGGTGGCCCTCTGCCGTTCCCTCCTCCAGCTCTACCCTCAGATCCACCGGGACCTTCTCTTCGCCGGTGCGCTGCTGCACGACATCGGCAAGGTCCGGGAGTTCCTCTACGAGACCGACATCGCTTACTCCGACGAAGGCCGACTCCTGGGCCACGTGGTGATGTCCCTCCAGATGGTGGACCAGGCTCTGGCGCAGATGGAAGACTTCCCCGCCGACCTGGCGCTCCGGCTGCGGCACATGATCCTGAGCCATCACGGTCGGTACGAGTGGGGTTCCCCCCGTCGCCCCAAGACGCTGGAGGCGGCGGCGCTCCACTATGTGGAAAACCTGAGCGCCCAGATCAACCGGTTCCACCGCGTCATCGCCACCCGCCGCGACCCCACCCGCCCGTGGACCGACTACGACACGCTCCTGCGGCGCTACCTGTACGCGGGACGGGAGGAGGAAGAGGACCTCTCCATCGAGGAAGAAGGGCAGCTAGAATAAGCGCTTCTACCCGGAAAGCGCCATCCTTGCATTGCCGCCACGATAGGATATACTCCCACCCGTGAGCCATCGTGAATTTCTGGGAGAGCGCGTTCCTTCGATCCTTTTCGCCCACTGGCGGGGACGGCCGCTCTATGTGCTGCTGATCTATCTCTTCGGCCATCTGGTCATTGACCCGCCTGTCTTCCTGCTCACCCTCCTCTTCATTTCCTTTACCACCCGGGTGCCGGCAGACCGTTTTATCCAGCCAGTGATGGTGGTGCTGGGTGTGCTGGTGATCGGCCTCTACGTCTTCTACCACCTCTGTTCCCCCATGATCCGCCGCTTCCTGGCCGCTCTGATCGCCGGAACCCCTCCCGACCTCGGACTGGCGACGGCAGCGTGGGCGGAGGCGGTCGCCTTCCCCCAACGGGTGGTGATACGGGTGATGGCGACCGCCCTGGTGCTCCATAGCCTGCAGGTCGTCATCTCAGCCCCCTACTTCGGCCTCTCCCTCGCGCTGGTGGGAGGGGCCGTAGCGCTCACCGCAACGGTGGCCCTCGGACAGGTCATCTATCTCTTCTACCTGGAACAAGCCGTACAGCCCGTCGTCCGGCTGGCGTTGGCCGCTGGCGCCCGACCCGGCTCCGCCGACCTGACGCGGCCCCGACTCCGGTTTCGGGCCAAACTCCTGATCTTCTCCCTCCTGATCATCGTCATCCCGGTAGCGGTGGTGGGGCTTTTCGGATACAGCCAGGTAATCACGCTGGGCGGAGACCCCCTCCTCGCCCTCGGACTGACGGGCCTGGTGGCGTTTCTCGCCAGCAGCATCGCCCTCCTGCTGGTAATCCTGCTCGTCCGCAGCGTTTCCCTCCCCATCCAGGAGATCCAGCGGGTGATCGAGGAGGTCGGACGGGGACGGCTGGACGTCTCCGTCCGCCTTCTGACGGCCGACGAACTGGGGGAGCTGGGCATCCAGGTCAATCAGATGATCGCCCAGCTCCGCCAGCAGGAGAGGCTGAAAGCGGCTTTCGGCCGGTATGTGAGCGAAGCGGTGCGGGACGGCATTCTCAGCGGCCAGATCTCCCTGGGGGGAGAGCGACGGGAGGTCACGATCCTCTTCAGCGACATCCGGGATTTCACCGCCTGGTGCGAGCAGACGCCCCCGGAAACGGTGATCCAGACCCTGAACAGCTATTACGAAAACTTGATCAGCGCGCTGATCAAGTACGGGGGGACCATCACCCGGTATACGGGCGATGGGGTGCTGGCGCTGTTCGGCGCACCCCTGGAGGACCCCGATCACGCGCTCCACGCCGTGCAGGCCGCCTGGGAGGCCCACAGTCTTCTGGAGAAGTTTAACGCCATCCGGCGCAGCGTAGGGGCCTTTGAGCTGCGGACCGGCTTCGGCATCCACACAGGAACGGCGGTGGTGGGGAGCATCGGCTGCGAGGCACGGGCCGAGTACACGCCGGTGGGAGACGCGGCCAACGTGGCCAGCCGGATCGAAGGGCTGAATCGAGAGCTGGGAACGGCTATCCTGATCTCCGACACCACCTACCGGCACGTCGCCGAACGGATCGTCGCGGGCCGGCGAACGGAGGTGCAGGTAAAGGGGCGCTCCCGTCCGGTACAGGTGGTGGAGGTCGTGGGGTTGCGGCCCGCTCCCCCAAAGGGGGAGACGTGACAGCGGAGAGGCATCGGATCGCGCGGGCAGCCACGCTGGTGATGGCCCTCTTTATCGTCAGCCGGGCGCTGGGGCTGGCGCGGGAGATGGTCGTCGGGGCCCTGTTCGGCACAAGCGCCGCCTACGACGCCTACCTGGCCGCCGTCCGCATCCCCGATGTCCTCTTCACCCTCATCGCCGGAGGTGCGCTGGGATCGGCCTTCATCCCCACCTTCACCGAACGGTTCGCCCGGGGGGACCCGGAGGGAGGCTGGCGGCTGGCCAGCGCGGTGATCAACCTGCTGGTGGTCGCTCTGACGGCGGCGGGAGGGCTGGCCTGGCTGGCTGCCCCCGTTCTGGTCTCCCGCCTGCTGGCCCCCGGCTTCCCATCCCCCCAGCAGGCCCTCACCGTCTCCCTGATGCGGACGATGCTGGTCGCTCCCCTCCTTTTCGGTGTAAGCGGCGTGGTGATGGGGGTCCTCAACGCCCGCCAGCACTTCCTCCTCCCGGCACTGGCTCCCAGCCTGCTCAACCTCTCCCTCATCGGTATGGCCTGGCTCCTGGCCCCCCAGATCGGAGTACGGGCGCTGGCGCTGGGGTATGTACTCGGCGCAGCGCTCCACCTCTCGGTCCAACTGCCGGGGCTGGCCCGGGTGGGAGCGCGGTATCGCCCGCTCCTGACCCTGCGTGATCCGGGGGTGCGGGAAGTGATGCGGCTGATGGCCCCCCGCGTCCTGGGGCTGGCAGCGGTGCAGCTTAACTTCGTGGTCAACACCAATATCGCCTCCCGACTGGGAGAGGGAGCCGTCTCTGCGCTCAACTATGCGTGGTTGCTGATGCTCCTGCCCCAGGGAGTCTTCGCCCAGTCGGTGGCGACGGCCGCCTTCCCCACCTTCGCCGAGCAGGCGGCGCGGGAGGAGCAGGAGGAGTTGCGGGGGACGCTGGCCGCCACGCTGCGGGCGGTTTTCTTCCTCTCCATCCCGGCGGCGGTGGGGTTGCTGGCACTGGGCCGGCCACTGGTGGCGCTCCTCTTCGAGCGCGGGGCGTTTCAGGCCGCCTCGACGGAGGCGGTGGCCTGGGCGCTGGCCTTCTATGCCCTGGGACTGGTGGGCCATGCGGGGGTAGAAATCGTGGCCCGGGCCTTCTACGCCCTCCACGACACCTGGACCCCGGTGTGGGTCGGTGGGCTGGCGATGGGGCTCAACATCGCGCTGAGCCTGACGCTGCCGGCCGGCTTCGCCTGGGCGGGGCTTCCCCCCCACGCGGGGCTGGCGCTGGCCAACTCCGTCGCCACGCTGCTGGAAATGGTAGGGCTGCTGACGCTGATCCGGCCCCGGCTGGGGGGAGTGGAGGGACGGGCGCTCGGGGCGTCGGTGGGGCGCAGCGGAGCGGCCTCTGCGGCGATGGCCGGAGCGCTGCTCCTCTGGCGGAGGATCACGGAGGGGACAGGAGCGGTGGCGGTCGGCGGCGGCGGGGTTCTGCTGGGCGCCCTCGTTTATCTGACGGCTGCGGTTCTCCTGCGGGCAGACGAGCTGCGGGCAGTGACCCGACAGTTCCAGCGACGCGCCGCCCTTCGCCCCCACCCCGAAGATACAGCGGACACGGAGCTATAGAGCTGGCGTCACGTCAAACGGGATTTCCTCCCCCTCCGGCGTCAACTGCCGCACCTTCAGTTCGGCCTGGTCCAGCAGCGCGCTGCAGCGAGCCGCCAGCGCCTGCCCCCGCTCGTAGAGGGCCAGGCTCTCCTCCAGCGTAAGCCCCCCCGCCTCCAGCTTACGGACCGTCTCCTCCAGCTCGGCGAAGGCCTCCTCGAACGTCAACTCCTCGGCCTGTTTCATTTCCCCTTGCTCCTGCGCTCCGCCGCCTCACCCCAGACGCGGCTTTGCCAGCACCTCCATCACCCGCAGGTCGAAGAAGGATTGGGCGTTGACAGGGGCGAGGACGACGGCGGTATCCGCCCCACGGCCGGTCCCGGCAATGGCGATGCATGGCTCACCCACCCGGACCAGCCCCGCGTCGGCGGCCATCAAGGCGATCTCCACACAGACCTTCATCCCCTCTCCGAAGATGCGCAGGGTGTAGGCGATGATCTCATCGGTCAGGTAGGTGTTCAGCTTTCTTCGCACCGCCCGGTTGACCCCACCGAAGGCGTGCTGACAGGTGAGGATACGCCCACCGCCCGCTTCGATCGCCGCCTGGTTCTCGGGGAGAAGTTCCTGCGTGTTGGGGCTGCGAAAGCCGGTGGAATGGCTCACCACCACCACCTGAAAGCCACGGAACACCCCCACCGCCTCTACGCCGGTTGCACCGGTGGTGCTGGCGACCAGGACCGTCTTCACCCCCAGCTCCTCTGCCCGCCGGCGGGCCACCTCCAGCGTCTGCTCCGTGTTCTGCGGCCCGGGCTGCTCGAAATAAACCGTCGGAACCGTGAACATTGACATCGCCCTCACCTCCATATTCCCTTCCCTCTCCGCGTCAGTATACACCACCCTTCCATTTCCCTCAAGCCTCATCGCTCCGTCTCCACCCGGTACCCTCGCCCGTCGCTCACCACCTCCACCGTCCCGTCCCGGTCGGTGCGATAGACCAGCACCCCCTCCCCCAGCCGGTCCAGCATCTCCACGTGAGGATGGCGGAAGCGATTCTCGACCCCCACCGAAATCACCACCACCTCCGGATCCACCGCCTCCAGGAAGGGTTCTGTCGTGGACCCCCCGTCCCCGTGGTGGGCCGCTCTGAGGATGGTACAATCCAGCCACGCCCCCTCCGACACCAGCCGGCCCTCCACCGCCGCGCTGATGTCTCCGGGCAACAGGAAACAGATCCCGCCGTAATCCAGCCGGAGCACCAGCGAGCGGTCGTTGGTGCTGGCATCGGTCTCATCCGGGCCAGGGTGGAGGATCGTGAGGAGCAATCCCTCATCCAGCCAGAACCGCAGCCCCGTCTCCCCCCGCCAGACCGGCGCGCCGGACCGCTCCACCACTTCCCGCCAGCGGGTGCAGAGCCGGGTGCGGCACCCCAGGTCCCGCTCGACCACTCCATCCACCCGGTATCGCTCCAGCACCGGGATCAGCCCCGCCATCACGTCGTCGTCGGGGTGGGAGAGGATCACCAGGTCGAGGCGGTGGTCCCAGAAGGGGAGGCGACGGCCCAGATGGGCCAGGAGCCGGGAGGGGCTGGGGCCGCCGTCTATCAGCACCTGACGGCCGGAGGGGGTGCGGATGAAGACGGCGTCCCCCTCCCCCACGTCCAGGAAGGCGACGTGGAGGCGGCCGTCGGGGAGGGCGCGCCAGGCGGCAGCGGTCAGGATGAGGAGGAGGGCAGAAGCAGCCAGCACCGTCCGGTCGCTCGCACGGCTGGTGAAGCTGCTCCAGACAGAGCGAACGCGGTCCCCCAACGCCGCCCGGCGGTCGGCGGGCCGGTAGAGCCACCAGGTAACCGTACCGAGCAGCCCGTAGAAGGCCCAGACCATCCACCCCTCCATCCGTCCCAGATCAACCCAGGCGTAAGGGGCGCGGGCGGTGAGGCGGACGGTCTCGATGGTGTAGGTGAGAGGGAGCCAGGCCACCCACCCCAGCAGCCGCCCGGCGGGAAGCCAGGCCAGTCCGACCACCGTTGCCAGCCCGCCCCAGATCATCACCGCTGGCTGGACGGGGAGGATGAGCAGGTTGGTGAGGAGGGTGATCAGAGAGAGGCGGTGGAAGTAGTAGAGGATGATGGGAGTGGTGGTCAATTGGGCGGCCAGAGTGACCAGCAGTGCCTCAGAGATCCAGCCGACGGCCCGCCGGGCCTGCCTGCGGGAGGTGACGCGGCTCAGAAGCCGGACCGCGCCCCGCTCCAGGCGCTCGGTGTAGAGGATCAGGCCGACAGTGGCGGCGAAGCTGAGCTGGAAGCCCACGTCCCAGAGGACGAAAGGGTTGAGGGCGGTCATCAGGACGGCGGCCCCTGCCAGGGAGGCAGGGGCGAAGGTGGCGCGGCCCAGGCGCTTCCCCCAGAGGTAGAGGCTGCCCATAATCGCCGCCCGCACCACGGCGGCGGAGGCCCCCACGAAGAGGGTGTAGAGGACCACCCCGCCGATGGCGATCCAGGTGGACCGCTTCTGGCCCGCCAGCCTGCGGGAGAGACTGGCGAAGATGCCGGAGATGATGGTGATGTTGAAGCCGGAGATGGCGATGATGTGGGCGGTGCCGGTGGCGGAGAAATCCTCCATCAGGTCGGCAGGGATGGTGGACTCGATCCCCAGCAGGATGCCGGTAAGCAGGGAGGCGGCCGGTTCGTGGAGAACCGCGGCGATGACGGCCTGGGCGCGGTGCTTGAGGGCCAGGAGTCCGGCATAGAGAGGGCTGCCCTCCCCGCCGCCGATCCGGGTCGCCCGGGCCTGCCGCACCAGCGAGTACACCCCCTGCCGGGCCAGGTAGTCCCGGTAGGAAAACTCCTCCCACTCCGGCGGGGTCTCCAAAAGCCCCACCACCCGTAGCCGGTCGCCATAGGCGAAGGCGGGATAGCGGTCCACCTTCACCAGCGCCAGCCCTGTCACCTCCAGCTCCTGCCCGTCGGGCAGGATGAGCCGCTCGGCCCGAAGGCGAAGGTTGGCGTAGCCCTCCCGCTCGTCCGGCTCCGCCACAACCACCCCCTCCAGCTCCACGCGCCCGACATCGTTGTAGGTCGCAAGCGTGTGGGCGTCGAAGCGGGGGAGGGAAAGGAGCAAACGGCCCGCCCCCAGCGCCAGGGCCACCAGGCAGGCGCAGAGGAGCCGGGAGCGGCGGGAGCCCAGCCAGCCGATCAGGCCGACCAGACCCCCCAGGCCGAGGAGCAGGAGGAGCTGCCAGGGCGGGGAGAAGGCGCGAGCCAGCACGATGCCGGCCAGCCACGAAGCAGCCAGATAGACAAGGGTCATAGCGCACCTCAGCAGGCAACGTTGATGGCTCAGTGGGCCAGGTGCGACTGGCAGGGAATACTATACCACAGATCGGCGCAGAGGGGTAGGACGGCTCGCCTCCTGTCCGTACCCGTCTGGCAGGCGGGGGCAGGGCCAGACCAGGTTGCACTCCATTTTCGTTTCTGATATTATATCCGTTGCCAGGTGCTTTCGCCGGTGTCCAGGAGCCTCAGGGTGCATTTCAGTTTGGGGGCGAGTTACACCTTAATTTTGCCCACCTGATG
The DNA here is from genome assembly GCA_041082215.1 of Anaerolineae bacterium. Classification (GTDB taxonomy): domain Bacteria; phylum Chloroflexota; class Anaerolineae; order B4-G1; family DUEL01; genus JBDOIF01. The sequence goes on from JBDOIF010000008.1 coordinate 110,722, forward strand.
GTGGTTTGATCCCTCACCCCTCCCCCTCCGGGAGGGAGCCAGGGGGTGGGGTGAGGGCCAGGTAGAGCAATTAGCCTCCAGCGCAGGCAGTTACCACATCTTCCCAAAAAACTGAAATGCACCCAAGCCTTAGAACCTATCCGAACAGTTGTGGGGCAGGCTTTCCAGCCTGCCTGGACGGCCTGGAAAAGCTGTCCTGTTGCCTGATCCGCGGATCCGTGAGCTATCAAACCGAAAGGGGGAGCGATGAAGAAGCGCAGGGGGAAGTGGCTGTGGGTGGTTCTCCTGGTCCTTTTCATCACCCTGGGGCAAGGGGAGCCTCCGAAGACGACCGCACAGTTGCCTCCCCACCTGGCCTACGGCATCAACGTGCGCCTTGTGGAACATCTGGATCCGCTGGTCGCTCCCCTGGGCTTCAACTGGATCAAGCTGTGGGATGAGTATGTCCACCCCGACGAGTTTCCCACAGACCCCCTGCCCTACCACGTTGAATACCTCTTCTCCTGCCAGGGCTATATCTTCGGTGACCTGGAAGCGTGGAGGGAACACGTCGAGGAGCTGGTAACGACCCTCGGGGAACGGGTTGACGCCTATGAGGTTTGCAATGAGCCCAACCTGGGCTGGATGTGGGAAGGGCAGCCGCCGGACCCCGCCCGCTATGTCGAGATGTTGTGCGTGGCCTACGAGCAGATCAAGGAGCACGACCCGGAGGCAACGGTGGTGAGCGGCGGGCTGGCACCGACGGGCCGCATTCAAGGGACCTGTAAGGGGCAGAGCGGCGAGGTCTGGAACGGCAACAATTGCAAGGCGATGGATGAGCGGATTTACCTTTCCGAGATGCTGGAACACGGAGCGGGGTCCTGCATGGATGCCTTCGGGTTTCATCCCTATGGCTTCGCCTACCCACCGGAGACGGACCCCAATGATGTGGAGAACGGCTTCAGCTTTCGGGCAGCGGAGGTGATGCAGGAGAACCTGGAGGCCCATGGATTGGGCCACGTCCCCGTCTGGGCGACCGAGTTCAACTGGATAAGGGACCCCAGCGAAGACGGCCGCTTTTTCTGTCACAGCCAGCCGGACTATGAGGGCCTCTTCGGATGGATGGATGTACGGGAGGATCAACAGGCCGACTACCTGGTGCGGGCCTTCCGCTACGCCGACGAGAACTGGCCGTGGATGCAGGGAATGTTTGTGTGGAATCTGGACTGGCACAACTACAACTGGCCCTGCGAGCCCAGCCGGTACTTTTCGATCCGACGGGACAACGGCACCGATCTGGGAGCCCCCACTATGGTCTACGATGCGCTGGTGACAATGGAGAAGCGGCCTGGGCCGTTCGCGCCCCGGCTGGTTGTCCAGCCGCTGGAGTTGACGTGGCTGGTGGATGTGGATGAGGGACGCGTTGTTACGGGCTTCGTGAACGTCCTCAACAGTGGCTACCGCACCCTCACCTGGACGGCGACGGTGGACTCTGAGGGGGAGGTCGTTCCCACCCTGCCGGTGACCATCGGCGTGCAGGGGGAGAGGATGGAGGTAATGGTGGATACCTCCTGGCTGGTGACCGGGACACATACCGGATGGATCACCGTCACCGCCGCCCCCAGCGACACGCTGGACTCGCCCCAACGGGTGGAGCTCAGGGTACTGGTCGTCCCCGAGGTCTGGCCCCTCTATCTGCCGGCCGTCCTCCGCCGATCATAGCCGGCGGTCACTTCGCGTCCCCTGCCCGGGCGGAGCAGCGACGGAGGCGGCAGCGCGCCCCTCCCAATCGAGCGGGATCGGATGATCCAGCATCCCCGCCAGCTCCCTCAGGTCAGCCTCGGCATCGGTGAAGACGATGGCATGCATCCCGAGGGCCTGGGCTGCGTCGGTATTGCGCACCAAGTCGTCCAGCAGGACCGCCTCTTCAGGCCTGACCCCCAGCCGGTCCAGCACCAACTGATAGATGGCCGGGTCCGGCTTGGCTAGCCCCACCTCCGCTGAATTGACATAAACATCAAACTCGGCCCGCGGGTCGAAGCCGTATCGCTTCTGAACCACCTCGGCGTGGCCCGGGAAGGCATTGGTCAGCAGCGCGACCCGATAGCGGCTCCGCAACGCCCGTGCTGTCGCCAGGACCCGCTCGTCCAGAGGATCGTCAGCGTAATACTCCTGGTAGAACCGCTGGACCGCTTCCCGGTCCGGCAGGCCGAGGCTACGGGCCACGTGGAGGTCATACGCCTCAGATGAGATAGCCCCTACTTCGAGCTGTTTCCATTCCCGCCCCCAGAGGACCCGGTCCAGGGCCCCCCCAGCCAGGCCAAGACGCTCTTCCCACTCGTGGGTCCGCTGGAGGAAGGTCAGAGGGGCAAGAACCCCGCCCCAGTCGAAGATGACGGCGCGGATGGACGGTAGGGGATGAGGAAGGGGAATCCCCACAGGAAGGCCTGCGGACGCCAGCGCGCGCCGCAGGTGGGCGATCCCCCGGAAGCGGACGCCAGTCATCCCCAGCCGTTGAGCTGCCACCACATTGCCCTTCAGGTCGTCCACAAAGAACGCCTCGGCAGGTTCCACGCCCAACCGCTCCAGCACACGCTGGTAGATGAGGGGATCAGGTTTCCGGACCCCCTCCAGGGCGGAGACGACTTTCACGTCGAACAGGTCGGACAGGCCCAGGGAAGACAGTAGCTCCGGCAGGTTGGAGGCGTGGTTGCTGAGGAGAGCGGTGCGCAGACCGAGCTGGCGCAACCGGCGGATCAGCGCGACCAGCTCCTGATCCAGCCGGTCGCCCCTCCAGAAGTCCTGGCTGAGGGCAGCCAGTTCGCTTTTCCCCAGCTTCAGACGGAGGGCCAGCTCCGCCCACACCTCTGCTAACGATATTTCCCCAAGCTGTGCCCGCTCCCAGGCCTGGCTCTGGAAAAAGAGGTCCGCCAGGTCGCCGGGGAAGAGGTTCAGCCGTCGCTCCCAGGCCAGGCGGGGTCGGATGTCGGCGGTGCGCATCAGCACACTGCCCCAGTCGGTGATGAAGGCACGGATCATTCGGGAGCCTCCGAGTCAGGGAAGAGGTTGAGCAGTTCGGAGAACCGTTCCAGTGTGATCACCCGGTCGGGGTCGGCAAAGGGCACCCTCTCGAAGCTCCACGGCTCTGGAGAGGGGATATAGATGGCGCCAAAGCCGACCTTGAGGGCGGGGTTGATGTCGGAACGGGGGCTATCACCCACCACCCAGGTCTCTCGGGGGGCCAGGCCATAGTGGCCCATCAGTTCCCGCAGCACGTCCGGCCCCTTTTCCGGCACTACGTGGATCGCTTCGAAATAGGGAGAGAGGCCGGAGCGGGTCAGTTTATCCTGCTGAATCCGGGGATCTCCTTTCGTGAGGAGAATGAGGCGGCACCGTTGGGAGAGAGCAGGTATTGTCTCAGCCACACCATCCAGAAGGATAATGGGGAAATCGAGCACCTGCCGCCCGATGGCCTCGACCTCTTCTTCCACCTGAGGGTCGGGCTGGCGGCCGTGGAGCTGGCAGAGCTTCCGGTAAGCGACCGCTTTGCTGCGGGCAAACTCGATGGGCGAATAACCCGCCAGCGGCACGCGCTCCCGTTCGACCTCTTCAAAGATTTCCCGGGCCTCGGCAGGGCTGAACCCCTCACGGGCCATCCGTTCAACGAAAGCCTGGGTTGCCTTTTCGTAGAAGACGTTTGTTACCCAAAGGGTATCGTCGGCATCGAGAATGAGCGTCGGTTTTCCCATACAGGGGCCAATTATACCCGACTTCGGAGAAAAAGCGAACCGCACGCGGGATGGAAACCGTCGGGCGATTAGGAAAAAGGTACTATTTGGGCAAATAGATGGCCTGAAAGTCTTGACAGCAAAGGGACGGCGATTATAATGGGAACTGCAAATTGAAACGTCGGCCGGAAGGAACCTTGAGCAAAAGGGCTCGCCTTCCGGCCTTTTTTGTTTCCGGGCCTTCGTTTCCGGGAGGGAGATATGTTGAACGTCGTCATCGTCGAGGGATATGTGACCAGCAAAATCTGGCGCTGGAGCGGGGACCTCTGCTTCCGGCTGGCGTCGTATCGGGATTCACACCTGCCGCAGAAGCCGCCGCCTCCTCCGGGGACCAATCACGATCAGACGGCGGATTATATGACGGTGCGGGTCCTCGGAGGGGCGCCGGGAGGGGTGCCGGTGGCGATCCAGCCCGGGCAGAGGGTACGCATCCACGGTTTCCTGGGCAGCCGCCCCTGGCGACGGACGCTGGCCGAGGTAGCACAGTTCACCCAGGGGCAACCCGTCCGCTGGGCATCGGGCTTCGACCCCGCCCAGGCAATCCTGGAAGATGAGGTGGTAGACGTGATCGCCGAACGGGTCATCGCCCTGGCAGCGCCATCTGGGGAGGGACCTGGGGAAATGTAAAGCGGGTTTCTCCGATCCGGGCTGATGTCGCTCCGTCGGGCGTTTCGCAACGTAGGCCGGTCCTTCCACCATCTGGAAGCTGGCCTTTTTCTTTGCCTCTGCACATTACCAGGCCTGGGAGAACGGAGTCTGTTCTCCCGGCGCATATTCAGCCGGGCCTGTTTGCCTGGTTTCTCCATCCCTTCTCCTTTTCAGGGGATCTCCGCCCGCACTGGGCGTGGGTCCACGTCGGCGTGATAGGCCACGTCGGCGGTGCTTCGTTCGACCGGGGTGGGAGGGCATCCCACCACGGGCAGCATTCCTCACGCAGGAAGGGCTGCTGGACTCCACAAAACTAAAGAAAGGAGAGGTTAAGGATGGAGGACATCTTATCAACGGTACTGTCTTCGGCCCTTGTGCTGGTAGTGGTGGTTCTGATCCGCCACTGGGGAGGGCCGTCGGTCGCCCGTCGGCCGGCGGTGGCAGGCGTGCTTGTGGCCCCGGCCACTCCCTTCGCCACAGCCTGCCTGGCCCACAGACGGGACCCCTCGTCCTGTCTGAGTTGCGGGCTGTGCCAGCAGTGCTGGGGCCTGAGGAGCGTACCGGCAGCGGAGGAGATCGAGGGCAGGCCCGGCGGCATCGCCGACAGGAGCAGGGCTTCGCTCGATCCGGTGGTGAATCTGGAGCGGGTCGAGCGGCTCCTGAAAGCGGCGGACGGCCTGCTGAGCCGATTCCTCGAACTCCTCAACGTGCTGCCGGTCCAGCAGATCGTCCACGCCTTCGGACGGTTGCTCCAGCTCCTGCTGGCGCGTGCCTCCGGGTAGGTCCGTGGAGATCGGAGCCCCTCTGCGGGCGGGAGTGCCCTCCCACTCCTGCCCGATCCAAACAAGCAACCAGCAACCAGCGCCAATGAACGGTCTGCTCGACATTCTGATTCTCACCACCAATGGCCTGTTGGTGATCCTGTACTGGCTCTGGGCCCACCTGCCGGTGGCCCTCTCCTGGGGGCTTGCGGCGGGGGTGACGATGCTGCTGGACACCGACGTATCCCGTCGGGCCGGCCACCGGCCTGCCCGCTACGGACGCAGGGCTGTTCAGAGGGAGTCACGCACCGCCTACCTGGGCACCCCCCTCCTGGCCCTCCTCTGGACGGCCGTTGGGCTGGCCGCCCCGCCCCCCATCCCCCTCATCGGCCTGGCGATGTGGGCCTGCCTGCTGCTGGCGCCGCTGACCGTTCCGATGGAGCGGGAGCCGCTGCTTTCCCGCCTCAAGTGGATGCTGGCGGTCTACGCAGCGGCAGCGGGGGGGTTCCTCCTGCTCCTGCGCTCCCAGCTTTCCCCTGCCGCTCTGGCCGCCTGGTCCCAAAGCCTGGGACGGGCAGGGGCAGGGGAGGCGCTGGAGGCGGCGGTGGTCTCCTCGGTGGTCCCCTACGCGGCGCTGATGCTCTGGGTCATCGGCCCGCTGATGTTCTTTGGCTACGTCGCCCAGCGGTTCGCCGTCCACGCCAAGACGCGGGTCAGCCCCTGGGCAACGGTGGAGGAGCGCATCCGCCAACTGCGGGCGCGTGGGGAGGAATGAGCGATGGCGCGAAAATCCGGCCCCGTCTCTTCTGACCTGGCACCGGACGATCTGGTCGTCCTGGACAACGGCATCCGGTTCGCGGAGGATCAGGACCGGATGGAGTACCTCTGGTTCCACCTGCGGGAGCTGGAGGACGGGCGGGAATACGACCTGTGGCGGGTGGTGCGCCTGGGACTCCTGCGTTATCTCCCGCAGGAGCACCGTCAGGAGCCTGGCCTGCCGGAGAAGATGCGCGCCGCGCTGGTCGGGCTGTACGGCTCCCGGCGGGCCAGCTACGATCTGGTGGAAATCAAGGCGGGAATCTTCAACCCACCGCTGGGCGTGCTCCAGATGTTCGGCGCCGTCGGCATCGCCGAATCCCAGGAAGAGGCCATCCGCAACGCCGAGCTGGGAATGGCTGCGGTGCAGGGAGCCATTGCTAACTTCGAGCAGTCGCGGCTGATCCCGCTTTCGGTCCAGATCGCTGACTGGCTCCGGCGAGCGCTGGCGGAGTTCCCCCACGTCATCGTGACCATCGGCCACCCGGAACCCCGCGCCGGCAGGCGGGGGATGGGCCGGGAAGGGCCGGGGGAGAGGGACCGGAGCACTGTCCCCCAGGATGCGATGCTCCCGCCCCAGCAGGGGGAAATGCTCTGCCGGGCGCTGGCGGCCGTCCAGGAAGAGTTTCTGATGGTGACCCTGGCCTCCCGCGTTCTCCAGCAGGACCTGGCGCGGATGCTGGCCGGGATCGCGGCGGAGGCGAGCGTCCCTGCCAGCCAGATGACGGGGGTGGAGGCGATCACCACGGGGATCGCCCTGCCGGTCAGCCTGGCCGAGAGCCTGGGGCGGAGCGCGGTGTCGGCCTACGGCCAGACCCAGGGCACGGCCGTCTCCGACTCCTTCGCCGACTCCGAGGCGACCAGCCACGTGGAGGGCCACGCCACCACCGTCGGCCACGCGGTGACCGACGGGACGGCCCACACCGAGGGGCACGCCACCACGTCGGGGAGTTCGGTGACGACCAGCGTCGTCACCTCCGAGGGCACGGCCCATACCGAGGGGACGGCCCATACCGAGGGGACGGCCCACACAGAGGGGACGGCGCATACTTCCGGTAGCTCGTCGTCCGTGTCGAGTGCTTCCGGAAGCAGCTGGGGGGTGATACAGGGACTAGCCAACACCACAGGGACGGCCCACACAGAGGGGACGGCCCATACCGAGGGGACGGCCCACACAGAGGGGACGGCGCATAGTACCGGAGGCAGCCAGGGGACCACCACGACGCGCGGGGCGTCTTTCGGCGCTCATATAGGGCAGCACGTCGGTGGCTCTATCGGCGGAGGCATCGTCCCGGGCACCTTGAGTTCTGGCACGGATTACGGGGTTGAGGGATCGTTCAACTCCAGCCAGTCGGTCAGCAATTCTCACGAATGGAGTTCGTCCACCTCTACCGCCGATACGTCCTCGGCGGCGGACACCACCTCTGCCGCCGATACGTCCTCGGCGGCAACTACGCAGTCAGTCGCTACAAGTGTTGGCGGATTCAGCTCAACCTCGGTGTCATCTTCGTCCTTCTCCTCTGTCAGCCGCTCCATCGCCGACACTGTCTCCGCCGCCGACACGACCTCCCAGGCCGATACCACCTCTCGCTCGGTCAGCCGGGGTGTCTCCCACGGTTCCTTCTCGTCCACCACCCACTCCGTCGCCGACACCCTCTCCCACGCCGAGACCCGCTCCTGGGCACGCACCACCAGCGTTGCCGACGGGACGGCCCACGGGACCACCCGCGCCCACGGCGTCTCCCGCTCCTCCGGCACAGCGGTCGGGCGGAGCCTGGGGGTGATGCGGGGGACGGGATTCGGCGCGGCGGCGGTCCCTTCCTTCGCCCTCACCCGCTCCTACCAGTGGTGGAACGACCAGGCGGTGCAGCTTGCCCAGCTCCTTCGCGCCCAGGAGGAGCTCTTGCGACAGGCCACCCTCGAAGGGGCTTTCCTGACCGACGTGTACATCCTCACCCGCACTGAGCGGGGGGCGGCGGCGGCGGAGGTGGCGGTCCGGCAGGCGTTTCAGGGCGTCGGGCCCCTGGTGGTCACGCCCGTCCAATCCCGCGTCCTGCGCCTTCCCCAGGAGCAGGCATACATCCGCGCCCACGCGATGGCCTTCACCCCCTCGACGCGCCGCGAGCGTGTGGCGGGCGCGCTGGAGGCGTACAGGGACTCGACGCTGCTTTTGCCCACGCAGCTGGCAGCTTATGTCGCCCCCGTCCTCTTCGAGGAAGGGCTTTCCGTCACCACCCAGGAGCGCATCCCCGCCTTCGCCTTCGTGCCGGATATGCCCGGCGATGTCGTGCTGGCCCACCAGTGGTCCACCGAACGGGCGGAGCTGACCGGGGCCCCGCTGCGGATGTCGTCGGACCGCTTCTTCCACACCGTCTTCGCCGCCGACACCGGCTTCGGCAAGACCGTCGCGGCGGAGCGGCTGGTGGTGGAGACGACCCGGAAGTGGCACTTCCGCACGGTGGTGCTGGACTTCGGGGCAGGGTGGCGCAGGCTGCTCAACGCTCCCCTGGGAGAGCCGGGGCGGGTGGAGGTGTGGCAGCTCTTCCCCGGCGCAGCGGTCCCCTTCCGCTGGAACCCCTGGCAGGTGGGGAAGCGGATTCAACCGGAGCGACAACTGGTGGCGACGTGCGAGATTTTCAAGAACGCCGGGCGGATGGGCCCCCGGCAGTTGGGCTTTATGCGCCGGGCGGCCCGACAGCTCTACCTGGAGCACGGCATACTGACCTCCGACCGGGAGGTCTGGGCCGACACGAGGTGGAATACGGTGCGCGACGCCGACGAGGAAGAGGCCATCAACGCCGCCCGGCGGGAACGGGGAATGGCGGAGCGGACCTGTGTCGGCGACCACCTGGGCGACCTGGAAGGGTTTGAGCGCCAGGCACTGGCCGTCCACCGCTCCCGGCGGGTGGGTATGGCCGCCTGGGTGGAGCGGCTGGGGTCGTACAAGCCGGAACTGGAGAAGCGGCGCGACCAGGCGTCGCTCCAGTCGCTGGAAGGAGTCCTGCTCCGGCTGGAACCGTTCACCCAGGGCGAGATGGCCCGGATGTACGGCTCCGGCGAGGACACGCTGGCGGTGGAGGACCTGGGGCTCCTGGGGCCGTCCGACGACCCCTGGGGGGTCTCCATCCTGGAGGGCGGGGCGGAGCTGGACGAGTACGCCAAGGCCGCCATCCTGGGGCTGGTGGCCTGGCACCTGTACAACGACGCAGTGGTGCGACGGCGGCAAAACATCGGCAGGTCCACCCCCGACCCGACGCTCCAGATTGTGTTCGAGGAGGCCAACAAGGTGCTGACAGGGGTGGAGACAGACACCTCGGAGAACCAGACGGGCGGGGCGACGACGGTGGAGCTCTTCCAGGCGATGTGGCGGGACGGGCGGAAGTACCGGATTTTCCTCCACCCGGTGGTGCAGACGGTCTCCGAACTCCCGCCGGGGATCCTCTCCTCCTGCAACAACGGCTTTTTCGGGCAGACGAAGAACCCGAAGGACCGGGACCTGATTATGGCGCACCTGGCCTTCAGCGAGAAGGGGTTTACCGACGAGGACTACAAACGGTTCCTCAGCCGGATGCCGGCGGCAATGGCGGTGTGCAAGCTGGGGTATTCCCAGGACATCGTCCATACCACGCCGTTCCTGGTGCGGCCGCTGATGGTCCCGGCCCGCGAGCCGACCGACGAGGAAATCCACGAGGCGATGCGCCTGATGGGGAAAGCCAGGTAGGGGCGACCGGCAGGTCGCCCGTACAGGTCGCCCGTGAGGGAGCCGATGCGGATCATTCTGGCAGGACCGGATGAAGCAGAGCTGACGGGAGCGGCCTACCCGGCCTTTGCGGTGGCCGGGGTGGAGGTGCTGGCAGCGGTCGGGGCGGCGGAGAAGCTGTCCGACCTGGCCCCCGTCTTCCCCGACGCGGTGGCTGTGGTCCAGGCCGACCTCTACGCCACGCCGGAGGAGGCGGTGGAGGCGCTGGAGGGGTTGCCTGTTCGGGTGGCCGTTGTGCTTCCGCCCCGGTGGGCGGCGGCTCAGGGGAAGTTCGCCGCCCTTCCCAACCTGGTGGCGGGCTTCACCGCGCCGATTCCCTGGCCGGTGGTGGCAGCGGAGGTGAAGACACAGGCTGGTCTGGGCGACCTGCCGGTCGCTCCAACATCACAGGCGGAGGCAGGGGCGCAGCCCGGCGTTGGGGCGACCTGCCGGTCGTCCCAACTGGACGGCGCACCAGTCGCTCCCCAGGCAGCCCTACGGCCCACCCCCGACCCCGCCGGCAGGGCCAGGGGTGGAGGGGGTCGGCTGGTTGCCCCACGGGGCGAGGCCCCTAGGCCACGCCTCGAGCGGCTCGCCGCGTGGCGAGCCGTGGCCCTCTGGTCCGGCCCGGCGGGAGGCGTGGGGAAGACGAGCCTGGCCCTGCTGCTGGCGGCATACGCGGCGGAGAGGGGAGCGGAGCCGCTGTTGCTGGCCCTATCAGAGCCGGCCGTGTCGGCCTATCTGGGGCTGAACCGTGTCCCCAACGTCACCGCGTTCTTCGAGACCGGCGATCTGAGCCGGTCCGTCCAGATACTGAGGTGGGAGGAGGGTGGGAGAGGGATGCTGCGGGTGGCCCTCGGTCCGGCCCGGCCCCGCGACGGGGCGGTGGGACGGGAGCAGGTGGCGGCGCTGATGGAGGCGGCGAAGGGCGCTGCACCTCTGGCCGTCGCCGACCTGCCCACACTCCCGCCCGGAGGCAACGCCTGGAGCCTGGAGCCGCTGCTCCACGCCGGGGTCGTCATCCTGGTGGCCGCTCCCACACCGGCGGGCGTGGCGGCTGCGGTCGAGGCGCTGGCGACGCTGCGGGACATCGGGGCCTCCGGCCAGGTCCTCCTGGCCGTCAACAGACGGACACCGGGTGGGCTGGGCCTGCCGGAGTTTGCCGATGGGGTGCGGGGCCTGTGGGGGGGCTGCCCGCCGACGGTGGAGGTCCCCTATGCGCCCGGGATGGCTGCGGCGATGGACCGGGGGGAGCTGCCGGGTATGGGCGACATGCCGGTCGCCCCTGCGCTGGCTGAACTGGCGGAGGCCGCTCTGGGCATCCCCCGGCCCCGGCCGGAGGCGGAGCGGGAAGGAACCGGGACGGGTAAGGGCGACCGGCCGGTCGCCCCTGCCCGCCCCCGCCGCCTGGGGCGGCTGATCAGCGTGGAGGTGGTGGACTGATGGGCGAGGTCTGGGGGCAGGTCCGTCCGGTTCCCCGTCTGCTGGCCAGCCTCCCCTGCGAGGACGCGGCGGTGTCGCAGGGGGTGGCCGACGGCCGCGTGACCCTGCAGCGGGTCTTTTTCGACCTCTATGCGGCCCGCTTCCCGGCCGGGTTCGATCGGATGACGGTGGTCAGCTTCTGGGCCGGAGGGGAGGGGGCCTACCGGACGGCTGTGCGGCTCCTGGCCCCCGGCGGGACGGAGGTGGCCCGGGGGGAGGCGGAGGTGACCGCCGTGCCCCCACCGGGGACAGCGGTGCAGGTGGTCTATTTCCCCACCCTGGTCCTGCCGGAACCGGGTCGGTACACGGTAGAGGTTCTTCTGGACGGCACGCCGGTCCACGCTTACAGCCTGACCGTCGTCGGACCGGAGGAATCCAGCAGGGAGGGTGCAGATGCGAAAAGGTGAGCAAATCGGGATGTGGGTGGCCATCGGTATCCTGGGGGTGTGGCTTCTGGTGCTGACTGTGGTGATAGCGGGGGAGTTCGCCGCCGTCAACCGGGTGCTGCGGGGGGAGGTGGAGGCGGAGGCGCTGCCCGCTGCACCGGGCGAGCCGACCCCCTGGTGGGGCGGGACGGAAGCGACAATATCCCCGCCCACGGCCTCGCTGCCGGAAGGAATCTCCGTGGGGGTCGCCGGGGTGCGGGTCCTCTCCGATACCCTGGCGATGACGGTGACGGTCCGCTCCGGCGGGGCGGGCGACCTGCTGGTCGAGCCGCCGGTGGTGGTGGATGAGGCGGGCCGGGCCTACCCGGTGACGCCCGACAGCCTGGAGGCGGCGCGGTATGCCTTCCTGGACCTGGTGACGCGGGGGCAGGCAGGGGCAGAGCTGGTCTTTGCCGGAACCCCACCGGAGGGAGCACGGCTGACGCTGGTCTTTAACCCCAACCAGGAGCCAACCGACATCCTGGCCCCCCGTGTCGAGGTGCCGGTGCCGGTGATCGCCGCTCCAGCGCCAGGTTCGGAAGGAGGATAAAGGGGGGGTGGAAATTGCCTGCGAAGGAAGTGGCAGACGCTCTCCTCGCCCTCGACGAGCCGTGGCGAAGCCGCTTTCTCAAGCTGACGGCCAGCATAGCTACCGGATGGTCCTGGAACGGGCGGGGAGAGCCGACGAGAGAAGAGCTGGAAGAATGGCTGAAGGACAACCTGAAGTTGCAAGGGTATGTAACGGTGCTGCTTCAGACCTGGACGGGCGGGAGATTGCCGTAGAGAGGTGAAAGGATGCGAGGTATAACTGCTGCTGCCATCGGCGCTCTGCTCCTTCTGGCCCTGGTTGTGCTTCTGCTGCCGTCGGGCGAGACCCGTCCGGCCCTGGCCGCGCCGGTCCGG
>JBDOIF010000010.1:0-3593 GCA_041082215.1 Anaerolineae bacterium
CTCAGCGTGGTGGGCCGGGGGGAGATCGGCCCGGAAGACCTGGGGTTGCTGGAGGCGGTGGGGCGGCAGGTGGGCATCGGCATAGAGAACGCCCGGCTCTGGGAAGAGGTCCGGCAGAAAGAGGCGGTCCGGCGGGACCTGCTCCACCGGCTGATGACGGCGCAGGAGGAGGAGCGGCGGCGTATCGCGCGGGAACTCCACGACGAGGCCGGACAGGCGCTGACCTCGCTCCTGGTCAGTCTGCGGCTGATGGAGAACGCGCAATCGCTGGAGGAGGTCCGTGCGCTGGTCGCCGGGATGAGGGAGGTGGTGAGCCAGACGCTGGACGAGGTGCATAACCTGGCGGTGGAACTGCGGCCCAGCGTCCTGGACGATCTGGGGCTGGTGCCGGCGCTGGCCCGCTATGTACAGGGCTGTCGGGTCCGCTTCGGGATCGGGGTGGACCTGGAGGTGGTGGGGCTGGAGTCGGTCCGGTTGCCGGAGGCGGTGGAGACGGCGGTCTACCGCATTGCACAGGAGGCCCTGACCAACGCAGCCCGCCACGCGGGAGCGCGGCACGTGAGCATAATTCTGGAGCGGCGCGGGAATACGGTCGTGCTGATCGTGGAGGACGACGGGCAGGGGTTTGATGTGAGTGCAGTGATGGCGGCGCGAGAGCAGGGTCGCCTGGGGCTTCACGGCATGGCGGAGCGGGCCTCTCTGGTCGGCGGCCGCCTGACGGTGGAGTCCACTCCGGGGGCCGGGACAACGGTCATGCTGGAAGTGCCGGTGGGCGCCGGTTGAAATCGGCCTTTTCGGGCACGTTGTGCCGGCCGTCGGCCTGCGCCGACGCTATCGCAACCACGGATTTCACAGATTTCGGAAAGATAAATCCGCGTCTATCTGCGTTTATCTGCGTCCTGCGATGGAACGAATCCGGGTGATGATTGCCGATGACCACGCCGTCCTGCGGGCAGGGCTGCGGATGCTCCTGGACCGGGAGGCGGATATAGAAGTGGTGGGGGAGGCCCAGGACGGTGCGGAGGTGCTGGCGCGGGTGCGGGACCTGCGACCGGACGTTCTGCTTCTGGACGTGGCGATGCCCCGGCTGGGGGGATTGGAGGCGCTGCCGCGCGTCCGGGAGGCCTCCCCGGAGACGCACGTGTTGATGCTGACGATGTACGAGGACGAAGAATATCTGCGGGAGGCACTGCGCGCCGGCGCCGCCGGGTACGTCCTCAAGCGGGCCGCCGCCGAGGAACTCCTCTCCGCCATCCGCACCGTTTATCACGGCGGAGTTTATCTGCATCCCGAGCACGCCCGGCAGTTGCTGGAGGATATGGTAGACCGGGAAGCACGTCAGGTGGCCCAGAAGGAAATCCCCCTGAGCCCCCGGGAACAGGAAATACTCCGGCTGATCGCGCTGGGCTACACCAATCAACAGGCCGCCGACGCGCTCTACCTGAGCGTCAAGACGGTAGAGACTTACCGGGCGCGGCTGATGGCCAAACTGGGCCTGCGCACCCGCGCGGAACTGGTCCGCTATGCGCTACAGACGGGCCTCTTGAAAGAAGCAGAGAACGAATAGCGCGGCACACTTCCCCTCTCTGTTGTCAGGTTTTCCCCTACCGCCTGAAGGCGGGTTTTCCCTGACAAATTCTCCAACTTTCCCCGATAGACATTTCCCCTTTCAGCCTCTAAAATAAGACGTGCCAGGCACTTCCGAACTGCCTGGCACGTCCTGGCATGTCTGCCTGGGCCAGGATGTCGTCGGGTAGCCGCGCAGGTAGAAACAGTTATGGCATCCTCTTCCTCTTCTTCCGATCACCCCTCTCTCTGGGGAGAGGTCAGCGGCGCGCTGGGCGACCTGGGCACTCTGGTCCCGCTGGCGGTAGCGTTGATCACGGTCAATGGCCTCCCGGCCACCGGCGTCTTCGTCGGCATCGGGGTAGCCTACATTCTGGTCGGCCTCTTCTACCACCTGCCCATCCCGGTCCAGCCGCTGAAAGCGGTGGCGGCGATTGCCATCGCCCGCGGGCTCTCCGGCCGCATGGTGACAGCGGCGGGTTGGTGGATGGGCATGCTGATGCTCCTCTTCGCCCTTACCGACGCGCCTCGCTGGTTGAGCCGGTTCTTTACCCGGCCTGTGATCCGGGGCCTGCAATTAGGGGTGGGGCTGATGCTGATCCGCAGCGGCCTGGCTCTGGTTTCCCGACCCCAGGTGGTTCCCGGGGGTGAGGAGCGGGTCGTTCACCTGGCCGCGCGGGCCGTCCCCCTGGGATGGGTACTGGCCGCGCTGACGGCAGGGGTTCTCTTCTGGGCCCTCCGCAACCGCTGCTGGCCCCCGGGCCTGCCGGTCCTGGCCTTCGGTGGGCTGGCTGCTCTGGTCTTCGGTGGTGCGGGGCGGCTCCTGGGGACAGTCCGTCTGGGGTTGGCCCTGCCAGTACCGGTTCTTCCCCAGCCCGGCGACCTGGCGGCGGCCCTGGTCTATCTGGTCCTGCCCCAGATTCCCCTCACCCTGGGCAACGCCGTCTTTGCCACGGCGGATACGGCGCGCATTTACTTCGGCGAGCGGGCCCGACGGGTCACCCCTCGTAACCTGATGGCGACCATCGGGGTTTCCCAGTTGATCGCCGCGCTGTTCGGGGGCACCCCCGTCTGCCACGGCTCCGGAGGCCTCACCGCCCACTACCGCCTGGGCGCGCGCACCAGCCTGGCCCCCCTTCTGATGGGCACGCTCTGCCTGGCC
This sequence comes from Anaerolineae bacterium, assembly GCA_041082215.1. Lineage (GTDB taxonomy): Bacteria > Chloroflexota > Anaerolineae > B4-G1 > DUEL01 > JBDOIF01. The sequence goes on from JBDOIF010000010.1 coordinate 2,729, forward strand.
CTGGCCCTCTTCGTGGATGGCCACGTTCTTCCCTTCCTGGCCCTGGTCCCCTACCCGGTACTGGGCGTCCTGCTGGCTTTCTCGGGCTTCCAACATGCCCGGCTGGTTCGGGATCTGCGGGAGTGGGAGAAAGTGGCCGTTGCGCTGGTCACCGCCGGGATCGGCCTCGTCACCGGTAACCTGGCCCTGGGCTTCGGGGGAGGGATTCTCCTGGACCAGGCATTCCGGCTGGCCCGGCGGGTGCGGGCCCGGCAGGCGACACCTTCGTAGCGAGAGGGGAAAATGGCCGCCAGCGGCGCGGTTTTAGTCGGCGGGCAGAGCCGGCGGATGGGCGTAGATAAGCCCCTGCTCTCCCTCCGGGGCCGCCGTATGATTGAGTGGGTCATGGAGGCCCTGAGCCAGGTAGTGGATGAGGTCCTGCTGGTCGGGCGGGGGGCAGGCCGTCTGGCCTGGCTGGGGCTCTCCACGGTGGAGGACCTGGTCCCCGGGGGCGGGCCGCTGGCAGGCATCTTCACCGCGCTGACGGTGGCCCGTTCCCCCCACTGCCTGGTCGTCGCCTGCGACATGCCCTTTCTGGACCCGGCCCTCCTGGCCTACCTGCTGGAGCAGGCCCCTGGCTGGGACGCGGTGGTGCCCGCAGTAGACGGCCATCTGGAACCGCTGCACGCCGTCTATGCTCGCTCCTGCCTGCCGGTCATTGGCCGGATGGTGGCGGCGGGAGAACTCTGCCCGCTGGACCTCTATCCTCGGGTGCGGGTGCGGTACGTGGGAGAGGGAGAGATTGCCGCCTTCGCTGGCGGGCGACGGTCCTTTATTAACTTCAACACGCCGGAGGACCTGAAAGAGGACCTGCAGGCCTCACAAA
>JBDOIF010000054.1:0-3082 GCA_041082215.1 Anaerolineae bacterium
TACCGTCTGCCAGCAGTGCAACACCCAGTGCGGCATCAAGGTCCGGCTGCTGGACGGGGTGGCCGCCAAGATAGACGGTAACCCTTACTCCCCCTGGAACCTCTACCCCCATTTGCCCTACAAGACGCCCCTGCGGGAGGTAGCCCCGATAGACGGCTACATCTGCCCCAAGGGGCAGGCCGGCATCCAGACCGCCTACGACCCCTACCGCATCCGCACCGTCCTCAAGCGCAAGCCCGGAACCAAACGGGGCGAGAATCAATGGATCACCATTCCCTTTGACCAGGCAGTCCGGGAGATTGTGGAGGGCGGCGACCTCTTCGGCGAGGGACATGTCCAGGGCCTGCGGGAACTCTGGGCCATCCGCGACCCCAAAGTGATGAAGGAAATGGGGGAGTTTGTCAAGAAAATCTGGGCCGAGAAGGACCCGGAGAAGAAAAAGGTCCTGGTGGAAGAGTTCAAGACTCAGTTCGCCGACTACGTGGATGGGATGATAGACCCCGACCATCCCGACCTGGGGCCGAAGAACAACCAGATTGTGCTGATGTGGGGGCGGCTCAAGGGCGGCCGTTCGGACCTCCTCCACCGCTTCTTCGGCAGCGGCCTGGGCACCGTCAACCGGCATGGCCACACCACCGTCTGCCAGGGTTCTCTCTACTTTGGCTGTAAGGCTATGTCGGAGCAGTTTGTGGACGGCAAGTTCTCCGGCGGGGCCAAGTTCTACTGGCAGGCAGACCTGGGCAACAGCGAGTTCGTCATCTTCGTGGGAGCCAGCCTCTTTGAGGGCAACTACGGCCCGCCGCTGCGGGTGATCAAAATCACCGAGGGCTTAACCGAGGAACGGCTGAGGTACGCGGTAATTGACCCCCGCTTCTCCAAGATGGCCTCCCGGGCCTGGAAGTGGATCCCCAATAAGCCCGGCACTGAGGGAGCCATCGCGATGGGGATGATCCGCTGGATCATAGAGAACGGGCGATATAATGAGGCCTTCCTGCGCAACGCCAACAAAGCCGCCGCCAAAGCCGCCGGGGAGCCCACCTGGACCAACGCCGTCTGGCTGGTGAAAATCGGCGAGGACGGCACCCCCGGTGCCTTCCTGCGCGCTGCCGAGATCGGCCTTACCACGAAGCAGGAAGTGGAAAAGGAGGGCAAGAAGGTCACCGTCTACGTCACCCCCGAGGGCGAGGAGTACGCCTACGACCTGCTGGTCACCATGGTAGAGGGCAAACCGGTGGCCTTTGACCCTAACGACGCCGAGACCGTCGTGGTGGGCGACCTCTTCGTGGACACTACCCTGCGGAGTCCCGATGGCAAGGCCATCCCGGTCAAGAGTGGGATGCAGGTCCTCAAAGAGTCGGCGGAGAGGATGACCATAGAGGAGTACGCTGCCGAGGCCGGGATCAAGCCCGAGGACATCGTGGACCTGGCCCGGGAGTTCACCAGCCACGGCAAGCGGGCGGCAGTGGACATCCACCGGGGCGTCTCCCAGCACACCAACGGTTTCTACAACGTGGTGGCCTGGTTCACCCTCAGCCTCCTCATCGGCAACTACGACTGGGCCGGTGGGATGATTAAGGCCACCACCTACGACTACCTGGGCGCCAAAGCGAAGGGGCCCTTTGAACTGGGGCAGATGAACCCAGGCGCCCTCTCCCCTTTCGGCATCAGCGTCATCCGCCACGAGGTCAAGTGGCAGGATACCACCCTCTACGACGGGCAGTATCCGGCGAAGCGGAACTGGTACCCCCTCTCTTCGGATATTTACCAGGAGATCATCCCCTCCATCGGCGATGCCTATCCGTATCCGGTGAAGATTTTGTTCATCTATATGGGCACGCCGGTCTATTCCCTGCCCGCCGGGAACACCAACATTGAGGTCCTTAAAGAGCCGAGGAAAATCCCCCTCATCGTCGCCTCGGACATCATTGTGGGGGAGACCTCCATGTACGCCGACTACATCTTCCCCGACCTCTCCTACCTGGAGCGGTGGGAGTTCGTCGGGTCTCACCCGTCGGTGGCCTGGAAGGTGCAACCGGTCCGGCAGCCGGTTATCCCGCCCCTCACCGAGACAGTGCGGGTCTACGGGCAGGAGATGCCCCTCTCCCTGGAGGCGATGCTCCTGGGCCTGGCGGAGGCGCTGGGACTGCCCAACTTCGGGCCCAACGGCCTGGGCGAGGGGGTTCCCCTCACCCACCCGGACGACCTCTACCTGCGGATGGTCGCCAACCTGGCCTTCGGCGAGAAGGAAGACGGCTCCGACACCGTCCCCGACGCCGATGACGACGAGGTTCGCCTCTTCCTGGAAGCCCGGCAGTATCTGCCGAAGAGCGTCTTTGACCCTGACCGGTGGAAGAACATCGTGGGAGAGGACCTCTGGCGGAAGGTGGTCTATGTCCTCAACCGGGGCGGCCGTTTCCAGGACTTCGCCAAGGCCTACGAGGGCGCGCAGGTGAAGAATAAGTACGGGCAACTGATCAACCTCTACCAGGAGAAGACGGCCACCACCAAGAGTTCCATGACCGGGAAGCCCTACTTCGGCTGCGCGGCCTACATCCCCGGACCTCGGGACGTCCTGAGCAACCCGCTGGAGGATGAGAAGGCCGGCTACGATATGGTGCTCATCACCTACCGGGAAATCTTCCACACCAAGAGCCGCACCATTGCCGACTACTGGCTCCTGGGCGTGGCGCCGGAGAACTACATCCTGCTCAACGCTCAGGACGCGGCCCGGCTGGGGCTGGCAGACGGCGATCCCATCAAAGTGGTCTCGCCCGACAACCCCGAGGGGGCCTGGGACCTGGGGAACGGGCAGAAGAAGCCGATGGTGGGGAAGGTCAGGGTGGTGCAGGGCCTGCGGCCGGGGGTGATTGCCTTCAGCCTGGGGCACGGCCACTGGGCCTACGGCGCCTCGGACATTGTCATAGACGGCCAGGTCATTAAAGGCGACCCGCGCCGGGCCACGGGCGTCCACGCCAATGCGGCCATGCGGGTGGACCCGTACCTGAAGAACACCTGCCTGGTGGACCCGGTGGGTGGTTCGGCCGTCTTTTACGACACGCGGGTGAAGGTGGTGAAGGCGTAG
>JBDOIF010000069.1:0-11430 GCA_041082215.1 Anaerolineae bacterium
GCCAGTTCGCCGTTGCCGTAGGTCCGCACCCGGACAGCCATATCTCCGGCGGCCAGCCGCCGGTGGGCTTCCACCAGTTCGGCAATGGGCCGGGTGATGACGTAGCCGATAGGAACAGCGATGACTCCTGCCAGCAGGATGCAGACGACAGCGATGAGGGCCACTCGCTGGTTGAAGGTGTGAACCAGTCCCAGGAAAGTGGCTTCCCGCGCACCGACGTAGAGGCTGCCGACCACATTGCCCTGGTGATCCCGCAGCGGCTCGTAGCGGGTGATATACCACTCTTTGACGACGAAGGCGCGCCCCACGTACTCCTGCCCCCCTTCCAGAACGGTCTGACGGACGGCCTGGGAGATGCGGGTACCGATCGCTCTTTGTCCCTCCTCATCCATCACATTGGTGGAGACCCGCAGGTCGCCCAGGAAGATGGTAACGGTGTCTATTCCGGCGACCTCTTTGATCCGGTCCACCAGCGTATAGTCGTTGTTGAACATATAGGCGGAGAGGACAGCACCGATCAGATGCCCCGACTCGTCCCGGAGAGGAGAGACGCCCACCAGCGCCAGCCCTGCTGTTCCCTCCCGGGGGTCGAAGGGCTCCGGCGCGGCCAGTGGGGTCTCCAGGAGCGGGATGAACGCCTGTCCTTCCAGCCCTACCTGGGCCAGATATTCTCGAGGGATGACCTCGGTGGCGGCCTGAGCCTCGCCCGTTTCCAGCACGGTGCGGACGATGAGCAGGTCGCCGAAACCGCCGTCGGTGAGGGCGGGCGAGAGAGTACCATCTGGCCAGAGCACTTTTCCCGCGATCATATTTCCACCTGTGTCCAGGACAGCGATAAGGTGGGTGCCGCCCAGGGCCAGGACAGTGATCTTGTTGGTGATCTGTCGGTCAATGATGCCGATAGCCTCTTCGTTCCCCGCCCGCGCTGCGGGAAAGTTCTCCACCACCCACGGGTCCAGCACCAGCCGGTGGCTGATGGCGGCGACTTCGTCCAGTTTGAGTTGATAGAAAGTCTCGGCCAGTTTCATATCCCGCGCCACCCGCTCCGCCTCCGCAGAGGCCAGGTAGTCGTTGAGGACTCGGGAGATGACCAGCGCGTTCAGCCCAATCGTCAGGGCTGAGATCAGCGCGAAGGAGACCGTCAGCACGATCCGCAACCGTCCGCCCAGAAGATGCAGGAAGAAGGTTCGCATTTCTTCACCTTTAACCGCAGAGGCACAGAGAGCGCAGAGGTTCCAGAAAGCATGAAGCAGGAAGCAAGTCGCAAGTTGCAGGTCCAAATCGCAGGATACAATCTTGTATCTTGCAGTCTTGTCTCATCATTCTCTGTGTCCTCTGCGTCTCCGCGGTGAGAATTCAACCTAGAGGCAGGGTGAAGCGGAAGGCACTTCCCTTCCCCACCTCCGATTCCACCTCAATGGTCCCCCCGTACATCTCCACCACCTGCCGGACGATGGGGAGGCCCAGGCCGGTGCCCGTTTCCTGCATGCGCTTCCCCTCTTCGGTCCGGTAGAATTCCTCGAAAATGCGAGGTATTTCGTCGGCCGGGATGCCGATGCCCGTATCAGAGACAGCGCCGAGGGCCAGCCCCCGCTCCGGGTCTGCCCCCAATGAGATCCTCACCCGACCGCCGGAGGGGGTGTAGCGGATAGCGTTATCCAGCAGGTGGGTCCACAGCGCCTTGATGTGATCCGGATTGGCCCGCACCCGGGGGGAATCCCGGACGTCCACCTCCAGGGCCACCCCCTGCCGCTCCGCGCGGGGCTTGATGGTCGCCAGCACTCCTTCCAGCACTTCCTGCAGGGAGACGGCCTCCGTCCGGCTGAGGCCGATGCCCTCCTTGAGGTGGGCCAGAAGCAGGAGGTCGTCCAGGGTCGCCAGCAGCTCCCCGGCCCGCCCCTCGGCCCGCTCCAGCATCTCCGGCTGCTCCTCCGGGGGGATGTAGCCCTTTCGGATCAACTGGAGGGTGTTCTGGAGAACCGCGACAGGGGCCCGCAGGATATGGACCAGGGTGAGCATGAAGCGGCCCTCCACCGCTTCCAGTTTCTGGAGTTCCGCTTTGGCGCGGGCCAGTTCCCGGGTTTCCTCTTCCAGCGCCCGGAGCCGTTCGGCCTCCCTGCGCAGCGCCCTCCGCTCCAGTTCCCGGTTGATCACCTGGAGGAGGAGGTCGGCGGAGAAGGGCTTGGCGATGAAGTCGTGGGCTCCCTCGCGGATGGCCTGGATGGCCAGTTCCACGGTAGCATAGCCAGTGATGATGATGCAGATCAGGTCGGGGTTCATCTGGCGAACCTGGCGGAGGACCTCCATGCCGCTCATACCGGGCATCATGATGTCCAGGAGGAGGACGTCATAGCGGGACTCCCGGAGTTTGCGCAGGCCCGCGGGGCCGTTCTCGGCCATGTCCACCTCGAATCCCTGGGGGGCCAGCACGCGCCGGCATCCTTCCCGGATACCGACCTCATCATCTACAACCAGGATGCGGGTGGAGGAATTCATTTCACTGCAAGTTGCTGCGCCACCAGTTCCACCACATCCAGCACACGGATGCGGAGCTTCTCCTGCCGGGCTGCGCCCGCCAGGGTCCGCTTGCACTGCTGGCAGGCGGAAAGCAGGATTTTCGCGCCGGTGGCCTGCACCTCGCCGATCCGTCGCCGGGCCACAGCGGCGGTCAGTTCCTTATCGGCCATTTCCACGTCCCCGCCGCCGCCACAGCAGAGGGAGTACTGGTGGTGGTGCTCCATCTCCACCAGCGTGACGCCGGGAATGGCCCGGATGACCTCCCGGGGCGCGTCGTACACCCCGCCCGTCCGCCCCAGGTCACAGGGGTCGTGGTAGGTCACCGTCTCCTCCAGCGGCTTCAGTGACAGGCGCCCATCCGCCAGCAGCTCCGCCAGCAGCTCTGTCACGTGAAGCACCTCAAAGCCCAGCGGCTCACCCACGATGCGGGGGTAGTCGTGCTTCCAGGTGTGGTAGCAGGAGGGGCAGGCTGCGACCAGCCGCCGCGCACCGGTCCGGCGGACCGCTTCCACATTGTGTCGCATGACCTCTACAGCGGCATCCCCCATCCCGGCGATGACCAGCGGGAAGCCGCAGCACCACTCCTCGCCGCCGAGCGTCAGGTAATCCATCCCAGCCTGCTCCAGCACCTGCACGACGTTCTGGGGGATGGAATAGGACTGGGGATAGAAGGAGCCAACGCATCCCACAAAGAAGACCGCTTCAGCCCGCGTTTTTTTGCCGACCCCCTCCGGGATTTCGGGCAGGTTCTGGCTCCAGATGAGCCGGTTGGCGTTGTCGTCGCCGGAGATGTTATGGGCGGTCAGCAGCGTCTCACGCAGGTGGTCGAAGACTGGTGGGTAAACCCCCTGCTGCACCAGGTCGCGGCGCATAGCGATCCACAGCTCGCGGGTCTGGATGTGGGCCGGGCAGACGACGGCGCAGCGGCCGCAGAGGGTGCAGTCGTACGTGCCGGCCGAGTGGGCCTGGAGCGCCTCCGATTTGGGGGGACGGGGACCGAAAAGGCGGGCCAGAAGGCCGTGCTGGGCCCGGATAAACCGCCGCGCCGCCTCAATCTTGCGCAGCGGGGTGATGGCGTCCAGGTCGGGCTTTTCGGTGAAGGTGGGGCACCATTGGGTGCATTCGCCGCAGCGGGTGCAGCCGTCCAGCTCCAGCAGTTGTCGTATCGTATAGAGGGAAGGGTCCACGGTGGTCATGAGTGTTCTCTCCCGGCAGTCTCCACCGCTGCGATCAGCGGGGTGATGAGAATATGCAGGAACTTGCTGAAGGGCAGATAGGCGATCGTCGCTGCCACCAGAAGGGCATGTAGATACCACAGGACAGGGTAAACCCCCGTCCAGATCAGGTTCAGCGGGCGCAGGATAACCGCCAGGGCATACCCCAGGAAGGCGTAGGCTGCCCGGCCGGTGGGGAGGCCGACGCTCAGGATGCGGACGGCCTCCAGAAGCAGGCCCAGGCAGAAGACGGCTGCCAGGAGGGCGATAGCAGCCCGGTCGAGTGCGCCGGTCCGCAGTCGGGGATCGCGGCGGATGAACCGGCGGTAAAGGGCGATGCAGACCCCCAGGATGACCAGCGTGGCGCAGAGGTCGTTGAGGAGGGCGATGGCAGGGGTGTCCCGATTCGCCAGGAGGAGGGTCCAGCGGGCGGCAGGCCAGAACGCCTCGCCCGCCCAGGTAACCAGCCCCAGCAGGAACCGGAACAGGAAGGGCCAGTAGATGAGGGCGTGCATCACCCAGCGGCTGACGCTCTCCTGGAGCACCCGGCGGAGGAAGATCCCATCAGCGAGGAGGCTTCCCAGGAGACGGAAGAGACGGCGCGAGAAGACCAGCCGCACCAGGTCGCCTGCCAGGTAGGAGAGCTTCTGCATCGGCGTGATGCCCGGATGGCCCGGGAGTTCGCCCCGCAGGTAGATGGAGGCATTGACTGTGATGCCGATCAGGAAGGCCAGCAATCCCACTGCCGACCAGGGGTCTTTGACGATGGGGGCCGCCTCATGGCAGGGCATACAGAGGACGCTCCGGGCCGGAAGCGTGATTGCCGGGGCGCCGACCGGATTTCCGGCATAGTGGCAGTTCTCGCAGCCTGGCCGCGCGGCCAGCGCGTGCGCCGTCCGGTCCACAGGGTTCCCGGCCTCGTCCGCCCGCGCCGTCTGGAGCTTCCCCGTCGCCGGGTCTCGCACGATAGGCAGGTCGGGGCGGTGGCAGGCGGCACAGTCGGCGTCCAGGTGTGGCGCGCCCATATGGACGTGGGTCAGGATCGCCGCGTGGCAGTCGGTGCAGGCGACGGGTTCCGTTGCCCGGTGGGGGTTGCGGGCCACGTCCGCATGGCAGGCGGTGCAGGCAACACGGCCATGGAGGCTCTCCGCGTAACGAGCGGGGTCAACGTAGACCGGCGTGCGCCCGACGGTGGCCCACGCCTCTACCTGGGGGTCGCCGTGGCACTCCAGACACCGGGCGATCTCAGCTTCCGCGCCCGAAAGGGTGTTGGGGTTAGGCTGCCGATGACAGGCCCAGCAGTTCCGGTCATCGCCCGATGGGCCCTGCGCCCGGGCGACGGCCGCCACGGAGAGGCCTATCCAGATCATCAGGGCTGCTGTGATGAGCGGGATCCAGAGGCTCTTCTTCATCGCACCCTCATCTCCTCTGCGCGTCGAGAATCGGCCTCGATCCGTTCCCACTCCAGCGGCCGCTCATGGCGCAGTTCCTCTTCGCTGACCTTGCCGGTGAAGATGACCTTGTTGAGTGGGAACTTGTCGAACCGGATATGGGTGTTGAAAAGATGGACGATGTAGATGAAGCCGACAGCCAGCAGGGCTTCATCGCTGTGCATGATGTGGGCGATGTTGATGACGATGCCGGGCAGGAAGCGGGAGAAGAACTCCGGGAACCAGAGGACCAGCCCGGAAAGGCCGATCACCGGGACCCCCCAGAAGACCGCCCAGTAATCGAACTTCTCGAAGTAGGCGAAGCGGTCGAAGAGGGGCCGGCTGCCTTTGCCGATGAAGTACAGGAAGTTCTGCCAGATGTCTCTGAAGTCCTTGATCGTCGGCACCGGTGTGTCGGGTCCCCAGGGCTTCCGTTTCTGGACGAAGACGTAATGGACGATGTACGCCAGGTGCATCAGGCACCACAGGGCGATCACGACCGCGCTGATGCGGTGGATGATCCCCATCACCTCCACGCCGCCCTGGAGGCGCGTGAACCACTGTGCCCAGCGGGTGGTTGGGTACTTGAGGGGCATCCCGCTGATGGTGGAACCGAAGAAGCTGGTCAGCACCAGCAGGTGGACCAGGCGGTGGTAGATGTTGAAGCGCCAGTATTCTGGTCCAGTTTCCGCCCTTTCGGCCGCGTGGCCCGCCGGGCGGCGGAGCCGTTCGTGCAGGCTGCGGAGGAACCAGAGGCCGGTATGAGCGTAGAAGACGGCCAGGACGCTCGCTGTCAGGGCGATGAAGAACAGTTGCACCCAGAAGAGCAGGGCGAAGGCCTGACGGTTCGGGTCCTCCGGCGCGGCCTGTAATGTTTCTCGCGCGTGGACGTAGTAGCCGGTCAGGCTGATCTCGGCCCGGGGGTGACAGCGACGGCAGGCCTGCGCTTCCTCGGCGGGGGTTTTCAGGGCCAGGACGTTGTGGGCTCCATGACAGTCGGCGCAGGTGGCCGCGTTTTCGCGCCCCAGAAGCACGGCCTTGCCGTGGTAATCGTGGGTATAGGTCTCCAGCGCGTCGGGGTGGCAGTCGCCGCAGACCGGGCCGACGGCCTCCAGCACCTGGCTGCGCGTGGTCACCGTGACGTAGTGGGCATTGTGGCAGTGGCCGCAGGTCGGGGCGGGAACGGCTGGAGCCTCTTCTGGTTGGGACCTGGCCGTGGCATGGACGCCCTGTTCATAAGCGGCGTACTCTTCCGGGTGGCAGGAGGCGCACCTCTGATAGTCGTAGAGCGCCAGGCTGTCCTCAGTCAGCCGTGCCGGATCGGGATGAGGGGTGGTTTCGCTCTCCGGAGCGATGTCCGGATGGCACACGGCGCAGTCCAGATTGCCGTGTGCGGAAGCCCGGAAGCGCGTCAGGTCTATATGCCACCCTGCCTGAGGCGGGGAGGGGGAGCTGGCGGGGGGGCGGGGGGTGCAGCCTGTCAGCAAAGCCATACCGGCGATGCTGGCCAGGAGAAGCGGGAAGACGTTGCCGATCAATCGGGGCCGGTTGGTCACAGGGATCCCTCCTCATGTTTTGCGTACTGGCTCATACGGAATACGCAAAACGTAATGCGTCAACTCCACAGGCGTAACAAAACAGACGTTCTCAGCCAGCTACGCTGAGACGGAAGACAAGGAGGCTCCGAAAGGGCCGGAATCAGCCCAGCAGCTCTTTGTATTTTGCCGCTTCTTCCTGTATGAATGCCTGGAACTCCGGTGAGTTGGCCCGCAGGAGATTGTTCAGCTCGGCCGGGCTGGACATTTCGATCTTGACCAGCCAGCCCTGGTCGAAGGGGGACTCGTTGATCAGGGTGGGCTCCCACTCCAGTTCCTCGTTGACGGCAGCAATCGTGCCGCTGACCATGGCGGGGATGCGGCCCACCCACTTGCCGGATTCCAGAGACATAAAGGTCTGGCCCTGGGCTACCGCCTTACCGGTAGGGGGGATCTCCACATAGACGATCTCTTTGGCAATGCGCTGACCGAAGTCGGTCATGCCCTGGACAACGGTATTCCCCTCCACCCGGGCCCAGTTGTGCTGCTTGTCGTAGTAGAGGTCATCGGGGAATTCAATACCGGCGATCTGCATGGTTCACCTCCTCAGCGATCTGATTCGCCCTTTTGATCTTTTTTGCTTTTTTTATCGGGAAATGACCTCCCTCAGATTCCCATCGGCGTCGTAGATATGCACCTCCAGCGGCATCTGGCCCGGCAGCGCGTGGGTGGCGCAGCCGAAGCAGGGGTCGTAGGCGCGGAAGGCCATCTCGATCCGGTTGAGCAACCCCTCGGTGATCACCTGCCCCTTGCGGATCAGCCCCCTGGCGGCCTGCCGGACGGACATGGCGATGGGTGCGTAGTTGTTGGTGGTGCCGACGATGAGGTTGCACTTGACCACCAGCCCGCGCTCATCGGTGATGTAGTGATGGGTCAGGGTGCCGCGCGGGGCCTCCACGATGCCCACCCCCTCGTCCGGCGTCGCCGTGGGGATGTTGCGCACATGGGGGCTGGTGATCTCCGGGTCGGTGGCCAGTTCCAGCAGTCGCTCCGCCGCGTAGAGCAGTTCGATCAGCCGGGCCCAGTGGGTTGCCAGCGTATGGTGGACCGGCTTCCCGCCGAGTGTCGCGTAAAACTCCTCGTAGGCCTCCTGGGCCCGGGGGGTCGCCATTCCGTCGGCGGCGTTGAGGCGGGAGAGAGGGGTGGCCTGGTAGATGCCGCTATCTTTGCCCGTCACCAGCCCTTTCCAGCCTATCTTTTTAAGGAAGGGGAACTTGAGGTAGGTCCAGGGCTCCACGTGCTCGGCGATGACCTGGGTGTATTCGTGCGGCGCGTACTTGACGAATTCCCGGCCCTCGGGGTCCACCACCCGGACCATGCCGTCGTAGAAGTTCACCCGATTCTGCTCGTCCACCAGGCCCATGTAGTACGTGGGCAGGGTGAACATGTCGGAAAGAATCATATCCCGGTAAGCCGAATTGTCAAGCACGATCTGGCGGAAGAGCTGGAGGGTGAAGAGGCCGAACTCCACCTCCTCCCGCGCGATGGCCTCAATCTGGGCCCGTTCCTCTTCGGTGATGGCCTTCCCGACGCCGCCGGGGACGCCGAAGAGGGGATGGACCTTACGCCCGCCCAGCATGCCGATGATGTCCATGGCCAGGCCCCGGGAGCGGATAACCCGCCCGCCGATCTCCAGACCGACTTTGTGGATCACCCCCAGGATGTTCCGCTCGGTCGGCGGCGCGTCCGGCCCCAGGACAAAATCGGGGCCGGCCAGGATGTAGAAATGGGTCATGTGGTCGGCGACGTAGAAAGCGGAGTAGAAGAGTTCCCGCAGTTTCTTCGCCGCCGGGGGGACCTCCACATGGTAGACCGCGTCGCAGGCCTTGACCGAGGCCATGTGGTGGGCTTCCGGGCAGACGCCGCAGATACGGGGGGTGATGTCTGGCAGTTCTTCCACCGGCCGCCCCTCGACGAACTTCTCGAATCCCCGCAGTTCGGGGATCACCAGGTAGGCATTGGCAACGTCTCCCTCTTTGTCCAGGAAGATGTCTATCCTGCCGTGCCCTTCCAGACGGGTAATGGGATCAATGCTGATCTTGTGCATAGGGGTTCTCCTTTCCTCACCCCTCCCCCTGTCCCCCTCCCCTCTCCTGACCTCTGGTCAGGAGAGGGGAGGGGGTGGCCCGAAGGGCCGGGGGTGGGGTGAGGTCAAATTCACATTCTGGCCCGATGCAGGGTTGAAGCGGGCAGGCCGAAGCGGTAGAAGGTGCCCGCCGGGTCCAGGATTTCGCCCACGATGCGGGCTGCCTCCTCTTCGGTATCGGCATCCGCCACCGAAGCGACCGCCGAAAGGAGCGCCGCGCCCTGATCCAGGACATTAGGCGGCGGGCCGTAGCACCCCCGACAGGGCTGGTTGACGGTGGGGCAGAGAGCGCCGCAGCCGCCCCGGGTGGCGGGTCCAGCGCAGATGATGCCCTGCTCCAGAAGACAGCGCTCCGCGTCCGGGATGATTTCGTGATAGCGGTAGAACTTCTTGATCCGCTTCTCCTCCCGGATGCGCTTGCACTCGTCGCAGACGGTCTTCTCGTTGGCGCCGACAACGCTCCCCTTCGGGGGGAGTCCGCCGCTGAGGATGGCCTCCACCACGGCCCATATCTGGTGCGGCTGCGGCGGACAGCCGGGCACGAAGTAGTCCACGTCCGTCACCTGGCCCAGGGTTTTGACGGTGTTGTAGAAGCGGGGAATCTCTATCTCCCCCTCCGGCACCGGAGTGACCGGCTGGGGGATGATGCCCTCCGGGTTCTCCACCGTGGGCACTTCCAGATAGACCCGCCGGAGAATGGCACTCTTCTCAAAGAAGTTGGCCAGGCCGGGGATGCAGCCCTCGTAGGCGCAGGAGCCGAAGGCCACCAGCACTTTGGACTTGCGGCGCAGGAGATGGGCCATGTGCTCGTTTTCGCTCGTGCGGATGGCGCCGTTGAAGAGGCAGACGTCCAGGTGGCCGTCCGGCATAGCCTCCACATCTTTGACCTTGAAGTCCATCGCGACGGGCCAGAAGAGAATCTCCGCCGCCTCATCCAGCAGGAGGATCTTCTCCCGCAGTTCCACCACGGCGATTTCGCAGCCGCCGCAGGACGCGGCCCAGTAGAGGCCCAGTTTGAGTTTCCCGTTTTGTGCCATGCTATCCCTCCTTGCAGGTGACAGTCACCTTAAAGGTGACCGTCACCTTCCTTATCCTCCAGTTGGCGCGACCAGTTCAGGGGGCCCAGGGCGCGGATCCGTTCGGTGAACTCGTGGGTCAGTTGAGCCCACTTGACCGCCTCAGCGCCGGAAATCCAGCCCCAGTGAAAGCGCTCTTTCTCAATGCCGAACTGGGCCAGCAACTGCTCCACCAGCGGCATGCGGCGGAAGGTCTTGAAGTTGCCGCTGGAGTAGTGACAGTCGCCCGGAGGATGGCAGCCGGAGACAATCACGCCGTCCGCGCCCAGCGCGAAGGCCTTCAGGATGAACGCCGGTTCAATCCGCCCGGAGCACATTACCCGGATGATGTCCACGTTCGGCGGCTGCTCCATCCGGCCCACGCCCGCGTTGTCGGCGGCGGTGTACGTACACCAGTTGCAGACAAAAGCAACGATGCGTGGATCAAACTGATCGCTCATGTCTCCTCCCAGAGTAACGGAGTACGGAATACGGAGCACGGAGCACGTACTGCGTATTGCATACTCCGTATTCCGTTTATGTGCTCTGCAAAACGTAGCCGGTCAGCAACGCCTCCAGTTCCGCCAGAATCTGACGGTCGGCGAAGTGGCGGGCGATGATGGCCTCGGCCGGGCAGGCGGCGACGCACGTGCCGCACCCTTTGCAGAGGGCCTCGTTCACCCGGGCCACCCGCGCCGCTTCGTCAAACGAGATGGCGCTGTACGGACAGAGGGTGATGCAGGTCTTGCAGCCGGAGCAGAGCCGCTCGTCCACCAGCGCCGTTGTCGGGGAGATAACCACTTCGCCCCGGCTCAGCAGGGCCAGCACCTCCGAGGCGGCGGCCCCGGCATGGGCCACCGTATCCGGCACATCCTTGGGGGCCTGGCAGGCACCGGCCAGGAAGACGCCGTCGGTGTTGGTGTGGAAGGGCCGGAGTTTGGGGTGGGCCTCCTGGAAGAAGCCGCTGGCGCTGCGGCTGATGCCAAAGAGCGTCGCCACCTGGCCCGAGTCGTGCGGGGCCTCCATGGCCGTCTCCAGGATGACCATATCCACGTCTATCTGGACGGGGATGCCCAGGTTGGTGTTCTCGGCCTTCACCTGGATGCGCCCGTCGTCCAGGACAGCGACCTCCGCGCCGCGCCCCCGGACGAAGTAGACGCCCTCCCGCTGGACCCGCTCGTAGAACTCCTCGTAGTCCTTTCCAAAGGCGCGGATGTCCATGTAGAACTCAAACACCTCCGCGCCGGTCTTATCCCGGACCAGGTGGGCGTGTTTGAGCGCGTACATGCAGCAGACGCGGGAGCAGTAGCGGTTGGCGTTCTCGTCGCGGCTGCCGACGCAGTGGATGATGGCCACCCGGCGGGGCTTCTCGCCTTTGGACGTGAGAATCTGGCCCTGGGTGGGGCCGGTGGCGCTGGAGAGCCGCTCAAACTGCAGGCCGTCTATGATGTCCGGGGACTTGCCGTAGGAGAAGGCGGGGAGACGGCGGGGGTCAAACATCTCAAAGCCGGTGGCGACGACAATGGCCCCCAC
>JBDOIF010000072.1:0-4819 GCA_041082215.1 Anaerolineae bacterium
CCCCCCCCCCCCCCCCCCGGGGCCACAGGCCCAGAGAGGGCGGCTTCAATCGGCGCTTGCACAAAAGGGCGGCGCACCTCGAAGAGATACGCCGCCCTTATTTGCTCGCATCTGGTGAGGTTCAGGTGACGGTCACCTCCGGAGTGACTGTCACCTGCGCGGGGCTACGGGCCAAAGTTCTGCACCACCAGCGGCAGGTAGACCTTCGGATAGCCGGTGACCGTAAGCGGCCAGTAGTACGCCTGACCCTTCCCAGGCCGGCCGTTGTAGTCCACAATCATTACGCCCTTGGGTCGGCTGTAGAGATAACCGCCCAGGTCATTCACACCAGCTGCATAGAAGGTCTCCCGGCCGAACGGCCCTGGATTCTCGGGATAACTGGTGTCCCATCCCCACCAGAACGGCGGACGGGCGATGTCAAAGCGGCCCGCGTCGGTCATATCAGCGCTACCGTAGTAGTCAAAGCCGATCAGCTGGAAGTCAAAGTCGGTGTTGTCACCACCGCCGATGTCGTCCAGGCCGTTCCAGGTGGCCGGCAGGTACCACTCCATATACCCGGCGTTGTAGTCGGTGTAGATAAGGTAGGGGCTGGCCAGAGAGAGTTCCTCAGTACTCAGGTCCACCTGGACCACCACCCACGTGTCGTTGTTGCTTCCTCCGGTGGCCCGGCCGTAGTTCCAGTTGAAGTCCACGTAGTCCGCGTTGCCGTCCTCGTCCACGTCCAAGTAGAGGTCAAACTCGGCGAAGTAGGGCTGCGGCGTGTGCCAGGCCCCCCAGGTGTTGATGGCGACTACAAAGATGTCTCCATAGTTAGGGTCAGGCCCACCATAATCCACCCCTACTAGCCGCACATCCCCGGCATCGGTTACGCCCGTCTCGTTGCCGTCCATAGCGAAGACCGGGTAGACCCACAGGCTGGAGGAGATTGGGCCGCTGTGGTAGAGGTCAAACCAGGCGTAGCCGGTCTCGTAGTCAAAGGTGGTCTGGGAGGCCAGTTCCGTGAGCCGGGTGTAGGGGCGCGGCGAGAGGTAGAAGGGCACCCGCAGCGTCTCGGTGGGCATCGCTGCGTTGGTGAAGACGATGTAGCCGTAGTATTCTTCCAATGTCCGCATCAGGAAGGGCAACATGGTGGCGTTGATGTTCAGCGTCACCGGCACCGCGGCCGTGCCCATCGCGGGCACCTCTACCGTGATCGGGAGGCTCAGGTTCACCCCTGTCGTGCGGGAACCGGTCCCGAAACTCCAGGTGGCGCTGTAGACTTTGGTCGCTGCGCTGAGGTTCTGGAGGGTGATGTTCTTAAGGGTGGTGTAGGTGTTGGCCTCAATGGGGAGGACGCCCCAGTTCACGCTGACCAGGTCCGGATCGCCAATGGCGAGGGTATCCACGACGACGGCCGGATAGGCCTGAATCCGTCCGGCGCCCTGGCGCGGGGTTTGCCGGGATGCAGCGGTCACCAGGTCCTTCGCGGTGTTCATCATCGCCGCCTTGACCTGCTCCGGTGTCCAGTCGGGGTGGGCCTGGCGGATCAGCGCGGCGAGGCCTGCCACGTGGGGCGCGGCCATAGAGGTGCCGCTGTAACTGACCCCACCGGTCCCTGAGCCCATTTTCGCGGCGAAGATGCCCACGCCCGGAGCGGTCACGTCCGGCTTCAGGAAGGAGTCAAAGCCGCGCGGCCCGCGGGAACTGAAGGTGGCGATGGAATCCGCCGGGGTGTACGGGTCGGGCACCGTCTGAACTTCGCTCTCCGCTGAAACGATGACCGTCTGCCCGTGTGCGGGGATCAGGTTGAGGCCGTCCTGGCGGGCGATGAAGCCAGCGGGAATAGCCACTGGACTACCACTCATGGTAATCCGCTCGTTCCCACCAGAGGCGTTGTTAAAGATAATCGCCCCGACCGCGCCCAGCGCAGCGGCATTGTTGACTTTCTCAAAGAAATAGCAGCCGCCCCGCTGGATCAGTGCAACGGCACCCTGCAGTTCATCACCATTGAACCCTGCAATCGTACAGAGAGTATCGGTGGTGGTAATGTTGCCAACGTAAAGCAGGGTTGCCGTGACCCGCTCGGTGAAGTGACCGGTGTTGTTGTCAAACGCTGGCGGCTGGTAGATAATGTTGGTCTGGGTGAGGTAGGTGGTGCCGGAGATGGAGAGGGTCGGGCCGGTGGCGTAGCCGGTGGTGCTGGCGGCGACAGCGATGGCCGAATCGGCCGCAGCGGGAGTGCCATGAATGTAGGAGACGTTCCCCGCGTTCCCTGCGCTGGCCACCACAACCACCCCCAGCGCCGAGGCGTTATTGACGGCGATGATTTCGGGGTCCGTGGGATCGTTGGGGCCATAGTCCGCGCCCAGCGACATGTTGATGACATCCACACGGTCGGAGACATCACCGTCCCCGTTCGGGTCCATCGCCCACTCAATGGCGTCAATGACCAGGTTGGTGGACCCGGCGGGCTCGCCGAAGACTTTCAGGGCGTAGAGCAGGGCCTGGGGGGCCACACCGGGACCGAAGACACCCTCCACCCCGATACCGGCGGCTGTGGAGGCGACGTGAGTGCCGTGGCCATCACCGTCTATGGGGTCCGGATCGGGAACCGGAGTGTTGAGGGCCGGGTCATCCGAACTGGCGTCGTAGTTGGGGCCAGCAAAGTCGTACCCGCCGATGACCTTGGCGGTGGGGAAGGTCCCTGGTTCTATGACCTGATGGTCATCGTTGGCATAGTCCTCTGGATCCCCGCTTCCGCCCAGCGCGGCGTGGTAGTAGTCAATGCCAGAGTCAATGACAGCGATGGTGACCCCGTCACCGTCGTAGCCCAGGTCCGCCCACACTTGAGGAGCGCCGATCAGGGGGACGCTGGCGGAGAGGTCGGGACGATGTTCGGGAGCCCGGTGGACAGCCCTGACCCCGGGGAGGCTCCGAATCTGGGCCAGTTGGCGGAGCGGGACCCGTACCAGGAAGCCGTTGTAGACCCTCTGGTAGCGGGAGAGAACGCGGGCGCCGAGGGCCTTCAGTTGCGGCTCCAGTTTGTCCTGGGCTTGCCGGAGGGTCTCCACATACCCTTTCTGGGCCGTGGCCGACATCGCGCCGACGCCACCCCGTTCGGCCAGTTTAGCGGCCAGCGGCGGCGCCTCCAGTTCCACGATAACGGCGACCTCGCGGTCCACGAAGGATTCCAGCGCGTGCGGGATCCGTCCGCCGTTAAGAAGGACAAATTCCTCCACCGTCATTCCCTTTTCAAAAAGGGCAACGATTTCCGGGGGAACCTCTTCCAGTCCGGCGGGAGGCACACGGGGTGCGCGGGTGATTTCCGGTTGCGAGGGCTGCTGGGCCGGGGCGGCGGAGGAGTCCTCAGGCCGCGCTGGCTGCGCGCTGACGGTGGCCGCGGCCATACTGAGGATCATCGCCAGCACAACCAGCAGGCTGAACCAGTGCCATATATGTTTGGGCCTCATTGTGACCTCCTACTTAAGATGAGAGAATTGACGAGGGGAAAATACTGAGGGCGAAGACGTGTTGTATGTCAGACATCACCTCCTTTTACAAGAACTCCTACTGTACAAAACATGCCGTAGAACAAGCCTCCTGGCTTGTCTAGGCGCAGTGCAGCCGTCGCTCTGTGTACAAGGGGTGGTACCTCTTCACGCGAAGTAAGTTACGATTATATCCTTCCTGATGGTGTTGTCAAGCTATATCGCCTGCATTCTGTCGAAGGTGTATTTCAGTCTGTGGGCGAGATGTCCCTGGCCCGAGCCGGACCTGGGGAAACACGAATGGCGCGAATGCAAACGAATACCGCAAATGGAGCAGGTATCCCTCCTGCTCGCTATATTCGGGCCATTCGTGGGATTCGCGATCCACCGGCGAGCGAGAGGACCACTCGCCCCGAAACTGAAATACGTCCTGCGCTCGCAACAAGCGCCCTTCGTCGGCCTGCGCCGACGGCCTTTTCACCACAAAGGTCACAAAGGGTTCACGAAGGGCACGAAGGGGTGTTCAAGAACGCTCAAACCTTCGTGCCCTTCATGTCCTTCGTGGTTTTCAAAATCTCCAGCGCCCGCAGCGCGCTCCGCTCCTTGTCCTTCACCTCCAGCATCAGGTCAAAATCGTGGGGACGGCTTTCCTCCAGGAACCGGCGGAAGTGGGCCTCGTCCAGCGCATGCGCGTGGCTCCCCGGACGGCCGCCGGGGAGAGGGGAGGAGTAGTCCACCATCGGCGGGCCGTCCTGGGGCCCCCAGGTCGCCGCGGCCGCCGCCAGCGCCTCCGAAAGCGTCTGCCCGTCCGGATAGACCTCCCGGTGGAAGACGTCCAGCAGGACGGGCAGGCCCGTCTCCCCGCTCACCGCCAGACAATCGTCCAGATTGAAGAGCCGCTCGTCGTTCTCCACGACCAGCCGGGCCCGCACCGCCGGGTCCAGATGCTCCACCTCCCGGACAAAGCGCGCCAGCGCGGCCTTCTTTTCCCCGTAGAGGCCGCCGATGTGAATCTGTACCTTCGCCGTCCGGTCCAGGCCCAGGAGGTCCAGGACGCGGGCGTGGTAGGCCAGGTCCGCATGCGCCACCGCCACCACCTCCGGGCGAGGGGAGTTGAGCAGGGTGTACTGGCCCGGATGCATGCTGATGCGCATCCCGGCGGCGCGGATGAACGCGCCGATGCGGGCAAAGTCCGGAGCGAAGAACTCGTCCCAGGGGAAGTGGTTGGCCGGGTGGGAGGCCAGCGGCACCAGGTCGGAGGTGATGCGGAAGAAGAACAGGCCCCGCTCGGCGTTCCAGCGCAGGATGCGCTCCAGACAGGCCAGGTTTCCGACCACCGTCTCCCGCAGCCG
>JBDOIF010000078.1:0-3820 GCA_041082215.1 Anaerolineae bacterium
AGCCCTTCCCTCAGCGTGATGAGCAAAGACGGAAGCATTTCTCCTCCCTGCTGTGAGTATAAACCTGCAGGCGCGGGCGAATCGCCCGATGCGTCAATCTTCATGAGAATACACCAACGGGAGAGCCCCAGGTAGCGCCGTTTACCCGGTATCTGACCCCGCCAAATGGCGGGGAAAACGAACCACCCACAGGTTTGGAAACCTGTGGGAGGTCCTGTGAACCGCGTGCTCTGCCGGTTGGGATTTTACTTCTCCGCCTCCGCCTCCAGCCCCTCCCGGTCCAGCAGGATAATCCGGTGGCCTTCTATCTTCAGGAGGCCCGCGTCGGCGAAGGCGCGCAGAGTCCGTCCCACCACCTCCCGCACAGTGCCGATCTGAGCGGCAATTTCCTCCTGCGTCCAGCGCCGGACGACCGTTGTTGCGCCCGCCTCCCCCTCCTTATCTCCCTCCGCGTGCTCCAGCAGGAAGCGCGCCAGGCGCCCCCGCACCGTCCGCAGTGAAAGGTCCTCCACCAGGCGGCTCAGCCGGTCCAGCCGGCGGGCGAAATCCACCAGCAGCACCCGGGCCAGTTCCGGGCACTCGTCCACCAGTCGGAGAAAGTCCGGAACCGCAACGGTGTAGAGGACGGCAGGCGTCAGGGCCTGAACGGTGGCGTGGTTGACCCTTCGGGGCAGAAACGGAGGGACGGTGTTCAATGCGCCTCCCGGCCCCAGCCGGGCCAGCACCTGCTCCCGACCGTCCGCCGCCGTCCGCACCACGCGCACTTCCCCCTCAGCGACGAAGAAAACCTCCCGGCAAGGCTCTCCTTCCAGGATGACCATCTCGCCAGGTTCAAAGGTGCGGCGCACAACCATTTCCGCCAGCCGACGGAGCACCCGTTCGGGGAGGGCACAGAAGAGGGGCACACGCTGGAGCGCCTGAATCGTCCGTTCGTCCATAACCTGAAGAAGGAGCTTCACCGCTACAAGAGCTGTCTTGAGATTACAATAGCTCCCTCGATCTGTCAACCGGGAAATGGGACTTTTGTCATAGACACAGAGCTATCTCTCTACTATACTGGCTAATGTGGGACAACTGCTCGCAGTTGTCCCACCTGCGAACCGCGGTTGTACAATTTCCGGACTATTCTTATGAACGAGCGAGTGCTTCCCCAAATCAACCTGCTACTTTGCAACCGGTGTGGGGCCTGTATCTTCGCCTGCCCGGTCCATGCGGTGGAGATGGGGCCTCAGGGCCCCGTCATCGCCCGCCCGGAGGACTGCACCTATTGCGCGGAATGCGAAACGTACTGTCCCACGGGCGCAATCTCCGCAGCGTATGAGATCATGTGGGGCTCACCCGAAGGGGGTGGCTGATGGCTGTTCCGGTTGCCGAAAACGTCTACTGGGTCGGCGCGGTGGATTGGGAGGTGCGCCACTTTCACGGCTACACCTATCATACCCATCGCGGCACGTCCTACAACGCCTATCTGGTCGTGGACGAACAGGTCGCGCTGGTGGATACGGTGATGCGCGGGTTTGAGGGTGAAATGCTCCGCCACATCGCCGAGGTGGTGGACCCGGCGCGCATAGACTACGTCGTCGCAAACCACGGAGAACTGGATCACTCCGGAGCGATCCCCGCCGTGATGGCCCGCGCGCCGCATGCCACACTGGTCCACTCCAAACGGGCCGCCGACTCCCTGGGCAAGTACCTGCCCGACGGATGGAAGCGGCGGGTCGTCGGCACGGGCGATACTCTCTCCCTGGGTCGCAAGACGCTGACGTTCCTGGAAGCGCCCATGCTCCACTGGCCCGACTCTATGTTCACCTGCATCCCCGAAGACAAACTGCTCCTGCCCAACGACGCCTTCGGCCAGCACCTGGCCTCGGCGGAGCGCTTCGCCGACCAGGTGGACCCCGCCGTCCTCTGGGACGAGGCGCGCAAGTACTTCGCCAATATCCTCACTCCCTTCAGCAAACTCATCCTGCGCAAGATTGAGGAAGTCCAGCAGATGGGGCTGGAGATTGCGACCATCGCGCCCAGCCACGGCGTGGTCTGGCGGAAGAACCCGATGCAGATTGTGGAGCAGTACATCCGCTGGGCGCGCGGCGAGGCCGGGCCGAAGGCCCTGGTCGTCTACGAGACGATGTGGGGCTCCACCGCCGAGATGGCCCACGCGATTGCCGAAGGGATTGCCGGCACCGGCATAGAAGTGCGCGTGCTTCCCGTCCCCCAGACGGACCACACCACCGTGGTGGGGGAACTGCTGGAGGCGAAGGGCATCGTCGTCGGCTCGCCCACCCACAACCGCCGGATGCTCTTAAACGTGGCGGCGCTGATGGAGGACCTGATCGGCCTGCGGCCAGTGAACAAGATCGGCGCGGCCTTCGGTTCCCACGGCTGGTCCGGCGGCGCGGTGCCGCTGATAGAGCAGGGGCTGAAGGAAGCCGGGATTGAGGTCGTCCAGGAGGGGCTGGCGCTGGCCTGGCGACCCACCCCCGAGGAGCGGGCTCAGGCTGCTGCGTGGGGACAGGCGTTTGGAAAGCGAGTGATGGAAACCCTTTCAGGAGGTAAACCATGAGGCCGACAGAAATCCTGATGCATGAGCATCAGATTATCCTGACCGTTCTGGACGCCGCTGCGCGGGAGGTGCAGCGGATGCAGGAGACGGGGGAGGTGCGGACCCAGCGGCTGGAGCAGATGGTGGACTTCTTCCGCAACTTCGCCGACCGCTGTCACCACGCTAAGGAGGAAAACCTGCTCTTTGTGCGGATGGAGGAGCGAGGGATGCCCCGGGAGGCCGGCCCCATCGGCGTGATGCTCTACGAGCACGACCTGGGGCGGGGATACGTGCGCGCCGTGGCGGAGGCGCTCCCCCGCGCAGGAAACGACCCGGCTGCACGACGGGCGGTCCAGGAGAACCTGGCCCGGTACGTCCAGTTGCTGCGGGACCACATCTACAAGGAGGACCACATCCTCTACCCGATGGCGGACGGGTTGCTCCTGCCCGAAGACCAGCAGGCGCTGGAGACGGCCTTTGAGCGGGTGGAGCGGGAGGAAATCGGCGAGGGTGTGCACGAAAAGTACCACGAACTGGCCCACCAGTTGGCGGAGGAGGGATGATAGAAGTCCGACTGTATGGCAGACTGCGCCGCTTCGGGCCTGACCCGCGCGGCGACCGGGAGACGGTGGTCCGCCTGGAGACGGAACCCGGGGAGACCGTCGGAGATGTGCTGGCGCGGCTGGGCATCCCCCAGGCGGAGATCGCCCACATCTTTCTCAACGGCCAGCTCCTGACCACCTGCAACTCTATGGCTCCCTGGCTCCGCTATCAGCGGGTCCGGGAGGACGTCCCCACCTGCGAGCCCAACCTGGACCACCCCCTGCACGACGGCGACCGGCTGGGCCTCTTCGGCCGGGATATGGCGATGCTGGTGGTGTGACAGGGAGCAGGTCGCAGAGCGCACGGAGTACGGAATACGCAACACGCAATACGATGTACGAAGCATTCAGCACCGAGTATGACCGCTTCGTGAACTGGCCCGCCCGGCTGGCGGCGGAACTGCCGTTTATTGAACGGGCCGTAGCACAGGCTGACAGCCTGCGCTACGTCCTGGATGCCGCCTGTGGGACCGGGATGCACGCGGTGGCGCTGGCCCAGCGGGGCTGGCAGGTAACCGGTGCCGACCTAAGCCCCGAGATGATTGCCCGCGCCCGGGCCAACGCGCGGGCCGCCGGAGTGGAGGTCCGCTTTGAGGTCGCCGGATTCGGCGAACTCTCTGCTTGCTTCGGCGGCGGCTTTGACGGCGTCCTCTGCCTGGGCAACTCCCTGCCCCAC
>JBDOIF010000088.1:0-14561 GCA_041082215.1 Anaerolineae bacterium
AATCTGGAGGATGTCCTCCACCAGCGACGCCTGCCGCTCCGCCTCCTGGGCCAGCGGCTCCAGATACTCCCGCCACCGTTCCGGCTGCTGCTGCATCAGATAGGCGTACAGCTTGATGGTGGTCGCCGGCGTCCGCAGCTCGTGGGAGACGTTGGAGACAAACTGAGTCTTCATCCGGTCCAGCGCCTTCAGGTGGCTCACGTCGTGGATCACCACCACCGCTCCTCCTGCCCCTCCCGACCCACCGATCGGCGAGGCCTTCAGCTCCAGGTCCAGCCCCTTCAGCTCCAGAACCTGCCGGGGCCGCTCTTCGGCCCGCAGCGCCAGCTCCCGCACCGTCCTCCGGAGGTACCTGGCATCCTCTGGCAGCAGCTCCTGGGTGAGCCAGCCCTGGGCCATCGGGTTGGCCTGGACGATCTCCCCGTGGGTATCGGTGACGACGATGCCGTCGGTGGCGCTCTCCAGCACCGCTTCCAGCCGGGCGTACTGGGCAGCCAGCTCTGCCGTCCGGTCCCGTACCCGCGCTTCCAGCTGCTCGGCATAATTCCGCAGCTCCCGGTAGAGCTGGGCGTTCTCGATGGCGATGGCGGCCTGGCTGGCGAAGGCCTTCAGCCGCTCGCCGTCGGCGGGGCCGAACTGGCCAGGCTGGCCCCCGTTGATGTTGAGGAAGCCCACCGTCAATCCCCCCACCTGGATCGGCGCGCCGACGTAGGAGCGGATCCATTCCTGCCCTGCCGCCCGAATCCAGCC
The DNA here is from genome assembly GCA_041082215.1 of Anaerolineae bacterium. Taxonomy (GTDB): domain Bacteria; phylum Chloroflexota; class Anaerolineae; order B4-G1; family DUEL01; genus JBDOIF01. The sequence continues at coordinate 751 of JBDOIF010000088.1, forward strand.
GGGATCGGCCTGTGTATCCGGGATCACAACCGGCTCTCCCTGCCACACCATCCGCCGGAGAACGGGCGCATGCTCCAGCGGGATAAGCCGGTCGGCGGGCTCTCCTCCAATCCCTATCCGCCGGACGACGCGGGCCTGGCCGTCCTCGATCAGCATGATATTGGAGCTATCGCCGGGGACGACCCGCTGGGCCTGCTCCAGGATGCGGTCCAGCACCTGATCCAGCTCGAGGGTAGAGCCGACGGCGGCGGCAGCCCCGGCCAGCGCCTGCGCCAGCTCCCTCTGCTCCTGCTCCCGCTCGTAGAGCCGGGCGTTCTCGATGGCGACGGCTGCCTGGGCGGCGAACGCCTCCGCCAGCCGGGCGTGGGCCTCCGTGTAGAAGCCCGGTTCCCGTTTGTCCAGCGCGATCATCCCGATCAGCCGCTCCCCGACCACCATCGGCACGCCCAGCCAGGCGCGGATCCCCGCCTGGGCGTGCGGCCCCCGCCGGAACTCAGCATACGCCTCCGAGGCATCCTCCAGGATGAACGGCGCGCGGCTTTCCACCACCCGCCGGTTGGGGTTGTCGTCGCGGGTCAGGTCGAAAGCGACCCCCACCAGTTCCTCCAGGTTGGGGAAGCCCCGCCCACCAACGATGTAGAGCCGATCCCCATCCAGCAGTTGGACCGAGGCGGTGTCGTAGGGGACCACCCGCTGAAGCTCGGCCAGGATGCGGTCCACCACTTCGTCCAGGTCCAGGGTCGTGGCCATCGCCAGCGCCGCTTCTCGCAGCGTCTCCTGCTCCAGCGCCCGCTGCTGGCTTTCCCGATAGAGCCGGGCGTTCTCGATGGCCGCGGCGGCGGAATCGGCGAAGGCCCGCAACGGACCGAGATGGGCCGGGGTGAAGAAGCCGGGGGTGGCGCTATCCACGTTCAGGAAGCCGATCACCTCACCCCGGACGACGATGGGCACGGCGGCGTAGGAGCGCAGCCATTCCTGCACCGGCACATGGACCCAGCCGGGATAGGTGGCCGTGTCGGGGATGACCAGCGGTTCCTTTGTTTCTTTCATCAGACGGAGGTTCGGCACCTCGGGGATGCGGAAGACGACGGTCGAGACGAACTCCTCGGCGCCGAAACGGTCGTAGCCCCGCCAGCGGGCGATGCGGACCTCATCCCCTTCAACAATCATGAAGTTGGCTGCGTCGTGGGGCACAACATGCCCCACCTGCTCCAGGATGCGGTCCAGCACCTGATCCAGCTCGAGGGTAGAGCCGACGGCGGCAGCGGCCCCGGCCAGCGCCTCGGCCAGTTGCCGCTGCCCCCGCTCTCGCTCGTAGAGCCGCGCGTTGGCGATAGCGGCCGCCACCGTCGCCGCTGCGGATTCGGCAAGACGAAGGTGGTCCTCCCCAAAGAAGCCCTCCTGTTCGCTATATAGCGACATCACCCCCATCAGCTCCTCACGGCTGATGAGCGGGACGCTGAGGGCCGACCGCACCCAGTCGTCCAGGCCTGGAACCGGCAGCCATCGCCTGTCGGCCGTCACGTCGGCCACGACGGCCGGCGTGCGGTGGGCTGCCACCCAGCCGGCCAGGCTGCTATCCCCGGGCGGCAGTTGCAGCTCCCTGAGCGGGAAGTCAGCCGGTTCCGGCTCGTATCCCGAGACGGCGACCAGCCGCAGCCGCTCCACATCCGGCTCCCATACGAGGACAATCCCCCACAACGCGCCGACCACCGCGCAGATATCCTCCAGCGCCTGCTGGGCTATGGCGTGGATATCTATGCTGGCGGAGAGGCGCTGACCGAGCCGGTGGAGGAGTTCCAGCCGCTCCCGCTCGAGCCGGGCCGCTTCATAGAGTTGCGCATTGCGGAGGGCGATGGCAGCCTGGGCTGCAAAGAGGCCCAATAGCTCCGCGTCGGCGTGGGAGAAGAGGCACGGCTGATCGGAGGCTACGGTGATCACCCCCAGGAACGCTTCGCCCCAGCGGATCGGCGCGCCCACCACTGCTGCGTAGGGATACCCCTCGTAGATGGCAGCCCGGCCCTCCCAGAACCGGTAATCCTCCACCACCAGCGGCTCCCCCGATTCCCACACCTTGCCCGACAGGCCCTCCCCCCGACGAAGGGTTGCGCCTGGGAGCACAGGCAGGAGACCGACCGTCACTACCAGCTCCAGTCTGTCCTGCTCCGGGCGGTACAGATACAGGCCGCCGTGGTTGCCGCCGATCAATTCCGCCGCCCGCCTGACGATGGAATGCAGGAGGCTTTCCAGGTCCAGCTCGGCTGCCAGTTCCAGCCCGATCTGGCGCAGCGCATCCAGCCGCTTGGCCTGCTGGCGGAGCGACACCTCCGCTTCCCGCGCTGTCCGTCTCAGCTCAGCCCGCTGGAGCACCCCGCGCACCACCGTCGGGAGCCGGGAGAAGTGTCTGGGCGACTTGAGCACGTAATCGTCCAGCCCCCCCTTCATCGCCTCCACCGCCACCTCCTCGTTGCCAGTGGCGGTGAACATCACCACCGGGCAGTCCGGATACCGGCTCTTGACCGCCCGTAGCACCTCCAGCCCGTCCGACCAGCGGAGCTGGTAGTCGGTGATCACCAGGTCGAAGCCGCCCTGCGCCAGCGCCTCCTCAAACCGGGCGGAGTCGGTGATCTCCTCCACCTCCAGCCCCTCGAACTCCTGGCGCAGCACCCGCATCGTCAGAAGACGGTCGTTGGGGTCATCATCCACCAGCAGGATGTGTAATACGTCCATCACAGGTTCTCTCGTACGCCACGGAACACGGTATGCGTATTGCGTACTGCGTGTCACGTGCCCATTTCCGGCTTCTCGCTCAGCACCATCCAGTAAAGATGTACCGCTTTGAGCAGGTCCACCAGGCCCTCAAAGCCGACCGGCTTGACCAGGTAGGAGTTGGCTCCCAGCTCGTAGGCCTGGTTGATGTCGGGGCCGTTGCGGGAGGAGGTGAGGACGACAACAGGTACTCGCTTCAGCCCTGCGTGCTGCCGGATCCACTGGAGCACCTCGAAGCCGGAGCGGCGGGGGAGCTTCAGGTCCAGCAACACCAGCGCCGGCAACGGATACTGCTCCCGGTCAGCATAAGCCCCCTCTCCGCCCAGGTAGGCGATCGCCTCCTCGCCGTCCCGGACGACCTGGAGAGGGTTGACCAGCCTGGCCTTCCGGAAGGCCCGCTGGATGAGAAGGACGTCGTTGGGGTCATCTTCGACCAGAAGGATGGTCTGGACTTGAGTGAACATCTGACCTTCTTGCCCTCTTCTCACCACAGAGAGGCACAGAGGATACAGAGTTCCGGTGAACAGTTACCCTGCTCCACACAATTCTATCCAGAATCGGCTTCCCTGTCCAACCTCCGATTCCAACCCCACGCGCCCTCCCATCCGCTCCACCCCCTTTTTGACGATGGCCAGTCCCACGCCGGTGCCGGGGTAGGTCTCGATGCTATGCAGCCGCTCGAAGATGCGAAAGACCCGCTCGTGGTGCTCGGGGGGGATGCCGATGCCGTTATCCTCCACCCAGAGGCGGACCCATTGTCCCCGCTCTTCGGCCCACAACCGCACCCGGGGGCGGACTCCCCCGGCGACGAACTTGACGGCATTGGAAATCAGGTTCGAGACAACCTGGGCCAGGACGGTATAGTGGGCGCGGACCATCGGGAGCGGTCCTTCGACCACGATCTGGGCCTCCTTTTTCTGGACTTCAACCTCCAGCTCCCGCAGGGCGTCCTGCACCACCAGCTCCAGGTCAACGGGGCCGAGCCGGATATCAGTGCGGCTCACCCGGCTGTAGGTGAGCAGGTCCTGGATGAGGGCGTCCATCCGTTGGGCGGCAGCGACGACGCGCCCGGCGTAATCCCGGGCGGTGGGGTCCATCTCGCCGCCGTAGTCCTCCAGCAGCGCCTGGGCGAACCCCTCCATCGCCCGCAGCGGCGCCCGCAGGTCGTGGGAGACGGAGTAGACGAAGGCTTCCAGCTCCTCGTTCGCCTCCCGCAGTTGGGCGGCGGTGGCCTCCAGGTTCCGGTTGGCCGCCTGGAGGTCCTCCAGCAGGTTGGTGAGCGCCCGGTTGAGCCGCTCCACCTCCGCCATCCGCTCCTCCAGCTCAGCCGTCCGTTCGGCGACGCGCCGTTCCAGCTCCTCAGCATGCTGTCGCAGCATCCCCTCCGCCTGCTTCCGCCAGGTGACGTCGCGGGCCACGAGGAGTATCCCCGCGGCCTGGCCCTCGTGGAGGACAGGGGAGGAACTGACCTCGACAGCGATCCGCTCCCCGTGTCGGTTGACGAACTCCGTCTCATAAACGTAGCGGTCGAATTCGCCCGCCGCGCGCTGGTCCCGCCGCTGGGCGAGTGCCGGGAGGTGCTCGGGTGGGATGAAGTCGGTGACGAGCTTTCCCAGCGCCTCCTCCTTGCTGTACCCGCTCCATTCCAGCCCGGCCTGGTTGACGTAGAGGATCCGTCCCTCCATATCGTGGACGAGGATGATGTCCCGTGCCGTCTCGGCAAGGAGGCGATACCTGGCCTCGCTCTCCGCCAGCTCGGCGACCCGCCGGGCCACTTCCTCTTCCAGGGTCCGGTACCGCAGGATGTTGGCGAGGACCGGCGCCAGGTAGCCAGCCGCCGTCTCCACCAGCCGCTGCTCCTGCACCAGTTCTTCCCCCGCCCGCCGGCTCCGGACGCAGAGGACCCCCAGCAGCCGTTGCTCGGCGATCAGGGGCACAGCATACTGGCAGGGTCCATCCCCTTCCTCAACCCCGCCTTTCTCCCTCAGCCACCGCCAGGGGTCGAACCCCACCGGAAGCTCTCCTCCGATGGGGAGGGGAAGGCCCACGGCCTGGATCAGGCAGAGCGTATGCCCGGTCTGCCCGGCGACGAAGAGCGCCGCCTGCGCTACCCCCGTCGAGCGGGCCAGCCAGTCCATAAAGACGGCCGTCTCGTGGTCCAGGTCCAGCGTCCTGCCCACCGTCAGGCCCAGTTCATATAGCTGCTGCAGCGGTTGCTCTGGATTCATCGGTCATGTGGGACAGGCTTTCCAGCCTGTCCGGACAGCCCGGAAAGGCTATCCTGCAACTGTTCTATCAGCCCTCCAGGATGGAGAACGCCCCTGCAATCGCCTCGCCGATCCTGATTCCCCCTTCTTCGGGGATGACGAACTCCCGGACCTCGTTGCTATGGCCGCTGCCACGGGCGCTGAGGACGGTGATGGCCCGCCGGATCTGTGCCCCGGAGGGGACGTAGCGGAGGAGGATCACGTTGTCGGCGATGTGGGAGACCCCGCGCCCGGTCAGCGTCAGCTCGGCGGCGAACATCCTGCCCATCTCGTGGGTCAGGAGCGCGGTAATCCCCCGGTTCTTGAACCACTGGATCAGCGAGTAGACGTAGTTGAAGTACCGGTCCTCATCCCTGCGGGTGCCAGCCTCGAAGTCGGCGACGCTGTCAATCACCACCCGGCGGGCCTTCACCTGCTCGACGCATTCCACCATCGCCAGCACGTGCTCATCCACGTCCAGCTCCACCGGCGAGGTATAGAACATATCCAGCAGCCCCTCAGCCCGGAGCCGGTCCACTTCGAAGCCGAAATTACGGGCGATCTGGGCCAACTGGCTGGGGTCCTCCTGGAAGGAGATGTAGGCCCCCGGCTCGCCCTGGAGTGCGCCGTTGAGGAGGAAGTGGAGGGCAGTGACCGTCTTTCCCACACCGGGGTCGCCGGCGACAAGGGTGGCGGTGCCGCGCAGGAGGCCGCCGTGGAGGAGTTCGTCCAGGCCGGGGATGCCGGTAGATGCCCGCTCCTGGCTGACGGTGTAGGCCTCCGGAGTGGGCGGGGTGACGAAGCGGGGGAAGAGGGTGATGCCGTCGGCGGTGATGCGAAAGGCGTGCTCGCCGGAGAGGTAGCTGCTGCCCCGGAGCTTGCGCACGCGGAGGCTGCGGTAGTCCCGCAGGCCGATGGGCTGGTTCCGCAGCTCGATGATCCCGTCCACGATGCTCGTCTCCGGCAGTGCGGCGAACTCCTCTGAGCTGTACTCCCCCACCAGCAAGGTGGTGCAGGAAAGGGTGGCCAGCTCCGCTGCCAGCCGGTAGAGGGTGCGCCTCAGTTTGGCCGGCGATTCGGCTACGTCGTGGATCGCCCTGAAGCTATCAATCACCAGGAACCCTGGCTCGTACCGGGCCACCAGCTCCTGGATATAGCTCAGGGCCGCTTCACCGTTCCCTTCCAGCAGCATTGGCCCGATGTCCTCATACAACACCGCCTTCCCCACTTTCTCCAAATCGAAGAAAGAAAGCCCCTGGGTGAACTGGATCAGCCGGGAGAGGGGCTCGGAGATGGTGGTCACGATCAAGGCCCGGTTCTGGGGGGTTGCCCAGCCATAGGCGATCTGGTGGGCCAGGATGGTTTTGCCGCTTCCGGGGACCCCGCTGATGAGCAGGATACTGTTGCGGGGCAGTCCGCCGCCCAGTATGCCATCCAGGTTCGGCACGCTGGTAGGAATTCGTTCTAACATTCATCGCTCCTTTCGTCGCCGTTTCCGGCGGTGGGGGACCCCCCCACAAGGTTCCAGATATGGTCCAGAAGCACCTCCCGCTGGAGGGGCTTCAGCAGGAAGCGGTCGGCTCCCACCTGGGCAGCCCGCTCCTTCGCCAGGAGGAGTGTGAAGAAGAGCACCGGGATATCGCGGGTCTCCGGGTGGCTCTTCAGGTGGTAACAGGCCTGGAAGCCGTCCACTGTGGGCAGGAGGGCTTCCAGGATCACCAGGGCGGGGCGGTTTTCACGGACCGCTTCGACGACGGCCGCGCCGTCCTCCACGAACATCAGGTCGAAATGGGGCTCCAGAATCCGCCGGAGGCTGGCCTGCATGAAGGGGTCCCGCTCCGCTACAAGGATCAGGGGTCGCTCTCTTTGCATCTTCATTCTGGTTACCGGTCCATCTCAAGAGGCAGAGGGCTATTCTTCCTTTGCCTTCAGCGGGTCATCCGCCGCAGGGGTCAGCCCGGCCTCCAGAAGCTGGGCTCGCAGCCGGCGGATCACCTCTTTCAGCTCCGCCATCCGGATCTCCCGACCGGCCATCAGGTCAATCAGGCGGCGGTACTCCTGGTTCTGCTCCTCCAGTTTCCGCTCCAGCATCTTCCGGTCCGAGATGTCAATCATCGCGCCGATGAAGCCGATGAAGTTCCCTTCCTGATCGTAAAGGGCGCCGGGGGCGACCAGAGCGGTAAAGCGGGAGCCGTCCTTGCGGATCAACTCTGCCTCCACCGGTTGGATTGAAAGCCGGTCCTCCCGCCGCCGCTGCATCCGCTCCGCCAGCCAGGGGCGCAGCTCTGGCGCGATCACATCCAGCATGTTCTTTTTCCCAACGACCTCCTCCGGCTCATACCCGCCCATCTCTGCCAGCCGCCGGTTGACAAATTGGAAGCGGCCTTCCACATCAGCCTGCCAGATTCCCACCAGGGGGCTTTCCACGAGCTGCCGGTAACGGTCCTCCGATTCGGCAAGCTGACGGGTGCGCTCCGTTACCAGCGTTTCCAGCTCCCTGGTATAGCGCCCCAGTTCCTCCCGAAGGCGGGCCTGCTGGATGGCGATGGCCAGCACGTCGGCGACCTCTCTGATGATGGCGCTCTCCTCTTCCCCGAACGCCCCTGGCTCCGCTGCTCCCAGACTCACCGCGCCGATCAGCTCCTCCCGGTACCGGAGCGGAGCCGTCAGGAAGGTGCGGTGCCCCTGTTCCACCAGCAGCCGGGCGGCGGTGGAGGAGAGGGAGGCCAGGTCTTCTATTAACAGCGCCTCGCCCCGCTGCATGGCCTGGATACTCTGCTGCATCCTGGAAAACCAGCTCCAGGGCAGGCGATCTCCGGGCTGGACCAGCGCGCTGCCGTCCCGTTCGACGGCCAGCACCACGATCTCCTCTCGCTCGCGGTCGAGGGCGGCTGCCATCCCGGCCAGGTAGGGCACCAGCCTTCGCAGTTGCTGGAGGGCAACGTGGGCAATCTCCTCCGGGGAGCGGGCCTCCAGGATGGCCCGGTCAATCTCCCGCAGGATCTGCAGCCGCTCGGCGTACTGGCGGAGGGCCGCCTCGCTCCGGGTGCGGTGGGCGATCTCCGTTTCCAGCTCCCGCGTGCGGGCCCGCACCTGAGCGCGAAAGAGGACAGAGCCACCGAAGCCTATGGCGGCTACGGCCCCTACCGCCAGCATCAGCCATCCGACCCACGGGGGGGTCCGTTCCAGCAGGGTCGGCTTCTCTACCGCCGCTGCGAACCAGCGGTCCATCGCCTGATAGTAGACCGAATCCGGTTGCCCTTTCCAGTAGGCCAGGTGGCGGTCAATGGCTGCCAGCAGGTCGCTGTTCCTCCCCTCCGGCGCGGCAATGCGCAGGTCCGAGGGGCAGCAGACGATGGGACTGGGCAGCACGTCGTATGCCCTGGCGTGGCGCAGGCCGTAGAGGCGGGAGACCAGGCCCGCGTCGGCTTTGCCGGCGGCAACCCACTCCAGAATCGGTCCGTAATCGTCCAGCTCCACGAAGGTGCAGGAGAGATCGAACCCGTCGGCCAGGGCGCGGAGGCCGGCGTAGTAGATGTCTTCCCGCACCACAGCCACCGTTCGGCCTTCCAGATCGAGGATGGACTGGGGGCCGTTCTGGCGGATGTAGACCTGGCCCCAGTTGGCCCATACCGTCTCGTGGATAAAATCGAAACGCTCGTCCCGCTCCTTGGAGTAAGCGATAGCGGTCATCAGGTCCAGCTCCCCCTGCTCCAGCATCGTCAGGCAGTCGGGGAACATACACTCCACCCAGTCCAGCTTCCAGCCCTCCTCAGCGGCGACGGCCGTCAGGAGATCAACATAAAGTCCCTGCGCCCTTCCCTCCTCGTCGGTGAAAACCAGTGGGGCATCTTGATAGACCCCGACCCGGACCGTAGGGGCCTGCGCCCGGGCGGGAAGAGCCATCACGAGGGTCAGAAGCAACAGGAACGGGACGATCCTCCTCATGCCTGTACAACTTTCTGGCGATAATCTTTTTAAAAATTATAACACACTTATGGGAGCAAGGCAAAGGTGGGCATCTGCCGAGGTGTATTTCAGTTTGGGGGCGAAATGCCCCTGGCCCGGGCCGGACCTGGGGAAACACGAATGGCGCGAATGGAAACGAATACCGCGAATGGAGCAGGTATCCCTCCTATTCGCTGTAGTAGCTGGTTGCCCCTTTCCCCCGCCGTGTGTTATAATGTCAACCGCCGCGCACTTATAGCGGACAGGAACCTGCCGGAGGGATGGTGTGGAGGTCATTCTGACCCACGAGAACGCCGATTTCGACGCCATCGCGTCGCTTCTGGGGGCCTACAAACTCTTCCCCGAGGCCACACCGGTCCTGCCGCGCCGCATCAACCGGAACTGCCGCGCGTTTCTCTCCCTTTATGGCGCTGAGCTTCCTTTCGTTGACCCCGACGACCTCCCCCGCCGCCGCATCCGCCGGGCCATCCTGGTGGACACCCAGGGGCTGACCAGCCTCAAGGGGATGGTGCAGGACCTGAAGGTACACATCATTGACCATCATGAGCTGAGCCGTGAGCTTCCCGAGGGCTGGAGCTACTCCGGCGAGCCGATGGGGGCGACGACGACGCTTCTAACAGAGGAGATCTCCCGTCGTTCCCTCTCCGTCACCCCCATCGAGGCGACCCTCCTCCTGATGGGCATCTACGAAGACACGGGCAGCCTCTCCTACCTGACCACGACCCCTCGCGACATCCGGGCAGCCGCCTGGCTGATGGAGCAGGGGGCCAACCTGGCCGTCGTCAACGAATTCCTCCATCACCCCCTCACCCCTGGCCAGCGGGAGCTGTACGAGCGACTGCTGGATGCAGCGGTCACCCACGACATCGCTGGCCACGCCATTGTCGTCGCCCAGGCTCAGGCAAGCGATTACGAAGAGGAAATCTCCACCCTGGCCCACAAGCTGAGGGAGCTTCTGGAACCCTCCGCCCTCTTCGTCCTGGTCGCCCTCGACGACCACGTCCAGCTTGTGGCCCGCTCGGCCACCGACGACATAGACGTTGCTGCCATCGCCACCCACTTCGGCGGAGGGGGACATGCCCGGGCCGCCGCCGCAATGGTCCGCAACCGGACGCTGGAGTCGGTCCACGCCGAACTCCTGGACCTGCTGAGCCGCTCTGTCCGCCCCATCGTCACCGTCGGCCAGATCATGTCGCGGGGGGTCCAGGTCCTCTCCCCCGACACCACCGTGGCGGAGGCGGACGACCGGATGCGGCGGACCGGCCACGAGGGATATCCGGTGGTGGAGAACGGGGAAGTGGTGGGGCTGCTCACCCGCCGGGCGGTGGACCGGGCCCTCCAGTTCGGCATGGCCGCTCATCCCGTCCGGCAGGTGATGGAGCCGGGCACCGTCACTGTGGCCCCCGACGATTCGGTGGAAAGGCTCCAGCGGCTGATGATCGAGACCGGATGGGGGCAGGTGCCGGTGGTGGAGGAAGGCGAGATCGTCGGCGTGGTCACCCGCACCGACCTGATCACCCTCTGGGGCACACCCCCTACCCAGCCCGGGCAGGCACAAATTCAGGCCCGTCTGGAAAACGCCCTTCCCCCTCAGACCCTCGCCCTCGTCCGGCGGATCGCCGAGGAGGCGCAGAGGATGGGGTACAGCCTCTATTTTGTGGGGGGGCTGGTGCGGGACCTGCTGCTGGGCGCTCCGATCGTGGATGTGGACGTGGTGGTGGAGGGAGACGCCATCCGGCTGGCCCAACACCTGGCGCGACAGTTGGGGGGACGGGTGGTCGCCCACAGCCGCTTCGGCACCGCCAAGTGGCTCCTCAGCCGCCGGGTCTGGCGGGAGGTGGCCGGCGGGCCGCTGCCCCCTGAAAAGGCTATCTCCTCGGTGGACTTCGCCACAGCCCGTACCGAATTCTACACCCACCCCACCGCCCTGCCCGAGGTGGAGCGGAGCTCCATCAAGCAGGACCTCCACCGGCGGGATTTCACCATCAACACGCTGGCGATCCGGCTGGACCCCCCTTACTGGGGACAGCTTCTGGATTTCTACGGCGGCGAGGCGGACCTGCGGGACGGGGTGATCCGGGTGCTCCACAGCCTCAGTTTCATAGACGACCCCACCCGCATCCTCCGGGCTGCCCGGCTGGAGGCCCGCCTGGGGTTCCATCTTGACCCCCGCAGCGAGGAGCTGATCGCCAACGCCCTGCCGATGTTGAGCCGCGTCAGCGGCGACCGGATCCGCCACGAGCTGGAGCAGATTCTGGACGAGGAGGAGCCGGAACGGGCCCTCTGCCGCCTCGATAGCCTGGGGGTCCTCCACGAGATCCACCCCAACCTCCGCTGTGACCACTGGCTCTCCGCCCGCTTTCGGACGTTGCGGGAGGAGCTGGACCTGGAGGCGTGGGGGTTATCTCCCCAGGATCGCCGCTTTCTGGGGTGGGCGCTGCTCTTCTACCGGCTGGAGCCTTCGCCGCTGGCGGAGGTGCTCAAGCGGCTCAAGTTCCCCCGTGCGGAGGCAGACGACTTTCAGGAGCTGCCGGGCCTGCGGCGCGCTCTGCCGGTTGTCGCCCTTGCCCGGCGCCCCAGCCAGGTCTACCGTGCCCTTTCTCCCTATCCCCCCTCCCTCCTTGCTGCTGCGTGGGTCGCCACTGAGGGGGAAAAGCTGCGCGCCAACCTGCTCCGTTTCCAGACCGAATATCGGCGCGTTGAGACAGCGCTGACGGGGGAGGACCTCAAGCGGATGGGGCTGCGGCCCGGTCCGCTCTTCGGCCGCCTTCTGGGAGCTCTGCGGGACGCGCGGCTCGATGGGGAGGTCGCCACGCGGGAGGAGGAGGAAGCCCTGCTGCGTCGGATGCTGGAAGCGTGACAGCTCACGAATCCCACGAATTTTATGAGACGGGCATCACCACCCGCGCGGCCTCTTTCAGTGCGTAGGCTGCTGCCATGCCCGCCGCAGCCGTGAGGATGCCGGCCGCCACAAAGACCGTCTGCACGCCTATAAAGTGGCCCAGGAAAGCGGAGAGTCCCTCCGCCAGGGCCGTCCCCGCCGCGACGATGAGGTTCACCGCTGACTGGACGCGCCCTCGCACCTCATCGGGGGAGAGAGCCTGCGTGAAGGTGTCCAGCGCTCCCCGGGCGATGACGACGCACAGCCCCAGCACCATCACACTGAGCAGGACGACGGCGTAGTTGGGGGCGCAGGCGAAGGCGACGACGGCCGCCCCCGCCACAACCAGCATGCCACCGACGATGACGTTGGTGGAGAGGCGGCGGGAGAGCCGGGTGACCAGTAGCCCTCCCAGAACGGAGCCGACGCCCAGCATACTCATTGCCCCCCCGTACTCCAGCCCGCCCGCTTCCAGGCGAGCCTTGAGGTGGGGGATGGCCAGGAGCACCACCGCGCCGATCCCCAGCGTTGCCACCGCGGTGATGTAGAGTACATGGCGGAGGGGACGGGCCCGTCGAATGAAATTCAGCCCCGCCTTCATGTCCTGCCACATGTTCCCCTGGACCGTTAGCCCGGGTGCCCCATTCTGCAGAGGGGGAATTTGTAGAAGGAAGATAGTAACGGCGGAGATCACAAAGGTGGCGCTGTCGAAAAGGATCGCCGCCTGCATTCCCCATAATTCCACTGTGATCCCCGCCACCATCGGCCCCAGGATGAGGGCGATGATATAGCTACCCTGGATCAGGCCGTTGGCTGCCAGCAGGAGGCCGTTCGGGACGATGTTGGGGAGCGTCGCGTTGCGGGCAGGGTAGAAGAAGGTTCCCAGGACAGCCAGCCCCGCTGCCACCAGGTAGAGGAGCCAGAGGAGTCCTGTCGTCCGCACCAGGAGAACCGCCAGCACCAGCGCCGCCCGCAGCAGGTCAGCGGCGATCATCACCCGCTTTCGGTCCCACCGGTCGGCCACCACGCCGCCAAGGAGGCCGAAGAAGACCTGGGGCACGGCGATGGAAAGGGCCGGGATGAGAATGGCCAGGGGGGAGGCGGAGAGGTCAGTGATGAGAGTGATTGCGGCGATGAGCAGGCACTGGTCGCCGATCTGTGAGAGCAACTGCCCGGCCCAGAGGAGGACAAAATCCCGATGGTGCAGCAACCGGTATGTCCCCTGTTGTGGATGGACCCGTCGGGCAGACGGCACGGCTTCGATCTCTACCGGTGTCTCCTGCAATCTTTTCCCCCTGGAAAGTTCCGATCCTCGTTCTAACCTGATGGAGCAACGGGCGCGGGATCTCTTCCCTCCTTACGCTCATTCGGGCGAAGCTATTGTACTCGAAAGCGGGAGGGGCGCAAGTGAGCGTTTTTCCGGTGATGTTGAATTCTGCCACCTCGTGGTGCAGGTTGTCGGTCTGTAGCGCAGGTTGACGGCCTGCGCTACGAGGTTGCGCTTGCCTAACGGCCAAAATGGAGTACACTAAGGGAAATGAACTGCCTGGTAGCCCAGCACCATCAACCTGTGGCAACCGGGCGAGGAGCAAGCAGCGTGGTCAAGTTATTGATGGGGTGGAACATTATCCCGGGGCGGGAAAGCGAGTATTTTGACTTCATTGTCCAGGAATTCGAGCCGGGGCTTTCGGACCTGGGGCTGCAGACCACCGACGTCTGGTACACCCTCTACGGGGAATGGCCCCAGATCGTGACGGGCACTGTGGCCCGGGACATGAAGGCGATGCAGCAAGTGTTGGCCTCGAAGCGGTGGCGGGACCTGAAGGAGCGTCTGCTTCAGTTTGTCACCGACTACCAGCAGAAGATCATCCGCGCCGACGGGGGATACCAGCTATAGGCCCTCATCGGCCCAGAAAACAGACGGGCACGACTTTCGTCGTGCCCGT
>JBDOIF010000094.1:0-38157 GCA_041082215.1 Anaerolineae bacterium
ACCCCCGCCCGCCTGTGGCGGGTGCCCCCTCCCCGCTCCCGCGCGGCGGGTGAGGGGCGGGGGGGGGGGGGGGGGTGAGGGCTGTCCCCTATCATCGTGATAACTTGTCAGCCTGCAAAAAGGCTGTCCTGCGACTATTTTCGGACAGGCTGATCGAAGTGGGTGCTCTCTCCGATGAGGGACCAGGGGCCGGCCCACGTGATGCGGACGTTTACCCGTTGCCCCAACCGGTCCTCCTCATCCTCAAAGAAAACCAGCTTGTCGGTGCGGGTGCGGCCCCACCAGCGGCCCTTTTTCTTTCCCTCCACCAGCACCTCTACCCGTTCCCCCAGCAGTCGGGCGTTGATCTCGGCCGCGACCCGGGCCTGTAGCTCGTCCAGCGCCCTGCGGCGGCGCTCCTTCTCCTCCGGCGGCACGTCGTCCGGGTAGCGGCGGGCGGCCAGGGTCTGGGGACGGGGGGAGTAGCGGGCGATGTGGGCCTTGTCCAGCCGCAGCTCCGCCAGCAGGTCGTAGGTCCGCCGGAACTGGGCCTCCGTCTCCCCTGGAAAACCGACGATGACGTCGGTGGCGATGGAGACGCCGGGGATACGCTCCCGGATGCGCCCGACCAGCCGCCGGTAGTCGTCGGCGGTGTAGCCCCGCCCCATTCGGGCCAGCACCTCGTCGTCCCCTGCCTGCACCGGCACTTCCAGGTGCTCGCAGACCCTGGGCAGCCTGGCCACTGCTTCCATAAGCTCGTCAGTCATCCAGTTGGGATGGCTGGTGAGGAAGCGGATGCGCTCCAGCCCTTCGATTTCGTGGAGCTGTTCCAGCAGCCCGACCAGAGGGGTTCCATGCCTGGGATCAGGGCCCGAAGCCAGATCGTAGCCGTAGCGGTCCACGATCTGCCCCAGCAGGGTGACCTCCCTGACCCCCTGAGCGACCAGGGCGCGGGCTTCGGTTACGATCTCCTCCGGCGTGCGGCTCCGCTCTGGCCCGCGACGGTAGGGGATGACGCAATAGGCGCAGCCGTGGGAGCAGCCCAGAACGGCGGGAATGTAGGCGGAAACGAGCTGGCCCTGCTCCCGGCGGGGCAAAAGGTATCCGTTCTGGACCCCGTATCGGCGGGCGGCCTCCGCCGTCTCCATCGCCCGCCCCTCATCCACCATCCCCTGTTCCACCAGGAGGTCCAGCAGCGGCCCTGGCTCGGAGGGGGGCATGAAAACGTCCACCCAGGGGAACCGATCCCGCAGCGGCGCGGGGTCGCGGACACCCACCAGGCAGCCCATCAACCCCACCACCATCTCCGGGCGGCGGGCTTTGAGGGGCCTGAGGGAGCTCAGGCGGCCGTAGACCTTGTCCTCTGCCTGCTGGCGGACGACGCAGGTGTTGAGGACAACGACGTCCGCCTCTTCGGCCCGGTCGGCAGGCTGGTA
This sequence comes from Anaerolineae bacterium, assembly GCA_041082215.1. Classification (GTDB taxonomy): domain Bacteria; phylum Chloroflexota; class Anaerolineae; order B4-G1; family DUEL01; genus JBDOIF01. The sequence continues at coordinate 1,416 of JBDOIF010000094.1, forward strand.
GCCCAACCGTTCCAGCGCTGCCGCCAGCCGGCGGGAGTCGGCGTCGTTCATCTGACAGCCGATGGTCCAGATGTGGTATTTCATGGTTGCCGGTTGCTGGTGACGGATGACGAATGACGGAAACGAACGATGAATGGCCGGTTGCCGTCAGCTTCGTGCTTCCTCAAGAAGCCGCTCCACCCATAAACGTGCCGGATGGTCCACCCGTTCCAGCTCCTTCCGCACCGCTTCCCGGTCGTATGGGACGCGGCGGAGGGAGACGGTGCAGGAGCCGTCTGCAAACTCCAGCCGGGCGTAGGCCGCCCGCGGGTCGCCATCGAGTGGCAGCCCCACTGAGCCGGGGTTAGTCAGCCGCACCCCGCCCACGACGCGGTCGGTCTGGCGGTGGGTGTGGCCGTAGAGGAGCAGATGGGCGTTCAGGCCTTCCAGGTAGGGGATGATCGCCCCGTCGGGGGTATCCGGCAGCCAGTTGGTCTCGTCGTCGCCCGGAGTGGCGTGAACAGCAAGAACGGGGCCGTAGCAGGGGATCTCCACCTCCAGCCGGGTCGGGAGGTCGCGCAGGAAGCGGTAGTCGTCGTAAGAGAGCCGCTCTACCGTCCAGCGGAAGTTGGCGTCCCGCACCGTCAGCGTGGCGGCCATCTGCGCCCAGTCGTCGGCGGAGCGGACCGGTATGGCAGGCCGTCGGCCAGTGACCAGGTACCGGTCGGTGTTGCCCTGGACGAAGGCCACGTTCGGCAACGCCCGCAACCGGGCCAGGGTCTCTGCCGGCCAGGGGCAGAAGGCGACCAGGTCGCCCAGCACCCAGAAGGCGTCCGGCAGGCCAGCGGCCTCGACGTCGGTCAGGACCGCCTCCAGGGCGGGGAGGTTGCCGTGGAGGTCGGATAGGAGAACTACAGATAGGCGGGAGCTGATCGGTGTTTCCACTGGACCTCCCTCAGGGTGAAATGTCGGAGGTCAGCAGCTCTATTGCCAGCCGGGCATAGACCTCGGCGGCGGCGCATACATCGTCCAGAGCGACCCACTCATCGGGAGCGTGGGCCTGACGGGGGTCGCCCGGGCCGAAGCCGACCGTGGGGATACCGGCTATCCCCGCCGTGTAGGTCCCTTCAGTGGAAAAGCTCCAGAAGGTCACCCGGGGCCGTCGGCCCAGTTGGACCCGCGCCGCCCGCATCAGCGCTGTCACCAGGGGGTGTTCCTCTTCGATGACCCAGGGGGGGTAGAACTCCCGCGCCTGGCACAGGTAACCGGTGTAACTGGTGGCGGTGTACTCGGTCACCTGCACGTCGGCGCGCACCCCCTCCCGGGCGATGACCCGCCGGACTTCGGCCAGGGCCTTGGCCTCCGTCTCCCCCAGTGTCAGGCGGCGGTCCACAATGATGTCGCAGCGATCGGGCACGGCGTTTCGGCTGCTGGCCCGGCTGCGGACATCGGTCACTGCCAGAGTCCCCCGGCCCAGGAAGGGATCGTCCCCCAACTGGTCGGCCAGCAGCTCCAGGCCAAAGACCAGCCGTGCGGCGGTGTAGATGGCGTTCTCCCCCAATTCGGGCTGGGAGGCATGGGCGGAGCGGCCGTAAGTGGTGACCTGAAGCTCGATCCGTCCCCGCTGGCCCCGGGCCACCTGGAGGTCGGACGGCTCGGCGATCAGCACCCAATCGGGCCGGATCCCCTCTTCTTCGATCAGCACCCGACTGGCAAGCCCCTCGCACGGCTCCTCCTGCACCACACAGGCCACCACCACCCGCCCCTCCCGGAGCGCCCCCGTCCGCTGGAGCAGATGGGCGCCGTAAACCATCGCCGCCAGCCCTCCCTTCATATCGCAGGCCCCCAGCCCGTAGAGCCGCCCCCGCTCTATCTCCCCGCCGAAGGGGTCGTGGGTCCAGACCTCCGGGTTGCACAACGCTACGGTGTCCATATGGCCGTTGAGCATCAGGACCGGTCCCCCGTCCCCCCCGGCCCAGCCGACCACGTTGCCCATACGGTCGGACCGCACGTTCTGGAGTCCCAGCCGCGTCATCTCCGCCGCGATCCGCTCTGCCAGCGCTCTCTCCTGGGTGGAAGGGCTGGGGATACGGACCAGGTCCTGGAGGAAAGTGGTGAGGGCTTTCTTTTCCCCCTCGTCAAGCCGGAGGTTTACCATGCTCACCTCGTGGTCACTGGTCATTGCTCATTGGTCATTGGTCATTGATTTCAGTATGCCCCTTCGGCGAAGAGCACCTTGGGGATGGTGCGGACCAGGATTTTGAAATCGAGCCAGGGGGACCAGTTTTCGATGTAGTAAATGTCGAGCAGGACCATCTCATCGAAGGAGAGGCGGCTGCGGCCGCTCACCTGCCAGAGGCCGGTCATCCCCGGCGGGGCCTCCAGCCGCTTCTTGTGCCATTCTTTGTACCGCTCCACTTCCGATGGAAGGGGAGGGCGGGGTCCTACCAGGCTCATCTCCCCTCGCAGCACATTGATCAACTGGGGCAGCTCATCCAGGCTGGTCCGTCGCAGGAATCGGCCCACGCGGGTCAGGCGGGGGTCGTCCCGGATTTTGAAGAGGGGACCGTCCGCTTCGTTCAGCTCGGCCAGCGCTTCCTGCTCCGCCTCCGCCCCCTCGTACATCGAACGGAACTTATACATTTCGAAGGTCCGCCCGCCCACTCCCACCCGCGTCTGACGGAAGATGACAGGGCCGGGGCTGTCCAGTCGGACGGCAAGGGCGATGAGGGCCAGGAGCGGCGCTCCCAGGGTCAGCCCTACGACTGCCCCCATCACATCCATTGCCCGCTTGATCAGGAGGGCCCCCTTGCTGATGGAAACCTCCCGCACGCCGATGAGCGGCACCCCGCCCATATCCTCCACATCCACATGGCTCAGGCTCATCTGGAAGAGGTCGGGCACGATGCGGGCGCGCACGTTCTTCCGCTCGCATTCGCGGACGATAGACATAATCTTGCGATGGTACATCCAGGGCAGGGTGATGATTACCTCGTCGGCCCGCTCCTGGTCTATGGCCTGGGGCAGGTTTTCCAGGGGGCCAAGGGCCTTGAACGGGCCAATGTCGGTCCAGCCCTTCTGGGGGTTGTCGTCCACGAAGCCGATGGCCCGGTAGCCCAGCTCCGGCTGGGCGACGATGGTGCGCATCACCGTTCGTCCCACCTCCCCTGCGCCGACGATAATCACCCGGCTCACGCCGATGCCCCGGGCGCGCAGCCAGGCCAGGATGGTCCCTTCGATCCACCGCGCGATCCCCATCAGCAGGATGGTCAGGATGCCCACCTCGATCAGCATCACGCGGGAATAGACGAGGGGGCGAAAGACGAAGGTGATCGCCAGCGTCAGCACCGTCATCTTCGTCGTGGCGTTGACGATGCGGTACATCTGCTCCATCCAGGAGCCCCGCCAGTTGCGGTAGACGCCGTCCACCACAAAGAAGAGGGGAAGCAGGATCACGTAGAGGGCCAGGAACGGCAGATAGGCCGAAAGGGGGGCATCGTAGGCGATGTCGAGGAACCAGCGCAGGTCGTACCGCATCCAGTAGCCGGCGACAAACCCCGTTGCGATAACGACCACGTCTACGGCGATGGCCCACCAGGGGGCCCGGTGTCCGTTCCGATTCATCCCTTATCCTCTTTCAAAGCTCGACGGTATACAACGACGGTCTCAGCGGCGGTCCGCCCCCACGTGAAACGGGCGGCGTGGGCCAGCCCCTGTTGGCGAAGCGCTTCCCGGAGGGGGACGTCGGTCAGCAATCGGTGCAACCCCTCAGCGATCGCCTCAATGTTGTATGGGTCCACCCTCAGTCCCCCCTCCCCTGCTGCCTCCGGGAGGGCGGAACAGTTCGAGGTGAGGACCGGCGTGCCACAGGCCAGCGCCTCCAGCACCGGCAGCCCGAACCCTTCGTAGAGGGAGGGATAGGCAAAGACGGTCGCCGCGCTGTACCAGAGGGGGAGCTCTTCCGCCGGGATGTAGCCGGGGAAGAGGACCTTTCCCTCCAGACCCAGCGCCTCCACGCGGGAGAAGATTTCCTCATCATACCAGCCCCGTCCGCCCACCAGGACGAGCCTCAGGTTCGAGTCGTGCAGGCGGGCAAAAGCCTCGACCAGCCGGGTCAGGTTCTTGCGCGGCTCCAGCGTCCCCACATAGAGGACAAACCGCTCCGGCAGCCCCTGCCGGGCCCGGAAGGCTGCCACCTCCTCGGCAGGAAGGGGCTGGAACCAGGGGTCCACCCCGTGGTAGACCACGTCCACCTTCTCCCGCGCCACACCTAGGAGCTGCACGCTCTCCTCGGCGGCGTGGGCGGAGACGGCGATGATCCGGCGCGCCCGGCGGGCGGAGGCCCGGGTGAGCAGCCGCAGGTAAAGCCGGTTGGCGGGGCGGAAGAGGTGGGGAAAACGGAGGAAGCTCAGGTCGTGCACCGTGATGACGACGGGGCATGGGGCGAACAGCGGCCCCACGAAGACCGGCCCGTGGGCCAGGTCTGCCCGGACCCGTCGGAGCGCTCCCGGCTGGATCAGTTGTTCCCAGATCGCCCGCACCGGGGGACGGTCGGTGGGCCAGCGACTGCGAAGCACCCGCACCGCTTCTCCAGGCGGCCTCCCTTCCGGCCCCAGGAACGCCGTGACCCGGCAGCCTGCCTCCGGCAGGTGCGCGAGGAGGTGAAGGATGTATTGATGGACACCTGCGCTCCGGTAGGAAAGGGCGCCGGAGAGCAGGTGGGAATTCAGGGCCACGTGTACGGGCCGCTCATCGGCGACATTCATCGGAGGAGATTATACCACGTCCGACCGGGATGACCAGTCAACCGGACGGTGCGGCTGGGAGCGTGAAACGGAAGGTAGAGCCTTTGCCAGGGATGCTCTCGACGTGGATTTTTCCCCCGTGCATTTCGACGAGTTGCCGGGCGATGGCCAGGCCCAGCCCCGTTCCGCCAGCCTCCCGCGAGCGGGACCGCTCCCCCCTCCAGAATCGCTCAAAGACGTAGGGGAGATCCTCCGGGGAAATGCCGACCCCTGTATCGGCCACAGCGATCTCCACCTCCCCCTCCCGGACGGTTGCCGAGAGGGTCACGCAGCCGCCCGCCGGGGTATGACGGAGCGCGTTGCTCACCAGATTGCCCAGCACCTGACCGACGCGCCGCCGGTCGGCCAGGACCGGAGGAAGCCCGGCAGGCAGGTCCAGCGCCAGCATGATCCCCCGGTCCTCAGCCTGGGGGCCAAAGTTGACCCGGGTATCCTGGATGAGGTCGCCGACGTCCAGCGGCTTCTTCTCCAGGGCAAGCTGGCCTGCTTCCGCCAGCGCCAGCAGCCGCAGGTCCTCCACCAGCCGGGTGAGCAGTTGGATCTCATCCAGAACCGGCTCCAGGTGTTCCGGCGTGGCGGGATAGACGCCGTCGAGGACCCCTTCGATCTTTCCGCGGATCACGCTGAGGGGGGTGCGGAGTTCGTGGGCCACATCGGCGGTGAGATTGCGGCGGAGCTGGTCGGCGCGGGCCAGTTCTTCAGCCATCCGGTTGAAGGCAGAGGCCAGCTCGCCGATCTCGCCGGGGTGGTCTGTGGGGACCCGCACAGAGAGGTCGCCGGCGGCCACTGCCCGCGTTGCCTCGGTCAGGCGGACCAGGGGGCGGCTCATCCCCCGGGAGAGGATAAAGCCAATGGCCAGACTCCCCACGCCGATCCCCAGGGCAGTGAGCAGGAAGCGGGGGAGGACGGCCCCGATAGCGGGGGAGGGTTCCGGGGGGCGGGGGAAGGGGAACAGGAGGAGGAAACCCACCGGCTCTCCATCCACCTGGATCGGCGTGGCCACCTGCTGCTCAAAGGGGGACAGCCCTTCCTGCCGGGGATCGCTGGCTGCCAGGACGGTGCCGTCGGGGGCGGCAAGGACGTAGGGGACCTGCCAGGTTGAGTCCCATGGCTCCCAGCCCGGCCCGCAGGGGTAGCTGGCGATGAGGTCTTCCACGCCGTCCCAGCCCCCGTGTTCGCGGTAGTAGCGCGCCAGCCGCTCTTCCCAGAGGGTGGATTCTCTGGGGGTGCGGTGTCGCTCCAGCCGACGGAGGGCCGCGCTGCCGGCCAGGGCCATCCCCATGCCGACCAGCAGGATGACCAGCGTGAACCCGATGATCAACTGCCAGAAGAAGCGGAGACTGAGCCATCGGCGCGCAAATGTATGGAGCCTGGTTTTCATCCCTGGCCTCCTGTGTCCGTGTCCTCCAGATCGGGGGCTTCGTTGAGTTTGTATCCCACCCCGTACACAGTAAGGATATAGCGAGGGTTAGGCGGGTCCGGCTCGATCTTCCGCCGCAGGTTCTTGATGTGGGAGTCAATGGCCCGGTCGTAACCTGCATAGGCCACGTCGTAGACCTGGTCAATCAGTTGGGCGCGGGTGAAGGGCCGGCCGGGGTGGCTGGCCAGCACGGCCAGGATGTCGAACTCGGTGGGGGTCAGCATGACCTCCCGACCGGCCACTGTCACAACACGACGGGTCAGGTCAACGGCCAGCCCGCCGACGCGGACCATCCCGCTGGGCGGCCCTTCGGGGCTGGCGCGGCGGAGCACCGCCCGGACGCGGGCGACGACTTCGCGGGGGCTGAAGGGCTTGGTCACGTAGTCGTCCGCGCCTAACTCCAGCCCGACGACCCGATCCGCTTCCCCGTCGCGGGCAGTGAGCATGAGGATGGGGAGGCCGGAGAGGGCCGGGTCGTGGCGGATGCGTCGGCAGACCTCCAGGCCGTCCAGCGGCCCCGGCAGCATCAGGTCCAGGACCACCAGGTCGGGCCGCTCGTGACGGGCCAGCGTCAGCGCCGTCTGGCCGTCGCGGGCGGTGAGGATGCGGAAGCCGGCCTGGCGGAGGTAATCCCCCACTACCTCCAGAATGTGCGGCTCGTCGTCCACCACTAAGATTAGTTGTCCGGACATGCTCTCTTATCCTTTAGACTTTCTGTCCATCCCGTTTAGCGGCTCCATTATAGCACTGGCCCTGAAAACGGGCAGAAAAACGTAGCGCAAGATTCATCTTGCGCTACAGAGCCCTATCTTTTATCAAAGTAGGGTAGATCACACTCCTTTGAACCCGAGGTCACTCATACCGCAGCGCCTCGATCGGGTTAAGCCCCGCCGCGCGGCTGGCCGGGTAGATGCCGAAGAAAAGCCCCACCGCAGCGGAAAAGCCCACCGCCAGCACCACCGACCCGGCGGAGACAGCGGTGTTCACCACACCGATGGCGTCCACCAGCCGGGCGATCCCCATCCCCACCAGGATGCCGATGCCGCCCCCGAGCAGGCTCAGCAGCACCGCCTCGGTGAGGAACTGGGCCAGGATGTCACTGTGACGTGCACCCACCGCCTTGCGGATGCCGATCTCCCGCGTCCGTTCCGTCACGCTGACCAGCATGATGTTCATGATCCCGATCCCACCGACCAGGAGTGAGATGGCGGCAATGGCGCCCAGGAAGAAGGTCATGATGCCGGTTACCTCGGTGGCCATTTCCAGCATGTCCTCCTGCTTCATCACACGGAAGTCCGCCTCCTCGCTGGAGGTCAGACCGTGCCGGTTACGCAGCAGGGCGTCAATCTGGCTCTCCGCCGCCTCCACCCGATCCTCCGAAGCGGCAGCAATGGTGACCCGGGTGACAACCGGCTGGCCGAGGGGGTTACGGCCGTTAAAGACTTTGGTCTGGGCGGTGGTGATGGGTACGATGATGGCCTCATCCGTGCCGAAGAGCTGAGACCCGGTCTCCTTCAGCACCCCTATTACTGTCAGCGAGACCCGCCCCCCGGCCCCTTCGGCTGTGGCCAGCTTGATTTTCTGTCCCACCGGGTCGAACTCGCCGAAGAGGTCCTCCGCCGCCTGCGCCCCCAGCACTGCCACCGTCGCCCGCCGGTCCACCTCCCGCTCCTCCAGAAACCGACCGCTGGCCAGCTCGAGCTGGTACGCCTGCTGATAGGCCGGGGTCGTTCCGATCACCTGGACGTTCAGGTTGGATTCGCCGTAGATGACCTGGGTGTTGCGGCTGAACTCCGGCACGACCACGGTTGCGTCCGGCACATTGACGGGGTCGGCAAGGGCCTTTGCGTCATCATAGGTGAGGGTCACAGCCCCTCCCACAGCCCCCCGCACGCCTCCCTGCGTCACCGCACCCGGCATCACAAAGATCAGGTTCGTCCCGATGCTCGTGATCTGCTCGGTGATGGCGGTCTGGGCGCCGGTGCCGATGGAGACCAGGGCGATCACTGCCGCCACGCCGATGATCACCCCCAGCATCGTCAGCCCGGAGCGCATCTTGTTCGCCGTCAGGCCGTCCCATGCTACCCGCAGGTTCTCCAACCAGTCTGCTATCATGGTTCTTCCTCGTACTTCCTCTCTCGTGAGTTATGCGTCATACGTTATATGTCATACGTTATACGTCATACGTCAGATTGACGTTTGACGCCTGACGTTTGACGCCTGACGTTTGACGCCTGACGTTTGACGCCTGACGTTTGACGCCTGACGTTTGACGTTCCACGCCCTCAACCCGTCCATCCCGCAGATAGATCACCCGCCGGGCGTGGGCGGCGATGTCTTCGTCGTGGGTGACCATCACGATGGTGATCCCCCGTTCCCGATGGAGTCGGTGGAGGACCTCCATCACCTCCGCGCCGGATTCGGAGTCCAGGTTGCCGGTCGGCTCGTCGGCCAGGAGGATGGCCGGGTTGTTGACCAGGGCACGGGCGATGGCCACCCGCTGCTGCTGGCCCCCGGAGAGTTCGGTGGGCCGATGGCCCATCCGGTCGCTCAGGCCCACCACTGTCAGCGCCTCCTCCGCCCGCCGCCGCCGCTCAGCACGGGAAAGCCGGCCATCGCGGCTGTACTGCAATGGAAGCATCACCTGCTGAAGCGCCGTTGCTCGCGGGAGCAGGTTGAAGGTCTGGAAGACAAAGCCGATCCGCCGGTTGCGCACGTCCGCCAGTTGTCGCGCGTCCATGCTGCCCACCTCCACCCCTTCCAGCCGGTACACCCCCGAGGTCGGCACATCCAGGCAGCCGACGATGTGCATCAGAGTGGACTTGCCGGAGCCCGAGGGGCCCATAATTGCCACCCACTCCCCCGGCGCGATCCGCAGCGACACCCCGCGCAGGGCGTGGACCTCTACCTGGCCCATCCGGTAAATTTTGGCGACCTCCTCCAGTTCGATCATCCTATGGCCTCCCTCCACCGAACATCGGTCCGAACATCCCACCCCCCGGCATCCGGATAGTCGTCCCTTCTGTCGTGGTCTGGGACATAACCACCACCACATCCCCCTCGGACAGGCCGTCCACCACCTCGGCCCAGGTGCCGTTGGAGGCGCCGACGGTCACCACGACCCGTTCGATACCAAAGTTGGCCGGCGGCCCCTGGCGGGAACCCTGTCCTGCCCCTGCGGTGGGAGTGCCGGTACGCCGGAAGACAAAGTACTGTCCATCGGCGTTCTGCAGCGCCCGCAGCGGCACCAGCAGGACGTTCTCCCTGGATGCGGTGATGATCTCCACATCGGCCGTCATCCCCGGGCGGATGGGCAGGTCGGTCGCCGCCAGCCGGACCCGTACCGGGTAGAGGACCACGCCGGATTCCACCTTGGCGGAGAGGGCAACGTAGACGACCTCGCCCTCCAGTTCCGCATCGGGGAAGGCGTCCAGATAGACCCGCGCCTTCTGCCCGATGGCCACCTGGGGGATGTCGGTCTCATCCAGGTTGATCTCCACCTCCAGCGCGCTCAAGTCGCTGATAGTGACGACCTCGCCACTCACTGTCTCACCGGGGGTGGCGTCGAGGGAGGTCACCACCCCGTCGAAAGGGGCAGTTAAGGTAGCCTGCTCCAGTTGCAGTTGGGCCTGCTTCAGACTTGCCTGCGCCTGCTCCACTTGCAGCCGGGCCAGTTCGACTTCCTGCTCGTCGGGGCCTGCCAGCAGCTCATCCAGCGCCGCCTTCGCCTGCTGGTAGGTGTTGACGGCCTGCTGAAGCTCTGCCGCAGCGGACTCCAGCGTTTGGTCGGCCTGTTGCTGCACCCGCCGGAGGGCCAGCTCCGCGTCCTCCAGCCGCTGCTGGGACCGATCAACCCACCAGTAGGTGGCTTTGCCCTGGTTGTATTGATCCAGCCAGTAATTGTAGGTGTTGAGCGCCTCCTCGTAGGCCGACCGGGCGTCCTCCAGCGTCTCGTTGACCGTCCGGCTGTCCTGGGCGGCCTGGTAGTTGATCTGGGCCAGCCGCAGCGCGGCGGCGGCCTCTTCCAGCGCGTCCTGGGCCTGTTGCACTTCGTCCTCATCCGGCGAGGCCAGCAGCGCCTCCAGGTCGAGTTCCGCCTGGCGGAGCGAGGCTTCCGCCTGCGCCACCTGCAGCTCCAGTTCGTCCGTCTCCAGGCGGACGAGCGGCTGGCCGGCCTGCACTACCTCCCCCTCGGCGACCAGCACCTCCGCCACCCTTCCGCCGGAGGAGAAAGAAAGCGTCACCTCCCGCGCCGGGGCGATGCTGCCGGAGCCATCCACCGTTGCCTCCAGGCTGCCCCGCTGGACGACGATCTGCTCCACCGGCACCTGGGCCGCAGCCTGCCGGGCGGAGAGGAGCTGCCAGGCGACAACCCCTCCAGCCACGACGATCAGCACGACCACTCCGATGATGAACCACCATCTCCTGCGCATATCCTGCCTCCAGACCTGTTGATTTGGGTTGTTGAAAGACGGGAACTCCTTCTGTTCGCTGCTATTATGCCTGCAACTTGTGGAGAAACTTTGGAGAGGTGGTGAAAAGGTTGTAAAAGGCTCTACTGCAGGAAAGGCTTTCCAGCCTGTCCGGACAGCCGTCTCACACAGCAGGACAGGCTACAAATTTGTCGTTTGTGCTATAATGAATAGGGGTTCCTGTGGAGGAGAAAAGGGGGCGGTTAAGGCCATTCGGCCAGGGAACGGACATCCAGGCCGGTGTCCGTCAGGCGGTGCACCAGGGCTTCGTCGGCTGTGACCACAGGGAGGGATAAGCGCTTGCCCAGAGCCACGTACACGGCGTCATAGACGGTGATGTCGTGGGCTACCGCCAGCTCCAGGGCGTTCTCGACCAGGTTTGCTGTGGAGGCGACGCGGAAGGGGAGGTGAAGGAGATCGGAAAGGTCCTGACAGGCAGCCTCGGCGGAGTAACGGAAGTGGCGAACGTACTTCCATAGGATGCTGGCGCACTCGACGAAGAGGAGATCAGGGACGTAGAAGCGGGCTGGAGGTGAACTGACGAGGCGGTCGAAAAGGGCATCGGCGCGTTCGGAGAGAGGCTCGACAAGGAAGAGCTTGATGGCCACGCTGGCATCAACGACGCAGTCGCAGATCATCGCTGGCGGTCCTGGCGGAGGAGGGAGGTGGAATCAGGTGCGCTGGCGGTGGCGGGGTTGAAGGAGCGGCGGGAGCGAATGGCGACAAGGGTAACATGCGGGGAGCGTTCGGTTTCCTGGATGGCCCATTCGAGGAGGGAGATAACCTCAGCGGAGAGGGAGCGGCGTTGAGCTTTAGCCCGTTGCTTAAGGCGGTTATAGAGGTTTTCAGGGACGTTGCGGACATGCAGGATAGCCATAGAAAACACCTCCAGAGAAAATTGTATCACAGTTGGTTGCTTTGTGCAACCTGAAAGGTGAAGAAAAGAACTCCGTGTCCTCCGCGTCTCTGTGGCGAAAACAGGATAACCGGGCAATAGCCCGCCGATTTGGCAACCGGCCTGTAACCTGGCTGTAACGTGCACGGGCCTGAAGTAGGATACAATCAAAGTGAGGTGGCCAGCAGCGTTCCGTTGTCTGTGGTGAACGATGAGGGGCGGGTGCGCGCAAAGTTGCTGCGCTCTTCTCAAAGGGATGGATAAGATGCTCAGTCAGCACAAGCAGCACCCATGGTACCGACGGCTGGGGGGTCTCTTCACCAGCATCCGCAGCAAGATCATCGGGCCTTACCTGATCCTGACCATCATCGTCGCCGTCATCGGTACCTACGTGGTGACCAACCTTGTGGCCGGCTCCCTCGATGAGCGGCTGACGAACCACCTGCTGGAGGCCGGGCGGGTGGCTTCGGACAGCCTGGTGCGCTACGAGATGGACCATCTGGAGAAGGCAAGGATCGTGGCCTTCACCCAGGGGATGGCAGAGGCCCTCCGGGATCGGGACCGGGATCGGGTTGCGGCCCTGGCCGACCCCGTGGCCGTGGGGCTTGGCCTGGAGAACCTCATCGTTGTGGACGTCAACGGGTATGAGGTGTTCCACAAGCTCCGACAACCGGATGGCTCCTTTGAGGACCTGAGCGGGCAGTTTGACGGGCGGGGGCTGTGGGTTGTCCAGGCGCTGCTGGCGGAGGGAGACCCCAGCGCGTTGCCCAGGCGGGCCATCGGACTTCATCCGGCAAGCGGCCGCTATTATTACTTCACCGCTATCCCGATCGGTTTGGAAGAGGAAGTCGTGGGCGTCATCGTCATCGGCACTTCTCTGGATACCCTCCTCCCTTCGATCAAGAATTCCTCCCTGGCAGATGTCATCGTCTACCTGGAAGGGGGCCGCGCGATTGCCACCACCTTTGCGCTCCTCGAAGAACCGGAGGCCGCCGCAGGGCTTCTGGCCGATCTATCCATCGCTCCAGAGGAGTACCAGCTTTCCCTCTACAGCGACCAGTTCACCACCGTCGAGAACCTCCGCATCCGGGGCCGCTGGTACCGCCTGGCGCGCGGCCCCCTGCGCGTTGGCAACGAGCGATTGGGCGTCTTCGCCGTCGCTCTCCCCTCCCAGTTCATCATCAGCGCCGGGGCAACCAGCCGCAACACCTATGCTCTCCTCTTCGCCGCCACCATGGCCTGTGTGATCATCATCGGCTACATCATCTCCCGACGCATCACCCGCCCCCTCGACCGCCTGGTCTATACCTCCCAGGCCGTGGCCGATGGGAACCTGAATCAGCGAACCGGCATCCAGAGCGCCGACGAGATCGGGATCCTGGCCGCCACCTTCGACGAGATGACCGAGCGGCTGAAAGAACGGACCCAGGAGCTGGAAGCGCTCCTCCAAACCCACAAAGAGGCGGCCAGCCGAATCCGGGCCATCCTCTCCAGCATCGGCGACGGGGTGATCCTGGAGGATGTTGAAGGAAATTTCATCTCCCTCAACAAGGCGGCCGAGGATATGCTGAAGGAGATGTCCGACAGCTTCCTGCAGGGGCCGCTCCGGGAGCTGCCGGTGGGGGAGCACGAACTGGCCTCCGACACCGAGACCAACCCCTGGCTTCTGGAGCACCGACGCTTCCAGGTCGGCGAAAAGATCGTCTCCGTCCACTCCGCCGCCGTCCGCACCGACGATGGGGAGCGGCTGGGCACGGTGATCGTGATACGGGACGTGACGGCTGAGGCCGAGGCGGAGCAGCTAAAGGACGCCTTTATCGCCCACGTCTCCCACGAGCTGCGCACGCCGCTGACGGCGATCAAGGGGTATAGCAGCCTCCTGCTTGACACCGCCGGACCCTCGCTCGACGAAACGCAGCGGAGTTTCCTGCAGGCCATCAGCCGTAACACTGAGAGCCTGGTGGCGATGATTGACTCCCTGCTGGATTTCTCCGAAATGGAAGCGAAAGGACGGCTGGGGCTGCAGCGACGGCCCCTCAGCCTTTCCGACCTCGTGGAGGAGGTCGCAGAGGAGTGGCGTGGGCCGATGGAGGAAAAAGGACTGGACTTCCGGACGGAGATCCCCGCCGGGCTGCCGCTGGTGCGGGCAGACGCCCGACGGCTGCGCTGGGCGATCGTCAACCTGGTGCGCAACGCCTATCAGTACACCCCCGAGGGGGGCAGCGTCACGCTGCGGCTTTCGGCCCACGACGGCCGGGTGACGCTGGAGGTCGCGGATACCGGAGTGGGAATCCCACCGGACCAGCAGAAACGGCTCTTCCAGCGCTTCTACCGCGTGATGGTCCGTTCGGATGACGAGCTCCGGGGGCTGGGGCTGGGACTGTATGTGACCAAGGCGATCGTCGAGGCCCACGGCGGGGAGGTGCGCGTCGTCAGCAAGGTGGGGACGGGCAGCACGTTCAGCGTGACCCTGCCCGCACTGCCGGCCCGGGAGGGCGGGGAAGATGCAGCCTGAAGCATTCCGGCAGGGGTCGGGGGGGGAAGGAGGACTGCCGAACCGCCGCCGGAGAAGAGGGGGCGGAGAGCTTCTGCTCCTCCTGGTCATCCCCACGCTGGGTATCGTCTGCCTGCTGCTGGCAGCCCAGCTGGCCGTGATGCCCGCCCGCGTCTGGCAGGCCCCGGCCAGCATACTCTCCGAGATGGACCCCGACCGGAATTATGGGACCAGCGAGGTCTATCTCGAGCCGCTCCGGCCGGAGATCATGACCCCCCAGCCGTGGGATCCCATCCTTATCCTGACCCCCGGCGGGGAGGTGGACATCATCCCCCCGCTCGTCTTCGTCCCGGTCCCCACCGCCACCCCCCTGCCGGTCGCCGGGGTGACGGCCACGCCCACTCCCCGTCCCACCTTCCCCGCCCCATCGCCCACTCCCCTCCCCACCTCCACCCCTGTCCCGCCCACCCCCACCCCCCGGCCCCCGACGGCCACTCCCACCTATCCACCCACCCCAACACCGACGCCGACGTTCACGCCGCTCCCTCCGACCCCCACTCCCATCCCGCCCACCCCTACCCCCCGCCCGCCGACGCCGACGTTTACCCCTACGCCGGCCGGGCCCCGTGTCTTCTCCATCGTCCCTAACATCCACGTCAACACCACAACGGTGGACGTGACCATCACCGGGGAGAATTTCCAGTTCGGCTGCGCGGTCGCCCTGGGTTCGGTCCCCCTGACCGTTATCAACTGCCTCGCCACCACCATTACGGCCCGGGTGCCGGCGGACCTGCCGGTGGGCAGTTTCCCGGCGGGGGTCTATGACCTCACTGTCACCAATCCGGATGGTCGGTCCGGGCTGCTGACCGGCGCCTACACGGCGACCAACCCGATCCCCGTCATCAGCCGGGTGTACCCCGCTATTGCGCCCGAGGGGGCGGTCCAGGCCATCACCATCACCGGCAGTTTTTTCCGCAGCACGGGCGCTCCGCCCGCGCTGAGGGCCTGGCTGTGGGACGGGACGCCGATGTCGCTGAGCGACCTCGCCTTCGTCAGTGAGAGCACGCTGACGGCCACGGTTCCCTACACGATGCCTTTGGGCGGCTATACCCTTTATGTGGCCAACCCCGGCCCCACCGATCCCACCGGCTCTCTGCAAAACGCCTTCTCCGTCTACGCCTTGCCGGTCGGGGTTACCTGTACCCCTCCGATCCCAGCCGACCTTTGCCAGAGAGTCTCAGGGGAGCCTGATGGCAACGTGCTCGAGTTCAGCGATGGCGAGGTGATTGTTGACTTCGGCGCCGGGGGAATCACCGACGGCCCGGGCTACGACCTGGTGTTCTACGAGTACTATAATTACCCGGGCATCCATATGGACTTCATACGGGTCGAGGTTTCTCCAGACGGCACGGGCTGGTACGCGATATTTGAGTGGGATGGGGTTCCTGGAGGTGTGAATGGGACCAACATTGATGACTTTGCGGGTGATGGAGAGGTGGAAAACGAGGAGATAAACGAGGCGAATCTCTATCCAAGCGACTTACCGCACAACACCGGCATTGCCATTGATCTCAGCGCCTGGGGGCTGAGCGGCCCCTTCCAGTACGTGCGGTTTACCGACCCTGACCCCGGAGGGGCTGAGCCGAGCCAGATCGACGCTGTGCTGCGGCTGCACTGATGGCCCTCACCCCTCCCCCTGCCGGAGGGGGTAGGGGTTGGGGTGAGGGCTTCTTAAAGCCTGCGTGAAGATGCACACGGACGATCCCGTCCGTGTGTATCTGGTTTACCCTGAAGGCCCCCCGTGGGTTTAGAACTTGCGGAAGGCCTCCCGCTTGGCCCCGCAGATCGGGCACCGGTCCGGCGGCTCCCCCTCCACGGTCCAGCCGCACGCCTCGCAGATGTACACATCCCCCACTTCGGCGTCCTTGCCAGCAAGGACCGCCTGGCGGGCCTGTTCGTACATCCCGGCGTGGACCTTTTCGGCTTCCAGCGCCCAGGTCATCGTGCGGACGGCCTTGTCCTCCTCCTGCAGGTTCGCCACTGCGCGGAAGGAGGGGTACATCTCGTCCACCTCATAGGTCTCCCCGTCAATGCCCGCCTGCAGGTTCTCCGCCGTCTGGCCGATCTTGCCCAGGGTGCGCAGGTGGTTGGTGGCGTGGACCTGCTCGGCGAAGGCGATGGCGCGGAAGAGGCGGGCGATGTTGGGGAAACCCTCCTGTTCTGCCCGGTCGGCGAAGATCAGGTACTTCATATGGGCCTGGCTCTCGCCAGCAAAGGCCGCTTCCAGATTGGCTTTTGTCATCTTGTGCATAGTTGACCTCCTTTTAAAGAGAGCCGACCACGGATCGGGCGACCGCAGCTCGGGCGACCGCAGGTCGGGCGACCGCAGGTCGGGCGGCCGCAGGTCGGGCGACCGCAGGTCGGGCGACCGCAGCTCGGGCGACCGCAGGTCGCCCTTACCCGGTCTTGATCTCCTGGCTGTTTTCCCACAGGCCGTGGATGTTGCAGTAGGAAAGCGCGATCAGCGTGCCGGGCCCCTCCACCTGCATCGAAAGGGCGGCAACCGGGTGAGTATAGACTGGCCCCTGATTGGCCCCCTTCACCGATTCGCCGTGGGCTGTGAAGTCGAAGTGACCCACCTGGTAGATGAACTTGTCCCCTTCCGGCTGGAAATAGACATCAATCCAGCGGATGTGGTGCTCGGTGGTGTTGGGGTGGGGGATCTCCTTGCCCACACTCACCGTCACCAGGAAGGGCTTGCCCGCCTCCACCTTCTCCGGCGCCTCGATGACCGGCACGTGCTTTTCCGCCTTCCAATCTGCCGACTGAACTCTCTCACCGATCTTCATCTATCGCCTCCTGCATCCTGCACTTTGTATCCTGCAACGCGTCAACCGTTATCCGTCAGGCTCCTCGCTTCTTCATCAGGCTGATGTCCTCCACCAGCGCCTCCAGGTCCTCCTCGTGTTCGACCTCGTCGGCCATAATCTGGACGGCCAGGTTGTAGGTGATGGGGTCTGCGTCTTTGGTGGCCTCCGCCATCTGCCGGTAGACCTCGATGGCGCACTGCTCGCCCCGGATGTTCTGCTCCAGCAGGGTCTCGACGTAGGGGTCCTCCGGCGGCTCGTAGCCGCAGTTGCTCATCTCATACCAGGCTTTGGGGCTCAGGGGAGGCGTGCCTCCGAGCTGGATGATGCGCAGGGAGAGCAGTTCGGCGTGCCCCAGTTCCTCGGTGGCGTGCTGCAGGAGCTCCGCTGCCACCGCCTCTCGCATCGGCCCCTTGGCCAGTTTGGCCCCGAGCCAGTACTGGTAGTAGGCCAGCCATTCGTCGGCGAAGGCCTTGTTCAACATCTCCAGCAGTTTGTCCACGTTGATGCCGATGATGGATTGTGCTTTCGTGCCCATAGAATACCTCCTTAAAATTCTGCGGTTTGGTGATAACTGTCCATTTTATGGCAAAGCGTCAGGGTTTCCACACTTTCCAGACGTTGCCCACCAGATCCGGCCCTGGCTTCAGAGTCGGCTGCCCGGGGGTCCAGCCGGATGGGGTGGCCTCCGCCCCTTTTGCGGCGCGGACGTGCTGATAGGCCTGTATCTGGCGGATCAGCTCGTCGGGGTTGCGGCCTACTGGCGGGGTGAGGACCTCCATCGCCTGGATCACCCCATCGGGGTCAATGAGAAAGCGGCCGCGGATGTCCACCCCTGCTTCCTCATCATACACCCCGTAGACAGTGCCGATCCGCCCGCCCTGATCGGAGAGCATCGGGAAGGGGATGCCCCCTTCGACCATTTTTGAAAGCTCTGTCTCGTTCCAGATCTTATGGGTGAAGCGGCTATCGGTGCTGATGGAAAGGACCTCCACCCCCAGCTCCTTGAACTGTCCGTACCGGGCGGCAACTGCTGCCAGCTCGGTCGGTCAGACAAAGGTGAAGTCGCCCGGGTAGAAGCAGAGGACAACCCATTTCCCCCGATAATCGGAGAGCTTCACATTTTTGAACCCCTTGCCGGGGATATACGCTGTGGCCTCGAAGTCAGGAGCCTCTTTACCCACACGTGCTACGGTCATCTCAGCCCTCCTTTCTGGTGGTCTCTCCTCCCCTGGTGGGGGTGGAGGC
Organism: Anaerolineae bacterium; assembly: GCA_041082215.1. Lineage (GTDB taxonomy): Bacteria > Chloroflexota > Anaerolineae > B4-G1 > DUEL01 > JBDOIF01. Next base: position 19,596 of record JBDOIF010000094.1, read on the forward strand.
GGGATCAAAGGACCCGCCGCAGGTTTTACACAGGAATCTACCTCTGGCATGTCAACGTTCCTCCTTTCGCACTGACAGATCACCTCGCACTGCGTCTACTTTTTTGCCTCCAAACAGCGGGAGCAAAGGCCGTAGACACTCACCTCGTACCAGAGCGGATGGAAACCGTACCCGGCCAGTGCCTCCTCTGGCAGCGTGACCATCATTTCGGGGGGCAGGTCAATGACGGCCTGACATCGCACACAGACCAGATGGGGGTGCGGGGGGAGGTTGCGGTCGTAGCGGCTGATGCCGTCCACCGTCAGCTCCCTGGTCGCACCCAGCTCCTTCAGCACGTGCAACGTCTTGTACACCGTGGCAAGGCTGAGCATAGGAAAATCGGCCGAGACCTGCCGGTAGATCTCCTCTGCGGTGGGGTGGGTGGGGCTTTCCAGGATTGCCCGGAGGATGGCCATCCTCTGCGGCGTCATCCGATGCCCACGGGCCCGCAGCCGGTCCGAAATGGTCGTAAGGTATTCTGATAAGTTCTCCACCCTGTTTCCTTTTGGAGAATTGTTCTTCAAAGATAATTATACCATATTTGTTTTGATTGTCAAGATGGCTGCCTGAAGTTCGGACGTGAATTCGGACAGGGCAGGAGAGATGACCTCACCCGGGAGGGGGTTAGGGGGTGGGGGTGAGGTGAGAAGCGGCCGATGGCGGCTTGTCTCTTCCCCCAGGTGCGTTATACTAGAGATAACCGCTTCTCAAGGAGCAATCAGATGCGATGTTGCTGGAACTTTTCGGCCGGGTTCTCCTTCCTTGCGGTCCTCATCGTCGCCCTGGCCCTGCTGGGGGCGGCCTGCCAGTCGCCCCTTCCCGGGCCAGCGCTCCCAGGGCAGGGACGGGTTTCAGAAATGGTCTCTGGCGACTGGATCGCCCTCTACTTCACCGCCCCCAACCGGCCTGCCCCCTCCGATCAGGACGGAATGCCGGATGCGGGGCTGGTTGCCCTCATCGGGGAGGCCCGTGAGCGCATTAATATGGCTGTTTACGAACTGAACCTGGAATCGGTGGCGGAGGCCCTGATTCAGGCGCACCAGCAGGGGGTCCGGGTGCGTCTGGTGACCGACGGCACCAACGCCGATGATGGGGTGGTGAGCCGGATCCGCCAGGCCGGCATCCCCGTTGTGGCTCGACCGCTGGAGGGAAGGGGGATCATGCACAACAAGTTCGTTGTGGTGGACGGGCAATGGGTATGGACCGGCTCCTGGAATCCGACGGAGGGCGGCACTTACCGGAACGACAACAACGCTGTCCTCATCGCCTCCCGCGCGCTGGCCCGGGACTACGACGCTGAGTTCGAGGAGCTGTTCGGAGGGCAGTTCGGTCCGACCTCCCCGGCTGAAACCCCCTATCCCCTGGTCGAAATCGAAGGGCAGGGCCGGCCCGTGCAGGTCGAGGCCTACTTTGCGCCGGAGGACGGCGTGGCCGACCGGCTCCTCCAGCTCCTCTCCTCCGCCCGCTCCCACGTCCGTTTCCTTGCCTTTCAGTTCACCGCTCCCCGCCTCGCCGATGCGCTGGTGGACCTGGTGGGGGAGGGGGTTGATGTCGAAGGGGTGATGGAGGCCCAATCGGCTGAGAGTACCTACAGTCAGTACAATCGGCTGCAGGCGGGGGGGGTGGAGGTATTTCTGGACGGCAATCCCTACCTGATGCATCATAAGGTCCTGATCGTTGACGATCAGGTTGTGGCGCTGGGCTCGTACAATTTCACCACCAGTGCCGATAAGGACAACGATGAGAACCTGCTGATCATCCACGATTCCGAGGTCGCAGGTGCCTTCCTGGCCGAATTCGAGCGCGTCCTGGGGGAGGCCGAAAGGTGAGATGACGGAGAGGAGGGAAGCGATGGAAGAGACGAAAAATCGGGAATCCATCCAGGTCCGGTTCACCGGCTGCCAGGTAGCAGCGCTGGTGGGGGGGATCCTCCTTGTTGCCGGTGTGTGTGTGGTTCTGGGGCTTGTCCTCGGCGGCGCCGTCGGCTATCTCCTGGGCCGGGAGGCTGCCGGCTCCGCTCCGGCCTGGGGCGGCCCGCTGCCGAACGTCCCATCCTGGCCGACGCCGTTCGTGCCGGCGGCAGAGCGCCCCTATCTGGGCATCCGCTACCGGCAGCTGGAGGAAGGGGCCGAGGTCGTGAGGGTGGACCCCGACGGCCCGGCCGAGGAGGCGGGGTTGCAGGTCGGCGATGTGATCCTGGAGGTGGATGGAGAGCAGGTGGGGTTGGTGAGAGGAAAACCCCTTGAGGTTCTCATCCTCAATTACCAGCCCGGCGATCGGGTGCGCCTGGGTGTGGAACGGGAGGGGGAAAGGATAGAGATAGAGGTGGAGCTGGGGCGGTGGTCGGATCGGCAACCCTGACGGGTGGGGAAGCAGTTTGACAGGAACTCTTTTCTGAAGTATCCTTCCCTGCCGACCGATGAACCCATACCACCTGACCCGTCTGTTGATCCCCACCGGGGTTTTGCTGGCGATGACGCTGCTGCCGGGCGGCCTGCCGGCGCCGGGCGTCCAGGCTCCCCTGCCGTCGGCCACCTGGACGGCCACCGTCGCCCCCACCGCCCCACCCCCGACGGCCACCCCCACCCCGCCTCCCACCCCCCCCCCTCTCCCGACGCCCACCCCGACCCCCCTCCCCACTCCCACCCCGGCCCCCCCGCCGGATTTCGCTGAGGTCCCCATCCTGATGTACCACTACGTGGAGGACCTCCCTCCGAACGCCGACCGGATCCGGCGGGACCTGACCGTCTCCCCCCAGGCCTTTGAGGACCAGCTCCGGTATCTTTCCGAAGCGGGTTATCACACCGTCACCCTCACCGATCTCTACCTCCATCTCACCCAGGGGCGTCCCCTGCCTGGGAAGCCAGTCGTTCTCACCTTCGACGACGGATACCGGGATGCCTACACCATCGTCTTCCCTCTCCTGCAGAAGTACGGCTTTGTGGGCACCTTCTTTGTCCTGGCCACCCCTGCCCACTACGAAAATCCCAACTACCTGACCTGGGCGATGATGAAGGAAATGGCGGACGCCGGGATGGAGATCCAGGGGCACGGGCGGGACCACGTGGACCTGCGGAATCGGCCTTACGACTTCCTGGTCTACCAGATCCTGGGGATCAAGGAGGCGGTCGAATACCATACCGGTCGGCCGGTTCGCTTCTTCTGCTACCCTTCCGGTCAGTACGACCGGAACGTCATCGTCGTCCTCCAGTCCGCTGGCTACTGGGGAGCGGTGACCACCATGCACGGGCGGATCCATACCCGGGAGGGTCTCTTCACCCTGGGGCGTATCCGCATCCGGGGTTCCGACTCGCTGGAGACCTTTATCGCCAAGGTCGAAGGCCGCTACTGAGAGAGCCGACTCACAGGAGCTGCTGTAGGACAAGCTTTAGCTTGTCCTGCAATGTCCATTAGAAGCCGCTGTAGGGCAAGCTTCAGCTTGCCCTACAGTTGATAGTTTTTGATAGTCCCTTGCGTATAATATAAAGCTGAAGCCGCCGGGGAAGCTCGGGCGTTCCGGCGGCGTGTGTTTGCATAAAGGGAGTAGGATTTGGAAGAGCGTTCTTCCCGCGTATCCGGCTTCTACAACTGGCCGCTCCAGAAGCGGCTGGAGTGGGTGGCTCGCTGGGCGGAGCTGAGCCAGGAAGAGATAGCCGTTCTCCAGAGCGGAGGTCTGGCCCTCGAGCGGGCGGACCGGGTGATCGAGAACGTGGTGGGGCTTTATGCCCTGCCGCTGGGGATCGCCCTCAACTTCCGGGTCAACGGGCGGGACCTGCTGGTGCCGATGGCCATCGAGGAGCCGTCGGTTGTGGCCGGGGCCTCCTTCGCCGCCAGGCTGGCCCGCGCCGGGGGCGGTTTCCGTGCGGAAAGCAGCCCGCCGGAGATGATCGGTCAGATTCAGGTGCTGGACCTTCCCGACCTGGAGCGGGCGCGGGCGGCGGTGGAGGCAGCCCGGGAGCGGATCCTGGCCCGCGCCGATGAGGTGGACCCGGTCATCCGGCGGCTGGGGGGTGGCGCCCGGGGGCTGGAAGTGCGGGCCCTGCCCGACACCCCCGCCGGGCCGATGCTGGTGGTCCACCTCATCTACGACTGTCGGGATGCGATGGGGGCCAACGCGGTCAACACGGCCTGCGAGTCGCTGGCCCCGCTGATCGAGGAGGTCACTGGCGGGCGGGTGGGGTTGCGTATCCTCTCCAACCTGGCCGACCGGCGGCTGGCCCGCGCCGAGTGCAGGGTGCCGGCCGGGGCGCTGGCCTTCGATGGCTTCTCCGGCGAGCAGGTGGCGCGGTCCATCGTCGAGGCCTGGGCCTTCGCCGCCGCCGACCCGTACCGGGCAGCGACCCACAACAAAGGCATCCTCAACGGGGTGGATGCCGTCGCCATCGCCACCGGACAGGACTGGCGGGCAATCGAGGCCGGGGCTCACGCCTACGCCGCCCGCTCCGGCCGCTACACCAGCCTTTCCACCTGGGCGCTGGACGACGACGGCAGCCTGGTGGGGCGGCTGGAGTTGCCCCTGGCCGTGGGGACGGTAGGTGGGGCCACCCGTGCCCACCCCACAGCGCAGGTGGCATTGAAGCTCCTGGAAGTCCGCTCGGCCCGGGAGCTGGCGGAGGTGATGGCGTCAGTGGGGCTGGCCCAGAACCTGGCCGCGATCCGGGCGCTGGCCACCGAGGGCATCCAGAAAGGACATATGGCCCTCCACGCCCGCCAGGTCGCCATCTCCGCCGGCGCGCAGGGCGAGGAGATCGAGGCAGTCGCCCGCCAGATGGTCGCCGAAGGGGTGATTCGGCTGGACCGGGCGGAGGAGATTCTGCACGGAATACGGAATACGTAATACGTATTCTGTTGGGGAGCGTTGTATGGAGGCATTGCGTCCGAACCGACCAGTGGGAATCGTGGGATATGGGGCCTACGTGCCCCGCTACCGGCTGCCGGTGCGGGAGGTGGCCCGCGTCTGGGCCGGAGGGGAGGGGGAGACCCCCATCGTCGAGAAGGCGGTGCCGGGGCTGGACGAGGACACGGTCACGATCTCCATCGAGGCCGCCCGCAACGCCCTGGCCCGGTCCGGAGGGGTGAATCCGGCCGACATCCGCGCCGTCTGGGTGGGCAGCGAGTCTCACCCCTATGCCGTCAAGCCCACCTCCACCATTGTGGCGGAGGCGCTCGGCTCCACCCCCTTCACCCAGGCCGGCGACTGGGAGTTTGCCTGCAAGGCCGGGACGGAGGCGTTCCAGGCGGCGGTGGGGTTTGTAGGGTCGGGGATGGCCCGCTATGCCCTGGCGATCGGTGCCGACACCGCCCAGGGGCGGCCGGGGGATGCGCTGGAGTATACGGCGGGAGCGGGCGGCGCCGCCTTCCTGCTGGGGCCAGCGGAGGAATCCCTGGCCGTGCTCGAAGGCTCCCTCTCCTTCGTCACGGATACGCCCGACTTCTGGCGGCGGGCCTACCAGCATTACCCCTCCCACGGCGGCCGCTTCACCGGCCAGCCAGCTTACTTCCGCCACATTACCGATGCGGCCAGAGGGCTGATGGAGGCGCTGGGGACCACCCCCGCCGATTATACCTACGCCGTCTTCCACCAGCCGAACGTGAAGTTCCCCCAGACCGTGGCGCGCCAACTGGGGTTCACCCCTGAGCAGATCGCGCCGGGGCTGCTGGTGAACGAGATCGGCAACACCTATGCTGCCTCCTCGATGATCGGCCTGACCGCTATCCTGGACCAGGCCCGGCCCGGCGCTCGGATCCTCCTGGTCAGTTTCGGCTCCGGCGCAGGCTCGGATGCGATCTCGTTAAGGGTCACAGAGGCGATCGAGGAGCGGCGGAACCGGGCGCCGATGACCCGGGCGTATGTGGACCGTCGGACGGAGATAGACTATGCCCTCTACGTGCGGTATCGGCGAAAGCTGAGGATGTAGAAGCTATGCGCGACGTGGCGATCATCGGCATCGGACAAACCAGGGTAGGTGAGCACTGGGAGAAGGGGCTGCGCCATCTGGCGCTGGAGGCCCTTCAGGCGGCTATGGCCGACGCCGGGGTGGAACGGGTGGACGCCCTCTATGTGGGCAATATGCTCAGCGGAGAGCTGACCGGGCAGGAGCATCTGGGCGCGCTGGTGGCCGACTTTGCCGGGATGCGGGGGGTGGAGGCAGTCAAGGTCGAGGCGGCCTGCGGCTCCGGCGCAGCGGCGCTCCGGCTGGGCTACATCGCCGTTGCCGGCGGACTGGCCGATGTGGTGCTGGTCGTCGGCGTGGAGAAGATGACCGATGCCACCCCCGAGCAGAACACGGCCGCCCTGGCAATGGCTGCCGACGCCGATTACGAGGCCGCCCAGGGACTCTCCTTCGTCGCCATCAACGCCCTGCTGATGCGCCGGTATATGTACGAGTACGGCTACCGTAAGGAGGACTTCGCTCCCTTCGCCGTCAATGCCCATGCCAATGCGATGAACAATCCCTATGCGATGTTCCACGTCCGGGTGACCCCCGAATCCTACGCCCGGGCACAGATGATCGCCGATCCGATCAACCTGATGGACTCCTCTCCCATCGGGGATGGGGCTGCTGCAGTGGTGCTGGCCCCTGCCGACTGGGCCCGTCGCCTCTCCAGAGTGGGGGTGCGGATCGCTGCCTCGGCGGTGGGGACCGACGCCGTCGCCCTCCACGATCGGCGGGACCCCCTGGCACTGGAGGGGGCGGCCCTCTCCGCCTATCGGGCCTACCAGCAGGCAGGGGTCGGACCGGAGGCGATTGACCTCTTCGAGCTGCATGACGCCTTCAGCATTATGGCGGCCCTGAGTCTGGAAGCGGCCGGGTTTGCCGGGCGGGGGAAGGGAGTGCGCCTGGCGCTCGAGGGGGAGATCGGCCTGCAGGGCCGAATCCCTGTTGCCACGATGGGCGGGCTGAAGGCCCGGGGCCATCCCGTGGGGGCTACCGGCGTCTACCAGGTCGTCGAGGTCGTCCAGCAGCTCCGGGGGGAGGCGGGGGCCAACCAGGTGGCGGATGCCCGCGTGGGGATGGCTCAGAACATCGGCGGCAGCGGCGCGACGGTGATCACGCATATCCTGGAGAGGATGGAGTAGAAATTACAGAACCACAGGAGGTATCCTATGAGTGTTCCGAGGACCTGGAGGTTGCAGCGACAACGATACCGGCTGGTCGGAGAGGTATGTGACAGATGTGGAACCCCCATCTTCCCGCCCCGAGATGTCTGCCCGGAGTGCGAAGCCCCGGCCAAGACTCCCTACATGTTCAGTGGACGGGGGGAGGTCTATTCCTACAGCACAGTCTACCATCCCCCGGCGGGGTTTGAGGAGAATGTGCCGTACACCGTGGCCCTGGTCCGGCTGGAGGAGGGGCCGCTGGTGACCGCCCAGCTCACCGATGTGGACGCCGGTCAGGTGGAGATCGGCATGCCAGTGGAAATGGTCACGCGGCGGATCCAGGCTGAGGGGGAGGAGGGGGTCATCAGCTACGGCTACAAGTTCCGCCCCGTCCTCCGAAGCTGATGCGATCCAGGCCATCGTCGAAGCCGCCGGACGGCTTTTCCTGACTCTCCCGGCGATTGCTTGAAAAGCGGTATCTACTTAGCCTTCCTCACCCCACCCCCAGCCAAAGGGCCGGGGGAGGGGTGAAGAGTGATGCCGCAGGCAACGGGAGAGAGGTGAGGCTGAATAGTTACAAAAAGCCGAAGCGAGACGACAAACCACCGGGACAAAAAGGCACAGAGTTCCCTTAAAGGGTAGAAAAAGCCTTCATCTCTTGTTGTCTTCGTGCCCTCGTGATGATTTGTGTCTGGGCTGGTGGCTGGAAAGGGCGGGAAACCCGCCCTTTTGCTTTTTCCGATTATGACCACTTGCCTCCTTTGCCACCCTCAGGTACAATACCCACAGGAATACAGGGGTAGGGCAGGGGAGGATGAGCGTCGTTGATGAGATCAAAGAGCGCCTGGACATCGTCGAGGTCATCGGCTCCTACGTCCCGCTCCAGAAAGCGGGGCGAAATTTCAGGGCGCTCTGTCCCTTTCACAGCGAAAAGACCCCCTCCTTCTATGTCTTTCCCGAAAGCCAGCGATGGCACTGTTTCGGGGCCTGTGGTGAAGGAGGGGATGTCTTTACGTTCGTGATGAAACAGGAGGGATGGGACTTCCGCACCGCGCTGGAGGAGCTGGCCCGACGCGCAGGGGTGGAGGTTGCGCCTCGAACCCCTATCCAGCTTCAGGAAGATGACGAGACCAAACGGCTGCTGGCAGCGGTGGCGGAGGCTGTCTTTTATTATCACCACCTCCTGCGGCATGCCCCCCAGGCCGGCCCGGCCCGGGAGTACCTTTCCCGCAGGGGCCTCTCCGATGAGACGGTCGAGCAGTTCCAGCTGGGGTACAGCCTGCCGGGATGGGAGGACCTCCGCACCCACCTTACTGGCCGCGGCTTCTCCCCCCCGGAGCTGGTCCGTGCCGGCCTGTTGATCGAACGGGAGGACGGCACCACCCATGACCGCTTTCGGGGGCGGCTGATGATCCCGATCCGCGATGCCAGGGGGCGTCCCATCGCTTTCGGGGCCCGCACCCTGGAGCCGGGCGGAGTTCCCAAGTACATCAACTCGCCTCAGACCCCTCTTTTCGACAAAAGCCGCACCCTCTTCGGGCTGGATATGGCCCACCGGGCGATCCGGGATGAAGACCGGGTCGTTATCGTTGAGGGGTATATGGACGTGATGCAGGCCCACCAGGCGGGGTTCCGTAATGTGGTGGCCCAGATGGGGACCGCCCTCACCGAGCCGCAGCTACGGCAGCTCAAACGGTACACCCGTCGCTTCGTCCTGGCGCTTGACCCCGACGCTGCCGGGGTGCAGGCTACCCTGCGGGGCCTTGAGGTAGCGCGGGAGACGCTGGACAGGGAGTGGCAGCCAGTGTTCGACCCCCGGGGGCTGGTGGGGTTCGAAGGCCGCCTCGACGCGGAAATCCGTGTCCTCAGCCTTCCCTCCGGGCTTGACCCCGACGACCTGATCCGCAGCGACCCGGCCCGCTGGGCCGCGCTGGTGGAAGAGGCCGCTCCGGTGGTGGAGTTCTACTTCCAGAGGCTGCTGGCAGAAGCCGATCCGAAAGACGCCAAGGACCGGGCGCGGGTGGTGGAGGCAATGCTCCCCCTCCTGCGAGACGTGGCCAACCCGGTCGAGCGGGAAACCTATGTTCAGAAGATCGCCCGAACCCTGGGCATTGAGGACCGCACCATCCTGATGCGGCTGGAGGCAACACAGCGGGAGGCCGCTCGCCGCACCCGCCCCGACTATAGCCCGCCCGCCCGCCAGGCAACCCCCCGCGCAGACCTGGAGGGGTACTGCCTGGCGACCCTGCTGGCGCGGGGCTGGCTTCTGGAGCACGTCGGTCGGACGCTCGAGGAGATGGGCCTGCCTCCCCTTAACGCCCGGGATTTCACCGACCCGGCCTACAGGGCCCTGTTCGAGGCATGGGAGGGAGGTGATCTGGGTCCTGAACCCGACGTTCAGCAGCTAAGGGGTTATCTTCCCGAAGAGACAGTTGGGCAACTGACGGCGCTTCTGACAGGCCTGCAGAATCTGGCGGAGGAGCAGTGGCTGCGGGAAGGGGTTCAGGCCGCGCTCCGACTGCGAGAACGGAATCTGAGACAGACGGGTATGGAGTTGCGTATGCTCGTTCAGGAAGCGGAAGAGGCCGGCCTTTCGGAGGCGGCCAGCTATGGGCAGGCCCTGGAGGAGAACGCCAGGGCAATCCTCCAGGTCCAGCAAGCCCTGCGGACCCGCTGGCGGGGCGGCGCAAGCGTCCTGACGGGCATGGAGGTCCGCTGATGGACGTGGATGAGGACGACCTCTGGTCGGAACCCCTCTCGGAAGAAGAGGCCGATCTGCCGGTGCCGGATGAGGAGGAGCCGTCCTTCTTCGGCGACTGGATCGAGGTCTCCTTCGACGAGGAAGAGCCTACTCTGACCGACCTGGAGGAGGTCGAGGAGCTGGAGCTCGGTGTGCCGGCGGCGGCCCCCGAGACCTTTGAGGACCCGGTCCGTATGTATCTGCGGGAGATCGGCCGGGTCGCTCTCCTCGAGCCTCACCAGGAGATGTGGCTCTACACGGTCCGGGAGGCAGCCACGCTCCTCGGCGCTGTCCGCTCCGAGCTGGAGGCCCGGAAGGGCCATCATCCCAACCATACCGAGGTGTGGGAGTATCTGACCCGAAAGACGCGGGAGCTCTGGCGCCAGACTCTGCGGATCTGTGCAGACCGGAAGATCCCTCCGCCGGACCTGGGGGCGATGGTGGACGAGGCCATTGGCCTGCGTCGCACGCGCATGCCCGCCGCCGATTCTTACCTCTACGGCTATCTCGAGCAGGGGGAGGTCTCTCAGGACCCCGTGTGGGCGGAGTTGACCCGTATCTTGATGGAAATCCTAATGTACCTGTATCTCCTGCCCGATTCCACCCTTCAGCTCTATCATCAGGCCTGGAGCCGGCGGAAGCGCCTGCCCAGCGTCCGGGCGCTGCTCAACTATGCGCCCAGCGAGGAGGTGCTGGAGGCCAGTTGGGCCGACGTGGACCATCGGGCGGCCGAAGCCCAGCAGCAGTTGATCCAGGCTAACCTGCGGCTGGTGGTCAATGTGGCCAAGCGGTATGTCGGGCGGGGCATCTCTTTTCTGGACCTCATCCAGGAGGGGAACATCGGTCTGCTTCGGGCTGTCCAGAAGTTCGACCACACAAAGGGGTTCAAGTTCTCCACTTATGCCACCTGGTGGATCCGGCAGGCGATCAGCCGCGCGATCGCCGATCAGTCCCGCACCATCCGCATTCCGGTCCATATGGTGGATACCATCAACCGCCTGACGCGGATCCAGCGCCGGCTGACCCAGGAGTACGGTCGGACGCCGACGGCGGAGGAGCTGGCGCTGGAGATGGAATTCCTGGACGATGTGGACGCGGAGGCGGTCCGGCAGGCCCTGACCACGGGACGGCCTCTTTCCCCTATTCTGAAGCGACGGCTGCAGCGAGCGGCCGCCAAGGTGCGCGGTATTATGCGCGTCTCTCAGGAGCCGATGTCGCTGGAGATGCCGGTGGGGGAGGAGGAGAGCAGCCAGCTTGGGGATTTCATCGAGGATGACACCATCATGGCCCCCGATACAGCCACCTCCCAGCAACTGCTGAAAGAGCAGATCCGCAGCGCGCTGGGCGCGTTGAGCGATCGGGAGCGGGCGGTGCTGGAGATGCGCTATGGCCTGCGCGATGGCCGGCCTCACACGCTGGAGGAGGTGGGGAAGGCCTTTGGCGTTACGCGGGAGCGAATCCGCCAGATCGAGGCCAAAGCCCTGCGGAAGCTGCGTCACCCGGGCCGGAGCCGCAAGCTACGTGATTTTCTGGGGTGACGCCGGCAGAATAAAACAGGGGGCCGGGGAGGGCCGTACCATCAGGGAGAAATTCTCGCTCCCCTCCGTGGACGATTTGGAAGAAGAAGACTCCGCCTCCGGCCCGCGGTCTTTCTCTGATCGAAGGAGGGAGCATCGAGCGGGGTGACATCCCTCCCAGCTCACCCGCTCGACCTGGATTTCTGTTCTGCTGGCCCGGAAGCGCTCGGTTGCAATCTCCACCCACCATTCGTCTTGTCGGTCGTATATGAGCAGGACCCGCAGCGGTAACACCGAGGGCCAACTGGCCATCATGTTCTCCAGAAGCCGCGTGACGAGCAGAGGTTCTGCCCGGATGCTCCTCCAGTCTTTCGGCGGACGCTCGTAAATCAACCCCAGTTCCTGCTGGATCTCTGGCCGGTCCAGAAGCTCCTGCACTTCTCCCCGTCGCAGGTCGAACACCCAATCCGCCAGAAGGGTGTAAGCCGTCTCCACCACACAGTATTCGAAGAGAGGACAGGGTTCTTCTGGCGACCGAAGAAGGTAGAACACAAAAAACCGTCCCCCTTTTGGAACGGTACGGAATCTGGAAGACAACTTTTCACGCTGGGTACTCAACGTCCTCTCCTTTTCATCCAGTCACTCTGTTGTCCCTCCTGTTTTCCGTTGAGGCTACTGTAGACAGGCTTCAGCTTGTCCTGCAGAGGGGCGGGGGAGGTGGGGAGCGCTCAGGGCATCGGTGTCGGCTGTGACGAAGGGCGCTCCCCACCTCCGCGGCGGCACAGCGTGCCGGCAGCAGATTCACCTCTGGCGTAAGCTACGTTGGGATCTTGCGTTGAGATCAGCGGTGACGGGCCGACCGCTGGGGTCAATCTGCTGCCCGCACGCTGCCTGAGGAAGCGGGCCGCTTCCCAGCCTGGGCTTAAAAAGAGGGACTTCGGGCGAACGGCTCCTGGATAAGAGGGCGGCACATTCCCGGTGTTTTCCCTCCTCCGAGCCGCCGTTCCAGCTCCGCAGCAAACCCCTCAAGGGAGGAGGCCCGGATAGAAAGGACCACCTCCTGCTCCTCTGTCGCCAGATCGAATTGGGCCAGCAGCCGCTTCCGCCCCCCGTTCAGAAAGCCCTGACGGAACCGCTGGTCCACGATGGCCATGCCGACCAGCTTCTGCAGCGCATGTTGCGACATTCTTTACCCCCTTTTCAGAACTGCCTCCTCCGCCGGGCGATCGTCTGTCCTTCTGACAGGCCGCGAAAAAGGCGGATAGGCCACAGCCCCGGTCGGCATACGTGGCTACCTGACCATCAGGCCCGCACCCTCGCGGTGCGATGCCAGACCAGAGGAGCCAATAGCCTCCTGCGTGATCCGTATTGAGATGATACCGTGCTGAGGCGGCCCGTTAGCAGTTGGACGTCCCGCCGCTCTCCGGTGCGAGCAGGCCGCCGGGGTATGCGGGCAGGACCGCCCCGAGCAGCGCCAGCGCGGCCAGCGCCACACCGATGAGCGCCACCGCCAGGTAGATCACCCGCGGATCGGACAACCCGTACAGCCCGACCAGCAACCGTTCCTTCATCTTTCTCCCTCCGTCCTGCGCGATATGTCCCTCTTACTGGAAGCCGTATATACTATACCACCAGCCTATACACGAAACTATACACAGAGGCCAGGCTATATCTATCGTCTGAGACGGAAAACCGCAGAGGCACGGAGGACGCAGGGGCGTAGCGGCTCAGTCGGACCTTTGCTGAGCCGTGTGGAAGGAACAGAGGGCACTGAGGGAAGCTTTTTCCTCTGGCTTATTCCCACCGGAACGTCCGCGCTGCGACGGCACCCCCCACCAGCAGGCAACCCACCAGCACTGCCACCTCTGTCCAGTGCTGGTTCCACGCTTCGCCAAACCACAACCCTTTCATCAGCGTCACCACGTGGGTCAGCGGGATGTAGCGACTGATGGCCTGCACCCTGGCGGGCAATACCTCCAGAGGGATAGATGCCCCGGAGATAAACATCATGGGAAATGCCAGCACCATCCCGACGGTCTGAGCTATGCGAGCTGTGGGGGAAAGCCCGGCAATGAGATACCCCAGGGCGAAGAACGAAGTCGTCCCCAGGAGGAAGCCCGCCAGTACGCTCAGGATGTTTCCCTCAAACCGGATGTTGAAGACCAGTTTGCCGGTCAGAATGAGCAGCAGGACGCCCAGCATCGTCATCAGGAGGTAGCTGACGATGTCGCTGACGACGTAGGCCAGGGGGTGGAGGGGGGTGGCCCGGAAGCGCCGCAGGACTCCGCTCTCGCGCGCCGCCGCCGTGCCAATGGGCAGGCCGATGAACCCAACCGTGACGATGATCAGCCCGATGTAGGAGGGCACCGTTATATCCATCGTCCCCCGTCCGCCGAAGAGGGGGGTGGGCTCATTGCCGTAGATGGCGCCGAAGAGCAGGAGCACCATCGGCGCATAGAAGATAGTGAAGAAGGTGGCAATGGGCTCCCGCAGGTAGAGTTTCATCTGAACCAGGATTAACTTTGCCAGTCCTCGCATCGTTGTCTCCTACTCCCGCATTTCCCTTCCCGTCAGGGCCAGGAAGACGTCCTCCAGCGATGGCTGCTCCGTGCGCAGGTCGCGGAAGCGGAGCCCTATCTTCTCCAGCGCACCGACGACCGCACTGACCAGCCCCTCTCCCCTCCCGTAGACGACCACCCGCTCCCCGATATGCTCTACCCGGGTCACACCGGGTATCTGCCGGAGCAGCGCGTCGTCCCATCGTCCTTCGGCGGTGAAGACCACCCGGTGTTCCGCTCCCAGGGAGCGGATCAGGTTCTCCGGCGTGTCCAGGGCGACAATTTTCCCCTGGTCTATGATGGCGACCCGGTCGCAGAGCCGCTCCGCTTCTTCCATATAGTGGGTGGTCAGGAAGACCGTCTTGCCCCGCTCCCGGATGCCCCGGACCAGGTCCCACGTCGCCCGGCGGGCCTGGGGGTCCAGGCCGGTGGTCAACTCGTCCAGGAAGACCAGTTCCGGGTCGTTGACCAGCGCCAGGGCGATAAAGAGGCGCTGTTTCTGCCCGCCGGAGAGTTTGTCAAAGGGGGCTTTCCGCTTCTCCGCCAGCCCCAGTTGCTCCAGCAGCGAGTTCCCATCCACCCGACGGGGGTAAAAGGAGCCGAAAAGGTCCAGCGCCTCCCAGACTTTGAGCCGGGGATGGAGCGCGGCCTGTTGTAACTGGACACCGATGCGGCAACGGAGTTCGTAGCCGTCCCGCTGGGGATTCAGTCCCAGCACCCGCACCGTCCCCCGGTCGGGGCGGCGCAGCCCCTCCACGCACTCGATGGTGGTGGTCTTCCCGGCGCCGTTGGGGCCGACCATGCCGAAAATCTCCCCCTCCTCCACGGTAAAGGAGACCCCGTCCACGGCCCGGACCGGCCCGTAGGATTTGTAAAGGTCGCTGACTTCTACCGCGATGCCCATCGGTTCACTCCTGGAAAGCCGTCACCGCGAGGGCCAGCAGGCCAATCCCCAGCAGCAGGATCATCGTCCTCTCGTCGGCTGCGCTCAGGATGTGGAGGACGATCACCGCCACGCCCATCGCCAGGGCGAGGGCTCTGAGGACCAGGGAAACCGTTTTGCCGACCTTACCGCTCATTTCTGCCTCCTTTATCTGGGATTCAGGATGTTCTCCAAAGCGTCCACGTAAGCCGCGAACGCGGCCCGCCCTTTCGCTGTAGCCCAGACCCAGGTCTTGGGGCGACGCCCGACGAAGGTCTTTTCTATCCGCACGTAACCTGCCTCCTCCAGCCGCATGAGGTGCACGCTCAGGTTGCCGTCGGTCAGGCCCAGGAGGTCGCGCAGGAAGCCGAAGTCGGCCTTATCGCCCTCATCCAGGCCGACCAGCGCGGCCATAATACGCAGCCGGGTCGGTTGATGGATGACGGGGTCCAGGTCCGCCATACTCATTCTCCCCGGCGGAGGAACCCGATGCCGCCGCCGATGAGGGCACCGCCGCCCAACAGGGCCACCCCCAGGCTGAAGTATTCCGGCAGCCACGTCGCCAGGGCCACCGCCAGAACGCCGATAAAGAGGCCGATGGCGCTGATGGCCCAGTGGGTGAAGAGGCCGAACTGGATGTAGCCCAGGGCGATGGTGAGAACCATCAGGAGAGCGAAGTTGGGCCAGTCGGTATAGAGCCGCAGCTTCCAGATCAACACCGCGTCAAAGGCCGCCAGGGCCAGCCACCAGAGGAGAATGAGGAGCCAGATGGTGGACGAGATTTTTCGGGTCCGTTGCCCCATCCGGACGCCCAGGTAGATGCTGCCCAGAATCCCCACGGTATCCAGAAACGCCCAGAGCCAGTTGATGGGAGGATAGTGCTCCAGATGGACGAGGATGTGGGTGCCGGTAAATCCGACCAGCCAGATGACTCCCCAGAGCACCATGAACCAGCCGCCGGTCCTGTCCGAGGCCCGGCGGGCCCGTTCCATTATCAGCCGGATGGCTCTCAGGTCGTCCAGCGCGTCCTGTGGTTGCATATTTCCCCCTATTTAAAGCTCTTTGTATTGTAAAGTATTCTACCATAAAGAACAAATTTCGTCAAGGAATCCCCCCCGAAGGCCCGGAACAGGCGTATTTCGATTTCGGGGCGAGTGATCCTCCCGCTCGCCGGTGGATCGCGAATCCCACGAATGGCCCGAATACAGCAAACAGGAGGGATACCTGTTCCATTCGTGGTATTCGTTTCCATTCGCGCCATTCGTGTTTCCCCAGGTCCGGCCCGGGCCAGGGACATCTCGCCCCCAAACTGAAATACATCTGCCCGGAACAGCATGATTGACTTCCACGCAGAGTTGGTCTATATTGTTCAGTAACGGCGGTGTGTGGCGGAGGGAGGGTTTTCGAATGCCCGTTCTCTTCTGGCTGGACGTTGCCGCTTATGCGATCTCCATGCAGGTTGCCCTGGTGATGGCCCTGGTCGTGCTGGGTGCAGGGGCATCCCGTCCGGTCAACCGGTTCTTTGCCCTCTTCGCCCTGACGGAAGCAGGGTGGGCTGTGCTGGCGCTCCTCCTGCGAATGTCGCTCTGGCTGGGAGTGGGGAATCCCCAGCTTCTGCTGGAACTGGCCACCCTCTGCTTTTCGTTGATGGCCCCGTTCCTCCTCCTTTTCACCGTCCGTTACCTGGGCCTCCCCACCCGCTGGGGCGACCGGTTTGCCCTCCTGGAGATGGCCGTCCTGGCTTTCCTTACCCTTCCTATCCTCCGCCACCAGATCGTTTATGGGCCTTACCTCAGTCCTGTGGGCACGACCAGCCACCGTTTCACTGCCCTGGGGGGAGGGATGGCTGCCCTCCTCCTTCTGTGTCTTCTTGGCCCCCTTTGCCTGTTCTGGCGGGAGCGCCGACGGACCCGTGAGACGTACCTGGTCGGGAGCCTCTTCAGCCTGGTGTTCGGGCTTGTCGTGGGCGGGCTGCTCAACCCCCCTGTCCCGGTGATGTCCTTCACGACCACGCTCAGTGTGGCCGTCCTCGGCTATGCGATCACCAGCCGCCAGATCCTCAACCCGCTGCGCGACCTGACCAGGTCGCTGGAGCAGGAGGTGGAAAAGCGGACCCAGGAACTGGCGAGGCGGACCGCCCAGTTGGAGGCGCTGCGGGAGGTGGGGCTGGAGCTGGCGGCTGAACTGGAGCTGGACACCCTTCTTCGCACGATTGTCTCCCGGGCGGCGGAGCTGCTGGCGGCCGATGTGGCCGGCATCTACCTCCACAGGCCAGATGCAGATGTGCTGGAATGGAGGTTCTCCTCCGGCGACTACGGCCCCCCTGTAGGGAGCGTCCTCCGTCGAGGGGAGGGGCTATCGGGTCGGGTCTGGGAGCGGGGCGAGCCGCTTATCGTGAACGATTACCGCCACTGGAAAGGGCGGGCGACCGCGTATGATGGCCTAGATATCGGGGCAGCCATGGGGGTGCCCATCCGTTGGGGAGAGACCTTTTTCGGTGTGCTGACGCTTGGAACACAGGCCGGCTCGCCCCGTTCCTTCTCCCAGGCCGATGCCGAGCTCCTGAGCCTCTTCTCCGTCCAGGCGGCCGCAGCCCTTGAGAGTGCCCGGCTGTACGAGGCGCTGCAGCAGCGGGCTATGGAGCTGGAGGCACGGGTCGCCGAGCGCACAAAAGACCTGGAACGCCGAAGGACGCAGCTTCAGGTAGCGGCCAGGGTTGCCCGCGATGCCACGACCGCCGAGAGCCTGGAGGAGTTGCTGGAACGAGCCGTTTATCTGATCCGGGACCGGTTCGGCTTTTATCACGCCGGTATTTTCCTGCTGGACGAAAAGGGGGAATATGCCGTCCTTCGGGCCGCCACCGGCGAGGCGGGCCGCAAGATGATGGAGCAGGGGCATAAGCTCAGGGTGGGGAAGGTCGGCATCGTGGGCCATGTCGCTGCCTTCGGAGAGCCCCGCATCGCCCTTGACGTGGGAGCCGACGCCGTCCACTTCAAGAATCCCCTGCTGCCCTACACCCGCTCCGAGATGGCTCTGCCCCTTAAGGTGGGGGATCGGATCCTCGGCGCCCTGGACGTCCAGAGCACCCAGGAGGCGGCCTTCGACGAGGGGGATGTCGCTACCCTGCAGACGATGGCCGATCTGCTGGCGGTGGCGATCGAGCGATTGCGACGGGTCGCTGAGATTCAGGCCGAGCACGCCCGGCTGGAGGCGATCCTCCGCAGCACGATGGACGGAATCATCGTTGTCAACAGGACGGGAGAGGTCCTCCACGCCAATCCAGTAGTCCAGCGCTGGCTTACCCAGGCGCTCACCCTTGAGGAGGCGGAGGAGCTCTGGAAAGCGGTGCGGGAGCTGGCGCTGCGGGCCGAGGAGCGGCCCCGGCAGGTTCTGGAGCTGAAGGGGCTGGACCTGGAGATGAGCGCCGCGCCAGTGGTGGAGGAAGGGGTGGAAACCCACGTGGTCGTGGTCTCTGCCCACGACGTGACCCACCTGAAGGCGCTGGATCGGATGAAGTCCCGTTTTATCACCAACATTTCCCACGAGCTGCGGACGCCGGCGACCACCATCAAGCTGTACGCCTATCTGATGCAGCAGCAGCCGGAACGGTGGCGGGAGTATCTGGAGCCGCTGGCCCAGGAGGCGGAGCGGCAGGCGTCGCTGGTGGAGGACATCCTCCAGATT
>JBDOIF010000101.1:0-24762 GCA_041082215.1 Anaerolineae bacterium
GGGCGCGGAACTTCGCCAACAAAATCTGGCAGGCGACCCGCTACGTCCTCTCCGTGTGCGACCAGTGGCCGGGGGACCTGCCGGACCTGGGGGCGCTGAGCCTGGGACGGCCGGAGCGGTGGATCCTGAGCCGTCTGGCCCGCCTGACTGCCGATGTGAACCGTCTCATGGAGGAGTACCAGTACGGCGAGGCCGGCCGCCAGATCAACGACTTCCTCTGGAGCGAGTTCTGCGACTGGTATCTGGAGATTTCCAAGATTTCCGTCTATGCGCCGGACGCCACGCCCGGGTCCACCGCCCCCGCGCGCCGGGTGTTGCTGACGGTGCTGGATATGGCGCTACGGCTGCTCCACCCGTTCATGCCGTTCGTGACGGAGGCGCTGTGGCAGGCCCTGCCCGTCCCCAAAGAGACGGAGTCCCTGATGCTCGCCCGCTGGCCCGAAGAGGCCCCCTGGTCGGTGGATGAGGCGGCGGAGGAGGAAATGGAGTTGCTCATGGGCCTGATCCGGGGGGTCCGCAACGTCCGGGCGGAGTACGACGTGGAGCCGGGGACGCGGATTCCGGCCCTCTTTGCCGCCGGGGAGTGGGCGGGCCTCCTGCGCCAGGAGCAGGCCATGCTCTGCACGCTGGCGAAACTGGACCCGGCCGGGCTCGTGATTGCGGAGGCGATGGATGCGCCGGCCCAGGCGGCGACGGTGGTGGTGGGCGACGTGGCCGCGTATCTGCCGCTGGCCGGGCTGGTGGACCTGGAGGCGGAGCGGGCGCGGCTGGAGAAGGAACTGGCGGAGGTGACGGCGCGCATGACCCGCAGCGAGGCGCTGCTGGCCGGGGAGTTTGCCCAGAAAGCCCCGGCAGCCGTCGTGGAACGGGAGCGGGAGAAACTGGCGGACCTGCGGGCGACCCGCCAGCAACTCCAGGAGCGGCTGGAACGACTCAGGTGAATCAACCGCAGGGACACAGAGGGCGCGGAGGAAAACCGGAGAAACAAGAGGTCCCAGGGAACTCTGTGCCCTCCATGTCTGGTGTCCGTGGTGAAAAATCGTGAGGAGGAAGAGCGTGACTGAACCCACCTACCACGACGCCCTTCGCCAGCGGTTGCTGGCCTTTTCCAAGGACCAACTGGTGGATATGCTGGAGGACGCGGCCAAGAACTGGCTGGCCCACGACGGCCTCTGGTTCCTGGCCGCCGAGGAACGGTTTGGAATGGAAGCGGCCATCCAGCTCGACGCCCGGGCCTGGGAGCAGTTCACTGTCATCGAGGCCCAGCGCATTATGAAGCGGCACGGGATCGAGCCGGGCGGCGGACTGGAGGCGCTGGAGCAGGCGCTGGGATACCGGCTCTACGCCTACCTCAACGTCCAGGAGACGATCCGGGTGGATGAACGGACCCTGATCTTTCGCATGAACGACTGCCGGGTGCAGACGGCGCGGAAACGGAAGGGGCTGCCGGACTTCCCCTGCAAGCCGGTGGGGCTGGTGGAATACGCCCATTTCGCCCGCGCCATTGACCCCCGCATCCAGACCCGCTGCATCGCCTGCCCACCCGACCCCCATCCAGAAGAATACTGGTGCGCGTGGGAGTTCACCCTACCCTAACACAGGCAGCGTCCATAGCGCAGGCTTCAGCCAGCAAAACGCAGGATTCAGGCCATAGCCGGCCCCCGACCGTTGTGGACGGAGATCTCCTCCTCAACGGTGAAATCCTTTTGTAGCCGTCGGCTCAGGATTCCTTTGATGATCCAGGAAACGGCGCTGGAGGGCGTCACCCGCGAGGGACAGCCCTGGACGGGAAGCTGGAAGGCAAAAGGATACTCATAACTCCCTCCAGCCTGGAAGGATGCCTTTTCTGCCAGGCGGGCCTTGCCCTGCTCAATCCACTCGGTCTTGCCCCGATCGCGGGGGACATGCTCCCGCCGCACCAGCTCGACCCGCACTTCGCCGACGGTAAAGTCCTTCTGGGGGCGAACCACCAGCCGCCCTTCCACCGTCTCCCCTTCGACCCACTCCAGCCGGGGTAACCACAGGGCCATATCCGCCTCTTGCGGATGGCTGGCCTCGCCGTACTCCCCTGGCTCCCTCCACTGTCCAGACGGTGGTACAACCAGAGGCAGCTCTACTTCCTCGTTGATATCCCTCTTTAACTGCTGGTCGAAGGTCACGCGGACCAGCCACCGATTCGTGGTGATCTTGCCTTTGCAGGGAGGGACGGCATTGGGCGGAATCTGCCACTGCAGACGGAAGGACTGGCTGAAACCGGCCGGCACCACTCCCCCGCCGACCAGCGTCTCCCGAGCCACCCATTCCTCGTGCGTGGCCCACGAGGTCGTACGATCCCCTTCTGAATCCCTCGTCTCATAAGCGTACCGCTCCCAGAATACCAGTCCGGCCCGGACCTCGCGGACCTTCAATTGCTTTCGGTTCTGGATGGTGACAATGGCATGGAGCATCTCGCCCGGATAATAAGGGCCCTGGGGGCGGTCCAGCTCGATCTGGACCTGGACCTGATCCCCCTTCAAAAAACCGAAGGCCATCCTGCACCTCCTCATCTTGTCCCGGGCAGTTATTGTGGGAAGATTTTGCCCGGATTCAAAATACAAAGTGGATCGAACGCCTCTTTGATCCGCCGCATCAGAGCGATCTGGGCCGGATCCAGCGCCAGGGTAATATACTGCCCGCGGGTAGCGCCGACCCCGTGTTCGCCGGTGAGGGTCCCTCCCAGCGAGAGCGCCAGCCGGTAAATCTCCTCCCTCACCGCCGGCACCAGTTGCTCCCACCGTTCGTCGGGGATGTCGTCCTTCAGTACGTTGACGTGGACGTTCCCATCGCCGGCGTGGCCGAAGCAGATGATGCGCACCGCATGCCGGGCAGCGATCTCTTTCATTCCCCTCAGCAGGCGAGGGATCTCAGCGCGGGGCACCACCACGTCTTCCATATGGTTGACGGGGCTTTCGTGTTTGAGCGCGTCTATGATCATCCGCCGCGCCTCCCACAGCCGGTCGCGGTTCCGCTGATCTCTGGCCACAAGCACATCCCGCGCCCCGTGCTCCAGGCAGAGTTCCCCCACCACCTGGAAGTCGGCGTCCACTGCCTCCGGGCTGTTGCCGTCGAGCTGGATCAGGAGATGGGCGGCCGCGTCATCGTGGGGCACCGTCTTCCCCAGCAGCCGCTCCACGGCCAGGACGCTATCCCGCTCCATAAACTCGATGGTGGCGGGGAGGATCCGATGAGCGATGATCGTCGAGACCGTGTCGGCAGCCGCCTGGAAATCGTCGTAGGGAACCAGCAGATCGAGCCGCACTTTGGGCAGGGGCAGGAGCCGGAGCACGATTTTGGTCACCACCGCCAGGGTGCCCTCGGAGCCGATCAGGAGCTGGATCAGGTTGTAGCCGGTGACGTTTTTGACCAGCTTCCCGCCGCAGGTGATGATCTCTCCGGAGGGAAGCACCGCCTCCAGACCGCAGACGTAATCCTTCGTGGTCCCGTACTTCACCGCCCGCGGCCCTCCTGCCCCTTCGGCGATGTTCCCCCCGATGGAGCAGGAGTCGAGGCTGGCCGGGTCAGGAGGATAGAACAGCCCTTCCGCCTCGACCGCCCGATGGATCTCGCCGGTGATCACCCCCGGCTCGACGGTGACCATCAGGTTCTCCCGGTCGATCTCCAGGATGCGGTTCATCTTCTCCAGGGAGAGGACGATGCCGCCGTGGACCGGGACAGCCCCGCCGCTGAGGCCGTAGCCGGCCCCCCGTGGGGTGACCGGCACCCGTTTCCGCTGGGCCAGCTTGAGGACTTCGGAGACCTGGAGGGCAGAGGTGACCCGCACCACCACCTCCGGCTCGGCCCGCAGACCCACCGTCTCATCGTGGGCGTACGGCTCCAGCGCCTCGGGGGCGACCAGCACGTTTTCCGGCCCCACGATCCGGCGCAGCGCCTCGACGATATCAGCGTTTACCTTTCGGTACGTCATCAATTCATCCATTTTTGCCGCGGAGACACAGAGGGCACGGAGTTACACGGAACCTTCACTTTCTCAGTGCTCCTCTGTGTCCCTGTGGTGTCTATAGACCTGTTTCACGCTTGCACCAGGATCTCTTGAGCGGCTGCCAGGCCCGCTCCCGGCTCGAACCGGTAACCGGCGCGGGCCAGCCCCTTCTCGATGGCTCCCACCGTTGTCAGAATATCGGATGAGCTGACCGCGCCCATATGGCCGACGCGGAAGTATCGCTCCCTGATCTCCGGGTGCAGCCCTCCGGCAACGATGGCGCCCGCCTCTGCTACATAAGCCAGCACCCCCTGACCGACCCCCTCCGGGAAATAGGGGGCGGTGAGGGTATGGGCGGCGATCTCCGGACGCACCGGCACCTGTTTCAACCCCAGCGCGTTCATCGCCGCCTTGAACGCCCTGCTCATCTGCCGGTGGCGGGCAAAGCGGGCCTCCATCCCCTCTTCCAGAATCTGGCCCAGGCTCACATTGAGGGCCCAGATCAGGTTCACCGGCGGGGTGCCGAAGTAACTTGGACGGCGGGCCTCGTATGCCTCCATCACCGGCAGCCAGTTGGTCCAATCGGCGTAGTAGTTGACCACGGGGGCTTTGCGGCGTCGGAAGGACTCCATCGCCCGCGGCCCGGCCACCAGGAGGGCCAGCCCCGGCGGTGTGCCGATGGCCTTCTGGGAGGCAGTAAGGGCCAGGTCAATACCCCATTCCTCCTGGCGCATCTCCTCACCGGCCACCGAGCAGACGCCGTCCACCACCACCAGCACCCCGTGCTTCCGCCCCAGGGCAGCCAGCTCCCTCACATCGGTGGCCACGGCGGTGGAGGTATCCACATGGGTGACGGTCATCAGCCTGTACCCGCCCCGCTTCAGCGCGGCCTCCACCTCCTCCAGTTTCGGCGCGTCGCCGACGGCGGGGGCGCGCACCTGGGTCACCTCGGCGCCGTACCGCTCCAGGATGGCAGCGAACCGGTCGCCGAAGACGCCGGTGTTCACCACCAGCGCCCGGTCCCCCGGCTCGACCAGGTTGGCGGCGGCCATATCCATCGCCAGCGTGCCGGAGCCAGCGACGACGAAGGGCTGTCCGCCAGGGCAGAGGAAGACCTCCCGCATCCGTTCCAGCGCCTGCCCGAAGACCTCGATGAAGTTGGGGGCCACGTGGCTTGTGGTGGGCATGCCCATCGCCCGCATCACTTCGGGGGTGAACTCGACGGGACCGGGGATCATCAGTAGCTTTCTATCCTTCATTGGCTTGCTTCTCCCTGCAGACGTTATGAAAGAGTGGTCGCCCGCCATGAGTTTAGCATAGAAGCAGCAAGGGTGCAACAAAAAAAGCCGGGAGCCCGCTTCTGCCGAGCTCCCGGCCTGTTTTCTTCCCATCCTCCCCTATCAATGGCGCGGGACGATGTTATAGTAATCCAACCACACCTCGATCGGCTTGAACTCCCAGGTGGAAAGCATCACGCCGAAGTAGCCCTTACCGCTGATCGCGTTATCGGTAACAGCGCTGATCAGATAATTGTTCACATAGACCAGGATGCGGTCCCCATCCCGCACGATCCTCCAGGTGTTCCAGTCTTTACCGTTCAGCATATAGAGAGGCACGTCAGTATAATCCTGAAGGATCCTCTCCGGCCCCCCACTCCCGTGGCACCGCTTGACCTGGAACTTCATCGCCCCTTCGGAGATATAGACGACGTTGATCCGGTAGTAGGAGCCCTTGAAGTTCTTGTCCTGGGAGCCAAAGACGAAGGCGTAGCCAGAGGACCAGGAGCGCTGATAGAAATATACCTTCGCGTTGATCTCAAACGGGGGCGAGGGGCTCTCCTGCGAAGGGCTGGCGATCACATGCTCCCACCGGTCGTTGACCCAGACCTTGAGATACCCGGATTCGTTGTGCACCCTGAACCAATCCGTCCCCGGCGGGCCATCATCGCCTGTATGCTCAACGACGCTCCAGGTCGTGGGGCCGCTGAAATCATCCATATAGGCGGCGGGTGTGGGCGTGGCGTCACGGCGGATCAGGGGGAGGAAAACGGGGTAGCCGTAATCCCCCCGCACCACAACGTTATCCACGAAAGCACCCTTTCCCGCCTTACCGTCGTCGTTGCTGGTGAAATGGAAGGCAAAGTAGACAGGAGTGCTGGAACGCGCATACGCATCCAGGGAGAGCGTACCGCTGATCCAGGTACCGATCCGGCCTGAAATCCTCGCGCCGTCACAATCCTCTGCCAGGTTTGATAGATCGGTCGTCATACACCAGCCGAACCAGTCTCCCGGAGCCGAATCCAGCCACCAGTCGAAGGTCAGATCGGCCCGGAAGACCTGGCTCAGATCCAGCGGGCCGTAGATCAGCCACGAATCCACGTTGTTCGGATAAGTATGCATCGCGGCATTCAGGCTGCTGCCGTCCGCCCCTCCCCCGACCGCCCACACTGCGGTGATCGGACTGGTGTAGGTGAACGTTGTCGTGCCCCAGGTGTACTCCCCGCCATCGGTCGTGCTGGTGTCGGATACGATCCACCCGGCGCCGATCCCTGCGTCGAACGTCTCCCGCAAGATGTCCTGCCATCCCTGAGGGATACTCTGTTGCATCTCATAGGAACGGGCTGTGGTAGGAATCAGCACCAGGAGCAGCAACCCGATCACCATTGCCGCAACGATGAACAGGGTCCGTCCCAACCTGTAGATAGCATTCGCTTCCCGGCTCAACTCTGCCTCCTTTCACAGAAAGTTATTACCACGCCAGGCACATTGCAGGCATTCTAACACCCCTGTCAAGGCCTGTCAAGTAAGCACGGGGACTGTTCTCCCGCTGCGAGGATGCTTTCCCGGAAGTCCGAGAGATCAACCACCACCTGATCCCCCCCGCCGTTGGCCTCCAGGCGATGGCCGTCTGCATCGCTGTAAAGGCCGACCGCAAGATGGTCAACAGCGCACAGATCAGGGGGAGAAAGCTGGAGAGTGTGGACATCGGCGATGGATTCCCCCGGTGCCCAGCCCTGTGTCGGCCGTTTCCATCTGGCAGGGATCGCATCGGACTGGGCCAGAAGGCGGCCATCGGCAGCGAACAGGTGCACAAACACCTTGTAGCTCACCCCTATATAGGCATCGGACCGCCAGACCAGTTTCAGCGTCAGCTCTCCGGAGGAGAAATCGGCTTCAAGGTCATACCATCGAATCGGACCTCGAAATCGGCCAACGGAATTCGATCCTCCGGCAGCCGCCTCCCCTCCCTGACCTGATACACCGGCAGACGCTGACCTGTCCGCCAATCATATATGCCAGCAGAAAGATGATAGATGCCAGCCTCCAGACTGACGGGCAGAGTAAGAACCCTGCGCTCAACGACCAGTTGTCCAGGCCACCAGCGCCAAGTGGGATAAAGCCCCTCCAGGGGTTCGCCGTCCCAATTGGCCACCAGCTCTCCTTCATCATCCTGGAGGTGGACAAACACTGAGTAGCCCACCGGAGTCAACCCTCGGACCTCCCAGAACAGGGTCAGGGTAAGAGGCTGACCCGGTGCAGGAAGACCTTCCAGCGTATAACCTGTCAGAACCGCCAGATCACCGACCTGCACCCCCGACCGATATTCGGGAGAAGGCAATAGCTGAACGGCGGGGGGAGGATGAAGGGGCTCCCATACCTGAAGTTGCTGCACATCGCGCTGGAAGACGCCCTTCAGCCGATAGTGCTCCCGCAGGTAGAAATGAAAAAGAGGATAATCCCTTACCCCCACCAGCGTACTGCCAGTAAGGGGAGAGACATCTACCACTACCCAGGGGTTCTCTGCTTCAGCGAGTTGCTGGATCAGTAACTTCGCTGTAATCTGTCCGCTGGCGGCTGAAGTATGGTGCAGGCCCGCCGCAATGGGGACTGTTGGCCGTCGGGCAAGGAAGTTGATCTCCAGGTAGTCAGAAAGGACCACCGTATCAGGCGCAGTCCATTCTTTCAATGCAGACACCACCTCTCCAGTCCAATGGTCAAAACGAGCAGCCTGGCTCAGGTTCACCGGAAGCCATGGGAGAATCAGCACCAAGATAAAAGCAGCGCCAACCAACCGGCCTCCAGCCCGCCTGATTGTTGCAAGCAAGCTGGCAGAAAGGCCAGCAAATGCGGGTAGGAAAATCAGGAAATGCCGCATCCCCAGCTCGCGGCGAATGAGCAACAGTCCCAACAGTGCCGGCAATTGCCATGCCAGCCAGGCCCCCCGGGACTGGGGACGGAGAAGGCCGTAAACACCAGCCGATCCACCAGCCAGGACAAGTAGCGGATAGCGCCACATAAACTGCCTAAACAATTTCAGTTTGCCCAAAAGGGCAACTCCAGGATTTGCCCCCGCTCCAGCCAGAAGGTGATGCCCTATTGTGGCGGCAAAGTAGGTTCCCGAAAGGCCCTCAAACCCTCCCATCACAAGGACCACTCCCAGTGCCGGCCCCAGCAGAGCCAGCCCATCGAGAGCCGCCTCTCTCCATCCTCGCCGTGCCGCAATAACATAAAGGACCGCTCCCGTCCACGAGAGCAGAGCGAACAGTTTGAACAGCGTCGCCAGAGCAAACAGAAGGCCCGCTCCCGCAAGAGTCCAGCGTTTTCGAGTCCGCTGCCAATGGACCAGCATCCCCAGTCCCAACACACAACCCAGCAGCATATAGACCTCGGAGAGATAAAACCGCCCCACGCGAAAGAGGTCCGGATGGGCCAGGAAGATCAGAGCGGCGGCAACCCCTACCTCCCGCCGCTGGCACACTCGTCCTACGCTGCCTCCCAGAGCCGCTGCCGTTGCCAGCGTGACCAAGCCGCTCAGCAGGCGAAGGACCGCTTGGGAGGGCCCTGTCAGTGCCATCACCGCCCCTCCAAGGCCGATGAAAAGCGGTTGCTGCGCGCTGAGAAAATCCCGATACGGCCATTCTCCCAGACTGATCCGCCAGGCCTGGTAGAGATAAGCGCCCTCATCGTCCTCGATCTGCCAACCTGCTGGATTTGCCAGAAGGAGCAACGAAAGATAAAGCACCCCTCCCAGCAGAAGGCCAAAAGCGATAGCGGAGAAAGCCAATTCCCTCCTCAAGGTCCTACCTCATAGACAAAGATAGAATACCCGATCTTCGCCTCCGGCTCCCGCGCCCGGAACCAGGCATAGAGGTCCGGGTTGGGCAACGCCGCCCCCACCAGGTTGCTCACACTGATGGCGTAGACCCCCGGCTCCGGAGCCTCCGGGTTGAAGGGCGGATTTTCCCACAGGGGAAAGCCATAGGGCACCCCCGGCAACAGGTCGTAGGCGATGCCATAGTACTCCGGCCGGGCGCTGCCAAACCATGCCAGCCGTACCCGCTCCACCCCCTCCCGCTCCATCCACGCCCGCAACCCCTTCAGGTCCTGCCCCCAATCTATGTTGGAATCGGCCAGCACCCGCCACCCCCTCTCCGGGCCGCCGCCCAGAAAGTTGAAGAAGGCCAGGAAGTGCGGATAGATGCACAGGGTGGCGAGGGCGAGCCAGAGGGAAAGGACGATGGGGAGAAGACGTTGCACTCTACTGGATGATTGGGCTATTGGGTAATTGGGTAATTGGGTGATTGGGGGACTGGGGGGCTGGGGGAGGCGGGAGAGGTGGACGAAAAGAAAGGGGAGAATGGGGAGGAGGTGGCGGTAGCCCAGGTTGAGGCGAGCAGCGGTGGAGGCCAGAAAGAAAAGCAGGGGCGGGGTCAGGAGAAACAGGTCATCCCGCGTGGGGCGGCGGAACATCAACGCTGTGGCAATCAGAACCCCCGCCAGCGTCGCCAGGGGGGTCTTGACCCCAAAGGCGACCGGGAAATAATACCACCAGCCCTCAGTGCTGACCTCACCCAGCAGGTAGCCGGGCCTGCCTCCACCCGCAAAGCCCAGCACGGCCCGGATCCCCCGCAGATAGGACGGAGCCGGAACGGGCAGGCCGGTCTCCCCCAGCGGCCCTACCTGGAAGCGGTAGGTCCCCCACACCACCAGCAGCCCGACCAGTCCGATCCCCGCCATCATCGCCGCCCGACCCGCCAGTCGGCGGAGCCGCCCCGGCCCGCCCGGCATCCCGTCCAGCAAAGCCGCCACAGCCAGGATAGGCCCGAAGACCAGGGCGGATAGTTTAGCGGCGAAGGCCAGCCCCATCGCCAGGCCCGCCCCCGCGATCCGCCACCCCGACGGGCGACGCAGCGCCTGCCACAGGACGTAGGCAGCCAGAAAGGCAAAGAAGGCCCCTCCCAGATCGGTGGTCGAGAGCCGACCGTGGGCCAGGATGTTGGGGTCGAGCGCACAGAAGGCCGCCGCCAGAAGCCCCCCCCACGGGCCGAACCGCCCCGCCGCCCACCGGTAAACCAGCCCGATCAGCAGCAGCGTCAGCCCCATCACCGGCAGCCGGGCCAGGAAGACGATCATCTCCGCGTCGGCGTTGACCTCCCAGAGGAACAGGTCGGCAAAATGATACCATTCCCCCGCCTCCCACCAGATCGTATCCAGCGGCAGGTTGGGGTGGAGCAACCAATGGACCGGCAGGGCGCTGAGCAGGTTGACCAGCGGCGGGTGCTCGACGCTGAGCCGGGGGTCGCCGGTGCCCAGATAGGCCGCCCCCCGGGCGATGTGGTTCTGCTCGTCCATCGTCGGCGATTCCTGCACCGCGCTGGTCAGCATCAGCCCGAAAGCAGCCAGCATCAGCAGGACGGTCAGAAAGGGAGGAAGGGTTTGCCTCACCGCAGCACCACCCCGGTCAGAAACACCGCATCCCCCAGCGGCCCCCCGTCCGGCCCGGC
This sequence comes from Anaerolineae bacterium, assembly GCA_041082215.1. Taxonomy (GTDB): domain Bacteria; phylum Chloroflexota; class Anaerolineae; order B4-G1; family DUEL01; genus JBDOIF01. The sequence continues at coordinate 10,764 of JBDOIF010000101.1, forward strand.
CACCGGCAGACGAACGCCCGTCCCCAGGTCGTACATCCCCACCAGGAGAGGGATCGGCCCCTTCGGCGCATCGGCGGCGATGGGAAGGACGTGATCATCCCGCACCCACCGGCCCGGCTCCCAGCGGGTGGTGGGCCACAGGCCACAGCCGGGGGCCGAATCGTGCTGGCCCCACATCGTCCCGTCGTACAGGTGGGTGAAGACCTGGTAGGAAACCTGCATCGGCTCCAGCGCCTCCCAGTATAGGGTCAGCCGCAGGCTCCCGCCGGGACGGGCATCGGCTGTGTCCAGCCGGTAGCCCACCAGCCGCACCTGCCCCCCCAGCACCGCCCCCACCGGCGTGACACCTTCTGGCGGGTGGGGAAGCACCGCCTCTGGCGTTATGCCAGCATCAAACCGGGCCTCGAACTCCTCAGCATCGTACACCGTCGGCTCCATCTCCGAAGGACCCGGTCGGTACAGCCACAGCTTCGGCTCCCCACCCACCCGGATCACCGCCGCCAGGTGGTAATGGGCCTCCAGGTCCGTCCGATCCACCGGCATCTCATCCTGCACCCGCGCGGCGATGAGGTAGAGGTCGGGACCCGGGCAGTAGGTCCGCTCCATCCCCCGCATATACCAGCGGGTGATCTCCTCCTCCTCGTTACTGGCGTACACCCCGTCCCGTTCCCCCTCCGCTACCAGCGCCCCCACCGCCTTCCAGCCGGCCCGATACGGGAAACCGAAAAGGCCGAAGCGGGGCAGTTCGTCGTAGGGGGTCCAGTAGATCGGGCTGCGGTGCTCCGGCCAGGTGCGGCGATATTCAGGAGTGTGATCCACAAACATCATCCAGACATAATAGCCGCAAAGGACATAAAGGGCAAGGAGGGTTATGACCCTCACTCCCCTCCCGGCCCCCCCATAGAGGAGGGGGGTGAGGGTCCCGGCAGCCAGGAGAGAGGCGGCCGGGAAGACGTTGAGGACGTGGGTGCGGGGGTCCCACACCAGGAAGCAGTGGAAAAGAAAAGGCACGCCGAACCAGAGCCAGAGCGCCCGCTCGCCCGGCGTAATCCGATGGGAGAAAACGATAGCGCCCAGCCACACCACCACAGCAGCAACCGCACCGTAGGGGCCGGTCCTTGTTTCCGCCCCAGCCCCCGCCCACGTCGCCAGGACCAGGGCCGTCAGGCAGAGCGCAGGCACCGCGAGCCCCCACCGCCGGAACGGACGGAACCCGGCCGCCGCTACCAGCACCCCCAGACCGACCACGTAGTAGGTCGAGTTGTAGAGAGTGGTCAGCGGCAGAGTGGAGAGCAGATTATTGTAAACCGGCCCGCCCGTCCCCACCCGCTCCGCCCGCAGGTAGGCCAGGGTCTTGGCAAAGTTGGGATGCAGCGCGTAGGGCAGGTAGAAAAGGGCCAGCACCGTCGCCCCTATCGCCGCAGCCAACACAAGCGACCTGCGTAGCGCAAGATGAATCTTGCGCCACGGAGAACACAGAGGGAAGCGGTGAGAAAATGTCCCTCCACCTATCATCTCTGTGCCCTCTGTGTCTCTGTGGTGCAAGCGCTGAACGATCAGGTAGAGCGCGGCGGGCAGGGCCAGCGATGCGTCGTAATGCGCCAGGAGGCCACAGGCCAGGAGACCACTCCCAGCCAGAAGCCACCTTTCCTCCCCTCGCTCCCGCCAGCGCCACACCGCCAGCAGCCCCAGCGCGGTCGTCATCAACACCAGGCTCTGGTACTGGACGATGCGGCCAAAGCCGACGAAGTAGCCGTTGATCGTCAGGATCAGCCCCCCGACGAGGCCGGCCTGTCGGTTCAGGAGATGGACGCCCAGAAGCGCGACCGCCAGCACCCCCACCACCCCCGCCATCGAGAAGGGAAGCCGGGCCTGCCACTCGCTGATCGTCCCGCTGAGGGCCCAGGTAGCGACGGGGGTCAGAACCTCCAGCGGACCCTTCTGATGCAGGAACAGCGGGTCCGGATCGCCGGTGAGAACGCCAGCGGCCCGCACCATAATGACCCCCTCGTCGCCCTGGAACTCGCTGTAGCCCAGGTTGACGAGCCGGAAGAGGGAGGAAAGGCAAACCACAGAGACACAGAGAGCACAGAGGGAAGAAAAAGGTTTTTCCGAGGTCTTTATGTCCTCTCCGTGCCCTCCGTGCCTCCGTGGTAGGACAGCCGAAGCGACCAGCAGGTGGAGGCCCACGGCCAGGGGCCAGCCGGGGAAGGGGCCGGGGAGGTAGGAGAGGAGGAGCGTGAACAGCCAGGTGGTGCCGAAGCCCAGCCCCAGGCCCACCGCTCCCTCCTCCGCCGACGGCCACCGCCCACCGGAGAGGTGGAGACCCCAGGCCAGCCCCGGCAGCACCCAGAGCAGCAGGAAAGCCCCCCCGTACCTCAGCCCCGGCACCGCCAGCGCCAGGTCCGCCAGGAGCGTCAGGCCGAGCAGGGCCAGGGCCGGCTGATGCCTGCGGCTCATCCCTCCCTCCGTCGCATCTCCCGCAGCGCCTGGACCCCGTACATCAGCCCGCCCATCAGCCCCGCCGCCGCCGAGACGGCGTAGATCGAGAGGGACATCCCGGCAGCGGTGTTGCTGTCTATGCCAGCGGGGTTGAAGAGCGCCACCACGGTCCAATCGCGCACCCCCACACCGCCCACCGAGATGGGGATCATCAGGCTGATGGAGATGAGGGGGGCTGTGATGAAGAAGTAGCCCAGGCTCAGGCCGATCCCCACCGCCCGCCCGCAGAGGAAGTTGATCAGGATGTTCATGAGATTGAAGACCAGCGAGATCCCCAGCGCCTGCCCCACCGCTCGCCAGCCGCAGCCAGTGATGGCGGCGTAGAGCCGCCCCAGGGGGCCGGAGCCGGCCAGCGAGAGCTTCTCCGGAAGCCAGCCGGTCGCCCGACGGAGCAGCCGCCCTTCCAGCAGCAACCCGCCAGCCAGCAGCCCGCCCCCCGCCACCCCCACCAGCAGCCACGTCAGCCAGGGGACCAGCAGCGAGGCGCTGAACGGCAGCGCAGCCAGACCCATCGCCATCAGCACCAGAAGGCCAGTCATACGGTCCACCAGCACCGTACCGACGGCGGCGGGGGTGGGGGTATCCTGGGTCAGCTCCAGCGCCCGTACCACGTCCCCGCCGAAGCCGGTGGGGAGGAAGCTGTTGAAAAAGGCCCCCACGAAGTAGAGATAGGCCAGCCGCCAGAAGGGAACCTGCAGGCCCAGAGCGCGCAGCAGGACCGCCCACCGTGCGGCGCGGATGACCAGACTGAGGAGGAAAAGGACAAAGGCGGCCAGGAGCAGCCGCAGGTCGGCGGCGCGGAGCACCGCCAGGGTCTGACTCAACCCGATCTTCCAGAGCAGGAAGCCCAGCGCGCCAGCACTGATCAGCACACGGGCCAGGTTCAGCCATTTCTTCCGGTTCATGGCATCTCTACCTCCAGCGGCAGCAACATCAGCCGGTCGGTCCCGGCTACGGGGAGACGGGGGCCGTCGGGGGGGCGGTAGAGCCCAACCTGAAGCGCATACCGTCCTGGCGGCGTCTCCGCCGGCACCTGCAGGGGATGGGAAAGGACGATCACATCTCCGGGTTCCAGCCCATCCGTTGCCACCGGCCAGCCGTCCCACTGGGCGATTGGCAGCCCATCCTCCCCCAGCAGGTGGACGAAGACGGCCAGCGGGGGAGCCAGCGGCCCCTCCACGCGCCAGTAAGTGGTCAGGGTGAAGGAGCCTCCGGCGGCCACGGCATCCGCAGAGCGGGTCCATCCAGTCAGGGCCGGGCCTTCCTGGAAAGAGGCGGGCAGCGGGACGGGCGTTCCGTCGGGAGCAGTGGGCACGCCGTCGGCGGGGATCTGTGTCAACAACGGGCGGGCGTCCGCCAGGGGCCCTTCGGCCAGCACAGCGGCGACGAGGGGGGAATCGGGCACTGGAGCCAGGGCCAGATAGCGGGCCGGGCCGCCAGAGGCCAGGATGAAGGCCCCGGCCCCGGCCCACTTGGTCACCAGCCGATGGCCCTCCCTCAACCCCAGTTCCTCTGCCGAAAGGCTCGAAACCTCCGGCCCGACCACAACGGTCCGGTCCACCTCAGTCCCCGGCGGGTAGTCCACCCTGTAGATCAGAATGGACCGCCCCGCCCGCGCATCCGGGGTCCGGTCGCGGAAGAAGGCATAAAGGTCCTGTGCCCGGTAGACCAGGCCCAGGTGGAGGCTGGTGGCGCTGATGGCGTAGGTGCCCGGAGGGGGCGTGCAGGGGTTGAAGCCGGCGACCTCCGGTCCCCACAGAGCGCGGGAAAAGCCGGGCAGCAGGCGGGCCCGGACGCCGTAGGCGGAAGGGTAGGCGCTGCCAAAATAGGCCAGCCGCAACTCTTCAGAGGGGTGGGATTCCTGATAGGCCCGTAACGCCACCAGGTCCTGCCCCCAATCCACGTTCATATCGGCAAAGATGCGCCAGCCGTTATTGACCCCGCCGCCCAGCTCGTTTACGTAGGAGATGTGGTCGGGAAAGATGAGCAGCGCCTCCAGCCCGGCCCATACCAGAAGAAGCGCCAGCCCCGCACGGGCCAGACGGGCGCGGGGCCAGGCGGAAAGCGGCCCCACGGCAAGGGGGAAGGCAAAGAGCAGCACCGGCAGGATATAACGGTAGCCAATCTGGAGCGTGCTGACCGAGCTGGCGCCGAAGTAGAGAGCGGCCGGGGCCCACCACAGCGCCGTCTCCCGCCAGCGGCGGACGGCGTGAGCCAGTCCGTAAGCGAGCAGAAGCAACGTGGACAGCGGCGTCTTGAGGACAAATACGACGAGATAATAGTACCACCAGCCCGTGTCGCTGACCCGCCCCAGGAGATAGGTGGGCGTCCCACGGGCCACGCGCTGCCAGACGCGGGGGATGCCCCGCAGAAAGGTGGCAGCGGGCAGGGGGACCCCTCCCTCCCCCACCGGTCCGACCTCAAAGCCGAACACAGCCCAAACGGCCAGTGCAGCCACCCCGGCCATCCCCACCAGCGCCAGCAACCGTCGCCCCGGGGACAGGGCCTCCCCCCGGGCCGGGCGGTAGAGCAGGACGACCAGGAAAAAAGCAGGGGCGAGGATGACGGCAGAGATCTTGGTCGCCACGGCCAGCCCTGCCGCCAGTCCCGTTGCCATAAGGTTCAGGGTGGTGGGCTTTCGCAGGTACTCCCCGAGCCGCCAGACGGCGACGAACATCAGCCCCGCAACCGGCAGGTCGTTGGTGATGAGGCGACCGTTGGCGACCACGTTGGGATCGAGGACAAAGAGGGCCAGGCCCACCCAGGCGGCCGGCTCCCCAACGGTGGCGCGGATGGCGGCAAAGAGAGGCAGTCCAAAAAGCATCGTCAGCGCCATCAGCGGCCGGCGGCATACCCGGATCAGGTCGGGAGCCTTCGCCCCGTTGTCCACCCAGAGATATTCGTCCACCAGCGCCTCGGCATCGCCAGCCTGCCAGGCCGGATGGTCAACGGGGAACGGGGTCAGATCGTCCCGCATCAGGAGCGGCAGCGCGGCCAGCACCTGGGCCACCGGCGGATGCTCCCAGCTCAGACGGGGGCTTCCTGTGCGGAGGTAGGCGTAACCGGAAACCAGATGGTATGTCTCGTCGAAGGCGGCCGACTTGCGGGCGCTGCTAATGTCCATCTGGACCCACAGAACCCCCAGCAGAAGGCACACCCCCGCCCAGCGGGCAGGCCGCACCAGCCTATCTTTCCTCAAGGCGTCCTCACTTCAACAGGGGGCAACAACAGCCGGTCCGTCCCGTTCACAGGCAGACGGGGGCCGTCGGGCGCCCAGTACAGCCCTACCTGCAACGTGTAGGTTCCCGGCCCCAGATCGCCAGGCAGGTCCAGCACGTGCTTCTGAACGATCACATCCCCCTGCATCCATCCGTGGGGAGGGCTTTCCAGGCCGTCATCCTGAACCCGCAGGCTGCCCTCGCCGTCCAGCAGATGGACAAAGACCTTCAACGCCTCCGCTGGAGGGGACTCCACCCGCCAGACAGTCAGAAGGACCAGACGACCGCCGGGGCGGGCGTCCTGTTCCACCCATTCTACCCCCACCAGCGCCAGATGACCACCGAAGGAGGCCGGGATCGGGGCGGGGGTCCCATCCGGCAGCGTGGCCTCGACCCCGGACAGCCTCCTCTCGACCTCTGCCGCCTCTGGAAGGGCAAATTCAGAAAAGGGAGCCGCCCCCCACCCCACCTCCCGTCCCCCCCAGGCCAGCAGCCGCTGGCGCAGGTCGGCGTCGAAGGGGACCACCTCCGGCACGAGCAGCCGTCCGCCAGCCCCCGCCGGAACGACCAGCGTCTCGCGGGTGTCGCAGAGGCGGACGTGGCTCGTCTCCCCCCGCGCCGCCAGTTCGACCCCTGGCCCGTCCATCGTGTGCACCGAAAGCCCTGCCACCACCACCGGCACCTCCGACCCCAGCTCATCCACCCGATGCGCCGCAGCGGTGAGCGCCGTCTGGTAATCGAAGCGGACCACCTCGTCCCGGGGCCAGAGGAAGAAGTAGTCGCGGAGGGTGAAGGAAGCAAAAAGCAGGATGCAGAATGCGGGAAGCAGGAGGCGAGTTGCAAGATGCAAGATGCGAGAGGCAAAATGAATCTGTATCCTGCCTCTTGCCTCCTCCATCCTCCCCCCCATCTCCGCAAGCGCGATGGCCGGGAAGGCAAAGACCACCACCAGCCCCAGGATGTCCCGGATCGAACTGGGAGCGACTGAGGTGACGACGCTGGGGACCAGGGAGCCGGCCAGCCAGATGAGCAGAAGGGCGTATCGGTGGTCCCGCCAGCGCCAGAGGGCGATCCCCACGCCGACGTAGAAGAGAAGGGCATTGAGCAGGTCGGTAAAGACCGGCCTTCCCGGCACGTTCTGCCGCGGCCAGGGATCGCCCCGGAAGGTGAACATCCCCAGGTTGGCCTTGAGGTTCTCCCACGCAAGGGAGGGGTCGCCTGCCAGGAGCCGATCCAGCGGTTCGCGGACCTCTGCCACACGGGTCTCGGCCCCTGGATGGGCGGCCAGCCAGAAAAGGAGCGGCGCGGCCACCGCCGCCGCGACGAAGGCCGCCAGCAGGAGATACCGCCACTGCCTCCGCAGGAGATCCCGGTGGAAAAGCGCCAGGTAGCCCACATAGGCGGCGAAGATGAAGGGGAGCACACGGGCGGCCATATAGGTGTAAAGGGAAAGCCCCAGAAAGAGTCCAGACGCCCCGTAGAGGCCGACCTTGTGTCGGCTCCTGTCCAACCCCCGGAAGAGGGCATACATCGCCAGGGCCGCCGTCAGCGGGAGCGCGATCGCCCGCAGTGCGACGCGGGCGTAGAAGAGGGGCCAGAACCCCACCGCCAGATAGGCCCCCGTCAGCAGCGCCACCCGCTGGCCGAACAACCGGCGCATCAGCGAGAGGGTCACCGCCAGCCCCAGCAGCCCCAGGGCAGCCGACGGATACCGTAGCCCCAGCCAGTGGTCCCCAAAGAGGGCCACCGTCGCCACCTGAAGGTAGTGGTAGAGCGGCTCGTGGCCGTAGGCAGCGGTGAAGTAGATGGCGTGATGGCCGCTCAGGATGTCCTGGGCGATCAGCCAGTGGGCCACCTCGTCGTGGGCCAGGCCCGGCGGCACCTCCCCCAGCGCCCAGAAGCGAAGCACGGCGGCCAGGAGCAGGATGAGGACGGAGGAGGACAACCACCGTAGAGTAGCAGGACAACTGCTCACAGTTGTCCTACCCTCCCCTCCGCGCTCTCTGTGTCTCTGTGGTTGCAAAGCTGTTCCGCTCATCGGCCATCACCTACGGCAGGATGTACCGGTCCCCAACAGGCCGACCCCCCTCATCAACAACCGCCCATCGCTCCCCCGTCATCGGGTCGTACAGGCCGACCTCCAGCCGGTATGGGCCGGCAGGCGCATCCGACGGCAGGGAGAAGCGGTGCAACTGCACGAACCGGTCCCCGGGCCGGAGCGTGGTGGGATCCACCCACAGCCCATCGTCCACCGCCACGGGGGTCTCTCCGGCGTAAAGGTGGGCAAAGACCGAAAGCCTTGGGCCGGCGTAAACCCCCGGCGGGGGCGGGTTGGCCACCACCGGCATCGGCGGCAGGTCGAGCGTCCCTATCACCTCCCACGCCAGCCACGCCCGCACTTCTCCATCCCCCTCCTCCAGCCGCCCGCCCGCCAGCGCCAGCCCGTTGCCGAAGGTAGCCACAGGGCCATCGGCAGGGACCGGGAGTTCGCTGGGGACGGGGTACAGGCGCAGTTCACCCCTCTCCCAGAGGACCGGCCCCCTCAGCAGAGCCTCCAGCCGCGGATCGGGGTCGGGGAACGGGGTCAACAGGAGCAACGGACCCGGGCCGGACGGCACCAGCAGCGCCCGCTCCGGGTTGAACAGCCGCACTCGCACATCCTCCCGCCGCAGGTCGTCGTCCAGCGCCAGTCGGTCCCACGGCCCCAGCAGTGCGCTTCCCACCGCCACATCCACAATCTCGGGGTGCGCGTCCAGATACCGCGCCACCTCCCGATAATCGGCCCGGTAGAGGAAGCGGACCATCCCCCGTTCCGGCCAGGTGACGAAGTAATCGCGGAGGTCGCGGGCGGAAGAGAAAAGAAACAGGAGGCAGAAAGCAGCAAGCAGGGGGCCTCTGACGTTTGACGCCTGACGCCTGACGCCTGACGCCTGACGCCTGACGCCTGACGCCTGACGCCCGCCATCCACTCCAGAGGTAGCGCCGCCAGCAGGTACGCTGCCGGCTGAGCCAGGATGGTGTGGCCCAGGCTGGCCGGGGGCAGGGTGAGAAGGGCCGGGCTGATGCCAGCGACCAGCCACAGGAGCAGGAAGCCATACTCGGGCCGACGCCACCGCCAGAGGGCCACCCCCAGCCCGAGGAAGAAGAGCACTGCACCGGTCGGGCCAAAAACCGGGCGACCGGGCAGGTTGTAGAGCCATTCGGGATCGCCAGTGGCGTGGAACATCCCCAGCGTCGTCAGCGCGTTCTCCACCAGCGGTCGGGGGTTGCCGGCCCGCAGCTCCCGCAGCGGCACAGAAAGCTCGGCAATACGGGCGTCCGCCCCGATCCCCCGCGCCGCCGCCTCGCTCCGACCCTGAGCGATGGCGACCCACAGGGGCAGGGTCACCAGCAGCGCCACCACCAGGGCCAGCAGCAGCGGCCGCCACCGGCGACGGAACTGCTCCCGGTGGAACAGGGCCAGGTAGAGGCCGAAGGCCACGAGGATCAGGGGGAGAAGCCGGGAGGCGGTGTAGGTGTACAGCGCCGCCGCCAGCAGCAGCCCCCAGACGAGCGGCCGCAGCCAGGCCGGGCGGGGCCGATTCGACCACCAGAGGTAGAAGAGCGCCAGGGTGGACGGGAGCGTCATCGAGTGCCGCAGGCCAAACCGGCTGTACATCAGCGACCAGAAGCTGGTCGCCACAAGCGCCGCCGCCCCGAACCCCGCCGCCCGTCCGAACAGTCGCCGGCCCAGCAAGCAGGTCAGTGGCACGGTAAGGGCGCCGCAGACGATGGAGAGGAGGTGTCCCCCCAGCGGATTCATCCCCACCAGCAGCAACACCCCGGCGTGGAGAGTGTGATAGAGCGGCTCATGGCCCGAGGCGCCGGTAAAGTAGAGGGTGGGATGCCCGGCCAGGACCTCTCCGCTGAGGGCGTGGATATTGATCAGCTCGTCGTCCCGCCAGCCGGGGGGGACATCCGCTGGCTGCCAGACCCGCAGTCCCCAGCCGATCAGCACCAGCAGGAGCGCAAGGCCCCACTCCCAGAGGGAAAGGCGGCTCCTTCTCACGGCGCTACCACCTCCACCGGGCAAAGCAGCACCCGATCGTCTACCGATGCCCCCTCTGCCAGCACAGATAGCCGCATGCCATCCGCCTCCCGATAGGCCCCCACCTGAAGGTGATACCAGCCCGGTGGAGTCGCTTCGGGGACGGCGAACCGATGCACCTGCGCCACTACATCCCCCGGATGCCAGTTCCAGGACGGCGCGTCCAGCCGGTCGGATTGGGCCAGCACGTGGCTCTCGCCGTCCAGCAGGTGGGCAAACAGCACCAACCCTTCCCGGGGTCCATCCACCCGCCAGAAGCTCACCAGCGCCACCTCCCCCCCCGGTTCGACGACGGGGGTCAGCAGCCGGTAGCCGACCAGCTCGACCCCCCCCTCCAGCGCGACCGGCAACTCCAGCGGGTGATAGACGAAATCGGCGGGCAGCATCTCCCCCTCGAACCATCCTGCCGGACCCTGCGCCCCCGCCAGGGCCTCACCGAGCGCTGCCGCCACATCCCACTGCAACACCGCCACCTCCGTCACCAGATCGCCGGGCCGCAGGGGAATCGGCGGCAGCGGACGGGCGTGCGGCGCAACCAGCGCCTCCAGCGCCGGGTCCAGCGGCACGGCGGAGGGGACGAGCAGCCGCGCCTCTCCGCTGGCGGGGAAGACCAGCGCCCCCCGCCCATCGAACCAGCGCAGGTCCGGGTCGGCCCGCCCCCGCAGCACCTCCATCGCCGAGGGATCGTGCGGCTGCCGGGGGTAAAAGGTGGAGATGGCAACCAGCCCTTCCGGCCCGGTCCCCTCCAGATAGTCCGCCTCCGCCGCCAGGTGGACGTGGTAGGCCACCCGCACGTCCCGGTGGTTCGCCCAGGTGAAGAAATAGGTATGCAACGTCTCTGCCGCGACCCAGGCGGCAAGGGTGGTGAAGACAACCGCCAGCGCCACAGGTGCGATGCGCCCCCCTCTGACCGACCGATGGAGCTCGACGAAGGGGAGGACGCAGAGGCCAAAGACGGCCGGTTGGGCGGCGATGGCCCGCAGCGACGAACTCTCCAGCCCGGTCACCAGCGCCGGAGCGACCCCCACCAGCAGCCACAGGAGGAGCAGGCGCGGCCCCGGCTGCCCCGGGCGGGCCAGCGCCAGGAGCACCCCCAGATAGAAGAGAACGGCCAGCGGTAAGAGAAGGAGGGGCTGGCCGGACAGGTTGTACATCCAGTGCACGTCCCCCCGGTGGCTGAACATCAGCGCCGCCTCGCCCATCCGTCGCAGGAGAAGGGAGGGATCGCCCGACCAGGCTGCCCGGAGCGGCGCGGCCAGCTCCGCCACCCGCACCTCCAGCTCCGGATGGCGGGCCAGGTAGATGAGCAGCGGCGCGGCGACTGCCGTCATCACCGTCAGCATCGTCAGCGTCCCCCGCCAGCCTGCCCGGAAACGGGGGCGGTCGGCCCAGGCCAGGCTCAGCCAGAACAGCACCGGCACAAGCCAGACCACGCGGGCGGGCATATACGTGTAGAACCCCAACCCCAACAACACCCCCGCCCCCACGTAGGGGCCGACCTTGTGTCGGCCCCTACGTCCATACAGCCCCCGCCAGAACAAAACCATCGCCGCGGTGAAAAGGGCCGGCATCGTGATCGAGCGCAGAATCTCCCGGCTGGTGGAAAGGGGCCAGAAGGAGACCGCCATCAGGAGCGCCGCACCCAACGCCCCTGCCTCCCCCAGCGGACCGCGCAGCGCCGCATACGTGAGCGCCACCAGCGCCAGCCCCCACACCGCCGACGAGAGCCGCCCCGTCGTCTCCCGCATCCCCAGCAATCCCACCAGCGGCGCAGTCACATAATCGTAGAACGGCTCCCGGCCATAGCTGCTGGTGAGGTAGATGGGACGCGCACCCTCCCGGATGCGGCGTGCGTCCTGCAGATGGGCCGCCTCGTCGTGGGTCACCCCCGGTGGAACCTCGCCCAGCCGTGCCAGGCGGAAAGCCGCCGCGACCAGGAGCACCCCAACCAGCGAGAAGAGCGCCGCCCTCCGGCTCACGGCTCCACCACCTCCACGGGTGTCAGCAGGAGCCGGCTCTGAACTACCCCCGGCCCCACCTCAACCAGCAGCCGGACGGACGGGTCCCGCCGCAGGTAGGCGCCGACCTCCGGCACATAGAGGCCGGGGGGAAGATCGCCCGGCAGGGAGAAGCGATGGACCTGCAGGAAAGCCTCCCCGGCCTGCCAGTTCCAGGAGGGCACGTCCAGCCGGTCCATCTGGGCCACCACCGATCCGGCGGGGTCCAGCAGGTGGGTGAAGAGCACCACTTCCTCCGGCGCCGGCCCCCCCGTCTCCCACAGCGTCACCACCTCCACCACCCCGCCGGTGGGAACCCGGCGGGTTCGGAGGTCGTACCCCAGGAGCCGCAGAGACTCGCCGAACGCGACCGGCAGGTCGAGCGGCTCACATCCCGTCAGCGGCTCCTCTGGCGGGAAGGAAGCAGCCGGACTCCAGCAGACCGGTTCCCCCATCATCGCAGCCTGTACCTGCGCCCGCGCTGCCGGGCCGTTCCACTGGTAGACCCCAATGGCGGGATCGAAGTCGTCGGGCCGCAGCTCGATCCGGTCTATGAGGACAGCGTGCGCTTCCAGGAGTGGCTCCAGCGCCGGGTCCGGCGGGGTGACGGCCGGGAGTAGCAGCCGCCCGGGCTCGGCAGGGAGGACCAGGCCGCCGCGACCGTCGAACCAGCGGAGGGAGATTCCCTTGTTTTGCAGCGTGGCGGTCACCACCCGGGGGTCGTGGAACTGGCCGGGAAAGAGGGTGGAGATAGCGACCGGCCCCTCGTCCGGGTGCTCATCCGGATACGCCGCCACTGCCACCAGGTCCACATGGCAATGGACCCGCACATCCCGGTTGTTGGCCCAGGTGACGAAATAGGTGTAGGCCGCCTCGACGCCGGTCGCCAGGAGGAGCAGCGCCGCCAGCCCGTAAACAGGTCTCCGCAGGGAGGGCCGGACCCGGCGGGCGAGGGCGCCGAACGCCAGCGCGGGGAAGAGGAAGACAACTGGTTGGGCCAGGATCGCCCGCAGGTTGACCGCCTCGATGCCGGTGGCGAGGGCAGGGAAGACCCCCACGCCGAGCCAGAGCAGGGAGAGGGCGGAGGCGGGCTCTCGCCAGCGGGCCAGGGCAAGCAGCAATCCGATGACGAAGAGCGCGCCGCCCACCGGATCAAAGATGGGGCGGCCCGGTATGTTGTAGGGGATGAAAGTATCCCCATAGATGAAGAACATCCGCGCCGCAGAGCGCATCTGTGCCCACAGCGGCCCGGGGTCGCCCGCTGCAAGGGCCCGCAGGGGCTCATCCAGCATCCCTACCCGGATGTTCAGTTCCGGGTGGGCATGCAGGTAGAGGTAAAGGGGGGCAGCCACGACGGCCGCCGTCGCCAGCACAAGCCCCATACGGCCCAACGCCCGCCACCCGCCGCGCCGGGTCACCAGCAGGTAGAAGCCCCAGAGGATGAAGACCCCCGGCGCCACACGGGCGGCCAGGTAGGTGTATTGAGCGATGCCCAGGAACAGCCCGCTCAGGAAGGCCGTCCACCATCGGGGCCGCCCGGGGGGGAAAAGGGAGCGGTGCAGCCAGTAGAGGGAGAGGGAAAAGAACAGCGGCAGCGTCACTGCCCGCAGCCCCATCCGGCTGGTAGTGAAGCCCCAAAATGAGAGGGCCAGCCAGCCGGTGGCGAGCAGCGCCTCGGGAAGATCGAAGAGCCGGCGCACCGTGGTGAAAGCCGCAGCCAGGAGCAGCATCCCCCAGAAGGCGGTGGTGAGCCGCATCGCGAAGGGAGTTGGCCCCAGCAGCGCCATCATCCCGGCCACCGAGTAGGGGTAAAGGGGTTCCTTGCCCTGGGCAACGGGGAAGAAGAGGGGACGGATCCCCGCAAGCACCCCCGCCCCGTCGTAAACGTTGTTGGCCTCGTCGTGGGTCAGCCCGGGAGGCACCTCGCTCAGAAAGAGGAAGCGCAGCGCAGCCCCCGCCAGCAGAATGGAGAGGATCAGGGCCCATGCGGCAGGGGGGAGAGCTGACCGGGGCTGTATATGTCCCGCAACCGGAGTTCGACGGTCTGTAGCCATAAACGGTTCCATCATACCGCAACCGGTGGGGATTGACAAGGCGGCGCGAACGCGCGGCGGGAGAGGCCCTCACCCCTCCCCCCGGCCCTTCGGGCCACCCCCTCCCCTCTCCCACGCGGCGGGAGAGGCCCTCACCCCTCC
>JBDOIF010000105.1:0-22744 GCA_041082215.1 Anaerolineae bacterium
CGCTGAAGGTGCGAGGGGAGGTGATCGGGGTGCTGGACGTGCAGTCGGAGGCGGCGGCGGCGTTCAGCGAAGAGGATGTGGCGGTGTTGCAGACGATGGCCGACCAGGTGGCGCTGGCCATCGAAAACGCCCGACTGCTGGAGGAGAGCCAGCGGTCGCTGCAGGAGCTCCAGGCAGCCTATGGCGAGTACGTCCGCGCTACCTGGCGGGGCGTGGAAAAGCTGCCCGCCTTCGAGTACGACCGGGTGGAAGTACGGCCCGCCGAGCTGGTGCCCGATCCACTTGTCGAGAAGGCGCTGAGCCAGAGGGACGTCGTGACGGTGGACGATCCTCAGAACGGCCGCTCAGCGCTGGTCGCTCCGCTCCGGCTGCACGACCAGGTGATCGGTGCCCTGGCCCTGGAGGAAAGAGGCCCATCCCGCCCCTGGACCGATGAAGAAATCGAGCTGCTGAGAGCGGTGAGCGAGCAGGTGGCGCTGGCGCTGGAAAACGCCCGCCTCTTTGAAGAAACCCGCCTCCATGCAGAGGAACTGGCCATGTTGAACGAATTGAGCCAGTCCCTCACGGCCCGCCTCAACCTGGAAGAGGTTCTGATCGAGGTCTACCAGGGTGCCTCCCGCCTGCTGGATACGACCAACTTCTATATCGCCCTGTATGATGTGAATACCGGAACGGTCTCGTTCCCTGTGGCGATTGAGGATGGGCAGCCTGTACAGTGGCGGCCCCGCCCGGCAGGAAATGGCCTCACGGAGTATATCATCCGCAGCCGGAAGCCGCTGCTCATCACAGAAAACGTGCCCGAAAAGCTGAGGGAGCTGGGAGTGGATATGATCGGGCGGGCAGCCCTCTCCTGGATGGGAGTGCCGCTGATGCTCGGCGACCGGGTGCTGGGCGTGATGGCCGCCCAGAGCTACACCACTGCCCACGCCTACGACGAGCATGCGCTCAACCTGATGACGGCTATCGCCAGCCAGGCAGCCATCGCCATTCAGAATGCCAATCTCTTTGAGGAGACGCAGGCTGCCCTGGCGGAGACCGAGGCGCTGTACGGGGCCATCGCCGAGCTGAACGCCGCTCAGACCTATCCGGACATCCTCGCCGTCCTCCGCCGCCACACGCTCCTCGGTCAGGCCGACCGCAACCTGACCATTGACCTGTTCGACCGACCCTGGACGGCGGATCGGCTACCGGAGTGGGTCGAGGTGCAGGCGCGATGGATCACACCCCCCTCCGGCGGGCTCCCCTCGCGGTATGCGATACGGGAATTCCCCTCCGCTGCCGCCATCCTGCGGCCAGATCGCCCGACCCTTATCACCGACGTGGAATCCGACCCGCGCCTCGGGGAGAGGATGCGCTCCCTGTTCCTGCAGCAATTCCAGGCCCGATGCACGATCTTCGTGCCTCTGGTGGTGGGTGGACAGTGGATCGGCTACATCAACGGGATTTACAGTGAGCCGTTCTCTTTTCCGGAGGAGGGGATACGACGGTTGATGAGCCTGGCCAGCCAGGCCGCCATCGCCGTTCAGTCCATCCGGCGGCTGGAGGAGACCCAGCGGCGTGCAACCCAACTGGCCGCCGCCGCCGAGGTAGCCCGCGATGCTACCGCCATCCTCGACGTGGGCCAGTTGCTGGATGAGACGGTCCAGCTGATCTCCGAGCAGTTCGGCTTCTACCACGCCGGCGTCTTCCTGCTGGACGAACAGGGGGAGTATGCGGTGCTCCAGGCAGCCTCCTCTGAGGGCGGGAAGCGGATGCTGGCGCGGGGCCACCGGCTCAAGGTCGGTGAGGCCGGCATCGTCGGCTACGTGGCGAGCACTGGAGAACCCCGCATCGCCCTGGATGTGGGCGCGGATGCCGTTCACCTGGCCAATCCTGACCTGCCCGACACCCGCTCAGAGCTGGCCCTCCCCCTGGTCAGCCGTGGGAGGATCATCGGCGTGCTGGACGTGCAGTCCAACCGACAGGCCGCCTTCTCCGAGGAGGACGTGGCCGTCCTGCGGACGATGGCCGACCAGTTGGCTACCGCCATCGAGAACGCCCGCCTCTTCGCCGAAACCGAGCGCTCCCTGACGGAGACCCGGGAGCTGTTCCAGGCCAGCCAGGCCATCGGCGCGGCCACCAGCTCCTCCGAGGTGGGACAGGCTCTGATGCGCTACGTCGCCACGACAGACCTGGATGTGGGAAGGCTGATCCTCTACGAGTTTATGGAAGACAGGCCGACGGAGATCCTGCTGGCGGAGGAATGGTCAGCGGATGGGCAGGCCCACTTCGGCGTCGGCGTCCGTATCCCGATGACCGACTTCGCCCTCAGCCAGCTTTTGAACCTGCCCGAGGAGGTCGTTGTCGTCGAAGATATCCACGCCGATGAGCGGCTGGACGGACAGACCCTTTCCCTTCTGGAAGTGGCCCGGCTCCGTTCCGTCGCCCTTATCCCTCTGATAGTGGGCCGCCGCCAGATCGGGGGGCTGCTGGTAGGGAAACGCCAGCCATCCCTCTATCCGGAGCGGCTGATCCGCAACCTCCAGACCCTCTGCGGTCAGGCGGCTATCGCCATCGAGAACCTGCGTCTGCTGGAGGAGACCCGCCGAAGGGCCCGGGAGCTGGAGGCGATCAACGAGCTGGGGCGGACCATCTCCTCCGTCCTGGACCCGGACGTGCTGATCCGCCAGATTGTGGACACGACGAAGGAGCGGTTCGGCCACTTCTTTGTGAGCGTGCTCCTTGTGGACGGAGACAGGCTGGCCTTCTGGGACGGAAGCACCATCGGCGATTCCGGGCTTCGCCTGGAACCACGCAGCATCTCCTTCAGCCTGGAGGAGCCTGGCCTGGCGACGGAGGCGGTCCGCACCGCGCAGCCTGTCCTGGTCAACGACGTGTTGAGCGATCCCCGCTACAGATCGGTCCCCGAACTGGAGGCCGTCCGCTCCGAGCTGGATGTCCCCATCGAGGTCAAGGGGCAGGTCATCGGTGTGTTGAACGTGCAGAGCGAGCGGCTCCACGCCTATCGCCAGACCGACGTGCTGCTCCTGCAGTCCCTGGCGGCCCAGGCAGGCGTGGCCATCGAGAACGCCCGGCTGTTCGCCGAGACGGAGGCGGAGGCCCGGCGGCGTGCTTTGATCAACGAGGTGCTCCAGGCCGCCGCCACAACGCTGGAACCTGAAGGGCTGCTGCACAGGGCCGGCGAGACCATCGCCCGGAACCTGGCCCTCCCCTCCGCGATCTTCCTCTGGGAGCCGGGGGTGGGAGCTTTCCGCCCCGTCGCGGTCCACGCAGCCGATGGCTCGGATGTCCCGGCAGAGGGGGAGATGTGGATTACGGAGAAGGCCGATCCCTTCATGTTCCGGGCCGTTGAGGAGCGCGGCCTCCAGCTCTTCGAGGCGACCGCCCTGGCCCGCCGTCTCCGGGCCGGTTCCGGCCTCTATGTGCCCCTCTTCTCCCGCGACCGGGTGTTCGGCGTGCTGGGGCTGCTGAACCCCGAAGGCAGGCCCCCGTTCCCACCGGATGTCCTCAGCTTTGCCGACATCATCGGCGCCAACCTGAGCGTCGTGCTGGACAACGCCTACCTCTACCAGGAGGCCGTGGATACGGCGGAGCGCCTGCAGGAGGTGGACCGGCTGAAGTCCCAGTTCCTGGCCAACATGTCCCACGAGCTGCGTACCCCGCTCAACTCCATCATCGGCTTCTCCCGCGTCATCCTGAAGGGAATTGACGGGCCGATCACCGACCAGCAGCGGCAGGACCTGGAGGCAATCTACAACAGCGGACAGCACCTGCTGGGCCTGATCAACGATATCCTGGACATCTCCAAGATCGAGGCCGGCAAGATGGAGCTCAACTTCCAGTCGGTGGACCTGCAGGAGATCATCCGGGGGGTGATGTCCACCGCTGTCGCCCTGGTCAAGGATAAGCCGATTGACCTGCAGCAGTCGGTCCCGGAGGACCTGCCCACCATCATAGCTGACGAGCGCCGGATCCGTCAGGTCCTCCTGAATCTGGTCTCCAACGCCGCCAAGTTCACCGACGAGGGCTTCATCCGCGTCGAGGTCTCCTTCGATGACCAGTTCGTGACCGTCTCGGTGGCCGATAGCGGCATCGGCATCCCTGAAGAGAAGGTCTCCAAGATCTTCGAGGCCTTCACCCAGGTGGACGCCTCTCCGTCCCGGAAGTACGGCGGCACCGGCCTGGGGCTGACCATCAGCAAGTCCTTCGTCGAACTCCACGGGGGACGGATCTGGGTGGAAAGCGAGATCGGCAAAGGTTCTACCTTCACCTTCACCCTCCCCATCCAGGGACCGCCCAGCGCAAGGGCGGAGGAGGAGGTGGCGGCAGCAGGGGCCCAGGAGGAACCGGCGGAGACAGGATGGAGGCAGGTGCTCTGCGTGGACGATGACCGCGGGGTCATTACCCTCTTCCGTCGCTACCTGAGCAAGCAGGGGTACCAGGTGATCGGCCTGACCGATGCCTCGCGGACGGTGGAGGAAGCGAAGCGGATCCGGCCGTATGCCATCACCCTGGATGTGATGATGCCAGGGAAGGACGGCTGGCAGGTGATCCAGGAGCTGAAGGCCGACCCGGAGACGCGGGATATCCCGGTGATCATGTGTACGATCGTCGGCGAGAGGGGCCGTGGGTTGAGCCTGGGCGCAGCGGACTACCTGGTCAAGCCGATCCTGGAGCAGGACCTGCTGGCTGCGCTGGACCGGCTGGACCGGGAGGAGGGCCGCCATCGGATTCTGGTGGTGGACGACCAGGTGGAGGACCGCAACCTCCTGCGCCGGATCGTCGAAAGCCAGGAGGGGTACGAGGTCATCGAAGCAGGCAGCGGTCAGGAAGCCATTGCGCTGGTCCATCGGGTCCGGCCCCACATCATCATCCTCGACCTTCTGATGCCCGAAGTGGACGGGTTTGCCGTCCTGGAGGCCCTGAAGGCGGATGAGACCACCCGCCTGATCCCCATCGTGGTCGTCACCGCCAAGGAGCTGACGGAGGAAGACCGCCTGCTTCTCAACCACCACATCGAGGCCCTGATCCAGAAGGGGGTGCTGGATCAGGAGGAGTTGCTGGAGGACGTGGCGGCCGCCCTGAGGAAGCTGGGGCGCAGGTCGGGCGCTGATGGCCGATAGACGAAAGGTGAAGGGAAACGGTATGAACTCCCATCGGCAACTGACTCCGCCGAGATGGAAGTGCGCCCGTTGCGGCTACGAGGAGGAGTTTGATAGGCCTCTGGAACGGTGTCCGCACTGCAACGGGGACTGGCTGGATGTGGTCTACGACTACGAGGGGGTCGCCCGGATCTGGCCGGAGGCCCTCCGTGGGCGCCCCTGTGATATGTGGCGGTACAGGGAACTGCTGCCGTTGCGGGACGATGCCTACCGGGTCACAATGGGGGAAGGGGGGACGCCTCTCCTGCATTCCACCAACCTGGGGATGATGCTCAGCGCCCCCCACATCTATATCAAAGACGAGCGCCAGGGGCCGACCGGTTCGTTTAAGGACCGCCAGGCCTCCCTTTCCATTTCTGTTATGAAAGAGCTGGGCATCACCGAAGCGGTGGTCGCCTCTACGGGCAACGTCGCGATCTCCTATTCCGCCTATTCCGCCCTGGCCGGCATCAAGATGTGGGCCTTCCTCACCAGTCTGGTCCCGCCGGAGAAGATGCGGGAGGTCGCTATCTACGGCACCGAGGTCATCAAGGTCACCGGGACCTATGATCAGACCAAACAGGTGGCGGCGGAGTTCGCCCGACGGCACGGGCTGTATGTGGACCGGGGGATCCGCTCCATCGCCGCCCGGGAGAGCATGAAGACGGTGGCCTTCGAGATCGCCGAGCAGCTTCCCCTCTTCCTGGGGCCGGGCCCTACACCCTGGCGGGCGCCGGACTGGTATGTGCAGTCGGTCAGCGGGGGGATGGGGCCGGTGGGAGTATGGAAAGGATTCCAGGAGCTGATGAAGATGGGGCTGGTGGACCGGATGCCCCGGCTGGCCTGCATCCAGGCGGAAGGCTGCGCGCCGATGGTCCGCTCCTTCGAAAAAGGTCTGGACGAAGCGGAGCCGGTCCTGCGGCCCCGCACCCGCGTCATCACCGTCGCCACCGGCAACCCCGGCCCTGCCTATACCTTCCTGGCCCGCGTCATCCGGGAGCACGGCGGGGCCTTCGAGGCGGTCAGCGATGAGGAGACCTTCCGGGCGATGCACGTGATGGCAAAGCTGGACGGCATCTCGATGGAGCCGGCCGCCGCCCTGGCCTTCGCCGGCCTCTTCCAGTTGATGAGCAAAGGGGTGATCGGCCGGGACGAGGTGGTGGTGGTCAACTGCTCCGGCCACACCTTCCCGGTGGAAAAACACCTCCTGGGGGATGACTGGGCGCGGACGGTGGAAGCCCCGGCGATGGAGGAAGGGTTGCTCGGTTCGCTGGAGCAACTGGACCGACGGGTGCGACGCATCGCCATCCTGGAAGATGACCCCAGCGCCGTCCGCCTCCTGCGACGTATCCTCCAGGCCCGGGGGGATTACCAGATCTTCGAGGCCTACGACGGCCGGTCCGGCGTGGAATTGATCCGACGGGAGCGACCCGATGTGGTCCTGCTGGACCTGATGATGCCGGAGATGGATGGGTTTGGCGTCCTCGACGCTTTGCGCGGCGATGAGCAACTGGCGGGTATCCCCGTCATCGTCGTCACCGCCAAGGAACTGACTCCGAGTGAGCGGATGCGGCTGAGCGGTCAGATCCGTATGCTTCTGCAAAAAGGGGCCTTCACCGATGAGGAGCTTTTGCAGGAGGTGCTGGACGCGCTGGAGTGAGGGGGGAATATGGACCAGAGAGGGCCTGTGCGTATTCTGTATGTCGAGGATGATCCGGCCAGTGCTGCCCTGGTGCGACGGATACTGGAGCCGGAAGGGTTCGATGTCGTCGTAGTCGCCGACGGGGTAACGGCGCTGGAAAGCGTTGCTCGTGTCCGCCCTGCCCTGATCCTGATGGACATCAACATCGCCGGAATGGACGGCTATGAGGTGACCACCCGACTCCGGTCTATGGAGGAGATGCGGGGGGTGCCGATCGTGGCCGTCACCGCTGCCACGCTGAAGGGAGATCGAGAACGGGCACTCATCGCAGGCTGCGATGGCTACATCCCCAAACCCATTGATGTGGACCGCTTCCCTGAGCAGGTGTGGGCCTTCCTGGGCGGATTGCGGGAACAGGTGGAATCCCCAGAGGAGAAGGTGCGGTACCTGGCGGAATACACCGGCCGGCTGGTCCAGCATCTTGAGGAAAAGGTGCGGGACCTTCAGAAGGCCCACGCCGAACTCCAGCGTATTGATAAGATGAAGACCGACTTCGTCATCCTGGCGGGCCACGAGCTTCGGACCCCCCTCACGGCTATCTACGGCTACACTCAAATCCTCCTTTCCAACCCCGACATCCCTGGCTCGGCCGATGAGGTCGGCAGCCCCCGCTTCATCCTGCAGAAAATGGCCGAGGCGACCAAGCGGTTGAGCCAGGTCGTGGAGGACATCCTTAACGTCTCTCTGATTGACGCCAATGAGCTGGACCTGGCGATGGGGCCGGTGTTGCTGGATCCTCTGGTGCGCAGTGTGGTGCGCAATATCACCGGCCTCGCGCCCGACCGGCAGCTCACCTTCCAGGTCGAACTGGAAGGACTGCCGATGATCGTGGGGGATTCGCAGCGGCTCTATCAGGCGTTGTGGAACGTGATCAGCAACGCGGCCAAATACACGCCGGACGGCGGGAGGATCCGGATCGCTGGCCGGGTGGTGGAGGAGACCGTCCACCTGATGATCCAGGATACAGGGATCGGGATTGACCCCGGGGAGCAGGAGCAGATCTTCGATCGCTTTTACGTGCTGGAGAACACGGCCCTCCACCGCTCCAGCAAGACCGCCTTTAAGGGAGGAGGGCTGGGGCTGGGGCTGACCGTGGCCAAAGGGCTGATCGAGGCTCACGGTGGGCGGATTTGGGTGGAGAGCGAGGGCCGGGACGAGGAACGGCTACCTGGCAGCACGTTTCACATTCTGTTGCCGCTCCCCGAGCAGGATGCTCAGGATCAGGATCGCGCCGCCGGTCCACTGTAGGAGGGAGAGCCGCTCGCCGAGGAGCAGGAAGGCCAGCCCCAGAGAGACCAGCAACTCCAGCAGGCTGATCAGCGCCGCTTCGATCCCGCCGAGCCGTTGAAGGCCGGCGAACATCAGGACCCGGGAGAGGGCGGTGGTGACCCCCAGCGCGATGATGGTGTTCCAGCCCGGTAGGGGGATCGGCTCGATCGTCCCTCCCTGAAGCATGCGGGCAACCCCCACCGTCGCGGCCATCGCTGTAAGAATGTAGGGGGTAGCGGTCCGGGAGGGGACGTCCGCCAGGACCCACTGGCCCAGGACCAGGTGCCAGCCGTAGGTGGCCGCCGAGGCGATCATCAGCATCACCCCCAGCCAGTCTGGCCTGCCTACCCCCGCTCCGGTGAGGAGATAGACCCCCCCCATCGCCAGCCCCATCCGCACCAGCGTCAGCAGCCGGATCGGCTGTCCGGAGGCGGTGAGGAAGAGGACAACCCACAGCAAGTAAAGGGTGTTGAGGAAGGAAGCGAGGGAGGCTTCCAGCCGCGAGAGGCCAGAGTAGTAGAGAAGGGAACCGATCCCATTCACCGCACCGATGGCGATGCAACCGACCAGTTCCTGCCACGTGATCCGCAGCCAGCCCCGCCAGAGAAGCCCGTACCCGAACCAGAGCAGCGTTGCCGCCACGATCGTGCGCACGGTCGCTACAGTGAAAGGGGTGACCCCATGGGCGTAGGCCAGCTTGCCCAGGATGGGCGCCCAGCCGAGGAAGAAACTGGCCAGGGCGGTGTTGCGAACCCCGCGCGTCCGCTCCCGATCTGCCCACAGCCTCCGGATACGTCCTGAGTCTGGCAATTCCCTCTTCCTGTGCTGCATCGGGCCTGTGGCTACGATGTTATCCGCATCCGGCAACCCCTGCCACGATGGACACTCCCCAGTCTGCTACCTCTGGGAATTGTACAGAGAGTGGGCCGGGAAGGCAAGCGCCCGCAACCCGTTGAGAGATAGAGTGTTTCATGCTATGGAGTGGTGATGATGGGGCGCTGGGTCCTTTCTCTGGTGCTCGGCTATCTGCTCGGCTCCATCCCGGTAGGGCTCCTGGTCGTCCGCTGGCGGCGGGGGATTGATGTGCGACGGGTGGGGAGCGGACGGACCGGGGGGACCAATGTGTTGCGGGCGGCGGGGTGGGGGGCGGCGGTGCTGACGGGGCTGGGGGACGGCCTCAAGGCGGCGATGGCGGTGTGGATAGCCCGCTGGCTGGGTGGGACGCCGCTCCTCCAGGCCCTGGCCGGCGTGGCCGCCGTGGCGGGACATAACTATTCGGCCTTCCTCCATTTCCAGGGAGGGGCCGGCACGATGGCCTCCATCGGCGGGGCGACAGCCCTCTGGCCTCTCAACCTCCCCATTCTGATGGCGGTCCTCGTGGGCGTCGCTCTCCCCACCCGCCGGGCCTCTATGGGGTCCATCGCCGTCGCCCTCGTTCTCCCCGCTATCTTTGCCGTGCGGGCAGCAGTCGGAGCGGGACCGTGGGCCTATCTGGCACACGGTCTCCTGACCTCTGCCCTTACCCTCTGGTCGCTGCGGCCCAACATCCGCCGCCTCCTGCGGGGCGAGGAGCGGCGCATTGAGCTGGGGGCAGGAAAGGACTGACCCCCTATGGCCTTTCCTGCCTTTCCAGCCATACCTCCAGCACCCGCCCTACCCGTTCCAGGCTCTCCGGGCTGACCCTGTCGGGCGTATCCTGCGTCGTGTGCCAGTAGGGGTAATCGAAGTCAATGATGTCTGCCGCCAGGATGCCCCGCTGGACAAAGGGGACATGGTCGTCGTACATCGTCCACCGCAAAGTGGGGACGAAGGTCTCTGTGTACCCCATCGTAGCCGCGATCTCCCACAGCTCCTGCTGGAGGGCGAGGTCGGAGTTCCCCTCGAAGTAAAACTGCTGATCGGCGTCGCCGACCATATCCACCACGACCACAGCCTCAGGAGTAACCTCCAGATGGGCGGCCATATAGGAGGAGCCGACACACCATTCCCATCCATCCAGCCGTCCGTTGTCCTCGGCGTCGAAGAAGGCCAGCCAGACCTGGTGGGAGAGCCGGTCCCGATCCAGAACCCGGGCCAGCTCCAGCAGGACGGCGACGCCGGAGGCCCCGTCGTTGGCGCCCAGGACAGGGACGGTTGGGTCCTCCTGATCGGCGCTGCGGCGCGTGTCGTAGTGGGCGCCGAGGATGATCACCGGCCCCTCTCCCGCCTGCCCGACGATGTTGCGGACAGGTGTATCGTGGTAGGTGAACTCCTCCGTCCACACCTCCCATCCCTGCGCTTCGAGGTAGGAGATGATGGCATCGCCAGCGGCCCGGTTGGCGGCGGAGCCGGTTGGCCGGGGGCCCAGGTCGCACTGGGCCTGGACATGGGCGTAGGCTGCCTGACCGTCGAACGTGAGGGGGGTGGGCGGCGTCGCAGGGGGGGAGCAACCGACGAGCAGGAGAATGACGGCGGGCAGGAGGTAAACCTTACTCCACCTCCTACCCCCTCCGCCAGAGGATGGGGTAATTGTCGGATCAACTGGGCAAACTGCAAAATCTTGCGCCATACAATCCCTCGCCAGGATACAAAAAGCTACAACAGCAGCTCTATTGTAACCGGTTGGGCCGATCGGGCAAGCTAAAGGCAAGCTGAAAGCTTGCCCTACAACGAAGGCAGTGTACCCTTCTCTCAGGAAACATCAGCCGCTTCAGACAGGGCGTGCTCCAGGTGTCTCTGTCAGGCGAGTGGCGGTGGGGTGAGGGTCTGATGGAATGCTGCATCCACCCCCGTCCCCCCGCAAATGCATTCCACCTGGGGAACTTGAATCCTCAAGCGCCCCCACAACGTGTCCGGGTGTCGCGGGTAGGTGAACAGGTTAGAATTCCGTTTGAAGGCAGGATGAAATAGCCGTCGGCAATTGTTGCATCCCATCCCAATTTCGTGTACAATGGGATGAAATGGAACGCCTGGCTATCACTACCTGTGGGCGAGATATCTCGAAACATATCGCCCTGGCCCGGGCACACGGCGTAGGCATCGAGATTCAGGTCTACGGCTACGATCCCAACCTGCTGGATGGGGACTGGCAGACGTTAGTCAGCCAGCACAGGAGATTGCTGCACGGCTTTGAGGGTGAGATCGCCCTCCACGGGGCCTTCTACGAAATGTACAGCGCCAGCGTGGACCAGCGGGTGAGCGCTCTTACCCGAGAGCGATACCTGCTGAACCTCCGCATCGCGGCCGAATTGGGAGCATGCCACGTAGTGTTCCACGCCAATTACCTGCCCGCCATCCGTCACCCCACCTACCTGCCCGATTGGACCGAGCGTCAGGCGAACTTCTGGGGCAGGCTGGTTGACGAAGCTGGCCGGTTGGGCGTGATCATCGCGCTGGAAAACATGTGGGAGCCGGATCCGACAATTATCGCCGGGGTCCTGGAGCAGGTGGATTCGCCCTACCTGGCTGCCTGTCTGGACGTCGGGCACGTCCATCTCTACTCGGATTCCCTTCCTTTCTCCGCCTGGGTGGACCGGTTGAGGGACCGACTGGTCCACTGTCACATCAACAATAACCGCGGCCTCTACGACGAGCACCTCCCGCTGGATGCGGCTGAAGGGATCATAGACTATCAGGCCATCCTCCCTCTTCTCCGGTCATTGCCCCGCCCCCCGCTCATCGTCCTGGAGATGGACCGGCTGGAAGACCTGGAGCGCCGCCTCCGTTATCTGGGCCGGTAGGGGCGACCGGCAGGTCGCCCCTACAGGCCGGTCGCCCCTACAGGCCGGTCGCCCCTACAGGCCGGTCGCCCCTACAGGCCATCGGCCGCCCATCCCACTACAGGCCCCATTTGCCCTTTTGGGGATAATGTGTATAATCGGGACTGCAGTGGGTTGGAGAAACCATAAAAAAGGACTCAGCCCGCATTGGACAACGCAAAACAGAGCCCAACCGCCCTTCTGCAAGGGGCGGTAGAGGCAAATAGAGGATATAGAAAAGCTCTGGGGGAGTGGCTGGAGGCCACGCTGCCCCGCTTCTTTGCCTGGCTGGCCGTCACAGTCTGGCGTTTGGGCGGGGACTGGCGCGGGGTACGGCCACTTCTGACACGTACCTCAGCCCATGCAGCGGTCTTTGTCACAGCCTGCATCGCCGTGGCGCTGAGCTCTGTCCACTGGTCGGCTTTTGCTGCCCGGCCCCTCTCCTCCCCTCCCTCCATCCTCGCCCAGCAGACGACCCCTCAGGCCACGCCAGCGGCCCTGACAGAGGTGCTGGCTAACAACGGGCAACTCCTGCAGCAATCAGTCTGGGGGCCGATCACCCGTCAGGTCGAACCCCACACTACCGTCCCCCAGCGCCCCCGGCTGGAAGTCATCACCTACACCGTACAGCTTGGGGATACGGTCCAGGCCATCGCCGCCCGGTTCGGGCTGGACCCCACCACCATTATGTGGTCCAATCCGGCCATCGAAGACGCGCCGGACCTCCTCCGCATCGGTCAGGAGGTGGTGATCCTCCCTATTGACGGGGTTTATCACACCGTTCGGGAAGGGGATACGCTGGAGTCCATCGCCGAAAAGTATAAGGTGACAGTAGAGGCGATCACCTCCTGCGAGTATAACCACCTGGAGCCGCCCGATTATCCCATCGAGCCGGGGATGAAGCTGATCGTGCCGGGCGGCGAAAAGCCGTGGGTGCCGCGGGTGGTCACCAGCTACACCGGCCCCATTCCCGAAGGGGCACGGGGGACCGGGCTGTTCCAGTGGCCGGTGCTGGGAACCATCACCCAGGGGTACTGGTACGGCCACCGGGCCCTTGACCTGGGCGTGCCGGTGGGCACAGCGGTCCGGGCAGCGGATGGGGGCTTCGTCAGCTTTGCCGGCTGGACCGACATCGGCTATGGCTACCTGGTGGTGGTGGACCACGCCAACGGCTTCGCCACCTACTATGCCCACCTGAGCAACTTCTACGTTACCGCTGGTCAGGCAGTGGAACGGGGACAGGTGATCGCCGCCTCCGGCAACACCGGCTGGTCCACCGGCCCCCATCTCCACTTCGAGATCCGCTACAACGGGGTGCCACAGAACCCGCGAGCCTACCTTCCTTAAAAAGCCAGCAACTGCAATGAACAACAGAGGGCACAGGGGGAATCGTCCCTGCGCCCTCTGCTTATTGCGGTTCGACCCCTCACACCCCTTTCCTTCTTCGTCTCCAGATCCTCCACACCATCCGCAGGAATCGGAGGGTGTCTTTGACGGGGTGGAAGTAGCTGGGCTTGTCAATCCCGTAGATGGTGCGGATAGGGACCCAGCCGATGGGATAGCCCAGCCGCACCGCCTCGGCGATCATCTCCACCTCCATTTCAAACCCGGTGCTGGAAAGCTGCAACTTCTCCAGAAGACGGCGGGTCATCACCCGGTAGCCGCTCTGGTTATCGGTGACCTTTTGCCCCAGAGCTAGAGAGAGAAGCCAGGCACCCAGTGGGGTGGACCACCAGCGGGGCCAGGGCATCTGGGAGAAGTCCCGCTCGCCGATGATCAGCTCCCCCTCCCCGGCCTCCAGAGCAGCCAGCAGTTTCGGGATCTCCGTCGGGTCGTGCTGACCGTCGGCATCCAGGGTGAGGACGGCATCGTAGCCGTGTTCCAGCGCCCAGGCAAAGCCGGTCTTCAGGGCCGCCCCCTTCCCCCGGTTCTGGGGATGGCGGATGACCCAGGCCCCGGCGGCCCGGGCGACCTCAGCGGTCCTGTCGGTGGAGCCGTCGTCTACTACCAGAACGGGCAGATAGGCCCCTGCCCCCTCGATGATGGGGCGGATGCGCTCCGCCTCGTTCCAGGCCGGGATCAATGCCAGCACCGCCTGCGGTTGCCCAAAGGGGGACCGATCGGGGGACGGGGCGCTCTCGGCATCAGGAACGCAGGGCTGCAAGCTCTTCACCTGTGCCTCCAATCACCATTCTCGCGGCACGTTCCATTCCGGTTCCCGCCGCCAGTTCGCCGTCACCTGAGCCGGGTCGAAGGTCTCCTCACTCAGCTCCACCCCCAGTATCCGTCCCAGGCGGAGCGAGACCACGTGCCCGTGTTCGTAGGAGTAGGCCCACAGATAATCGTTGGCCCGGGTCGCGGGCGTCTTACCCGGCCTGATATCCAGCGGAGCGACGAAAAAGGTCTCCTCTGGCTCCCCCGGCCCCGACTTATAGCGCACGTAGCACTTACGGCGCTGGCGAATGGCCTCTTTCACCCGATCCATGATGCGGCTTACGTTCAGCTCGACCGCCACCGCCAGCGCGGCCTGCACCTGATCGGGGTTCCTGGCCTGAAGAATCTGCCGCCTCGCTGCTTCGGCTGCCTCCTGATCCTCTATCCCGCCGATCCTTTCCAGCGCCTCCGCCTTCAACTCGCTCAACTTGGCCTCGAAGCCGCCCGGCGAAACGCGAAGCTCCTGGATCCGATCCACCACCGGCAACAACAGCAACAACAGCAGCGCCACGATCAGCGCCCACAACCGGTTGCCACCCAGGTCCTGCCCACCCAGGCCGACGGTCGTCTCATAAACCACAAAGGCGAGCACAAGGAACACGAGAAAGGTCAACACCAGCCTCGGTAACCACGCCTGCCACGGCTGCCTCTCCTGCTGTTCGTCCATCGCACCTGCCTCCCCCGGGATTGCTGAGCTGTACAGATTATACTAGCTCCCGCAGACTGCGCCAACCAGGGGCTTCGGTGGGGGCGTACTTCAATTTCGGGGCGAGTGGTCCTCTCACCCGCCAGCGGATCGCGAATCCCACGAATGGCCCGAATACCGCGAACAGGAGGAAGCCCTGCTCCATTCGCGGTATTCGTTTCCATTCGCGTTATTCGTGTTTCCCCAGGTCCGGCCCGGGCCAGGGACATCTCGCCCCCAGACTGAAATACACCTGTTTGGTGGTATAATTGAGAGCAAATGGACCCCCTGGAGTTTGAGCGATTGGTCGCCGAGGTGCTGGATGGCCTGCCGGACCTCTTCCGGGAGCGACTGGAGAACGTGGCGGTGGTGGTGGAGGAGTGGCCGGACCCTGAAACGATGCGGCTGGCCGGGGTGCGCCACCCTGCCCAGCTCCTGGGCTTCTATCATGGCATACCCCAGACGCAGCGGACCCACCACTACGGCCTCGTCCTCCCCGATAAGATCAGCATCTACCGGAGGCCGATCCTGATGCGCTGCCGCAACCTGGAGGAGGTGCGGGCTACCGTCCGACGGGTTGTCCTCCACGAGCTGGGCCATCACTTCGGCATAGACGACGAGCGGCTGAGGGAGCTGGGGGCGTATTGAGACGCGGGGACGCGGGGACACGGGGAGAGGGGGAGGGATGCGCGTGCGGCTGGCGTACGGTCGGAAAGGGCTGTGGATCGAACTGCCCGACGGGGCTCCCGTGACCGTGATCGAGCCGACCTTCACGCCGGGCCTGCCGGATGAGCAGGCGGCGATCCTGGAGGCGCTACAGGCTCCCCTGAGCGCCCCACCCCTGCGGGAACGGGTCCGTCCCGACGACACGGTGGCGGTGGTCTTCAGCGACCTGACCCGCCCGATGCCGAACGACCGGGTGTTGCCCCCCTTGCTTGCGGAGCTGGCCCGGGCTGGCGTGCCGGACGAGCAGGTCGTGCTGATCAACGGGCTGGGCACTCACCGGCCCCAGACCGAAGATGAGCTGAAGCGGATGCTGGGGTCGGAGGTGGTGAGCCGCTACCGCATCCTCCAGCACGACGCCTGGGATGAGGGGGGTCTGGTCGAGGTGGGGCGGAACCGGGCCGGACGGCCGGTGCGGGTCAACCGGGCCTATATGGAAGCCTCGATCCGCATCCTCACTGGCTTTATCGAACCCCATTTCTTCGCTGGCTTCAGCGGCGGACCCAAGGCTGTGTTGCCCGGCATCGCCGACATCGGGGCGATCCTGGATAACCACGGCGCCTCGATGCTGGCCCATCCCAACGCCACCTGGGCGGTGACGGAGGGGAACCCGGTGTGGGAGGAGATGCTGGAAGTGGCCCTCCGCACCGAACCGACCTTTCTCCTCAACGTTGCCCTCAACCGGGAGCGAGCGATCACCGGGGTCTTCGCTGGCGAC
Source organism: Anaerolineae bacterium (assembly GCA_041082215.1). Taxonomy (GTDB): domain Bacteria; phylum Chloroflexota; class Anaerolineae; order B4-G1; family DUEL01; genus JBDOIF01. The sequence goes on from JBDOIF010000105.1 coordinate 16,190, forward strand.
CTGTTGGAGGCCCATCGGGCGGGAGTGGCCTTTGTGCGGGAGCACGCCCTCCAGCCGGTGGAAGCCCCCTTCGACATCGTGATCACCTCCAACAGCGGTTACCCGCTTGACCTGAACCTCTATCAGGCGGTCAAAGGGATGTCCGCCGCAGCGCAGATCGTGCGGCCCGGCGGCCATATCATCGTCGCCGCCGAATGCTGGGACGGCATCCCCAACCATGGGGAGTACAGGCGGCTACTGTGGGAAGCCACAAGCCCCGAGGCGCTGCTGGAGCGGCTGATGGCCCCCGACTTCCGCTGCCAGGACCAGTGGGAGGCGCAGATCCATGCCCAGATCGCCCTCAAAGCCACTGTCCACGTCTACGCCGACGGCCTCTCCGATGAGGAATTGCAGCGGGCGCTTGTTGTTCCCTGTCGCTCCATTGAGGGAACGGTGGACCGGTTGCTGCGGGAAAACCCGTCGGCAACCATCGCCGTTCTCCCCGACGGGCCGCAGACAGTGCCCTACATACCGCACAACATGCAACACGTAATACATCTCATATAGCGAGTGTTGCGTGGCGGAGAGGAGATGGACCGATGAGGAGATACCGTCCTGTGACCCCGGCGATCGCCGATGAGCTGCGGGCCATTGTCGGCGAACAGCATGTGATCTACGACGACCCGGAGCGGATGCGGAACTACGCCCACGACGAGGTGGCTGGGGAAGAGTACGCCCACATGCCGGAGGTGGTGGTCAAGCCACGGACGGCGGAGGAGATCAGCCAGATTATGCGGCTGGCCAACCGGGAGCTCATCCCGGTCACCCCCAGGGGGGCGGGTTCCGGCCTCTCCTGCGGCGCGGTGCCGGTTTGCGGAGGTATTGTCCTCTCCGTGGAGCGGATGAACCGCATCCTGGAGATTGACCGGGAGAACCTGGTGGTCGTGGTCGAGCCGGGAGTGGTCACCAACGACATCAACGAGGCGGTGCAGGAGTACGGCCTCTTTTACGCTGGCTATCCGATGAGCGTGGAGAGCTGCTTTGTGGGCGGAAACGTGGCGGAGAACGCTGGCGGAGGCCGGGCGATCAAGTACGGGGTGACCGGGAACTATGTGCTGGGACTGGAGGTGGTGCTGCCCACCGGCGAGATCGTCCGACTGGGGGGCAGGCGGGTGAAAGACGTCACCGGCTACGACCTGATCCACCTGATGGTCGGCTCGGAGGGGACACTGGGCGTCTTCACCCAGATCATCCTGCGACTGCTCCCCCTCCCCCGCGCGCGGGTGGTCCTGCTGGTCCCCTTCCCCGATGTAGAGACGGCCATCGCCGCTGTGCCGCGGGTGGTGACCCAGGGCCGTCTGATCCCCTCCGCCGTCGAGTTTATGGACCGGCTTTCGGTGCAGGCCGCCTACGAGTTCCTGAACGAGCGACCACCCCATCCAGATATCGGGGCGATGTTGCTCATCGAGGTGGACGGCTACAGCCGGGAGCAGGTGGAGACGGAGTACAGTACGGTGGTGGAAGTATGCCTGGAGGCGGGGGCGCTGGATGTATATGTGGGGGATAACCCGGCCACAGAGCGGCGGATGTGGCGACCACGTCAGAATCTGGCGGAGGCCTTCAAAGTGGTCTGCCCGGTGCAGAGCCTGGAGGATATCGTGGTGCCGCTGTCCCAGATTCCGGCTTTGATGCCGGAATTGGAACGGCTCTCCCAGAAGTACGGGGTGCTCATCCCGTGCTACGGCCACGCCGGGGACGGCAACCTCCACGCCACGGTGATCAAGCGGCCCGAAATGCCGATAGAAGAGTGGGAGGAAAAGCTGCCGGCGATCCTGAAAGAACTCTATGGGATCGTAGCCAGGCTGGGAGGGACCATCAGCGGGGAGCACGGAATCGGCTCCAAGCGGGCGGAGTACCTGCCGCTGGTGATGGACCCGGTACTGATCGAGTTACAACGAGGTATCAAGCGGCTGTTCGACCCGTTGAACATCCTCAACCCTGGCAAGATCTTTCCAGGAGAACACTGAAGGGGCGAAAGCTGGAGAACACTGAAGCAGTGAAGCTGTTGAAGATACTGAGGTCACCGCGTCACCGTGTCACCGTGTCCCTCTACGGTTCCACCTCCCGGGCGGCATCGGCAGCGGCTTCTGCCGGACTGAGGCGACCGCTGAGCACTCCATCCAGCGCCTCCTGGAGGGGAGGGCCTATCGCTGCGCGGACCATGGAGAGTGGATCGGCCTGAGCGCCTTCCAGCAATGCTTCCAGCACAGCTCTCTCCTCCTCCGGCATGTTCCAGGCCGCCAGCCCTCCCCGCGTCGCGGGTAGATAGCCGGTGTACTGGGTCCAGGTTCCATACCATTCGGGATCGAACAGCCAGGCAAGCAGCTCCATCGCCTGCCCCTGCCGCTGAGGGTCCGCCGTCACCAACGCCAGCGTCCAGCCCCTCGCCAGAGCCACTACCCGACCGTCCTTCGTGGGGATCGCCGCCGGAGCGGCCATGCTCTCCCGCTCGGTCCAGAAGCGACGGGAGTTCACCACTGCCATTCCGGCCTGCCCGTTCTGGAAAAGGCTCCAGCACCCGTCGGTGTGGGTTATGGAACGGACGACGGTGGGTGAGATGACGCCGGCCGCTACTGCCTGTGTATAGAACTCAAGCACCGCCGTAAGGGGCTCCACCTCCAGTTGGGGCTTCCCCTCCCCGTCGGTCAGACGGCCCCCCGCGCCCAGGTACTGCACCAGCGTGGCATCATTCACCCCATTTTCCTGACCGGCGGCCGGGAAAACGAAGGACGTCCCACTGGAAAGGACATCGGTCCAGGTGACAGGCGGCCGGGCGATCAGGGAAGGGCGATAGGCCAGATGCTCCACCTCTACTGCGAACGGGATGCCCACCGTCTGCCCGTCCACCTGACCCAGCGCGACAGCGTAGGGGAAACGTTCCGCCGCCAGCTCTTCCGGCAGCAGGCTGTCCAGCGGCTGCAGCAGCCCGGACCAGGCAGCCACGCGCAGGTCTGCCGTCCTCAGCACAACCAGGTCAGGCAGGACCGAAGGGGCAGCCACGCTGGCCGTCCGCAGGAAGTCCAGCAGCCCTCCCCGCCCCTGCGCTTTCTTGACGATGACCCCCACCTGCAGGTCCTCGTGGGCCTGCCCAAACGACTCCAGGCGCTCGGCCAGGAGCGCGGCCTCCGCTCCCTCGTCGTAAGGGTTCAGCTCCGGCGGCACCCACAGGGTGAGCGTAGTGACGAGAGGAGCGGGAGAGAGCAGGGCAGGAGTTGTCGTGGGAGGAAGGGGAGTGGGAGTGGAAGTAGGCGGGGGAAGGGTCGGGGCAGGGGTGGCCGCTGGCAGACACCCGGCCAGCAGCATCGCCAGCATCGCGAGCAGGGCCGGGCCGCTACTCCGCATACCGCTGTTCCTTCCAGGGGTCTCCCTCGTTATGGTAGCCGGCCTGCTCCCAGAAGCCGGGACGGTCCTCAAACATAAACTCCAGCCCCCGCACCCACTTGGCCGACTTCCAGAAGTACAGGTCGGGCACCACCAGCCGCAGCGGCCAGCCGTGCTCCGGCGTGAGCGGTTCGCCGTCGTACTTCCATGCCAGCAGGACGTTGTCGGCCATCAGACGGAAGAGAGGGAGGTTGGTGGTGAAGCCGTGCTCGGCGTGGACCAGCACAAACTCCGCCCCCCGCAGCGGTCGGATCCGTTCCATCAAATCGCGGAAACGGACCCCCTCCCAGACGGTGTCGAACTTCGACCAGCGGGTGACACAGTGGATATCGGCCACGATGCGGGTGGAGGGGAGGCTGGTCAGCTCCTCGTAAGTGAAACGGACCTCCTCCTCCACTGCGCCGAAGACGCGGAGGTCCCACTCCTCCAGACTCCTATAGCGGGGAACTGTTCCATAGTGCAGGACGGGAAACCGCTTCGTGAGCACCTGTCCGGGGGGCAGACGGTCTCTCTCTGTCACGCTCCACCTCCTAAAACACAGAGAAATTGAAAACACCCAATCATCCAGCCACCCCCAGCCTCACAACCCCACATCCCAACCGATCCCCAGCCGGGTCATCCAGACTCCCAGCAACCGCAGCCAGTCCATAAACAGCAATACTCCGAAAATCACCAGCAGAACGCCGATCCCGACCTGGATGGCGGGCAGGTAGCGATGCATCCGGCGCAGGAAAGGGCCGATCCGGTCCACTGCCAGCCCCACCAGCAGGAAGGGAAGCCCCAGCCCGGCGGAGTAGGCCCCCAGAAGCCCCGCCGCTTTGCCCACCATCCCCTGGACAGCACTGAAGGCCAGGATGCCGCCGAGGACCGGCCCGACGCAGGGGGTCCAGCCGGCAGCGAAGGAGACGCCGACAAGGGCGGAGGAGAGGTATCCCCAGTGAGGCCGGGCACGGAAATGCACCCGCCGCTCGGTATAGAAGAAGGGGAGTTTGACGAGGCCGGTCAGGGCGAGGCCGAAGAAGACCATGACCAGGCCACCGATCCAGCGGACCCAATCGGAGCGGAGCAGGCGACCCAGCCCTCCGGCCGCCACGCCCAGAATGATGAAGACTGTGGAAAAACCTGCGACGAAGGCCAGGGCATGCAGGAAGGTGGCGAGCCGTTCGGCCAGGGTGCGTCTTTCTTCCGGGGCGACGACGGCCTGCCCGCCCAGGTAGCCGATGTAAGCCGGCACCAGCGGCAGGACACAGGGGGAAAGGAATGAGGCCAGGCCGGCCAGGAAGGCCAGGATGACCGAGGGGCCAGTTACTCCCATTCCGTCCGATGACTCCTCTGCCAGTTGGATTGGGACTTATTATAACACAGATGCACGAGGAGTCATCTTCCGTCCCATCCGCCTGCAGGACAGGCTGAAGCTTATCCTACAGCGCCTGACGTGCTGAGGGCCGGGGATGCCGCCTATCGGCTCTTCGCCGAATCCCCGGCCCTCACCAAAGGAGGAGAAGAAGAGATACCGCCCCTGACTCTTCAACCTTTATTCTACCCCCTTTTCGGCCTCCGGTCTTGACGCTATCCCTACGCTTTCCCTACGGAAAACCTACGGCCAGACTTACGTAGGACAACTCCTGCGGAGTTGTCCACATCATCGTAAGAGGGGGCGGCTTTGCGCTCTTCCCCGCTATGGGTATCATAGGAACACACCGTATTGGAGGGAGGGCGGGATGAGCTACCTGAGCCATCTGGAGTGTGCCCTTTGTGGCAAGGAGTACGCGGCCGACCGGCTGCAGGGCATGTGCCCGACCTGTGCCCGTCCCCTGCTGGCCCGCTACAGCCTGACGGCGGTCCGTTCGCTGGGCCGGGAGGCGGCGATCACCGACGAACCCACCCTGTGGCGCTACCGGTCTTTGTTGCCGGTGCAGAGCCGGGAGGCCGAGGTCAGTCTCGGGGAGGGATTCACGCCGCTGCTCCCCGCCCGTCGGCTGGGGGCGGAGCTGGGGCTTCCCCACCTGTACATCAAGGATGAGAGTCTCAATCCCACGGGGTCCTTTAAGGCGCGGGGGCTGGCGGTGGCGATCTCCCGGGCAAAGGAGCTGGGGGTGCAGGAGGTGGTGATCCCATCGGCGGGGAACGCCGCCGGGGCGATGGCCGCATATGCCGCCCGGGCAGGGCTCCGTGCCCACGTCTACATGCCCGCCGATGTGCCCGGCCCCTTCCGTATGGAATGCGAAGCGCTGGGAGCGGAGGTCGTTCTGGTGGAGGGGCTTATCACCGATTGCGGTCGGAAGGCCCGCCTGGACGCCGAGGCCAAAGGCTGGTTTGATCTCTCCACCCTCAAGGAGCCCTACCGGCTGGAGGGGAAGAAGACGATGGGGTATGAGCTGGCGGAGCAGTTCGGCTGGGAGCTGCCGGACGTGATCATCTACCCCACAGGAGGAGGGACTGGCCTGGTAGGGATGTGGAAGGCCTTTGGGGAGCTGGGAGAACTGGGCTGGATCGGGGAGCGGCGGCCGCGGATGGTGACAGTGCAAAGCGCGGGTTGCGCCCCCATTGTCCGTGCCTTCCACACGGGCGATGAGTTCGCCGCTCCGTGGGAGGGGGCGCGGACGATAGCCGCCGGGCTGCGGGTTCCTTCGGCGGTGGGCGATTTCCTCATCCTCCGTGCGCTACGGGAAAGCGGCGGCACCGCCGTCGCCGTTTCCGACGAGGCCCTGACCGCCGCTCAGCTCCGCATTGCCCGCACGGAAGGGATATTCGCCTGCCCTGAAGGCGGGGCCACGCTGGCCGCCCTGGAGGTCCTGCTGAGGGACGGATGGGTCGCGCCCGAAGAGCGGGTGGTCCTCTTTAACACCGGCACCGGCCTCAAATACCCCGCCCCGTCCAAGTAGGGGCGACCTGCAGGTCGCCCCTACCAACGGCAACCCGCAGGTCGCCCCTACCAACGGCAACCCGCAGGTCGCCCCTACCAACGGCAACCCGCAGGTCGCCCCTACCAACGGCAACCCGCAGGTCGCCCCTACGATCAAAACAGCGGAAATTCCCGACTGAGGATCCGGTCCCGCACCGTATGGACCTGAGCCAGGTATTCGTCCAGCACCGCCTGCACGTCCGCCCGGATGCTGGAGGTGAGGGAGCCGG
>JBDOIF010000106.1:0-5300 GCA_041082215.1 Anaerolineae bacterium
CGCTGAAGGTGCGAGGGGAGGTGATCGGGGTGCTGGACGTGCAGTCGGAGGCGGCGGCGGCGTTCAGCGAAGAGGATGTGGCGGTGTTGCAGACGATGGCCGACCAGGTGGCGCTGGCCATCGAAAACGCCCGACTGCTGGAGGAGACTCAGGAACGGCTGCACGAGATCTCGGTGCTCCTGGGCCAGCGGGAACGGGAGGGGTGGGAAGCACTGCTGGCCGAACGCCCGATCCGGGGGTATGTCTACGACGGCCTGGAAATCCTCCCCACGGAGGCGGCTGAAAGGCTGGCGGGGAAGCCGGAGCTGTCCGTGCCTCTGGAGACGCGCGGTGGGCCAATCGGCCGCCTGCTCCTCTCGTTGCCCGACCGTCCGCTTACGCCGGAGGAAGAGGCCCTGATCCGGCAGGTAGCCGAGCAGGCAGGGCTGGCGCTGGAGAACGCCCGCCTCTTCCAGGAGACGCAGCGGGCGCTGGGGGTGGTGGAGGCCCTCTACCGGGCCAGCCGGGCAATCGGCGAGGCGAATTCCCCGGATGGGGTTGTGCAGGGAGCGGCCGAAATCGCAGCCGCGCTGGGGTTCTCCGCCGTCTCGCTGACCCTGGTCACCGCGCTCGACGAAGGGGGTATCCCTACCCGGGGGGATATTTATTCGGTGATCGTAGGAGAAGGGGGACCCGTGCCCATCCCGATGATCCGGGATTTCCCCATCTCGGACCGGCTGGCGGCGCAGGGCGTGCTGGAGGACCCCGGGTTTATGGTCATCTACAGGGATGCGGAGGACCCCCTCGAACCCGTTCCCGATGTGGTGCGGGAGACAATGCGGAGTATGGGCATGCGGGGAATGGTGACGCTGGGGCTGACGGCGGGTGGCCGTCCGCTGGGCTTCCTGACTTTCAGCAGCACCAGGCCATTGACCGGCATCTCGGAAGAGTGGAGCCGTCGCGCCCGAACGGTCGCCGACCAGGCTGCCATCGCCCTGGAAGGGATGCGGCTGCTGGAAGAAACCCGGCAGTGGGCGGAACGGGAGCGGCTGCGGGCGGAGATCGCCAGCCGGGTCCGTGCCTCGGTGGATGTGGATGCGATCCTGCAGACAGCCGTCCGGGAACTGGGGCGGGCGCTGCGGGCCTCGGAGGGAGTGATCCGGCTGGGAGGTGGCGACGGAGCCAGCACTTCCGAATAGGTGTGGAAATTGAATAGACACAGCATTCACCCAAGGAGATAAAGATGGACACCAACAAGGCAAACCAACGGAAGATGCATATAGCAGCAGGAACGCTCAGCCGGCGAGCATTCCTGCAATGGACGCTCAAGGCTGCCGGGGTCGCTGCCCTGAGCGCCTTCCTGCCCGGCTGCGGCCCCTCCCCGTCTGAACCGACGGTGGAGCCGCCCGGCGCTGGCCGACGGACGCTGATGATGGGCAGCGCGGTGGACCTGTATACGATAGACCCGGCCGTGGGCTTCGACCAGGCCATCGGCAGCAGCCTGAAGGGGCTGTACGATGCGCTGTTCCGATATGTCGGCAACCCACCCCAGGTGATCCCCTGGCTGGCCCAGAGCTATGAGGTCTCCGAGGATGCGATGGAATGGACCTTCAAGCTGGTGGAGAACGCAGTTTTCCACGATGGCACGCCGGTAACCGCCGACGCGGTCAGGTATTCGGCCCAGCGTCTGCTGCGGATCGGTCAGGGGGCCGCTTCGTTGTTCGCAGGCATTATGGATGAGGACAGTGTGACGGTGGAGGGGGACTATGTGGTGAAGTTCCGGCTGTTGCAGCCCTTTGGCCCCTTCCTGAACATCCTGCCCTGGCTTTTCATCGTCAACCCCCGGGTGGTGCAGGCCAATGCCGGCAGCAACGACGGCCAGAGCTGGCTGAAGGAGCACGACGCCGGCTCCGGTCCCTTCACCGTAGGGGAGTGGAAGCCGGGAGAGTCCTACGAGTTCAAAGCAGTCCCTGATTACTGGAAGGGATGGCCTTCGGAATCCCATCTGGAAGGGTATGTCCGTCGGGTCATCACCGACTCTGCGGCCAGGGTTCAGGCGCTGGAGAAAGGGGAGGTGGACCTGATTGACTGGGCCACGCCCGAAGAGCAGCTTCGTCTGAAAGAGGCGGGCTTTCGAATCGTGGAAGAGCCAACGATGCAGGTCTATGAGATCAAGCTCAACTACCAGGAGGGGTACACAGCGAACGTCCACGTGAGGCGGGCGATCTCCTATGCCTTCGATTACCAGGCCCTGCAGGAGATCTGGGGGGGACGCGCCAGGCTGAACGTCGGGCCCTTGCCCACCTCTCTGGAACTGACGGCCAGGGACCTGGAGGTCTACCGCCTCGATCTGGAGAAGGCCAGGGAGGAGTTGAGAAAGTCACCCTGGCCGGACGGCGGCTTTTTCCTGGACTTCGTTTATGTCCACGGCCTCGAGGAGGAGCGAAAGACAGGGGAGATCCTGCGCGAGCAACTGGCGAAGCTCAACATCACCGTGAACCTCATCCCTATGGCCTGGGCCGACGCGGTGAGCACTTTCCAGGACCCCAGAACGGCACCCGCCATGTTCCCCCTCTACTCCGTCTCCGCCTACCCCGATCCCGACAACTACCTGTGGACAGGCTATCACTCCTCCCAGGCGGGGGCCTGGAGCAATCCCGGCCACTACCAGAACCCGCGGATGGATGAGCTGCTGGAGCAGGCCAGGGCGACGGTGGATCGTGGAGAGCGCGCCCGGCTCTACCGCCAGGCCCAGCAGTTGGCCCTTGACGAGGCGGTGAACATCTTCGGCGTCTCCACACCGGACTTCCACATCTACAGCTCCACCATTGAGGGCCTGGATTACTGCCCGGTGATGGGCAGCGACGAGGACTTCTACTGGGCCTGGCTGAGGAGCTGAGAGTCCAGGAGGCGCAGCCGGGCGGCCGCTGCGGCCCGGGGTGGAGCGACGTTGGGAGGAAGGGTTATGGGATGGACAGTACGGCAGAGACTGGTGGTTGCTTTCTTCATAATGAGCATACTGATGGCCATCGCTGGCGGCTTCAGCCTGTACTATATGAGCCGGATCCAGGCCAGCACGGTGAGGGTCCTGCAGGAAAACCAGCCCATCCTCAACGACATGGCGGCGATCGAGCGCAACATCCTGTTCCACAGCCTTAAGGTGGGGCAGTATGTGACCACAGGGAACAGGGCCCACCTGCGCGCCGTGGAGGACCTGATCCATAGCGTTGAGGTCCATCTGGCCGATCTGGAGAGCCGGACCCGGGGCACTGAGGATGAGCTGGTGGTTGAGGGCATCAGAGGGGCCTACGAGACGTACACGGTCCTTTCGGAGGAGATGCTGGCTTTCTATCAGCAGCATCCTGACGACACAGCTTCCATCGAGGGCCGCCAGATGAGGATCGGTGCCCTGCTCGAGAATGCGCTCATCGCCCCGGCGGAGTACCTGTACGAGGCCAAACAGCGGGAGGCTGAGGAGCTGGCCCAGGCCGGTGTCCGGCTGAACCAGATTTTCCTCAGGGTCATTGTTGTGACGATCGTGGTCATGCTTGGGCTGTTTGTTACTGTGGGCGTCTCCATTGACCGCTCTGTCGCTGTGCCTATCGCCCGGCTCTCCGAGGCCACGCGGAGGATTATGGCGGGCGACCTGGGGGCAAGGGTGGCGATCAGGACGAGGGATGAGATCGGCTTGCTGGCCCGCACCTTCAACGATATGACTGCCCGGTTGCAGGGGCTGGTGGGGACGCTTGAGCAGCGGATCGCCGAACGCACCCGCGATCTGGAGAAGCGGGCTGTCCAGCTGGAGGCGGCGGCAAGGGTGGCCCGGGATGCGTTGGAGATCCGGGACGTGAGGGAGCTGCTGGACCGGGTTGTCCACCTGATCTCGGAGCGGTTCGGTTTTTACCACGCCGGCATCTTCCTGCTGGACGATCGGGGAGAGTATGCTGTGCTTCGGGCTGCCTCCTCGGAGGGCGGGAAGCGGATGCTGGAGCGGGGCCACAAGCTGGCCGTGGGCAAGGTCGGCATCGTGGGGTATGTGGCCGGCTCGGGGGAGCCACGCATCGCGCTGGATGTGGGTGCGGATGCCGTTTTCTTCGATAACCCCGACCTCCCCCGCACCCGCTCTGAAATGGCCCTGCCGCTCAAGGTCCGCAACCGGGTCATCGGCGTGCTGGACGTGCAGTCGGAGGAGCCAGCGGCGTTCACCAGTGAGGATGTGGCTGCGCTGCAGACGATGGCCGACCAGATCGCCCTGGCCATCGAGAACGCCCGGCTGCTGGAGGAGAGCTACCGGACGTTGCAGGAGCTGGAACGGCTGTACGGCGAACGGGCACGGGAGGCATGGCGGCTGTGGACCGCCCGTCGTCCTTCTACGTACCGCTATACAGGGGTGGAGGTGGAGCCTCTTCCGACACCCCCCGCCCAGCCGTCCGCCGCGGAGGGGGATGGGCATCAGTTGACGGTGCCCCTCCGCCTCCGGGGGCAGGTCATCGGCTCCATCCTGCTGCGGCGGACCGGGGAGCAGCCGCCGTGGTCGCCGGAGGAGCAGCGCCTGGCCGAGGAGATGGGCGAGCAGATCGCGCTGGCGCTGGAAAGCGCCCGGTTGCTGGAGGAATCCCGCAGTCGGGCGATCCAGGAGCAGATGCTCAGCGGGATCTCCTCTATCCTGACCCGCTCGCTGGATATGGAAACGCTCCTCCATACGGCGGTGGAAGAGCTGGCCCGGTTGCCGGAAGTGACCGAGGTCGCTGTCTATCTGGGTACGGGCAGAGAAGTGGGTGAATGAAAATGAGCAAGAGCCACGAGCGCAGGGATTGGTTACTGCTGAGCCGACTCCTTTCCCGATGGAGAGCCAGTTATATTGGGCGTGTGGCCGCCGTAGTCGAAATCGCCTCTGTGCCGGCCTCCGCCCTTGGCATCTATTATGCCCTGGCGACGGTAACGTTGTCCTCAAAGCAGCTTCTTTCTCTGGCTGCGTTGGTAGCCCTCTTCGTGACCGTTGCCAACTTTATCGGTGTTTTCTATGCCCGACGGAACACCACCCATCTCCGGCGATTTCTGCAAATGATGCCGGATCGGTTGCCCTCGGAAGAGGAGGAAGCAGTATGGCGGGAGGCGACGGCCTTCCCCTGGCAGTTCTCCCTCTTCGCCCTCTACAACTCTACGTTGGTCGTGGTCCTGCCAGTCATCGTCCTGTCCTACTGGCTGATCGGCATCCAGCCGGCATTCCTCCCTTATCTCTTCATCGGTGGGTTCGTTGTTGTAAGCTGGATCAGCATCTACTATTACTTCGTCTGGGAATGGCTCTTCTGGCCGGTGCG
>JBDOIF010000112.1:0-41853 GCA_041082215.1 Anaerolineae bacterium
GGTTCCAGACGCAGAAAGTCGGCCACTGCCCGCAGGGCCTGATCGAAGTCGCCGGCCCGCGAAAGCGCCTTCGCCAGGTTCAGACGGTACTCCGGCTCGTCGGGGGCGGCGCGGATCGCCGCCCGGAACTGTTCGATCGCCCGATCAATGTCCCATTCGGCATAGGCCCGAAGGCCTTCCTGGTTACAGGCCTCGGCACGCTCCGGACGCGATGCCCGCTTACTGGTGGCAGTCATTTCCCCTCCCGCTGTCGTCGTGAGGTTTCCAGGGGATTATATCACACCTGCCGGAGAGGGCAACGAAGGCCCGGTCGCGGGTATTCGAAGAAGAACCACAGAAGCACAGAGAAACACCGGGGGCCCTCTGAATTTTCTGTAGAACTCTGTGCCCTCTGTGTCTCCGTGATGAGAATTTGCTCCGAAAACCCGATCGCCCGATCCCGGCGGATATTTGGTGGGCTAGTAAGAAAGTACCCTGGGAAGCGTTTTGGCCTCCTCCACCCATCGGGCCACAGCCTCTCGGGCTGGCACCCGGCGGACCAGTCGCTTTTCCGCATTGACTTCCAGCAGCTTCTCGTAGAGGTTATCCGGATTGCGACGGGCCAGCTCCACCACCGTGTCCACCCCTGCCTTCTCCAGCAGGTCGCTGTACTCCTCACCGACGCCCCGGATCCGCATCAGATCGGCCCGGTTGACCCAGTCCAGGATATACTCCTCGCCGATGCCGGTTTTCTCCGCCAGCTCTTTCCGTCCTTCGGGCGTCGCTCCGGCGCTCAGCAGCGCCCCGATGGTGCGGATGCCGGCCGCTCGCAGCTTCTCCGCATAGACCGGACCAATGCCTTCTATCGCTTCTAACTTCGCCATCCTGGTTCCTCCTTTCTTGGTTTAACTGGCCTTAAGCAGTTCGTAACTGCTCACCTGCGTCTCTAATGCATTTCCGCGTCCCTCGCGCCTTCCCGATCTTCCACTCTCTCCAGCGGTGGCAGGTCCTCCAGGCTGCTCAGGCCGAAGTGCTGAAGGAAAGCAAAGGTCGTGCCGTACAGGACGGGCCGTCCCACCGATGGAGCCCGGCCGACCTCCTCGATCAGCCCCGCTGCCAGAAGCGTGCGCAGCACGCTATCACAATTGACGCCACGGATGGCTTCGACCTGGGGGCGGGAGATGGGCTGCTGGTAAGCGATGATGGCCAGCGTCTCCAGCGCAGCGGGGGAAAGCCGCCGCCGTTCCCTCAGCCCGAGGAACCGCTCCACATAGGGGGCCACTTCGGGAGCCGTGACCATCTGATAACGCCCACCCATCCGTTCCAGCCGCACTCCCCGTGCGGAAAGTTCCGCTTCCAGCTCGTCCAGCGCCTTCTCCACCTCCTCCCGCGTCGTCTCCAGCGCCTCGGCCAGCCGGGCCGCTGAGACCGGCTCGTCGGCCACGAAAAGCAGGCTCTCCACCAGGGCTTTCAGGGCCAGTTCGCCCATTCCCACCCTCTACCCCTGGGGTTCTTCTGCCCCCCTCTCCCCTCCCGGTCTCACCACCCTGGCCCGGAGAGCCGGGGGAACAGGGGCTGCCCGCAGGCGGACTTTCGGCGGGCCGACCAGCTTCGCCCCCACCTTCTCCTCCACCACCCGGTGCACCACCTCGATCACCTGAGCCGCCCGGACCGGCACCTCCAGGTCCCCTGCTGCGTCCACGTCCATTTCGACAACCACCCCGCCCCGCCGCGCGGAGATGCGAGGATGGACGCGGAGGACGCCGGGAAGCTGATCCACCTCGTAGGCAATGTGCTCCGCCACCGTCCCCAGGCTTACCTCCACCTCACCACCCCCCACCCGCTCCAGCCGGACCATTTTCAGTCGGGGGCGGCGCAGCTCCAGGATCAGGAAGAGGACACAAATGACCACCCAGGCCAGGGCAAAGAGGATGCCCAGCACGACCCGAAGGACCGGCCGCACCCCTTCCAGAGCTTGCAGCAGCCCTACCATCCCCTGAGCCACCGCCCGCAAGATCGGCAACGGCACAAGGAAAAGGGCCGTGCAGAACACGAGCGCCGCCAGCACACCCAGCACGACCAGAATCCGGTTTACAGTGTTCATCCTCCTCCCCTCTCACAACAGCCGGTAGTACTTCATCAGAAGCCACTCGAACAGCCTGCCGGGGAGGATCCCCTTCAACGTCGCTGCCAGCCTCTGGAAGAAGGCCCCCACCCGGTATCGTGGCCTGGGCGAACGGGCGCGGATGATCCGCTCCAGCACACGAGCCACCCCCTCTGGGGATGCTCCCCCCTGCTCGTCCGCCTCCACCACCGCCATCACCCGCGCGAAGTCCTCCGCGTAGGCCGGGTTCTCACGGGCCGCCCGGACCCTGCGCCGGTTGGCGGTGAAGCCGGTGCGGGTATCCCCCGGCTCGATCAACGTCACACGGACCCCGAAGCGGCGCACCTCCATCCGCAGCGCCTCCGTCACCCCCTCGATGGCGAACTTGGCGGCACTGTATAGCCCCTGGTAGGGAAGCCCGATCACCCCACCGATGGAGCTGATGTTGACGATCAGCCCTGATCCCCGTTCCCGCATCGCCGGCAGCACCGCTCTGCAGACCCGCAGCATGCCGAAAAAGTTGGTCTCAAACTGCTCCTTCGCCTCCTCGATTGACGTATCCTCCACCGCTCCGCCGAACCCGAACCCCGCGTTGTTCACCACCACATCCAGACGGCCCGCTCCTCTTAAAATGAAATCCACCGCCCTCCGCACCGACTCGTCCTGGGTGACGTCCATCTGGATCATCGTGGGGAGGCCCGGAGAGGGGGGGGCGGGCGGGAAGGGGGCATGGCGGCTCGTGCCGAACACACGATACCCCCGGCAGGCCAGGTGCTCAGCGCACGCCTTCCCAATGCCCGAGGAAGCCCCGGTGATGAGGACAACAGTCTGCTCAGGCTCCATACGCTCACCTTCCCTCGAGGACAACCCCTGTGTTCATCTCCTGAAAGCGGTCGGCGAAATCCCGGTTGCCGAAAGCAAAGGTGACATATCCCCCACCGAAAGGATCTGGATCGTACCGGCGCACCCGCACCGCCCCGGAGACACGCCGGTAAGTGGCCCGGGATTCGGCCGTCAGGCCGATCAGAGAGGCCAGCCAGCGGCCCACCCAGGACCCCAGGAAGGTCAGTACAGCAAGAATGAGCAGAAGCCCGATAGCCCGGTCCAGCAGCCCGCCGGGCACGGCCACGAACGTCTGCCCCAGGCCAAAGGCGACGGCACAGAAAAGCAGGCTCGCCCCCAGGCCGGTCAGCAGGACCCGCCGTCTACGACGGCCAATGCTCTGCGCCAGAAGCGCGCACCGATCGCAGAGGGGAAAAGCGAGGTTCAGAAACCGGGCTTCCCACAGGCTCGACCGGGAGATCATCAGTTTGCCCGCTCCCGCCGGCGCTCCACAGGCACAGCACACCCGCGGCATCTGATACTGGCTCTGCAGGCGGATCGTGACGACCTCCACCCCTCACCCCCCGCGTCCTTCTCTCCGCGTTCTGTGAAGATTATACCCACAAATCAAGAAAAGGCCAAAAAGCCCGGTCCAGGCCAGCAGGCCGATCCCCAGCCCTGCCCTTACCACCATCGGTCGGAAGGCGAAGAGGACGTGGTGACGGCCCGGCTCCAGCCGGAGGGTGCGGAAGAGCAGGTCGGCGGTCTGCATCTCCGCCTCCATCCCATCTACCCAGGCCCGCCAGCCGGGGTAGCTGGCGTCCGTCAGCACCAGATAGCCCGGCCCGGTCAGTTCCACCTCGATCTCCACCCGCTCCGGTTCGTAGGCGACGATGTGTACCCGCGCTTCTCCCCCGCCGGGGAGGGCTGCCTCTTCTTCCCCCTCGACCACCACCTCGGCTAACGGGTCGAAGTCGGGCGCGCGCATCCGGGCCAGCACTTCCCCCTCGCTCCCCGCCATCGAAACCCGGAAGGCCACAAAGGCCCGGGGCAGCACATCCAGGTTCTCGTACACCTTCACGTCGCCCGAATGGACCAGCCGGAAGCGCCCCTGGTCGGAGAGGACGAGGGACTGAAATGCCCCGGTCCGCTCATCTATCAGGCTGACCCCCCGCACGATCAGCTCTCCCTCCGGGAGGGTGGCCCGCACCGTCAGGGAGACAGGGGTCCCCGGCTCCTCCCACCGCAGCCGGGCCACGTAATCGTTCCCTTCCGGCCGGCCCGGCCAGAAATGGCCGCCGACAATCGCCGGGCCGTGGGCCACCTCCGGCCCGTAGAGTCCCTCCGCCGTCTCCACACCGGCCCGCAGGGGGAAGGAACGGACGGTCCCATCCGCAAACCCCACCGTCACCTCCCCCACCACCGTCCCGTCCGGCAGCCCCCCCGCCCCATCCAGATAGCTCACCAGCCCTATCGCCGTCCCCTCGAGGGGGGGCACGCAGGCCACTGTTGCCTCTTCCCCCCCCGCAAGGCGGGCGCCGAACTGGAGGTCGTAGAACACATCGTCCAGCCAGGCATCGAACACCTTATCGGTGATCACGTAACGGACGTTCAGCAGGGAGAGCCACCGTCCGTCCGGCACTGCTTTCAGGTTCTCCCGCAGCCGCCCGTCCAGCGCAACCGCCTCTTCGGGCAGGAAAGCCCGCTGGAGGGCCAGATAGCGGGAAAGGGGGAGCACCCCTCCGTCGTATCCGTCCACCGCCGGGACCCCGAAGGCCAGTGGGAGGTTGGGGGAGAGGACCTCCCGATGCTTGGCGGCGATGATCAGTTCGTAAAGGGCATCCGGGGAGAGCTGGCCGCCATAGATCAGCCGCAGTTCGGGCAGGTCGCCCGGGTCGAAGGCCAGCGCCGAAAGGCTGAGGAAGCGGTCCGGCGGGCTTTTCCCCTCCCCGGCGGCCAGCAGATGGGCGAGGGCGGGCCGGAGGGAGGTGTAGGCCTGGGGGGCTGTAGCGCGAGCACGAGGGAGAGTGCGGGCGGAGAGCACCAGCTCCGCCACCACCAGCGCCACCAGCGCCGTCCGCTTCCTCCACCGCATCGCTGCGACGGCCAGCGCCGCCGTCGCCACCCAGGCCCCCACCGTCGCAGGCGCGACCCGTCCGCCCACGGCTCCCCATAAAAGAAAAACCGCGAAGGACGCAAAGAACGCAAACGCTTTCTTTACGCCCTTTGTGTCCTCTGCGGCTCCATCCACTCCCACCCCGACGAGAGCCGCTGCGCCGACGGCCCATAAGGCCAGCCAGCGAGCCGGGACGCGGAAGTGGGCAAACCCTGGCACAAACCGGGCAAGGAGCAGGTAGAGAGGGTTGTACAACCCCAGCGCCAGGAAAAGGCCCGTTATGGCAAGCAGAAGGACAGGCCAGAGCCGGCGGCGGTCGCTTCTCCACCAGCCGCGGGCGGCCAGCAACAGCCCTGTCACCCCTACCGTCGCCACATACTCGATGTTCTCTGGCTCCACCGGCCGGACGTAGCCGGGCAGGAGGGCACGGGCCAGGTAGACAGGGGAGAGGGAAAAGGAGACCCGTTCATTGAAGGGGAGGCCGCCGGCCCGGACCGAGAGCCGGGTCAGTTGAAGCGTTGGCAACAGTTGCCCCGCTGCCAGCGCCGTCCCCACCGCCACCGCCGCCGCCCAGACCGCCGCCCGTTGCCCCAGAGGACGCCATCCTCCGCCCCTTAGCGCCAACCAGAGGGCAGGGGCCAGCCCGTACACCGCCAATCCCACCAGGGTGATGAACGCCGACTGGGTGTGGCCGGTCAGTAACATCATCCCGACCACCGCCGCCAGCCCGAAGAAGGAGAGAGAAACCACAGAGACACGGAGGGCGCGGAGACAAGAAGCGGCCTCTGCGTCCTTTGTGTCTCTGTGATTTACCTTATCAAAAAGAAGCAATAACCAGGGGAACCAGGCGAGGGCCTGGAGCTGGTTGATGTGCTCCACCTGCGCGCCCAGGTATCCCCCCAGCGAAAGCGCAGCCCCCGCCGCCCAGGCCCCCAGCCGCCCCAGCCGCAGCGACCCGCGGGTATAGACGTAGATCCCTGCCCCCGCCAGCCAGAGATGGACAAGGCCCGACCAGTGGAGCGAACGATGAGGGGGCAGGAGCAACCAGAGCAGCCAGTTAAGGGGGTAGAGCAATCCCACCTGGCTGTTGGCCAGGAGGGGGACCCCCATAAAGAGGTACGGGTTCCAGAGCGGCAACCGTCCGGCCTGGATCGCCCGCGTCGCCTCGGCCCAGTAGGGATAAAAGTATGTGAAGAGGTCACCCCCGGCCAGCACTCGCCCCGCCGGCCCGATGGACCAGAAGGCCAGCAGGATCAGTGCTCCCAGCCCACCCACCGCCAGGAGGTCGCCCAGCACGCTGATCCTGACGCCTGACGTTTGACGTTTCACGTTTGACGTCTCACGTATCGCGCATCACACTGACCTGGTAGACGACGAACTGCCGCTCTCCCCCTTCCTCCACGACGAAGACGGGCTCCAACCGGTATCCCACCTCCGCCAGCGCCGCCTCCACCCGTGCCGGGGATTCCCAGGCGGGGAAGACGATATAACGGGGTTCCCGCTCCCCGAAGGCCTGCACATCGCGCGCCAGCCACGCAGGGGTGGGCCAGTAGGCCAGGTAGAGGGGACCATCGAACAGGTAGAAGTGGTAGTTCCAGCCCAGCCAGTGGTGGTAGAGCACCGATCCCTCGGACCGCTCCATCAGAAAGGCGGCCACCTGTTCGATGCCGTCGTAGGCCGGGAGGCCCGCGCCCACCGGCACCCGACCGGCAAGGGCAGGGAATGTTGCAGCCACCAGGCAGGCTGCTGTAACCAGGGATAGGGCTATCCGGAGGCGGCGCTGGGAGGAAGGCGGCGCTCCTCGACCCTCACCCCCCTCCCTGTCCCTCCCCGCCTGCGGTGAGCCAGGTGGGGGGTAAGGGTGCCGCAACCCTGCCCCCATCAACCGCGCCGCCTCCACCACCACACGGCCCAGGAGCAGGCCTGCCGGCACCACCAGGGGCAGGAGGTACCGATCCCACACCGGGAAGGCCCACAGCCAGTGGACCAGCAGGTAGAGCAGGCAGAACCCTGCCAGCGCCAGATCGAACAGGGCCGGCCAGTCCCGACGGCGTATCCCTCGCACGACCAGCGCCGCTCCTCCGACGACCAGCAGGCCATCCGGGAGCGCCGAACCGAGGAGGTACTGCAGCCAGCCCATCCAGGCAGCCAGCCGTCCCGACCACTCCATCGGCCAGATGAGCCGCAGCCCCCCGTAGCCGACCACCCCTGCCTGCCAGAAGCTTTCCGCCCCCTGAGCCACCCGCACCCGGTCCCATCCTGCCACCAGCCCCGCAACTGCCAGGAACCCCACCACTCCCCGCATCAGCCTGGTCGCCGCCTTTCGGCCACCGGATGCCACAACCAGGAGCGCGACCGGCGGCAACCACACCAGCCCCGTCTGCTTGGTGGCGAAAGAGAGGCCGGTGAACACCCCCGCCTGGCCAGCCCGTCCCTCGGCCGCCGCCACGCACCCCGCCACCCCCAGGGCGACCATCAGCGGGTCGGTAAAGCCGGTAGCGGATAGGAGGAAAGAGAGGGGGGAGAGCGCCACTACTGCCGCCGCCACCAGCCCCACCAGCGAGGCCCCGTACAGCCGCCGGCCCAGCCGTCCCATCAGCCCAACTGTCGCCAGGCCGGCAGCCAGCCCTGGCAGCCGGACCGCCAGCTCGGAGCGGCCCACCAGCGCCAGGCTCCCAGCCATAAGGTAGGGCAGGAGCGGCGGCTTGTAGACCGGCACCGACACAAGCCACGGGTCCCGCCCGCTCAGGATCAGCAGTCCCCAGTAGCCGTAGAGCGCCTCATCCGGGTGGAGGCGATGGGCACCGACCGCCGTCGCCCGCACACCCCAGGCGAGCAGGAGAAGAGCGACCCACAGCATAGACGCCTGACGTCTCACGCCTGACGTTTGACGTTTCACGCCCTGGGAAGCCTCTGAAACCGGCATCGCAGCAGGGTCTTCAGAACCGTTAAGCCGTCCTTCCAGGAGATCTTCTTCCCCTCGTAGAACTCCCGGCCAGTGTAGGAGATAGGGACCTCGTAGATACGGTATCCACGGCGGAGGATCTGGGCCGTGATCTCGGGGTCGAACCCCCAGCCCCGTTCCGTAAGGCGGAGCTCCCGGGCAACCTCCCGGGTAAACATCTTGTAGCCGGTCTCCATATCGGTGAGGATGGTGTCGTAGAGGAAGTTGGTGGTCATCGTCAGCAGCCGGTTCCCCACCATATGCCAGAAGAACATCGCCTTGGTGGGGCCGCCGCGAAAGCGGGAGCCGTAGACTACCTGGGTGCGCCCCTCCAGGATGGGCCGGAGCATGGATATATAGTCGCGGGGGTCATACTCCAGGTCCGCGTCCTGGATGACCAGAATGTCGCCGGTGGCGTGTTGCAGTCCTGTGCGGACCGCCGCACCCTTCCCCTGGTTCTGCTCGTGGAAGACGATGAGAATACCCGGCTCTCCCTCAAGGGACCGAAGCACCTCCCGTGTGCCGTCGGTGGAGCCGTCATCCACCACGACAATCTCCCGCTCCAGCTCGACCACCCGGCCATCCAGCTCGCCGTACCCCACCGCCACCTTCAGGGGCACCGCCCGCACCCGACGGATGATCTCCGCCACCGTGCCGACCTCGTTGTAGACCGGCATAATGACCGACAATTTCGCCATACCCTGCTCCCTGCCTCATGCCTCCTGCTATGCCCCCGTCACCAGCTCCCGGGCGATCCGGTTGTGCCGCTCGATCACCGGGACCAGGTCTACCGTAAGCAGCCGCCCCTCCTCCACCACCACCCGCCCGTTGATGATGGAAAGGTCCACCCGCTGCGGAGTGCAGAAGACCAGCGCCGCCAGCGGGTCGTGGAGCGCACCGGCGTAATCCAGCCGGTCCAGCCGGAAGCCGATGAGGTCGGCGGCGAACCCTTCCGCGAGCTGACCGATGTCGTCCCGGCCCAGCACCGCTGCTCCGCCGCGCGTCGCCAGCCAGAGCGCCTCGCGGGCGGAGAGCCCCGCCGGATCGCCGCCCACCCGCTGAAGCAGCAGCGCTATCCGCGCCTCGGCCAGCATATGGGAGGAATCGTTGCTGGCGGAGCCGTCCACCCCCAGCCCCACCCGGACCCCCGCGTCCAGGTAGGCCCGTACCGGCGCGATGCCGCTCCCCAGCCGCATATTGGAGCTGGGGCAGTGGCAGACCCCTGTGCCGGTCCGGGCCAGCAGTCCGATCTCCTGTCTGTTAACATGCACCCCGTGGGCGTACCAGACATCCTCCCCCACCCAGCCCAGCGCCTCGGCGTATCCCACCGGTCGGTGGCCGAACCGCTCCAGGCAGAACCGCTCTTCGTCCAGCGTTTCCGCCAGATGGGTGTGGAGGTGGACCCCATAGGAGCGGGCCAGGGCTGCCGCCTCCCGCATCAGTTCGGGCGTCACCGAGAAGGGGGAGCAGGGTGCAACGACGATACGGACCATCCCATAGCGGCCGGGGTCGTGGTAGGTCTCGATGGCCCGCTGCATATCCTTGAGAATGAAGTCCTCATCCTCCACTACTCGATCCGGAGGGAGTCCCCCTTTGCTCTCCCCCAGGCTCATCGCGCCCCGGCTGGCGTGGAAACGGACGCCGATCTCCCGTGCCGCCTGGATCTCATCGTCAATACGGCAGCCGTTGGGGTAGATATAGAGGTGGTCGGCGGCAGTGGTACAGCCGGAAAGGACCAGCTCGGCCAGCCCCACCAGCGCACTGACATAGACTGCCTCGGGGGTCAGCCGGGCCCAGATAGGATAGAGGGTCTTGAGCCACCCAAAGAGGGGGGCATCCTGCGCCGCCGGTACTGCCCGGGTGAGGGTCTGGTAGAGGTGGTGGTGGGTGTTGACCAGCCCTGGCAGGAGGATCATCCCGCTGGCGCTGACGATCTGGTCGGCCCGGGCCGGCAGCTCCTCCGAGCGGCCCACCTGCCGGATCACCCCATCCTGCACGAACACCCCGCCTCCCTCGATACAACGGCCGGCGTCGTCCATTGTGACCAGAAGGTCGGCATTCTTCACAAGCAGCGTGGACACGTCGCTTTCTCCTTAACGCCGGGTCGGGCCTCCCCCCGCTATGGCGTGCCCCATTTTTCTTCAACAAGCCTTATCAGCGGTAAGGGCGCTAACTTATCCGCCGAGCACTTCACGAGCAATTTGCCTGTGCCTGAGGTGGCCTCGATCAGACAATTGCAGTCGAGACGGCTGGCTGACCTCGAACCTGACACAGCCTGACATTGAATGTCTGAATAGAACCCCGGTCCGATGAGCGCCAGGTAGATAGCGAGAATCACACACCCGAATATCGGCAGTGCTACTAACATTATGCGGTTGCCCGCTGGCCGTGTGCAAACACAAGCAAGGAACGTTATCAGAGCAGGCAGTGATCCGACCGCTATATAGAAATAGGGTGTGGAGGCGGCCATCGGCGGAGCCAGGAAAATCCTCTGTCTCATCATCCAGACACCAGCAAGTTCACACATAATGAGAACAGCCAGCGTCAACGCACCCACCCTGTTCCATGTCAACTTTCTATTTTGCGTCATGTCAGCAGTCATCGGCGTGCCTCCGCATAGTTCTACAAACCGCGCACCGCTCGCACCAAGTGGCCCAATATCTAATAACCCGCAATGACAGTCGAGGAGCGCTAAACCACGGGCCGGGTCATCTCCAGGTCGTAGTAGGCCCTGATCCCCTTCTGGCTCAGGCGGGCGAGAAAGGTCGGGGCATCCAGGCAGCCCTCCGGCGCGTATACGCCCCCGCCCTCGACCGTCAGCTCCCGCCGCGCCAGCATCAGCGCGCCGACGGAAAGGGAGAGGCCGGTCGCTTCCCGCATCTGGCCGATGCCGCAGGCCAGCCGGTGCATCTCCTCACCCCCCGCCTCTCCCCACACATCCAGGCGGACCGCCCCATCCGCTGGCGCCTCCTTGCCCCCCAGTCGCTCGAGGAGGGCGACCAGGCGGGCAGCGGCCTCCCGCACCCGCGCGCTGGAGAAAAAGCCCCACCGGGCAGGCCGGATGAAGAGGCCGGACCCCCGGCCGAAGCCCATAAAGAAATTGACCTCCTCGATGCCGGGGATGAAGCGGGGGATCGTCTCCGGCTCACTGTGGCCCATGTTCCAGACCCTGATGGAGCCAAAACGGGGGAATTCGACGGTCCGCTCCTGGCTGCAGGCCGGGACCATCGCCCACTCCCCACCCCGCCAGACGACGACCCGACCGGAGATGATGTGGAGCATATGCCGCACCACCGCTTCTCCGCCGCCAGCGTTGAGGGGCTGGTAGACGGATACATCCGCCCGCCGCACCCGGTCCATCCCCCGTGCCAGATAGCGGATGCCGACGTTGGAGAGGCCAGGGCTGGTCCCCAGGCCGGTGATGATGGTGATCCCTTTTCGGCGGGCCTCTTCGTCGAACTGCTCGATGGCCGCCCGCGCCGCCTGCCACTCATCGCAGATGCTGGCGTAGGGAACCCCGGCCTCGATGGCGGCCCGGACCATCTTCGCTTCGAACAGGTAGAAGGGGCCAAGGGCGGAGGCGGCGACGTCGTAGCCGCGCATTGCTTCGACCAGCCCCTCGTGGCTGCTGGCATCCACCTGCCGGACGTCCACCTCAGCCCTCTGGCCGGATAGCCTCGCGGCGATCCGGCGACCGGCCTCGACGTTGCGGTCGGCGATCGTCACCCGCTCCACCCCTTCCGTCGCCGCCAGGTCCTCCACTGCCCGGCTGCCCATATCCCCTGCACCGCCCAGCACAATGACTTCCATGCTCCCCTCCTTAAAAGTTTATCCAGAAAATCTCAGTCAATCTACAGTATATCCCCGAAGGCAACCCAGGACAAGGCCGAATTGAGATTCGGGTGTATTTCAGTTTGGGGGCGAGATGTCCCTGGCCCGGGCCGGACCTGGGGAAACACGAATGGCGCGAATGGAGTAGTATCCCTCCTGTTCGCTGTATTCGGGCCATTCGTGGGATTCGCGATCCACCGGCGAGCGAGAGGACCACTCGCCACGAAATTGAAATACGCCCTTGAGATTCGGACAGGAGTTCAGAATTCGCGCAAATGAGAGAAAAGGGCTATAATCGTAGTTAAAACGACACCGTCAGTCGTTCAACAGGAGCAAGTCTTGTGCGCTATCTGATCATTTCCGATATCCACGCTAACCGCCCTGCCCTGGAAGCGGTCCTCAAGGATGCCGGCGGCTTCGATGCCATCTGGTGCCTGGGCGACCTGGTTGGCTACGGGCCAGATCCCAACGAGTGTGTGGAGCGGATCCAGGACTTCGACCACATCTGCCTGGCCGGAAACCACGACTGGGCCGCGCTGGGGCGGCTGAGTCTGGACAATTTCAACCTGGATGCCCGCGTTGCCAGCTCCTGGACCCAGGAGGAGCTGGACCTCTCGACACAGATCTACCTGGAATCCCTGCCCACCCGCATCGAACAGGGGAACTTCCTGCTGGTCCACGGAAGCCCCCGCGAGCCGATCTGGGAGTACCTGCTGGACGCCGGGCTGGCTGCGGTGAACTTCAACCACTTCTCCACACCCTTCTGCCTGGTGGGCCATACCCACATCCCCATCATCTTCGCCCTCGACGAGGAACGGGAACGGTGCTATCCCCTCGTCCCCTCACCCTCCGAACCGATCCCCCTCGGCACATACCGGATGATCCTCAACCCCGGCAGTGTGGGGCAGCCCCGGGATGGCGACCCGCGGGCCAGCTACGCCATCCTGGATACAGACACCAACACCTGGGAGCTGCGCCGGGTGGCCTACCCCATCGAGATCACTCAGGAGCGCATGCGCGCCCGCAACATGCCCCGGCGACTGATCGAACGGCTGGAGCTGGGCCGGTGAGGGGGAACCCCCGCGCTTCTTCGGGCGTCTTGAGGGTGAAACCCAAGATCAAGGAGGGGAAATTGATGAAGAGAAACCTGTGGATCGGCACCCTGATAGGGATACTGGCCCTGCTGGTCAGCGGATGCGCTGCGCGTCAGGCGGCTCCCACTTCGGTCCCCGAGGTTCTGCCCGCTATGCCCCCGCCTGTCGAGGAGCGCAGCGCGTTTACAGCCACAGGGATCGGAGCAGACACAGCAGCGGTCGTCTCGGCTGCCACCACCGAGCGGATGGTGATCCGCACCGCCGACCTGGACCTGATCGTCCCGGACACCGAGCTGGCCATCGAGCAGATCCAGGAGCTGGCCGAGGAGCTGGACGGCTACGTGGTCTCTATGAACACCTACCAGTACCAGGAGGGGGTCCAGGGCAGCATAACCCTCCGCGTCCCCGCCGGGTCCCTCGATGAAGCACTGAGCCGGCTCAAGGAGCTGGCCACCACCGTCCGCCACGAGTCGGTCTCCACCCAGGACGTAACCGAGGAGTATGTGGACCTGGAATCCCGCCTCCGCCACCTGCGGGCTAAAGAGGAACAGCTCCTGGAGTTCCTGGACCGGGCCGAGGACACGGAGGCGGTGCTGGCCGTCTATGAGCAGCTCAGCTACACCCAGCAGGAGATCGAGCAGGTGACCGGTCGGATGAAGTTCCTGGAGAACCAGACGGCGCTGGCCACGATCAACGTGAACCTGACACCGGATGCCCTGGCCCAGCCCCTGGAGGTGGGCGGCTGGAACCTGCCCGGAACGGTCCGCAACGCGGTGGAGGCGCTGCTGGACGTGCTGGAATTCAGCGTCAAGGCGGCGATCTACCTGGTCATCGTCATCCTGCCCACGCTTATCATCCTCGCCGCTCCCATTGTCGGCCTGGTCTTCCTGATCCGCTGGCTGGTGCGACGACGCCGCCGGTAGAGCAGGGACGCGGGGACATAGAGACGCGGAGACGCGGAGACACGGAGACACGGGGAGGCTCAGGGGAAGCCCTGTGCGCTCCGTGTCTCTGTGGTTCATTTTCCCATCCTGGAGGAAGAGATGGCCATCACTATCGTCGGGTTGGGGCCAGGCGATCCCCGCCACCTGACGCGGGAGGCGTGGGAGGTGCTCTCGACAGCAGAGGAAGTGTGGTTGCGCACGGCCCGCCACCCTACCGTCGCCGGGCTGCCCCCCCACCTCATCCTCCACTCTTTCGACGAGCTGTATGAGAGGGCCGGGGATTTCGCCACCGTCTATCGGTCCATTGCCGCCGAGGTCCTGCGGCTGGGGCAACGGCCCCAGGGGGTGATCTATGGAGTCCCCGGCCACCCGCTGGTGGGCGAATCCACCGTCCAGCAGATACGGACGGGGGCACAGGAGGCTGGGATTCCGGTCCGTATCGTCGAGGGACTCAGCTTCGTCGAACCGACCCTCACCGCCCTGGGGCTGGACGCGCTGGAAGGGCTCCAGATCCACGACGGGATCGAGCTGGCCGCCCACCACCATCCTCCCCTCAACCCGGACCTGCCCGCTCTGATCGGCCAGGTCTACAGCCGACCGCTGGCAGGCGACCTGAAGCTCACGCTGATGAACCAGTACCCGGACGACCACCCCGTCACCCTGATCCACGCCGCTGGCACGAAAGACGAACGGGTGGTCCACCTGCCCCTCTATGAGCTGGACCGACAGGAGGTGGATCACCTCACCTCCCTCTACATCCCGCCGCTCCCGCCGGTGAGCAGCTTCGAGGGGCTGCAGGAGACGATCGCCCACCTCCGCGCCCCCGACGGCTGTCCCTGGGATCGGGAACAGACCCACGAGAGCCTGCGGGGCGGCCTGCTGGAGGAGGCATACGAGGCGGTGGCGGCCATAGATGCCGGGGATATGGATGGGTTGCGGGAGGAGCTGGGCGACCTGCTCCTCCAGGTCCTCCTCCATTCCCAGATCGCCACCGAGGAGGGGGACTTCCGGATGGCCGAGGTGATCGCCGCCATAGACGCCAAGCTGAAGCGCCGCCACCCCCACGTCTGGGGAGAACAGAAGGTGGGGAGCGAGCAGGAGCTGTTGCTTCAGTGGGAGCACCTGAAGCAGGAGGAGCGAGGGGAAGACGGCTCGATGCTGGACGGGGTTCCCCGGGCGCTTCCGGCCCTCCTCCAGGCCTACACCTACGGCGAGCGGGCGGCCCGGGTGGGGTTCGACTGGCCCGGCCCGACGGAGGTGGCCCAGAAGGTGCGGGAAGAGCTGGCAGAGCTGGAGGCAGCAGAGACGGAAGAGGAGCTGGAAGCGGAGCTGGGCGACCTGCTCTTCGCCATCGTCAACTGGGCACGACATCTGGGAGTGGAACCGGAGGCCGCCCTGAGAGGGGCCAACGAGCGGTTCGCCCGCCGCTTCCGGGCGATGGAGGAGCTGGCCCGACAGCGAGGGCTGAGGCTGGACCGGATGACGATCGAAGAGATGGATACGCTCTGGGAAGAGGTGAAGGCCCTATGACGCATCTCTTCTCGCCGCTCACCCTGCGAGAGGTGACGCTGCGCAACCGGGTGATGATGTCGCCGATGTGTATGTATGTGGCCGGAGAGGACGGCCACCCCACCGACTGGCATCTGGTCCACTACGGCGCGCGGGCGGTGGGCAGGGTAGGGCTGATTATGCTGGAAGCCACCGCCGTCGAGGCCAGGGGGCGGATCAGCCAGCACGACCTGGGGCTATGGGAGGACAGCCAGGTCGAGCCGATGAAGCGGCTGGTCCGCTTCCTCCAGAATCAGGGGGCTGCAGTGGGGGTGCAACTGGCTCACGCCGGGCGGAAGAGCTGGAGCAATCAGAAAGGGCACGGGCCGACGGAACCCATCGGCCCCAGCCCGATCCCCTTCGACGAGGGCTGGGCATTGCCCCGGGAGATGGGGATAGAGGAGATCGGCGCCGTCGCCGGGTCGTTTCGCCGGGCAGCGGAGCGGGCACTGGCGGTCGGCTTCGACGTGGTGGAAGTCCACGCTGCCCACGGCTACCTCATCCACGAGTTCCTCTCCCCGCTGACCAACCACCGCAGCGATGGGTATGGCGGCCCGCTGGAGAACCGGATGCGCTTCCTCCTCGAAGTGGTGGAGGGTATACGGAGCGTGTGGCCGGAGGACCGGCCCCTCTTCGTCCGGCTCTCCGCAACCGACTGGGCAGAGGGCGGCCTGACGGTGGAGGATACGGTGCAGGTGGCCCGTGCACTGGCCAGGCGGGGGGTGGACCTGGTGGATTGTTCCTCCGGCGGCGCGGTGCCCCAGGGGGTCCCGGAGGTGTACCCCGGCTACCAGGTCCCCTTCGCCGAGCGGGTGCGGCGGGAGGCAGGTATAGCCACCGCTGCGGTGGGGTTGATCACCAGGCCAGAGCAGGCGGAGGCAGTCCTGGCCGAAGGGAAGGCGGACCTGGTGGCGCTGGGTCGGGAGCTGCTGCGCCACCCCCACTGGGTGCTGGACGCCGCCCGCGCGCTGGGGCAGGAGGTAGAATGGCCCCGCCCCTATCTGCGGGCGCGGCCGAGCTGATCCCCTTGCTCTTGCTACCGCGGCGGGTAGCCGGTGACGCGACGGATCTCTTCGTAGAGGGGCCGAAGCCGCCGGTACATCTGCCGGTAGACCCGCTGGTAAAGCGCTTCGTAGACATCCCGCACCTCAGGGCGGGGGAGGAAGGTCCGGCTCACCCGCGTCATCTCCGCCACCGCCGCCTCGAAATTGGGATGCAACCCCAGCCCCACCGCCGCGTCCATCGCCGCGCCCAGGCCGGAGGTCTCGTAGATGTGCGGGCGGCTGGCGGGCAGGTTGAAGATGTCGGCAGTGATTTGCATTGCCGCGTCCGATTGTGACCCTCCGCCGGAGACCCGCACCTCGGCCGTCCGCACTCCGAGCCGCTTCTGGGTCCGCTCCAGCCCCTCCCGCAGCGCGTAGGCCAGCCCCTCCAGGATGGCCCGGTAGATGTGGGCCCGGGTGTGGACGTCGCCGAAGCCGATGATAGCCCCCTTGGCCTCGGGGCCGGGACTTTTAAGGCCGGGCGACCAGTAGGGCTGGAGCGTCAACCCCATCGAGCCGGGGGGCACGGCCTCCACCAGCTCGTCGAACAGCTCCTCCGGCGCGCAGCCCCGCTCCCGGGCCAACTGTTCCTCCCGCAGACCGAACTCCTGCCGGAACCAGGTGACCATCCAGTAGCCGCGGTAAATCTGAATCTCCAGATTGTAGGCTCCGGGAACGGCGCTGGGATAGGGCGGGATAAGGGGGATGACCTCGACATAGCGGCGGCTGGTGGTGTTGACGGTGGCAGTGGTGCCGTAGGAGAGGCAGGCGATGTGCGGCTCCAGGCAGCCTGCCCCCAGCACCTCACACGCCTTGTCCGCTGCGGCGGCGATGAGGGGAAGGCCCGCCGGGATGCCGGTCGCCTCGGCCGCCTGAGGGGTGATTTCCCCCAGGGGCCGGGCCGGTGGAACCAGATCGGGCAACACGCCGGGGTCCATCGGCGCCGCCTGCCACTTCCAGTCCCACCGCCTGGACCAGGCAAGCCGCTTGTAGTCGAAGGGGACGTATCCCACCTGACAGCCCACCGAGTCCACGAACCGGCCCACCAGCCGGTAGGTGAGGTATCCGGAGAGGAAGAGGTACTTGTGGGTGCGCGCCCAGATATCCGGCTGATGGGTCTGGATCCAGTTCACCTCCGCCTCTGCCTGGAGGTAAGCCGCCGTCTCGCTCATCCCGGCCAGCCGGAAGGCCAGCCCCCATAGCCCCCCGATCGGCTTCAGCCCCTCCGTCCGTCGCTGGTCCAGCCAGACAATGGCGGGGCGGAGCGGCCTTCCCTCTTTGTCCACGTTGACCATCGTCGCCCGCTGGGAGGTGAGGGCCACTCCGGCGACCCCCTCTTTGGGGACGGGGGCCTCCCGCCAGAGCTGCTGACAGGCGATGCAGAGTCTATCCCAGAAGTAGTCGGGGTCCTGCTCCGCCCATCCAGGCTGTTTGGAGAAGTAGGGCTCGATCGGGACCCGGACTTTATGTACCAGATTGCCGCGCGGGTCGAACAACAGGGCACGGACCGACTGGGTGCCGACATCTATAGCGAGGATGTGCTCTCTCACCACTTTCCTCCTTCCCTTCTCCACTCAGAAGGACTGATGCTCCGTCCGGGCGATGATCTCATCCTGGAGCGCCCGCGTCAGGTCGCAGAAGTAGTCGCTGTAGCCGGCCACCCGCACGATCAGGTTCCGGTACTGCTCCGGGTTCCGCTGGGCTGCCCGGAGCGTGGCCGCGTCCACTACATTGAACTGGATATGATGGCCGTCGAGCCGGAAGTAGGTGCGGATGAGCTGGACCAGCTTATCCAGCCCTTCATCGCTCTGGAGCAGTTGAGGGGTGAACTTCTGGTTGAGCAGCGTGCCGCCGGTGCGGGCGTGGTCCATCTTTGCCACCGATTTGAGCACCGCCGTCGGCCCCTTCCGGTCCGCCCCCTGCACCGGTGAGACCCCCTCCGAGAGGGGGGTCCAGGCCCGCCGACCGTCCGGCGTGGCACCGGTCACCGAACCGAAGTAGACGTGGACGGTGGTGGGCAGGAGGTTGATGTGATAGGTCCCTCCCCTGGTATTGGGCCGCCCGTCTATCGCCCGGAAGTAGGCCTCGAAGGCATCCTGCATCACCCCGTCGGCGTAATCGTCGTCGTTGCCGTATTTGGGGGTTCGGTGCAGCAGCGTCTGCCGGAGCCGCTCGTGGCCTTCGAAGTCAGCCCGCAGCGCTGCCAGCAGCTCCTCCATCGTCACCGTCCCCTGGTCGAAGACGTGGTACCGGATGGCGGTCAGCGCATCGGTGAGGGTGCCCAGCCCCACCCCCTGAATGTAGGTCGAGTTGTAGCGGGCGCCGCCGTCGTGGTAGTCCCTGCCCCGGGCAATGCAGTCGTCAATGAGGAGGGAGAGGAAAGGAGCCGGCAGATAACGGGCGTACAGCCGCTCGATGACGTTGTTGCCCCGCACTTTGACGTCCACAAAATAGCGGAGCTGCTGCTCGTAGGCCGCAAATAGCTCCTCGAAGGAGGAAAAGCGGGTCGGGTCCCCCGTCTCCAGGCCGATCCGCCTCCCTGTCCGGGGATCCAGCCCGTTGTTCAGCGTGATCTCAAGGACCTTGGGCATATTCAGATAGCCGGTGAGGATGTAGCTTTCCTTGCCGAAGGCGCCGACCTCGACGCAGCCGCTGGAGCCGCCGTTGCGGGCGTCGGCGATGGATTTGCCCTGACGGACCAGCTCCTGAACGATCAGGTCAGCGTTGAAGACGGAGGGCTGGCCGAAGCCGGTGCGGATGATGCGGGCGGCCCGCTTGAGGAACTGATCGGGACTTTTCTTGCTCACCTGGATGGAGGCGCTGGGCTGCAATAGCCGCATCTCTTCGACCACGTCGAGGATCAGGTAGGTCAGCTCGTTGACGCCGTCGGAGCCATCCTCCCGCAGACCCCCCAGGTTGATCTGGGCAAAGTCGGTGTAGGTGCTGCTCTCCGCCGCCGTGACCCCCACCTTGGGTGGGGCAGGCTGGTTGTTGAACTTGATCCAGAGGCACTGGAGCAGCTCCTCCGCCTGCTCCCGGGTGAGGGTCCCCTCCTCCAGCCCCCTCCTGTAGAAGGGGTAGAGGTGCTGGTCCAGCCGGCCCGGGCTGAAGGCGTCCCACGTGTTCAGCTCCGTCGTCACGCCCAGATGGACGAACCAGTAGTACTGGAGCGCCTCCCAGAAATCGCGGGGCGGATAGGCGGGAACGCGGCGACAGACCTGAGCGATCCGCTCCAGCTCAGCCCGGCGCCGGGGGTCCTGCTCCTGCCGGGCCATCTCTTCCGCCTTCTCCGCGTGCCGCTCGGCGAAACGGATCAGCGCGTCGGCGCAGATGAGCATCCCCTTCAGCTCTTCCTGCCTGTCGTATGCCTCCGGGTCGTTCAGATAATCCAGACTCTCCAGGCTGTGCTGGATGTCCTGCTTGAAGTCAAGGAACCCCTTGCGGTAGATTTTGTCGTCCAGCACCGTGTGGCCGGGGGCACGCTGTTCCATGAATTCGGTGAAGACCCCCGCCTCATATGCCGCCTTCCATTCCGCCGTCATCTCCCGAAAGATGAGGTCCCGCATAGACTTTCCCCGCCAGAAGGGGATGATCGTCTCTTCATAGACCCGGCGGGCCTCCTGGCTGACGCGGAAGGGGATCTTCTCCCGGGAGTCCAGGACCTCCAGGTCCTCCAGGCTGTGGCAGCAGAGTTCGGGGTAGGTGGGGGCGGCTTTGGGGGCTGGCCCCTTTTCGCCGACGATGAGTTCCCCTTCGCCGATGTAGATCGTCTTGTGCTCCATCAGGTACTGAAAGGCGAGGGCGCGACGCACCGGCGCGGAGATCGGCCCCAGGTCCTGCTGATAAAAAGCGGTCATCAGCTCCGCCCGTTCGGTGGAGAGCGTCGGTTGGGTTTCCACACTTTGTTGCCGCAGTCGAGCAACCCGCTCCGTCATCCCCATCGTCCATCCTCCTGTCTTACCGGCAGCAACCCTTTTTGTTATTCTACCCCGCCTTCCCCGATGTGCAAGGAGAAATCTCTGGCCCCGGGCAAGAGTTCGGACAGGGTGAGAGAGCGACCCTCACCCCTCCCCCTACCCCCTCCCGGGTGGGGTGAGGGGAATAGGGTGAGAGAGCCAACCTCACTCCTCCCCCCTGCCCCCTTCCGAAATCCGCTCGGGGGGACGTTCCGGCCAACTGTGTTATAATGAGCCGCAGGCACGCGGCCGGTATGCCAGGCTCATCGTGCCTGTCCGTAGAGGAGGGCCAATGTCGCTCAGGGGTCCGGAAAACCGGATGAGGCTTCTGGGGTGGCTGCTGCTCTTGCTGACCGCCTGCGTTGCCCGTCCCGTGGCCCAGCCGGCCACGCCATCCTCCCTGCCGGAGGAGACGTCCCCTTCCCCCCTCTCCCCCTTACCCTCCCCTTCTCCGCCTGCCATCCCGCCGTCTCCCGATCCATCCCCCACCCCTGCCCCCACACCCACGGTTCCTGCCCCCATCACCCATATCGTCCAGCCAGGCGATACGCTGCTGGGCCTGGCGATGGCCTATAGGGTGCCGATGGCGGCCATCCAGTTGAGCAACGGCCTGGGGGATTCCACAGCTCTCTACGCGGGGCAGCGCCTTACCATCCCCTCAGCGACCGACTGGGAGGGAGCCTCTCCTTACTGGATCGTCCACATCGTTCGGGCGGGGGAGACCCTGATCGGCATCAGCCAGCAGTACGGCCTGGAGGTGGGGGCGGTTCAGGCAGCCAACGGGCTGGCCACGGCCGATGTCATCTATGCGGGGCAGGAGCTGGTGCTGCCGCTGGATCGGCTGGCCGTGACGGCTACCCCCCGGCCGACGCAGCCCCCCGCCCCTCCTTCGCCGTCCCCTCCCCAACCGGTCGCCCCGCCTGTGCCGCCTCCCCCGGATGTGGCAGCCTGGCCCGGCGAGGTGGCCCGGCTGATCAACCAGGTACGGGCCGCCCACGGCCTGCCGCCGCTGGGCTACGATGAACGACTGGCAGCCGCGGCCCAGGCCCAGGCCAGCGACTGCTCACAGCGGGGATGGTGCAGCCACGCTGGCTCCGACGGCTCCACCGCCGCCCAGCGCATCCGACGGGCCGGGTACGAGGCCGCCTTCACGGCGGAATGCTGGGTGTGGACGGCAACGCCCCAGAGAGCCGTGGAGCTGTGGATGGATGAGGTGCCCCCCAACGACCCCCATCGGCGCACCCTGCTCAGCCCGACCCTCACCCAGGTCGGTGTGGGGATCGCTCCGGCGACCTGGGGGTATTACTTCGTCGCCGACTTCGGCAGGCCGGCCGCCTCCCCCTGATCGAACGGCTCACTCCCCCTCCACCACCTGCCGGAAGAGGAACCAGTCCCCCTTGCGGTGGTCAGGTCCGCGCGGCGCCCGGTCGTAGTACAGATCGAACACCTCTCCCGTATCGGTGCGGACCCGGTAGTAGTCCCGTCCCACGCCCCACGACCCCCGTCGCTGGGCCGCCTTGGCCCTGTAGGAGCCCCGCTCTTTGATGTAGAAAGCCAGGCTCTTCCCCCGCAGCCGGTAGTCGTGCCACTCCCGCAGGACGGCAACCACCCGGTAGATCCGCCCCGCCCAGATAAAGCCGTCCGGCACCCCCGACCGCTTCTCCAGCGATGGCGGGCGATCGAAGAGCGCCTCGACCGGCTCGCCGATAAAGCGGACGGGAAGTTCACCCCCCATGTCCCCCCTCTCCCAGGAGCGAGCGGATGAGATTGACCTTGGCGAAATGCCCCCGCGTGATCCGGCTCATCGGACCTTCAGGTCCCAGAAGTCGCTCTGTCACTTCCCGGAGCGAAAGCCCCTGCTCCCGGAGCGCCCGGGCCTGTTCAGCCACCTCTTCCCAGTAGGCGATCTTTCGTTCGATGGCCCCGCAGGCGTCTTCTACCAGCCCCGCATGGGAGCAGATGAGGAGCCGCGGCCGGAGCGCCACCACCCGCCGCAGCGAGTCCAGGGTGGTGAGGGCGTCTTCGTCGGCCCGGAGGTAACGGACCCGTTCGTGGATGAAGAGGTCGCCGCTGAAAAGCCACCCCTCCTGTGGCTCGAAGAGACAGATGTGGTCGGGGCAGTGGCCAGGGGTGGGGATCACCTGGAAGCGGTATCGCCCCGTCTCGACAACCTCCCCCAGTGGCTCGATGGAGACGTTCCCCGGCTGCCCCCAGACCAGCCAGCGGTAGAACTCCAGACGGGGAAAGTGGGCCAGGATAGGGACCGCCTTCGGCGGAGCGGCGATCGGCACTCCCAGCTCCCGCTGGAGCCGCCCGTCGCCGCCGGCATGGTCCTCGTGGTGGTGGGTGTTGACCACCCGTTGCACGCCCTTTCCCCGACACCATGCGACCAGCTCGCGGGCAGTGCCAGGGCAACCCGTGTCTATGAGCAGGCCGTCCACCAGATAGGCGTTGACGGTATACAGAGCGCGGCCCAGGAAGGTCCGCGCCAGATGGATGCGGGTGATGGGGCCGTGGTTTGTGCTGTGAAGCATGCGGGACTTCCTCCCCAGGGATGGCTGGCGGGGATAGGGTACCACGGCTGGCGGTGTTTGTCAAAAGAGGGGCAGTTGCCGGACCGGTCGGTGGCCATCCAGCAGGATGAAAGGGGCGGCCCGGTCGGCGGCGATGCCCAGCCTGCGCAGGTCGCTCAGGTCGCGGAGCCGGCCCTGCCGACGGGCGGTGAGGAGCTGCTGGGCCCCTTTCGGCCCGATCCCCGGCACCCGCAGAAGCGTCTCCCGGTCCGCCTCGTTGACCTCCACCGGGGTCCCGACCAGGTGCTGGCGGGCCCAGGCCAGCTTGGGGTCTTCTCCCAGCGGGAGGTTCCCATCGGGTTCGAACGGCAGCTCCTCGACGCCGAAGCCGTAATCCCGCAGGAGGAAGGAAGCCTGATAGAGGCGGTGCTCCCGCAGGGGGGAGGCAGGAGGCAGGTTTTCGAAGGGAGTATCGGCAACCGGTCGGAAGCCGCTGAAGTAGGCGCGGGCCAGCCCCAGGTTGCGGTAAAGGAAGTCGGTGGTCGTCAACAGCTCCAGGTCGCTCTCCCCCGCTGCCCCGACGACGAACTGGGTGGTGGCGCTCGGTCGGCGGCCCGGAACCTGATGGCGCAGGCGAGCGATCCAGCGCAGCCGCTGGAGCAGCTCTTCGGTGAACATCTTGTGGGGGGCCAGGCGGGCCAGGCGGCGGTCGTTGGGGGCCTCCAGATTGACCGAGAGCCGGTCGGCCAGCCTTGCCGCCGCTGCTACCTGGTCCTGCTCTGCGCCAGGCATGATTTTGAGGTGGATGTAGCCCTGAAACCCCCGCCGGCGGAGGATCTCCGCCGTGGCGATCAGCCGGTCCTGCGTGCGCACGCCCCCTCCGGCCAGGGCGGAGCTGAGGAAGATCCCCTCGGCGATCCCCCGTCGGTGGAGTTCGAGGAACAGGGAGGCCAGCTCGTCGGGGGTGAAGGCAGCGCGGCGGAAATCCCGCCCGGCGCGGAAGGGACAGTAGAAACAATCCCGCTCGCAGGCGGAGGTCAGCAGGGTCTTCAGAAGGGCAATCCGCCGGCCCCCCGGCATCACGGCGTGATGGATACAGCCGGAGAGGTCGAACGGTGGGCGGGCCGGTGACGATGAACCGCTCATCCCCACCTCCTCCGCGGGCTCATAACAGGTCGCCGGCCCCAATAACCGCAGCTTCTCCAGAGGCTCCATTCTTCAATAATTATAGGAACATTCGTTCTAATGTCAAGTGCTGCCCGCCTTGCACACTGCAACCCTTGACTTCGACTGTCCCCGCGCCACCCACCCCGGGATGTCACCCCCTTTCCGAAGATAGCCACCGGTATCCACTCAATGCCCAGAGGATCACGTTCGTCCCATAGAAAACCCACACGACGCGGAACATAATCTCCGAAATGGTCCCCAGGCCCAGGTTGTAGACCTCGCCGGTGATCTCTGTAGCAAACCAGCAGGTGGCAGCGACAGCGGCCATCCAGCCATTGGGGCCAGGCAGGAGCCTGTGGCGAACGGTCTCCCAGGCCAGCCACGCGGTGGTGCAGAAGAAAGCGGTGTAGACCGGAGCGATCACGGCGTGTCCCACCCGCACAATCTCCCGCCACAAAAGAAACAGGAGGATTGCCGCTATGCCAAAGATGAGAAGCGGGAGCCAGAGATTCTTCCAAACGCCGCCTTCATTTTTCCAGCCCGGCGCGCCGTGGCCGACCAGGCGCAGGATGAGAAAGAGGTGAGCCAGGATGGAGAGCACACCTCCAATCATAAAGACCGGCGAGCCGACACCCACATTCGGGTTGACGGCCACGACGCTCATCAGGATGTCGGTGGGCAGCATACAGCAAAAGGCCGCCAGAAGCAGCCCCCAGTCGCGATGGCTCAGCCGTTCCCGACCGATGCTCAGTACCAGCAGCATTGCCAGCAGGGTAATGAACGGCTTGCCGACCGCCGGGTAGAGGGCATGGGTGCCGAGGAAGTAGTTCGCCCAATCCACGCCGAACACCGAGCCAGCCAGAAGCAAGGCCGCACCGATCAGCGAGAAGACCCAGATTCGCTTCCGACCCTGGAGAGGATGGAATGTCAAGGGGGACCTCCTGTAGCTTCTAGGCACAACCTGAGCAAGCCTGTCGCCGACTTCCGGCCATTCCGGAGACGGTCGCGTTCAGGCTGAGGGGGCTTTCTCCAACAGACAGACTCCCTACGGCTGCCGGTCCCACCGGGACTGCCGGGGTTCGGGATCGGGGCCGAAGTCCTGCCCCGTGATAGCGATCAGCGCCTCCAGTACGGCCTGGCGCATCCATGGAGATCACTCCCGCGCAATGCGCACAGGCGCCCCATCCGGCACGGTGCGGAAGCGCGTCGCGTCGCCCAGGACACGCCCGACCACGTTGACGGGGCTGTACGCCCGCGGCTCATCGCCCTCACTCGCCGGCGTCGGCCCGAAGAAGATGCAGAAAGCGCGGCCCGCGGGCCAGTAGCCCAGCTCGCCTACCCCCACCTCAGCCCGTGCATCGGGTTCCGCGCCCACCTGCAACGGAATCTCAAAGTAGATTTCGTCGCCCCAGGTGTTGGCCCGGCCTTCGATCGGCAAAAGCTCCCAGATTCGCCGGGCCGTGTCGCTTTCGTTCAGCTCGGCCGGCAAGGATACATTGCCAGCAGCGATGCGAATACGCCTCATCGCTCCCTCCTCACTAACCGATCCCGCAGCCCTGGTCCGACACCCAGCGACCAGGGGACCAGCTCCTCCACTGGCACTGTCTGCCCGATAATCCGCACCTGTCAGCCCCAGTATAGCACAGAGAATGACAAATGACACAAACAATTGATCCTGCCGATTTTGATTTTCGCAAGGTTGTCTGGATTGTCAAGGCCCGTCAACCGAAATACACCTGGTCACTGACATCTTCCTTGACGCAGGAACCCATCAGTGGTATAATCGTTATGAATGAACGTTCATTCAACAACGGGGGAGTGCCGATGGAGGGTACGGTCGCACCGGAAAGCCCGACGGAGGTCCGTCGGGAACAGATCCTGGAAGCCGCCGCTGCCGTCTTTGCCGAAAAGGGGTATCAGCGGGCCACGGTGAAGGAGATCGCCGCCCGGGCGGGCATCGCGCCGGGTACCATTTACCTCTATTTCGAGAACAAGCGGGACCTCCTGCTGGCCATCGCCGACCGGCTGATCGCCCATCCGGTGGATGAGATGCTCGCCCACGCCTCTCACCTGGATGCAGAGGGCTACATCGCCGCCATTATGTACAACCGCATCCACTTCGCCCGGCAGAACCGGGCCCTCCTCCAGGCCCTGATCCCCGAAATCTGGACCGATTCCGAGCTTCGGGAGCGGTTCTTCACCCAGATACTGGTCCCTATCTTCGCCTCCGGGGCCCGCTACCTCCAGGCGTGGGTGGCGGAGGGGAAGCTGCGCCCCTGCCGGGTGGAGATCGTCATCCCCGCCGTCGCTGGCTCCATCATCGCCCTCGCCATCCTGCGTGCCTGGGTCCCGGAGCTTCTCCCTTCCCCTATCTCCGATGAAGACATAGTGGAGGAGCTGACCCGGCTCTACCTCTACGGCCTCCAGCCCGGCGCAGAGGAGGTGGACGGATGATCCGCCGCACCCTTACCGTAGCCCGCAAGGAGCTGCTCCACATTCTGCGGGACCGGCGGACGATGGCGGTGATGTTCCTCATCCCGGTGGTCCAGCTCTTTCTCCTGGGCTACGCCGCCACCACCGACATCGAGCACCTGCGCACGGCAGTGCTCGATGCCGACCGCACGCCCCAGAGCCGGGAGCTGATCGGAGCCTACCGGGCCTCCAGCTACTTTAACATCGTCGCCTACGTGGAGGACGAGGAAACGCTGTACCGCATGATAGACCTGGGAAGGGTCCGTGCCGGGCTGATCGTGCCAGCCGGCTACGGGTCGGAGGTGCTCGCCGGGCGGAAGGCCAGCGTCGCCTTCGTCATAGACGGCTCCGACCCCAACGTTGCCAACGCTGTCTACGCCGCCTCCCAGCAGGTGGGACAGGCTCAGAGCATGCGGATCGTCGAGCGGCGGCTGGGCATCTCCCCCGACGAGATGGCCGCCCTGGAGGTCCGCCCCCGGGTCTGGTATAACCCGGAGATGAAGAGCGCGAACTTCATGATCCCCGGCCTGATCGCTATGATCCTCTTCACCATCACCATCATGCTCACCGCGCTGGCGATCGTCCGCGAGCGGGAACAGGGCACCATCGAGCAGCTCATGGTCACCCCCATCCGGCCTATCGAGCTGGTGGTGGGGAAGGTAGCCCCCTACGTTGCCGTCGCCTTCTTCGACGTGCTGGAGGTGCTGGCCATCGGGGTCTACTGGTTCGGTGTGCCCATCCACGGCAGCCTGGGCCTCCTCCTGGCGCTGGCGGCCGTCTTCCTGATGAACTCGCTGGGGATCGGCATCTTCATCTCCAGTGTGACCAGTACCCAGCAGGAGGCGATGCTGACGACCTGGCTGATGCTGCTCCCTTCCATCTTTCTGGCTGGCTTTCTCTTCCCCATCGAGGCAATGCCGGGGTTCCTGCGGGCGGTCAGTTACCTGATCCCCCTCCGCTATATGCTGGTCATCATCCGGGGGATCATCCTGAAGGGAGTGGGGATCGGGCCTCTGGCCGACCAGGTGATCCCCCTCCTGTTTTTCGGCGCCTTCATCCTCATCTTCGCCGCCTCCCGATTCAGAAAACGGCTGGAATAGTCACCCAGTCACCCAGCAATGAACGAGTATATCATCGAAACCTCCAACCTCACCAAACGCTTTAAACAGGTCACCGCCGTGGATGGCCTGGAGCTGCGCATCCGTCCGGGGGAGATCTTCGGCCTGCTGGGGCCGGATGGAGCCGGCAAGACGACGACGATCCGCATGCTGTGCGCCATTATGGACCCCAGCGAGGGGAGCGCCCGCGTCGCTGGCTTCGACACGATGAAGGAGCCGGAGGAGATTAAGAAGCGGATCGGCTATATGCCGCAGCAGTTCTCCCTCTACGGCGACCTGACCGTGCTGGAGAACCTGGTCTTCTTCGCCGATGTCTTTGAGGTAGAACGGGCAGAGCGGGAACGACGCATCGCCCGGCTGCTGGAGTTCTCCCGGCTGACCGAGTTCCAGAACCGACGGGCTGCCCACCTCTCCGGCGGCATGCAGAAAAAGCTGGCCCTGGCCTGCACACTGATCCACCAGCCACAGGTCCTCTTCCTCGACGAGCCGACGACCGGCGTGGACCCCGTCTCCCGGCGGGAGTTCTGGGACATCCTGACCGAGCTTCACCTGCAGGGGGTGACCCTCTTCGTCAGCACTCCTTACATGGACGAGGCGGAACGGTGTTCCCGGGTGGGGCTGATGTTCGAAGGGCGCCTCATCATCTGCGACGTGCCGGAACGGATCAAATCCCTGGTGGAGGGGGAGCTGCTGGAACTGCGGCCGGACCGGCTGCGGGAGGCGGCGCGGGCCATCGAGCCCCTTCCCGGCGTGCTGGAGGTGCAGACCTACGGTGACCTCCTCCACGTCTTCGTGGATGACGCTGACCGCCGTGGGCTGGCCATCCGGCAGGCCCTGACCCGGGCCGGCATCACCGTCCACAGCCTCCGCCAGACCCGCCCCCGCATGGAAGAGGCATTCATCTCGCTCATCCGGAGGCGGTTGGAAAGGCCTGACGTTTGACGCCTGACGTTTGACGTCATTCGTCATCCGTCACCCGTCAAATTGGGAGTGAGCCGATTGTGAACGAGTTTGCCGTTGAAGCTGTGGAGCTGACCAAGAAGTTTGGCGACTTTATCGCTGTGGATGGGGTGACCTTCCGCATCAGGCGGGGGGAGATATTCGGCTTCCTGGGACCCAACGGTGCGGGGAAGACGACGACCATCCGCATGCTCCTGGGCCTCCTCCGCCCCACCTCCGGCTATGCCACCGTGCTTGGCTACGACATCGTCCGCCAGCCGGAGGAGATCCGCAAACGGATTGGCTACATGTCCCAGCGGTTCAGCCTCTACCGCGATCTCACCGTCGCCGAGAACCTGGATTTCTACGGCCGCACTTACGGCGTGCGCGGTAAACGGCTGGAGGAGCGGAAACGGTTTGTCGTCGAGATGGCCGGGCTGGTGGGCCGGGAGCGGGAACTGACCCGCAACCTCTCCGGCGGGTGGAAACAACGGCTGGCCCTGGGCGCGGCTATCCTCCACGAGCCAGAGATGCTCTTCCTGGACGAGCCGACGGCCGGGGTGGACCCTATCTCCCGCCGCGCCTTCTGGGACCTCCTCTACCAGCTTGCCGAGCGAGGCACGACCATCTTCGTCACGACCCATTATATGGACGAGGCGGAACACTGTCAGGACCTGGCCTTCATTCATCGGGGGCGGATCATCGCCCAGGGGTCGCCGGGGGAGATCAAGCTTTACAGTATGCGCGGGCAGGTGCTGGAAATTGACTGCTCCCGGCCCGACGTGGCCATCGGCGTCCTCCGGGGAATGGCGCTCTTCGATGAGGTAGCCCTCTACGGCTCGCTGATCCACGTGGTCGCCGATGGGGTCGCCGACCACAAGCCCCGCATCGCCCAGACGCTCTCTGAGGCGGGCGTGGAGGTGCGGGCAATGGACCTGATCGCCCCGTCGCTGGAGGATGTGTTCATATCCAATGTGCGGGAATAGGAGAGACGCGGAGACAGGGAAACGGGGTAACCGGTGCTCTCAGTACCTTCAGTGTCTCAGTGATCAAGGAGTGGAGGGATGAAGCGAGAGCAAATCGCGCCGCTCGCAATTGGTATCGTGGTTGTGGTCATCGTAGCGGGGGCGGCCATCTACTTTGCGGCAACTCCCACTGCCTGGCAGAGCCTCCTGGTGCGCCTGGAGCTGACCAGGCCGACCACTTCCGGCATCGCCGCCTCCGGCTTCATCGAGGCAGAGGAGATCGGGATCGCCCCGGAGGTGGGCGGGCGGATCGTCGAGGTGAGCGTAGAGGAAGGGGACCCGGTTGAGGCCGGTCAGGTGGTGGTCCGGCTGGACGACACCCTGGCTCAGGCCCAGCTCCAGGTGGCCCAGGCCGGGCTGGAGATGGCCCAGGCCCAGCTCGCCCGGGTGCGGGCGGGGGCCCGCCCGGAAAAGATCCGTCAGGCCGAGGCGCAACTGGCCCAGGCGGAGGCTGCCCGGGACGGGGCCTATCAGGCCTGGCAGGATGCCCTCTCTATGATCCGGAACCCTCAGGAGCTGGACGCCCAGATCGCGCTGGCCGAGGCCCAACTGGCCCAGGCAGAGGCCCAGCTCCGGCAGGCGGAGGCGCTGCGGGATGCGGCCGGCATCGCCAACGACGCCTACAACGACGCGATGGAGGCCCTGGAGAAGTTGAAAGAGATCCCCGAACCCTTCCGCCCCCCTCTCCCTGGCATCCAGCTCGGCCTCCACCTGGTCCCCACCGCCTACTGGCGGTCCTGGGTGGGGGTGAACACCGCCCGCGCTGCCTGGGAGGGGGCACGCCGGGCGCTCGACCTCCTCTACGAGATGCGGCGGAACCCCCAGCAGTTGGAGGCCCAGGCGGACGCGGCCGAGGCTGAGTACCGGGCTGCCGAGGCGGCGGTGGAGGCGGCCCGCGCCCAACTGGAGGGATTGCGGGCAGGCGCTACGGACGAGGAGATCGCCGCCGCCTCGGCGGCGGTGGAGCAGGCTCAGGCCCGCCTGGAAAGCGCCCGGGTCTTCCTGGAAAAGTTGACCCTCATCGCCCCCGTCGGCGGGCAGGTGCTGGAAGTGACCGGCCACGAGGGGGAGCTGGCCGCCCCCGGCGCCACCCTCCTCACCCTGGCCGACCTGGACCAGGTGAAGCTGACCGTCTATGTGCTGGAGAACCAGATCGGTTGGGTGCAGGTGGGCCAGCCGGTGGAGGTGCGGGTGGACTCCTTCCCGGACCGGCTCTTCCAGGGCCGCGTCGTTGCCATCGCCACCGAAGCGGAGTTCACCCCCCGCAACATCCAGACACAGGAGGAGCGGGTGAATATGGTCTTCGCCGTCCGGGTGGTCATCCCCAACCCGGACCACGCCCTTAAGCCCGGCATGCCCGCCGACGCGACGATCCTGACCCAGGAGCAGTGAGATGACGCCTGACGCTTCACGCCTGACGTTTAAGGCTTCAC
Source organism: Anaerolineae bacterium (assembly GCA_041082215.1). Lineage (GTDB taxonomy): Bacteria > Chloroflexota > Anaerolineae > B4-G1 > DUEL01 > JBDOIF01. Next base: position 31,049 of record JBDOIF010000112.1, read on the forward strand.
GCCTGATGTTTGCCCTGTGTTCCGTGATCGCGCTCCTTCTTCTGGCGGGCTGCGGCAGCAGCCGTGCCGACGGCCCCATCGCCGCCTCCGGCTTCATCGAGGGAGAGGAGGTCCTGATCGCCCCAGAGGTGGGTGGGCGGATCGCCGAGATACTGGTGGAAGAGGGGGACGAAGTGGTGGAGGGGCAGGTGCTGGTCCGGCTGGACGACGCCCTGTTGCTGGCCCGGCAGGGGGAGGCGGAGGCGGCGGTAGCGGCGGCCCGGGCGGAGCTGGCCCGCGTGGAGGCAGGGGCCCGGCCGGAGGAGATCGCCGCCGCCCGGGCTGCGCTGGCCCAGGCCGAGGCCCGGCGGGACGGCGCCCGCCAGGCAATGGAGGATGCCCGCCGGGCGCTGGAGGACCCCCAGGAGCTGGAAGCCCAGATCGCCGAGGCCCAGACCCAGGTCGCCCTGGCTGAGCAGGAGGTGGAGATGGCCCGGGCGGACCTGAACGAGGCAGAGCTGACGTATCAGGTGTATGCCGACCAGGGGGGCGATGTAGAGCGGAGCTGGTCGCTGCAGGTGGCAGCCGCGCGGGCCGCGCTGGAGGCAGCACAGGCCAGACTGGACGGGGCGCGCCGGTATCTGGAGGCCCTGCAGAGGATGCGGGCCAAACCGCTCCCGCTCCAGGCCCAGCTCCACGCCGCCGAGGCCCAGTACGCGGCGGCCGAAGCAGCGGTGACGGCAGCCCGGGCAGTGCTGGAGGAGCTGGAGGCTGGCCCCACCGGGGAGGAGGTCGCTATTGCCCGCGCCGGACTTCACCAGGCAGAGGCTGGCCTGGCCCTCATCGAGGCCCAGCTGGCCCAGCTCACCCTTACCTCCCCCATCACCGGCATCGTCTCCAGCCGCAGCGGCCATCCCGGAGAGACGGCCGCGCCAGGCGTCCCCCTCCTCACCCTGGCCAACCTGGACCAGGTGACGCTGGTCCTCTACATCCCGGAGAACCAGATCGGCCGGGTGCGGGTGGGCCAGCCGGTGGAGGTGCGGGTGGACTCCTTCCCGGACCGGCTCTTCCAGGGCCGCGTCGTCGCCATCGCCACCGAAGCGGAGTTCACCCCCCGCAACGTCCAGACGCAGGAGGAGCGGGTGAATATGGTCTTCGCCGTCCGGGTGGTCATCCCCAACCCGGACCACGCCCTTAAGCCCGGCATGCCCGCCGACGCGACGATCCTGGTCGAAGGGGATTAGAAGAAAACCACGAAGACACGGAGGACACGGAGAAACGATAGATATCTCGAAATTCTACAGGGTCCTCTGTGTCCTCTATGCTTCCCTGGTTATTTATCCATCGAGCAGTGCCAGGAACTCGGCCAGGATGGCGGCAGTGGCCCCCCAGACCTTGTGGGGGCCGATGGCGTAGTAAGGGACGCACACCCGCCCCGCGGGAAGCTCCCATTCCTCCTCGCGGCGGATGGATGGGTCCAGAAACAGGGAAAGGGGCACCTCCAGAAGCTCTGCCACTTCCTTCGGGTCGGGGCGGAAGGAGGGACGGCGGGGCATGCAGGCCACGAAGGGGTGGACCAGGTTGTGGCTGGGAGGGATGTAGATGGGGGTCAGAGGGCCCAGCACCTCCAGTTCATCTGTGACGATCCCCAGCTCTTCCCCGGCCTCGCGGAGCGCCGTATCCAGGAGTGTTCCATCCCCCTCCTCCCATCCGCCCCCTGGCAGGGCCACCTGTCCGGCGTGATAATCCAGATCGGCCGTGCGCACCGTCAGCGCCAGGTGGAGCGGGCCGCTGGCGGGGTAGAGGAGGAGGAGCACCCCCGCCTGCCGGGGGGTACTGCCGTCCGGGGGCCGCAGGGGGCGGGGGCGGGGGGCCATCGTGACCTGCGCCCGGATCCCCGGCAGGGGCTTCCGCATCGCCGTGCGGACCTGTTCGATGGTGAGGTTGGTGGGTGGCATCGCCCTCTATGCCTCGGTAACGTTTCGCCCGCCGCAAGCGTGCAGGCCCCTGTCATTATAGCCCGTCGGGCGCGGGGGGCAACCGGAAGCCTGAGAGCACGGATCTTTCGTGATCGTGATTTGGCAAAATCGGCTTCCGGCTTTATACTAACCCCCAGAACGCCTTTGGCTCCGCGGTGTTATTTCACTCAGGAGGGAGGTGACTTGGCCGATCGGCAGAGCGGTGCTCCTCCCCTGGAGGTTGAGAGGCTCAACTTCCGCTACAAAGCCCGTCCCGAACCGGCGCTGCGGGACCTCTCCCTCACACTGGAGCCGGGCGAGATCCTCCTCGTCGCCGGCACCAGCGGCTGCGGCAAGACCACCCTCATCCGCTGCATCAACGGCCTGATCCCCCGCTCTTACAAGGGGGAACTGAGCGGGCGAGTGCTCCTCCACGGGCAGAGCATCGAGGGGATGCCCCTTTCCCGCATCTCCCAGATCGTGGGGACAGTGCTCCAGGACCCGGAACGGCAGATCCTGGGCGCCCACGTCTTCACCGAGGTGGCCTTTGGGCTGGAGAACCTGGCGCTGGAGCGGGAGGAGATCGTCCGCCGGGTGGAGGAGACGCTGGAGTACCTGGGGATCGCCCACCTGCGGGACCGGGAGACCTTCTACCTCTCCGGCGGCGAAAAGCAGAAGGTGGCGCTGGCGGGGGTGCTGGCGATGCGGCCCAGCATCCTCCTGCTGGACGAGCCGTTGGCAAGCCTGGACCCGGCCAGCGCGCAGGAGGCGCTGGCCCTCTTCCGTCGGCTGGCCGACGAGGGGGTGAGCATCCTTCTGGTTGAGCACCGGGTCGAGGATGCCCTGAGCATCCGTCCGGACCGTGTGCTCTTTATGGAGAACGGACAGGCCACCTACTGCGGCCCGGTGGAGGGGCTGATGGAGAAGGTGGACCACCGGCAGGTGAAGCTGCCCGCCCCCGTCGTGATGGAGCGCGCAGCGGCCGCACCGCCCCCAAGCTTCCAGCCTGCCATCCGGCCGGACGGGCGGGAGCCGCTGGTCACCTTCGAGGGAGTCTCCTTCTCTTACGAGGAGGGCGGCCCGGAGGTCCTCCGCGACGTGGACCTGATCATTCGCCGGGGTGATGTGATCGCCGTGCTGGGTCCCAATGGCGCGGGGAAGACCACACTGGTCAAGCACGCCATCGGCCTCTTAAAGCCGCGCCGGGGGCGGGTGCTGGTGGGGAGGCGGGATACGCGGGAGATGAGCGTGGCGCAGATTGCCCACACTTTGGGCTACGTCTTCCAGAGCCCCAGCCACATGCTCTTTGCGCCGACGGTGCGGGAGGAGCTGGCCTTCGGCCCCCGCAACCTGGGCTACAGCGAGCCGGAGATCGCCAAAGGTGTGGAGCACGCCATCAGCACGGTCAACCTGCGGGGGCTGGAAGGTTACCCCCCGCTGGCCCTCTCCTTCGGCCAGCAGAAACGGGTGAGCATCGCCGCCGTGCTGGCGATGCGCTCCAGGATCCTGGTGATGGACGAACCGACGGCGGGGCAGGACTACTGGAACTACATGGCCTTTATGGACGGGATCCTCCAGATGCCGGGCTTTGAGGCGGTCCTTTTCATTACCCACGACCTGGACCTGGCGATCTGTTACGCCAACCGGGTGGTGCTGATGCACGAGGGGCGGGTCGCCGCCGACGGCCCGCCAGCCCAGGTGCTGGCCGACCTGGAGCTGCTGCGACGGTGCCGGCTGGTGCCGACCTCGCTTTTGGAGCTTAACCTGAGGTATCTACCCCGGACCGGGCGGTTGATGTCGGCGGAGGCGCTGGCCCACGCTGTTGCGGGCGGGGGTAAGGAAAGGAGGTGATGGACCGGGAGAGGGACAAAGGTGCAGGTGAATTCTCCGCAATACTTTGTGTTCTCTCTGTGTCTCAGTAGGGAAATTAAGGAGGGTAAAATGACTGCGGAAAAGACGACGGGGCAGCGGGCAATCCGGTGGCTGGCGGTGCTGATCGTCATTGTCGTACTGATGGCACTGGCCAGCTTCCTCACCAGCGGCGACAAGATCCGGGGCGTGGCCCCCATTGGCGCAACGGCCATCGGCTTGATCGGCGTATTTGTCGTCTATCTATTCACGGCCCGGAGCGCGGCCTGGGACGTCGGCACCCGGCAGGTGGTGTATATGGCCATCGGCGCAGCATTGTACGGCGTCTTCAACTATATCTTCAACACCATCCCGATGCCGTCGGTGAGCCAGGTGGCGCTGCGCCCCTCTGTCTGCCTGCCCATTTTCTTTGGCTTCGCCTTCGGCCCGGTGGTGGGCTTCTTCACCGGGGCGGTGGGCAATATCCTGGGCGACTTCCTCACCGGCTGGGGGGTCTATCCCGCCTGGGATGTGGGCAACGGGTTGATGGGGTTTGTGCCCGGCCTGGTGCTGCTCTTTGCCAATAAGAAGCAGAGCCTCAATTTCCTCACCATCCTGGTGGCCGTGCTCATCGCCATCGCCGCGGTGCTGATCTTCATTAACCCGCGGGTGGTGGGGCCGTGGACCGGGGAAATCGAGGACTTCTCCTTCTGGGCGTGGGCCTTCATCATCGGCGGCGTGGTGGTGATCGTCGGCCGGTTCCTCCTGGAACGGGCCGGCGTTGACCTGGCGGCGGTGAACATCTGGGGCACGTTAGGCATCATCATCGGCATTGGCTTTGCCGCCATCGCCGACATCTGGATCAACGGCTACAGCCTCGCCACGGCCATCATCGGCGAGTTCGCGCCGGCCGCCGGTCCCAACATCCTCAACTCGATGATCCTCACCCCCATCCTGCTGGCGGCCTATCAGGCGGTCCAGGCCCGCATCGGCCGGTGACGTCGCAGTAGGGGCGTAGCGTTGCTACGCCCCTACGCCTACGCCCTTACCAGGCCTCCACAGGAGGAGGATGATATGCTGATCGCCTGGCGGTATCGGGAACGGGATACCATTGTCCAGCGGCTGGATCCGCGTGCCCGCATCATCTTTATGCTGGCTATGCTCTTCTCGGTCATCCAGTTCTGGGACCTGCGCATCGAATCGGTTTTCCTGGGTCTGGCGCTGCTTCAGTACGGGCTGGCGCGCCTGACCTGGCGCGAGACCCGCCGGGCGTGGATTCTCATCAGCGTGATCATTCTCTTTATGACCACCCTGACCTTCTTCACCGGCAGAGGCGGTGTGGAGTACGCCTACCACGAAGAACACCTCATCCGCCGCCTGGGGCCCCTCTCCCTACCTATCTTCGGATGGCAGATCTCGGTGGACATCACCGCCGAGAAGACCATCTTCGCCGTCAGCCAGCTCGTCCGTATGTACGCCATCACGATCATGGCGATCACCATCCCCTACACGATAGACCCCAGCCTTTACGGCGTCACCTTCCGCGGGCTGGGGCTGCCGGATAAGTTCGCCTATGCGATGGACCTGGCCTTCCGCTTCGTGCCTACGTTGGGGCGGGATTTCAGCATCACGCTGGACTCCCAGCGGGCGCGGGGGTATGAGGTGGAGAAGCTTTCCGGTGGAATCATAGCCCAGATCCGCAAGCTGGCGCCGCTTTTGGTGCCGGTGACGATCAACGCCATTGTCGGCGCGGAGGACATCATTGACGCGATGGACCTGCGGGCCTTCGGGGTGGGGCCGCGCACCTGGGTGCACCGTCTCACCTACCGGCGGGCCGACTATATCCTCATCGCCCTCAGCGCCCTGATCTTCGTCGCCTCGACGGTGCTGGCCTTTATGGGGGTGGGCCGGTTATGGGTGCCTGATCCGCTGCTGCGGCTGGCTACCGGGTAGGGGCGCGACGCCCTGCGCCCCTACCCTACCCCAGAAGGGGCGGCACGCGGGCGTTGAGCCGGTGCATTCGGGCCGTAAGCAGCGTGAAGGCGGCGACCAGCGGGTTGAGCGGCACCAGTTGTACCGGCGTTACGCCTGCCAGCCGCGCCTGGTAGCGGACGTTGAGCATCAGGTCGTTGTGGGCCGGCACAGTGTAGATCCGCCGGTCCGGATACCGGGCCCGCAGCCTGGCCTCCAGCTCCTCCACTGCGCAGGGCCCCACCAGCAGGATGTCCCCCGGCAACCCTTCCAGGTCCTCCGGCGCAAATCCCCTGCCGAAGATCAGGGTCCATCCACCACGGCCGCTGTAGTCGTTGGAAAGCATCTCCAGGATGCTCTCCGAGTTCCCCTTGCATCCTTCCTGACAGGCCCGCTCCCGTCCCTGGACGACGCGGACCCCCGGATGGAAGCGGCCCAGGGAGGTATAAGGTAGCCGCCGGGTAAACCGCTCCAGAGGGACTCCGCGCACCTGGATACGGTTCAGGTCCCCCTCCCCCAGCCCCGCTTCGGCGCAGAGCCGGAGGTGCTCCACCTCATCCAGCCGGTAGCCCAGCACCCGTGCCCCCACCACATCCACCGCCAGCGTGTCGGCCCCGCCGATGAGGATGTCCATCGGCACCAGGCACTCTTCTTTCAGAGAGGTGGGGAAGAAGTGGCCATGGGCAGTGGCGACGAGACCTTCGATGATACAAAAGTCGGGGCGGGTGAGATGGTAAAGGGCAGCCAGGCGACGGTGAAGGGTGTCGTGGGAGTGGGGGCCGGCCCGGTCGCCGTCCATCGGGAAGGCCTGCTGCCCCTTCACCCCCAGCGTCACCGTCGTCATCGTGTGGGTCTTCAGCTTGGGCAGGGCCAGGTAGAGGTTATCCCCCCGGTGGACGACCTCGTCGTACAGGAGGCGGGAGATGCGGATAGGAGTCGTTTCCCCCTCCAGCGTCACCTCTGCCGTAGGGCCTTCGTCCAGATAGACGGGTCTGGCCCCGTAGCGGCGACAGATTTGCTCATAGCCGGTCACTTTAAAGACCAGCCGGGTGAAGTTGCCGTTGCTGCACGATTCCATCACGGCCAGGCGACGGTAGCCGTGGTCGCGCAGGTAGGCCAGCACCGCCTCCAGTGCCCGGGGGTCGGTGTGGGTGTACGGGGCGAAGTGGACGCCGTTCGGCTTGATGTAGAGCGTGCCGCCTCGATCCGGCAGGGCCTCCTTTACCCCGCCGAAGGGGGCGAAGATCTCATCCAGCCCTTCCCTTATCCCTTGCGTCGTATCGGCTATGACAACCGTCGTCATCGGTCACCTCCGGCTCGAAAGGAGTTAAGAGCGGCTGCGCCGCAGCGCCAGGTATCCTCCCAGCAACAGGGCAACCGCCTGGAGAGCGCAAAGCACAGACGATGGCTGCACCCCCCGGCCCGGCCTCTCCTCGATAAGAGCGGGGAGGGGGGTCCAGGTGGGCAGAGGGTGGTAGGAGAGAGAGGAGGTCGGCGAAGCGGGAGGGGGGGATGGGATGAAAGGCGAGGGGGACGGGGTGGGGGGTTGAGGGGAGGGAGAGGGAGGAGGGGAAATGGTCGGCGTGGGATGGGGGGGCGTGGGGGTGGGGACCGGCGTCTCGATCGGCGGGGTGGGAGTGGGGGATTCTTCTCCGACGAGCAACTGGATTGCATCGGCCGAGGCGGCGGTGCGGCCGGCTCCATCGCGGAACTGGACGTAGACAATGTGCTCACCTGGCGTCTCCGGCAGCGTCCACGCCGCCAGAGGCTCCCAGGGCTGCCAGGGGAGGTCGTCGAAGTCGGGAGTGTTGCTGATACGGACCTCGATGGCGCGGCCCATAAAGGTGGTGCCCTGCCCCTGGGGATACGCTTCCTCATTGGTCAGGCGGATCGCCACCTGGGGCGACTCGGTGGTAGCCGCACCGTCGTTGATAAAGATCGGGAGCACGTTGGGCCGGGCGCCGAAATCCAGCACAAAGCAGGTCTGCCCTTCAGCGCCGGTAGCGACGCCGATCCCGACCTCACGGAAGCGGCTGCTCAGGATGGTCTCCCGGTGTTCGGGATCGGCCAGGAACCACTCCAGCGCCGCCTCGGGGCCGCCGTATCCGATCCAGAAAACCTCGCCGATGACCTCCCCTTCCCCCCAGGCGACGTAGCCAGCTTTGGCGATGCGCTGGGCCGGAGAGGAGCCGTCGGAGCCGATGTGGGAGGCCGAGCCGGTGGCGGCCAGGTCGTCAGCGTGCCGTTGTGCGGAGGCGGCCAGCAGGTCGGACCAGCCGTAAGGAGGCAACCCCTCGTCCAGGCGGGCCTGGTTCAGCGCGGCGTAGAACCGGCCGGCCGGTTCCTCTTCCTGCGCTGCCCCCTGCCCCGGCATCAGGAACAGCCCGCAGGCGATCAGCGGAACCACAATCCAGAAAATCCTTCGCACGGCGGGTATTGTAGCACAAGGTGACGGAGGCGTCCAGGGGCGAGGCGCGTCTGGCCCGCGACCTTGCTTTTTCCATCCCCCGTTTTTGTGCTAAAATCGTAATTGTTCACCGCAGAGGCGCAGAGAGCGCAGGGGCTGCTTTCAGTTCAAAGGGGCGACAAGCGTTTGTGGCCGACAGCGCTTCGCTTCGTCCTGTGTGCGGCTGAACCCGATCGTTAGGGGCTGAAATCCATATAGCATTCGCTCCTCTTCACTGTAGAAGCCCGATTGGAGAACATAAACGTGCAGGATGAGCAGATCAGTCAATGGAGCCAGAAAATCTATATGCGGTTAGGCGAAATACTGCCTTCCGCTCCCGTCGAGGCCGATTTCCGCCGGGTGATTGACCCGCTGCTGGATGAGTTCTGTGCCGGAATTGGCCTCACCCCGCTGGCCCACGCCGAATACACGCTCGCCACCGGCCGCGCCGATGCCGTGTTCAACCGCCTGGTGATCGAGTATGAGCGCCCCGGCGTGCTCAAGAAAATCCCGGACGCGGCTACGCGGCATGCGGTCCAGCAGGTCAAGAATTACATCACCGGCCTGGCGAAGAAAGAGCGCCGCGAAATGGAGCGCCTGGCCGGCGTTGCCTTCGATGGCTACTTCCTCATCTTTGTCCGCTACATCAATGGCCGCTGGACGGAGGAAGCCCCCGTCGAAGTCAACCGCTACTCGCTGGAGCGCTTCCTGACCTGGCTGGCGAGCCTTTCTTCCGGCATCGCCCTCACCTCCGAAAACCTCAACCGCGATTTCGCTATCGAGCAACTGCGCACGCAGAACATCCTGCGGGGGCTATTCCAGGCGCTCGGCCCGGCGCTCGCCGAAGAGGACGGCATTGTCCCCAGACTCTTCGAGCAGTGGCGGCTCTTTTTCAGCGAGGCGATTGACTATTCGGAGGCCTTCGGCGGACGTAAACTGGAACCCCTGAAAAAATGGGTGCGTAAGGCCGGTTTTCAGATCCACGGTCCCCAAGAGGCGGAACGTTTTTTCTTCGTCCTGCACACGTATTTTGCCTTGCTGGTCAAACTGCTGGCCTGGCTGGCCCTCTCGCGACACCTCGGCGTCAAACTTGGCGCGCCCTCGTTTGCCGGCCTGGCGACCGCCGACGGCGAGACGCTGCGCCAGCGCCTGCGCGAGATGGAATCGGGCGGCATCTTCCGCGCCTACGGCATCACCAACCTGCTGGAAGGGGACTTTTTCGAGTGGTACCTCCACGCCTGGGACGAGAAAATCGAGGCCGCGCTCCGCGAGATCATCCGGCGGCTGGACGAGTACGACCCGACCACCCTAACCATCGTGCCGGAAGAGACGCGCGACCTGTTCAAGAAACTTTACCACTACCTGTTGCCGCGCGAAATCCGCCACAACCTGGGCGAGTACTATACCCCCGACTGGCTTGCTCAACGGTTGCTGGTCCAGGTAGATGGAGACCTTTTCGACCCCAGGCGCAAGGTGCCGGAGGCCAGACTGCGTCAGAAGGTCCTGCATACGCGCTTCCTCGACCCGGCCTGCGGCTCCGGCACCTTCCCCGTCCTCATCATCGCGCGGATGATCGAACTGGGCCGGGCGCTCATAGTGCCGGAGCACGACCTGCTGACAAGCATCCTGAACAACGTGGTGGGATTTGACCTGAACCCGCTGGCCGTACTCACCGCACGGGTGAACTATTTGCTCGCGGTCGCCGACCTGCTGGAGCACCGCCGCGGCGAGATCACCATCCCCATCTACCTGGCCGACTCGGTGCGCACGCCGGCCGTGGGCGAGGACCTCTTCAGCCACGACGCCTACGAGTTCCCCACTGCCGTCGGGACCTTCCGCGTGCCGGCCGCCCTCTGCGCCCCGGGCCGTTTCGACCGCTTCTGCGACCTGCTGGAAGATAGCCTGCGCGCCGGCCTGACGGCGGATGCTTTCACCCAACGCTGCGGCGCAGCGTTGGGGCACAGCGCGTTGGGGCACAGCGCGTTGGGGCACAGCGGCGCTGTGCCCCTACAAGATGACGAATGGAACGACCGCGCCGTCTCGCTGACCCGCGACCTCTACGCGCAGATGTTCGACCTGCACCGGCGCGGCATGAACGGCCTGTGGGCGCGCCTTTTGAAGAACAATTTCGCCCCCCTCACCGTCGGACAGTTTGATTATATCGTCGGCAATCCACCCTGGGTGAATTGGGAGCACTTGCCGGACAAGTACCGGCAGTCTATCGCTCCATTGTGGGCGCGCTATGACATCTTTTCGCATAAGGGTTTTGATGCCATTTTGGGAAAATCGAAAGACGACATCTCGGTGTTAATGACATACGCCGTGATGGACGCACTTCTCAAAGATAAAGGGCGTCTTGGATTTATCATTACTCAGTCCGTGTTCAAAACGGGAGGCGGAGGTCAAGGCTTTCGTCGCTTTCGCATTCCACAGGGCAATGGGCAGTTCACCCCTCTCGCCGTGGTGCACGTGGACGATATGGTGAGCCTCAATCCTTTTGAGGGTGCCTCCAACCGCACGGCGGTGATGGTGTTGGAGAAGGGCAGGCCGACCGAGTATCCGGTGCCTTACACCGTGTGGCGTAAGGGCGACCCGGCGGGTCG
>JBDOIF010000126.1:0-3825 GCA_041082215.1 Anaerolineae bacterium
GCGGCGGCAATCTTGCCGCCGCCCGCTTTTAACGCCACTCCGCCTCGCTCCGTGGCTGACTACGAGCACATTTACCGGCAGGGTAACGGGGGAATCGTCACCCGGTATATCTTCCCCCGCGCCAGGACGAAGAGAGAATCTCCCGCCTGGCTGACCGTCAGCGCCTGGAGGCCCTGGAACTCCTTCCCCGGAGGGCGTAACTGGGCGCAAAACGCGCCGTCCTCCCGAAGGATAACGATGCGCTCTGCCGCCCCGTCAGCCAGATACACCGGGCCCTTTTCCAGTTCCGGGTCCACCGCCAGGGCAACAAAGCGGGCCACCGGAGCGGGAACGCTGCTGACCGCAAAGGGAGCTGCTCTCCCCTCCTCATAACGAGCCACCGCCCCGTCCTCAAAAAGGACATAGATGCTGTAGTTCAGCGCCATATCCCGGGCCCCCGTCAGTGGCGGAAGCGCCGATGAGAAATAAGGTTCCGGTTCCCCCCCGAATTCCCCGTTCTGGGGGACGTACCGCCAGATTTGCCCCACCGCCGGGTCCAGCAGATACAACCGTCCCGCATAGGTCGCGATGGCGACCGGGTCATGTCCCCCGGGGGCCGGAGAGAACGCCACCGACCGGGGCTCAGACCAGTGGGCGTCGTATGCCCACAGACGTCCCCCAGCCCCCAGGATGAGCAGCCCCAGGGAGGGTTGCCCCGGCCCCGACCGATGGGCGGTGAAGTCTATCAGAGAGGTCGCTTCCGGGATGGAGATGAACTCGCTCCCGCCGCCGATCAGGACCCGGCGCACCCGGCCCGTGCCCTCCAGAACAGCCACGCTCTGCTCCCACGCCACCAGACGGTTCCGGGAGACCTGAGTACCCAGATCAGCCAGCAACGTCGGCGCCACCCGAATGACGCCGTCCATTTGATCCAGCGCGTCCTGGGCCATGGAGTGCAGCGCGCTGACCTCCGGGTCCTCGTCGTCCGCCGTCAGGGCCAGAACAGCCTCCCAGTGGGGACGGGCCAGTTCCGGGTGGGGGGCCTGTTGCGCGGCCAGGACCTGCTCCTGGGCCCGGGAGAGGACCTCTCTCCGTCGGATGTCCCGACCGTACCGGAACCAGACGATCAGGGTGGTCAGGATGACCAGAATCAGGATGAAGATGGCCAGCGCGGCCATGCGGCGGGGGTTCTCCTGAGGGAGAGGTCGGGGTGCCTTTGCGCCGACCGTCCGGCGGCGCTCCGCACCGGGAAGAGCGCGCCGGACAAGGACCCGCGCTCCGTGATAAGCGGACGCGGCCGCTGCACTCAGGCCCGCCCCCGCCACCGATGCTCCCTGGACCAATCCCCCACCGATGGCCTTGGCGCCTCCAGCCAGCCCTCTACCGATGGCGGTAAACCCTGCACCCACCTTCTCCCCCAAACGGGATAACTTCGGGGAAGGCGGGGGAAGGGGGGATTCCACCGCTCGGGTCCAGACCGCCGGTTCTACGACCTCCTCCTCTTCTTCCGTAACGCCCTCCCAGGGCGTTGGTTCCTCCGAGGGGGGCATCTCCTCGGGTGCCCGCGCTTCCTCTGGCGGGGGAGGGGGCACCGGGGGCGGTTCCGGTGGGAGGGGTGCTTCCCGGCGGCGCGGGGCGGGCGGAGCTGGAGGCGGAACCGGCCCCTCTTCCGGCCAGCGCAGTCCGGCCGCCGTCAGCGACTCCTCTCCGGCCAGTTGCTCCAGGCCGTCCAGTATATCCTCCCCCTCCCGCCGGAGCACCTGGCCCAGGGCATCCGGGGTGACCAGGCGGAGGAGATTCTGAGTACTTAAGAGGAGGGTCATACCGGGCCGGACAGGGATGTAGGAGAGCGCTATCTCGGCATAATATCGGCTCCCCAGGTGAGGGAGGGGCCGGTCGGGGTGTTGTTCGTCGCCGTCGGCGGAGAGGACGCGCGACCAGGCCAGGCCAGCGTGAGCCAGGAAAATCTCGTCGGCCCGCAGCGCGGCGCAGGCGATGCTCCCCACGCAACGGCTCTCTGGGGGGAGTTCATGGTTGAAGCGGACCAGAACCCGGTTTGCCGCGATGACGGCCCGTCGGAGGGCCGCCACGGGGCTTCCGGGAGTGGACCAGAACGCCTGCGCAGCCGCGTCCCGGATTTCCCGGTAGAGGCGGGAAGAGGCCGGTCCGGTCAGGTCCAGTACCATCGCGAACCGTTCGCTTTCCCGTCCTGAGGCCGGGTGCAAGGGGGGAGTGAGCCAGGCGGTGCCCGGATGCCCTCCCGTCTGTCGCCGCCCATCCGTCAGGCGAATCCACCCAATCCAGGGCTCCATACCTGCGCCTTTCGCAGAGGTGGGGGTCCGGCCTCATCCCTCCCCCGGCCCTTCGGGCCACCCCCTCCCGGACAGGGGGAGGGGTGAGGCTCGCTTATAGAATAGCCCAGAATGCCGGGTTGTCAAGTGGGGAGACGTAAAAATGCAGAGCTTTTCAAAGTTCTAACATCTGGCAGCTGCCGCGCCCATTTTCGTCTGCGAAAAGCCCTGGTCTCCCTCTTGTGATTGTTCAAAATTTGGCAACGAGGCATAAGGGCCCGATAGTCCTCCGGGGCCCTTGCTTTTTCTTTTCCGGCTTTTCAGGCCAGCAACACCGCCAGATTGGCTCCTCCTTTCTCCAAATGATTCCCACTCCAGGCCAATAGACGACTGACGTTCTCCGCCGATTCTGCCCGCTTATATCCCCGCATCGTCCGATACCGCTCTTTGACAAACCACCCAATCGCGCGCTCGCTGGCATTATTTGTCCCATCCAGCCGCTCCCCCCGTGGTCCCTCCCACCGCCGATACTTCGTCAACCGGGGCCACAGATTCCACCGATCCAGCAATAACAACCGAATCCGATACGCCACGCTCGCTTTCTCCCCTTCCCCAGGAGGCCTCGCTTTCAGATACTTCTCCAGCATCTTCTCTATCTCCCCAGCATCCTCCGGCCGCCGCCGTTGCACCAGTTCCCGTAACCGCTCCAAATCCCTTACCGCTTGCTCCGGCGTCACCCCTATCGCCCTCAGCGAACCGTCCCCATCGGCCTGTGCCAGGCCCTTCAATTCCTCCACCAATCGTTCCGTATTCCGCTTCACATGACTCTTGCAGACCTGATGGGCCAACCCGAGTTGGTCGGCTGCCTCCTTGAATCCATCCGCATCATCCGTCACCAGAATCTCCGCCCCTACCGCCTTCACGACCGGTTCCAGCCACCCCCTCAACGTCTCAGCATCCTCCCCTTTCAACCCTTCCACTGTCAGAACCAATCCGCTGATCGGGTCCACGGTTAGCCCAATCGGATACCATTCCCCTTTCACTTTGACCGTCGTCACATCGCTCCCCAGGGCGGGCGTCCGAATCCCCTCAAAGACCTGCCCCCGCTTCATCCCAGGAACCCGCTCACCGGCCTTCTGAACCGTCAGGTACACCAGGGTCTTGGACATATAAATGCCCAGCGCCTCCAGCAGCAAGGAGACGGCCCCATAACTCAGGCCCAGCAGGTAAAGAACCACGGCCAGTCCCTTCACCCTTTGGGAAAAATGGTCCCGAGATACCCCCGCCGGATAGACCCGGAACGTGTGCCCACAGCGCAGACAGCGGTAGCGATAGGCGGTGACTTCGGAATGGTGCGTGTCGCGCAGCGGTTTGCGCACCTCCTGAAGCCGCTGAAAGTGCCTCCCCCGGCATCCCGGATGTGGGCAGGCTTTGGGCAGTTGAAACTTCTCCGGCTCCACTTTGGGCAAAAGGAAATGCAGCCGCATCCTCATCCCCTCCCAGAAGTTGGTTCCCCTTCATTTTACCCCACCTTTACCAATCAGTGAACAATCAC
>JBDOIF010000144.1:0-1597 GCA_041082215.1 Anaerolineae bacterium
CTCCGGATGGCGGGGGCCGGAGTACTCGGTGGAGCGGACGTCGTAGAGGCCGGGTTCGTCAAACCGCCAGAGGATGCGGTTCTCATACCCCGGAACCACCTGCATCTGGAAGACCATCCGGCCGTCCTTGCGGAAGACGCCGAAGCCGTAGGTGACATCCTGACTGATGGCGATGAACTCTATGAACTCCCCGGCCTTCACCTGAACCCTCTGGGACGGAAGGCGGATTTCAGAGTCCGCAAACTCCACCCGGACCTGCTGCCGGGGGACGGGACGGTCCCAGAGCATCCATTTCTGCCAGGGCACGACCGGGGAGAGAGTGACGGCGTTGACCAGCAGGAAGACGACGACCAGTACCCCAAGCCAGATGCGCTCTTCCCGGTCCATGCTACCCTCCTTTCTGCCGCACCTTGGCGGCGAAGTAGAGCATAAAGAGGACGACGGCGACGACAAAGGCTGTGTAGGCCCACCAGACTGTTTCGGTGATGTACATTTTGCTCCTCCTTTCCGTGAAAATGCAGGGTATCCGGCCCCGGGCTCACAGGCACAATTCTCCCGCGCACTCCGGCCCGCACTCGTAGGAGATGGCGCTGTGGGTGGGAAACAGAAGCGCCAGCAGCCAGTTCAGCGCCACCCGCAGCCGGTTCTGCCAGCCGACCAGCCGCAGGAGGTAGTAGAACTTCCACATTGCCCAGGCGGAGAAGCCGCGCAGGTGGTGGCCGAAGGGGTCCGCCACGCCGGAGAGGCGGCCCAGGGAGACCAGGTCGCCGATGTAGGTAAAATCAAAAGGGCGGGGCGTGCCGCCGATGAGGTCGGCGGCGATGTTGGCGGCCGCCACCGGTGCCTGCCGGTAGGCCACCTGCGCGGTGGGCGGATAGACCTCCCCGGTCTGTGGGTGACGGGCGTGTGCTGCGTCTCCCAGGACATAGACGTTGGGCATACCGGGGACCCGCAGGTATGGGTCCACGACCACCCGGCCCAGGGGGTCTTTCTCCAGGGGGAGTGTCGCCACCACCAGATGGGCCCGCACCCCAGCCGCCCAGACCACCGCTTCGGTGGGGAGCGGCGGACGGTCGTCGGCGAAGACCAGTCCTTCATCCGTCCAGTCCCGCACCCGGGTGTTGAGCAGGACCTCTATGCCCATCCGCCGCATCCGCTGGAGCGCCGTCCGGGAGAGGGTGCGGTCCATCTGGGGCAGGACCCGGTCCTGCAACTCCACCAGAACGGTCCGCACTTCCTCCACGGGGATGTGGGGATACTGTTCCTCCCGCAGGTGGAGCAGGAACTCCCGCAGTTCGGTGACGGTCTCCACGCCGGTGCAGCCGCCGCCCACCACGACGAAAGTCAACAACCGGCGGCGCCGTTCCGGGTCCCTCTCGCGGGTTGCCGCCTCAAAGCGGTTGATGACGTGACAGCGCATCCGCTCCGCGTCGGCGGCCGTCTTAATCTCCAGAGCCCGGCCCCGGAGGGACTCCAGGCCGTAGAAGTTGGTCACTGAGCCCAGGGCAATCACCAGGATGTCGTAGGGCAGGACGATGCAACAGAGTTGCACCCGGCGGTGTTCCAGGTCAATCCTGTCCACGCGGGCGCGCAGGAA
>JBDOIF010000146.1:0-1048 GCA_041082215.1 Anaerolineae bacterium
CGTGCGGGTGGGGGTGGATGTCGGCGTCGGCGTGCGGGTGGGGGTGGATGTTGGCGTCGGCGTGCGGGTGGGGGTGGATGTTGGCGTCGGTGTCGGCGTCGGCGGCGTCAGCGGGATGGGGGTCGGAGAGGCCGTCGGTGTAGGAGATGGAACCGGTGTAAAGGTCGCGGTGGCGCGCGGGCGTATCCGGGTGGGTGTGGGCGATGGGGTTGGGGATGGTTGGGGAGTTGGGGAAGGAGAGGGAGGCACACGCGTGGCGGTTGCAGTTGCGGTGGTCTGAGGTGTCGCCGTCGCTGTGGGAATCGGGACGAATACCTGCGGTGGAATCACCGCTACCGGCCCCAGGGGCGTCAGGATGCGACGGAGGTCCCAGAGCGGGGTCATAATCTCGGGGCGCAGAGGTTCTATCATCGGCAGGGGCGTGGCAACGGCCTGGTCCGGGTCTATCTCGGAGCCCATTCCAGCTGCAGCTTTCCACTCTCGTGGCAGCCGGATAGCGACCTCGGCGGAGAGGAGGATACAGGCAAACCCGATCACCAGGATGAGGGCGAATATCGTCCACTCACTCCGTCCCCAGCGCCGACCGACCAAAGGACGCTCTGTCATCTTGTTCACCCCTGAGGTTTGTTCTCTTTATGGTCCTGCTTGCAGCGGGAGATAGATCGTGAACGTGCTCCCCACGCCGGGCTCGCTGGCGACCTGAATCTGCCCTCCGTGAGCTTCCACGATGGCTCGGGTGATATAGAGGCCCAGGCCCAGTCCCCGGACGGTATCATCCCCTGTTGGGATTCCCCGGTAAAAGCGAGTGAACAGGTGTTTCTGAATCTCCGGCGGGATGCCCACACCGGTATCGGCAACTTCCAGAACCAGCCAGTCATCCTGAGTGGAAATTCGCAGTGTAATGGTACCTCCCGGGGGGGTGTACTGGGAGGCGTTTCGGAGCAGGTTGATGAGAGCCCAGCGCAGCCGCTCGGAGTCAGCCGTGATGGACGGGAGATGGTCGGGTATCTCCGTCCGGAAAGTGACTCCGTTCCCTTCTATCCGTGGC
>JBDOIF010000016.1:0-10809 GCA_041082215.1 Anaerolineae bacterium
CAGCGGTGATCCGGCCATACGTGATGTTGCGCGACGATGAATTTATGGTAATGCCCAATCATGTGCACGGGATTATCTGGATTGTGGACGATGATTGTAGGGGCGCAGCGGCGCTGCGCCCCTACACCCGCGATAAAACCCCACCCACCAACGTCATCCCTGGTTCGTTGGGAGCCATCGTGCGGGCGTACAAATCGGCCGTTGCCAAACGTATCAATGCCCTGCGAGGCACGCCTGGCGCACCCCTATGGCAACGCAATTATTACGAACACATCATCCGCGATGACAGGGAATTGGAACGCATCCGCCGCTACATCCTGGATAACCCTGTCCTTTGGACAGAGGACCGGGAAAATCCGGACGTGGTCACCGTTGCCCGATGGAGGAGGTAGCCTGTGCAAGCCCTGCAACATTTGCGACAAATCCTCAAAACCATCGCCCAGGACGTAGAGGTGCTCCCCGCCGTCGGCGGCGCGGTGGAGGACCTGGAGCGCCCCGATTTTGAGGAGCGAGAGGATCAGGCGCTCAACGAAAAGGAAAAGGTCTTTGAGACCATCTTTGAGCGCGACCCATCCTCGCGCCTCCCGCCCCTCTACCGCCCTGTGCCGCCTCTAGGGCGTGCCGAGCAGCATCTTTTCCGCTACTTTCTCGATGGCTCGTTCCGCTCCTACTTTCTCGGCACGGCGCTGGAAAATGAGCGCGAATCGCCGGTGCACTATGCCCAGATCGGCGCCTGTGTGCTGCGCCGCGAAGACGACGGCTCGGTGCGGCGCGAAATCCTGCAGATAGACAACCTGCTGATGGCCGGCAAACAACGCCTTTCGGAAGCGGTCTGGACAAAACTGGAAGCCCTTGCCTCCGCCGCTTCCATCAGATTGCTGGACCTGACCGAACAGGACATCGTCAGCGGCGTCCTCGCCGATTTCGACCTGCGCAATAAAGCCGCGGGCAAAGTGCGCTTCGCCATGCACAATCTGGAGGCAGAGATTATCAAGGCGATCCTGCCGCAACTCTCTATGGAGCGCTGGCTCATCGTGGATGGCTCGCTTTTATTTGAGCCAACGCTGGCGCAATTGAGCGGCGATGATCAGCTCAAGCCCATCATCGGCGTGGCCAAGAATTTCCGCAAAGACCCGCAGTTCGTCTCCGGCAGGGGGCCGCGCGCCGAGCGCCGCTCGATCTACAGGATGCTCGCCGACCTGCAGGCCGAGCATCGCACCGCTGCTTTCAGCGCGCGCGGGGGCAAGGTCGTGTTCTGGTACGTCCGACTGCGCGAGCAAACCTACCTGGATTACCCGCTGATGGGCGTCGTCAAGGTCGAACTGGCGAATCCGCCTCAGGAGCCTGTGCCATCTGATTTGCTTGACGAGATTTCGCGTGCCCTGGTCGCCGAGCGTAGCATCACGCCGCACGGCCAGGACCGCCGCTGGCATGCGCACCTGTATCCCATTTTTCTCGCCGAACGCGCGGTGAAGGAAAGCCTCCTCTCGCGCGAGGCCGTGCAGCAATTTCTCAAATGGAGGTAGCGATGTCCGATGAACGCCCCATAATCGGCCTCTCATCGGCCACTGCCAATCAGCCCAACTCATCCGATGCGTTCTCCTTCTGGCTGGCGCCCGAGGTCATTGTCAACCCGTTCGATATCGTCGAGGCTGAGCAGGTCGCGCCTGAAGGGACAAGCCGCACCTTTGGCATCGTGAATACCCTGGAGCACAGCACTGACGCGCCGACGCATCTTTCCAATTTTATCTCCAACGACTTTGGGCAGGTGGCGGGTGAGCCGAACACGGCGCGGCAGGGCACAACCGTTGCCCATGTCGCCGTCCTCTCAAATGACCGGGACATCTACATGCCGGTGATGAACGACCGGCCGGTGCGCTTTGCCGACGAGGGGGGCATTCACACTGCCCTGGGCATTGACCAGGTGCCGGCGCGTTACCGCGTACCGGCGGGGCTGATCGAGATGTCGAACGGGACGTGCGCCGTCGTCTACCTGGATAGCCGCTACATCCTCGGCCCTGAGGGCGCGCACGTCAACATCACCGGCATTTCGGGATTGGCGACCAAAACCTCCTACGCGATTTTCCTTATCCAGTCCATCCTGCAAAAGGCGGAGAACCGTGACCGCATCGGCGTCATCATTCTCAACGTCAAGCACGGCGACCTGCTCACCATTGACCAGCCGCCGTGTGAGGGACTGCCCCCTGAGCAGCATGACCTGTGGGAAAGGCTCGGCCTCACGCCGCAGCCGTTCAGCAACGTGCGTTATCTCCTGCCCTATGGCAAAGACACTCCAACCACCGGGCGACCGAACAGTTTCCGCATCCCGGAGCGCAATTGGTTCCTCTACGCCTACTCGCTTGCGGACACGTACAGCAAACTCGATCTGCTCCTCTCCAACATCCCCGATCCGTGGGACACCGTCGGTGCGCTGATCGGCGAGATTACGCAGGGGCTTTCGGACCCCAGGACGGGCCAGTGGGGGCCGACTGGAAAGTGGAAAGGGGTGACCGATTGGAATAGCCTGCTGAACGGCGAACCGCTGGTCAAGGAGGGGCAGGCCCAGCAGGTGGGTGACGTGCGCGCCGTCTCCGTCGGGCGTTTTCGGCGCTTGCTGCGGCGCATCGTGCAGACCCGCCAGACGGGGATTTTTGTTGACCAACGTCGAAGGGATGTCAAGAACATGAGCCAGGAGATCGCCAGGATCCGCGGCGGGGAGACGATCGTCGTGGACATCGCTCGCCTTGCCGATGATGAGCAGACGCTGGTCTTCGGCGACATTCTGCGCACCATCTACGCTCTCTACGCCGAGGAGGGAAGCGAGAGCGAGGATCTGCCGGAGAAGGTCATCATCTTTGTGGACGAACTGAACAAGTACGCACCGGCGCGTGAAAAGGAATCGCCCATCATCGAGCAGGTACTGGACATCGCCGAGCGCGGGCGGTCGCTGGGCGTGGTGCTCCTGGGCGCGGAGCAATTTATGAGCGCGGTGCATGATCGTGTCGTCGGCAACTGCTCGACGACCGTCATCGGCCGCAGCGGCTCCGCCGAACTCTCGTCGCCCGCGTATCGCTTTCTCGATCCGGCCGTCAAGGCAAATATCTCGCGCCTGCAAAAGGGCGAACTCGTCATCAGCCACGCGACCTTCCGCCAACCGGTGAAAATCTCTTTTCCCAAGCCAGCATATTGGCAAGAGGGTGCTGAGTGAGAGGGTAAACAGTGAAGCCCGCAGTCACCATACCTCGTCGCAGCGAAGTGGTCCGCAACCACCGTCAGGCGGGAGGGGCCATTGCTGCAGTCCTGCCGATCCACTACCCGCGCGCCCTCCTCCGCGCCTTCGGCTTCCTGCCCGTCGAGGTCTGGGGGCCGCCGCAGGTGGACACCTCCTACGGTGCGGCCCACCTGCAACCGTATGTCTGCTCCGTTGTCCGTAACGGCCTCTCCTTCCTGCGGTCCGGCGGGCTGGACGTGGCCGATCTCCTGGTCGTTCCCCACGCCTGTGACGCGCTTCAGGGGCTGGGGAGCATCCTCCTGGACTTCATCCGGCCCCGCCAGCCGGTCCTCCCCCTCTACCTCCCCCGGGGTCGAAGGGAGAGCGACCTGGACTTCCTGGCGGAGGAGTTCCGCGCTGCCAGCCAGAGGCTTTCTGAGATCACCGGCCGTGTGCCGTCCGAGGCGGAGCTGCTGGCCTGCATCGTCCGGGAGGAGGAGGCGGATCGGTTGCTGGCGGAGCTTCACCGACGGCGGACGGAGCTTCCGATGAGCGACCTGGCCTTCTACCGGCTGGTCCGCAGCCGGGAGTACCTGCCCGCCGAGCGCTTCGCCGGGCTGGCGGAGGAGGCGCTTGCACAGGCGGGCGACCCCCGCGCCGATGGGGTCCCCATCCTCCTCTCCGGCATCCTCCCCGAGCCGATGGCGCTCTTCGAGGCGCTGGAGGAGATGGGGGGGCAGGTCGTCGCCGACGACCTGGCCTGCTGCGGGCGGCGGCTCTACCCGCCGGGGAGCGACCCTGACCCCTTCCGCCGGATGGCCCAGCGTATTCTGAACGGCCCGCCCGATCCCACCCGCGGCAGCCCCATCGAGGAGCGGCTGGCCCATCTGCTGCGATTGGCGGAGCAATCCGGGGCGCGGGGCGCGGTCTTCTACGATGTAAAGTTCTGCGAGCCGGAGCTGTTCGACCTGCCGGACCTGCGGCGGGAACTGACAAAGGCAGGGCTTCCCTCCGTGGCGATCGAGACCGACCTGAACGACCCCCTTTCCCACCAGACCCTCACCCGACTGGAGGCGTTTCTGGAGATGGTTGAGGGAGCAAGGGGCAAGGGACAGGAGGTGTAGGGGATGGGCCTCCCCGCTGCGTGGCGATACCACTGGAACGTGGACCTGCTGGGCCGGGCGGCGCTGCGGGTGAACCGCTGGCTGGCGCAGCGGCGGGGAGACGCCGGCTGGAACAGTCAGGTGCTCGCGCCGCCGCTGCGGGTCTCTGCCTGGAACAAAGAGCTGATCGCCCGTCACTACCTGGCCGGCCGGTACGCCAATGGCTACCGGAAAGTGGCCTGGGTCACCTCCGGGGCGCCGGTGGAGCTCCTCAAGGCGCTCGACTTCTATGTCCTCTATCCGGAGAACCACGCCGCCCTCTGCGGCGCGGGCCGCGTGGTGGTGGAGATCGCGTCGGAGGCGGAGGACGCGGGCTTCTCTCGCGATCTCTGCTCCTACGCCCGTACCGACATCGGCACGGTCCTCTCCGGCAAGACCCCCGTCGGCCGCCTCCCCCGGCCCGACCTGCTGATGGCCTGCACCAATATCTGCCAGACCGTCCTCTACTGGTACCGGGTCCTGGCCCACCATTTCCGCATCCCGCTCATCCTGATTGACACTCCCTTCATCTACACCGAGGCCACCGACCATGCTATCGCCTATGTCAGGCGACAGTTAGAGGAGGCGGTGGAGGTGGCGGAAGAGGTGGCGGGAAAACCCCTGCGGATGGAACGGCTGCGGGAGGTGGGGCGGCTGAGCCAGCGGGCCAGCGAACTGTGGATGGAGATCATGGAGCGCTGCAGGCACCGCCCATCCCCTATTTCTGTCTTCGACCAGTTCATCCAGATGGCCCCGGTGGTGGAGATGCGGGGGGAGCCGGAGACGGTGGATTTCTATGCTGCGATGCTGCGGGAGGTGGACGAGCGGATCGCCCGCGGGATCGGTGTGGTGAAGGAGGAGAAGCGGCGGCTGCTCTGGGATAACCTCCCCATCTGGTACCGGCTCCGGTACCTGGCCGAGTTCCTGGGGCAACACGGGGCGGCCATCGTCGCCTCCACCTATACCAATGCGTGGGGGGAGCTGGCCCGTATGATTGACCCGGACCGCCCCTTCGAATCCATGGCCCGTACCTATATGCACCCCATCCTTAACCGGGGGACCGGGGAGAAGCTGGCGCTGATGCGCCGGATGGTCGAGGAGTACAAACTGGACGGGGTCATCCTCCATTCCGACCGCTCCTGCAAGCCCTACTCCATCGGCCAGATTGACCAGCGGGACCGGCTGATCCGGGAGGTGGGGGTTCCGGCCCTGCTTCTGGAGGCGGACCACAACGACCCGCGTGCCTTCTCTGAGGAGCAGGTCGCCACGCGGCTTTCGGCCTTCCTGGAGGTATTGGGGCTGGCCTGACGCCTGACGTATGACGCCTGACGTATGACGCCTGACGTATGACGCAAGCCCTGGGCATTGATGTGGGAGCGGCGACGACAAAGATGGTCGCCGTAGATGGAGAGGGTCGCCTCCTCTGGCACTGGCTGGAGGAGACCGAACCCCGCATTGAGGAGCAGGTGGCCCGCTTCCTGGCGGCGGCCCGGGAGGCGCTGGGGCCGCTGGATGGCGTGCCGCTGATCGCCACTGGCTACGGGCGCAGGCTGATCCATCAGGCCACACGGAGGGTGACGGAGATCACCTGCCACGCGCTGGGGATCTATCGGGAGCTGGGCCACGGGGGGACGCTGGTGGACATCGGCGGACAGGATAGCAAGGCCATCCGCATCGGCCCGGATGGGAGCGTGGTGGACTTTGTGATGAACGACAAGTGCGCCGCCGGAACGGGCCGGTTCCTGGAGAACACCGCCCGCCGCCTGGGAGTGGGGCTGGAGGAGATGGGACAGGTGGCGCTCGCGGCGACGGATGAGGTGACCATCTCCAGCACCTGCACCGTCTTCGCCGAGTCGGAAGTGGTCTCCCTCATCGCCCATGGAGTTGGCGTGCCGGCCATCCTGCGTGGACTCCACCGCGCCCTGGTGCAGCGGGTCGTGGCGATGGTCCGCACGGTGGGGCTGGAGCCGCCGCTGATGCTCTCCGGCGGCGTGGTCAGGAATCCTGCTGTCTGCCGGATGCTGGAGGAGGAGACGGGCCACCCCGTCCTCCTGCCCCGTCACCCCCAACTGATGGGAGCCTATGGCGCGGCGTTGCTGGCGCTGGCAGAGACAGGGAGACGCGGAGATGGAGAGAACACGGGGTGATCGCAAGAGGTGAAAGAACCTTTGGAACTCCGTGTCCTCCGTGTCTCCGTGGTTAGATATGAGCAATGAAAAGACCGGTTGTTCATCCCACCGCCTTCATTGCCCCCAACGCCGTCCTGATCGGCGATGTCACGGTGGAGGCGGAGGCGAGCGTCTGGTTCGGCTGCGTGCTGCGGGCGGAGGAGGCCCCTATCGTGATCGGCCCGCGCACCAACGTGCAGGACCTGACGGTGGTCCATACCGACGCCGGGAAGCCCTGCCGGCTGGGGGCGGAAGTGACGGTGGGCCATCGTGCTGTGCTCCACGGGACCATGGTGGAGGACAGGGCTTTCATCGGTATCGGAGCGATCCTCCTCAACGACTCTGTCGTGGGGAAGGAGGCGATGATCGGCGCCGGAGCGGTGGTGCCGGAGGGGGCCGTCATCCCACCCCGTGTGCTGGCCGTGGGCATGCCGGCGCGGGTGGTGCGGCCGCTGGAGGAAAGGGACCTGAGGCGTGCGCGGGAGGCGGTCGCCTGGTACGTGGAACAGGCGCGGGCTTACCGCCGGAGGGAGGGAAACGATGAGTGAGGTGATCGAGCTCTTAAGACGGAGCGAGCTCTTCGCCGGCCTGCCCGAGGAGAAGATCGAGCAGATCATCTCCATCGGCCGGGTGAAGCGATTCAACGCGGGGGAGACGATCATCGCAGAAGGGGAGCCGTCGGACGAGATGTACATTGTGGAAGAGGGGCTGGTGGAGGTCCTCGTCTCCGAGATGGCCCTGCCCGACGTCGCCGGGCCGTCGGAGCTGACGCCCGTGGTCCAGTTGGGGCGGGGGCAGGTCTTCGGAGAAATGGCGCTGGTGGACCGGGGGGCGCGCTCGGCCACCGTCCGCTGCGTGGAGGATGGGACCACCCTGTTCGTCATCCCGCGGGAGGCCTTCTGGCGGCTCTGCGAGGCCGACCATCACATCGGCTACGTGGTGATGCGAAACATCGCCCGCGATCTCTCGTTCAAGCTCCGGGTCCGTAACCTGCCGAGGGCGACGGGCGCTTAAGGGAAGAGGCACGATGATCTACAAAGTAAGCTATGTGGTCGTCGGGAGCCGGCACCCGGGGGCGATCGTCAACCGGGATACCCCGCCGGTGCTCGGAGAGATCGTGGAACTGGGGGGGGATCGCTTCGAGGTGGTGGAGGTGGCAGACCTGATCCCCCCTCAGGGGGATTTCGCCTACCTGCATGTGACGCTGCGGCCGATAGCCAGGGGGCGGCGGCGAAAGGGGTAGGGGTCAGCCCTCCCCCAGATGGCGCCGGACGATCTCGATGAGCTCCTGCGGCTCGAAGGGCTTGATCAGATAGCCCGTGACTCCCATCGCTTTCCCCTTCTCCAGGTCCTCCTGCTCTGCCCGCGCGGACAGGAAGATGAAGGGGATCGAGGACCATTCGGGGCGGGAACGGACGGCCTCAAGGAAGGCATACCCGTTCATCCCGGGCATCATGATGTCGGCCAGGATCAGGTCGGGCCGGACCCTCTCCATCAGGCAGAGCGCCTCCTCGCCGTTGGAGGCCGCCAGAACGGCGTATCCTTCTGCTTCCAGAATGCTCTGAATGGCCAGCAACAGGGGCTTGTAGTCCTCGGCGACCAGGATGCAGCGGGTGGGCAAGCTCTTTTCTCCTTAGCAACTCTCCCTGGCTGGCAGGGCCAGCCTTCCTACCAGATGAACGCGCCGCTGGCGGTATCTGCAGGATAACTCCAAAGGAGTTGTCCTACGCTGGAGCGGTGGCTGGCACAAACCGTCATGCAACAGAATAGCACAAAAGGGGGGCAGAGGGGTATCGGGATTTTTCTGAGAAAAAAGTAGGGAAAATCCAGATTTTGAACCGGGCCGGGCGTTCCTCCGCCCG
The DNA here is from genome assembly GCA_041082215.1 of Anaerolineae bacterium. Classification (GTDB taxonomy): domain Bacteria; phylum Chloroflexota; class Anaerolineae; order B4-G1; family DUEL01; genus JBDOIF01. The sequence continues at coordinate 8,384 of JBDOIF010000016.1, forward strand.
ACCCGCTGTCCACCAGCACTGGAGGGTGGGCTATTCCAGGGGGATCAATCCGTAGCGGACCGCCAGGCGGACCAGGGTTGCGTCGTCCCGGGCGCCCAGCTTTCGCTTCAGGTTGAGCCGGTGGGTGTCCACCGTTTTGGGGCTGATGTAGAGCCGCCTGGCGATCTCCCGCCGGCTGTGTCCCTCGGCGATCAACTGCAGCACCTCCCGCTCCCGGTCCGTCAGCAATTCAAGGGGGGAACGGGCCTCTTCCCGCCCTAACCGGTCCAGAAGCCCGGTCACGAGCCGGGAAGAGACAGCCGGGCTGAGGTAGGACTCCCCTCGATAGACCGCGCGAATGCCCTCCACCAGGTCCGATATGGCGGCATCCTTCAGGATATAGCCCGCCACCCCGGCCTGCAGGACCTCCAGGATATGGTGGGGTTCCTTGTGCATGGTCAGCACGAGGATACGGACGGGCAGCCGCTTCTTCTTGAGCCGGGAGGCCGCTTCCAGGCCGGACATCCCCGGCATCTCCAGGTCCATCACCAGCACGTCGGGGTAAAGGGCCTCGACCAGCTCCATCGCCTCCCGCCCATCCACCGCCTCGCCGACCACTTCGATATCCGGCTCCGGGTCCAGCAGGGCCCGGAACCCTTTGCGGACCAGGTGGTGGTCGTCCGCCAGGATCACCCGGATCTTCTTCATCCCTGATCTTCTTTCGCGACGGGCAGCCGGATGGTAAAGGTGCTCCCGTTCCCGAGCTGGCTCTCCACCCGGATCTCTCCCCCGTGCATCTGGATCAGCTCCTGCGCGATGGCCAGCCCCAGACCAACCCCCTGCTGCTCCATCCGCTCCCGCTCGATCTGGCGGAACCGCTCGAAGAGGTGGGGGACCTCGTCGGCCGGAATGCCCACCCCCCGGTCGGAGACGGAGATCTCCACCACCCCCTCCACCGCCCGGGCACGGACGGTCACTCGCTTTTCCTCCCGCAGGGAGAACTTGATGCCGTTATCCACCAGCCGTCCCAGGGCATCAACGAAGAAAGGCTCACACAACCGGACCGGAGGGAGGTCCGGTTCGATCTCCCGCTCCAGCGTCACCCCCCGCGCCGCTGCCAGGTTTTCATACTGCTGAACCGTCCGCTCCACAACGACATCCAGGTCCTCCCGCACGCCGACCAGCATACGGAACTCCTCCGCCGCCCGGCCGGTATCCAGCCGGACCAGGAACAGGAGGTCCTCCACCAGCCGGGTCAGCCGGTCCGCCCCCCGCTTGATCCCCATCAGGAACTCCTGGAGGGCGTCCGGAGAAAGGGAGGGCACCTCATCCAGCGCCAGCTCGGTGTAACCGCGGATGTAGGTGAGGGGGGTGCGCAGCTCGTGGCTCAGGACGGTGACGATCTGCCGCTTCAGCTCGTCGAACTCCTCCTCCGCCGCCCTGCGGATGGCCTGGGCCCGCTGAAGCCGGGCGCGGACCGCCACCACCAGTTCCTGGGGGTCGAAGGGCTTGGTCAGATAGTCCTCCACCCCCAGTTGTTTCCCCTTCAGCACGTCCGCCCGCTCTGTCCTGGCGGTGAGGAAGATGAAGGGGATCGGCACCCACTCCGGGCGCTTGCGGACCTCCTCGTAGAAGGCGTACCCGTCCATCCGGGGCATCATGATGTCGGCCACGATGAGATCGGGGCGGGCCTGCTCCATCATTTCCAGCCCTTCGACCCCATCGGCGGCGGTGAAGACGGTGTACCCTTCCGCTTCCAGCACCTGCCGGATGGCGGCCAGAAGGGGTGGATGGTCCTCCACAACGAGGATGCGCTGTCCCTCCATATATGCCCTTCCTCCGTCGTCAGGAGCCACGCGCCTGCACCACTATCTGCCTCGGCTCTCACCCCACTCCCTGGCCCCCTTCCGGTAGGGGTGAGGGTTGCCCCTACTCCCCGCCCAGCGGCAGCCAGACGGTGAAGGTGGAGCCTTTCCCCACCGCGCTCTCCACTGTCACCCGACCGCCGTGCAGCTCGACGATCTCCTTCACAATCGCCAGCCCCAAACCGGTGCCGGAAATCTGCATCCGCCGCGGCTCCACGCCACGGAAAAAACGATCGAAGATATGGGGCAGCTCCTCCTGTGGAATCCCGATCCCCGTGTCGGAAACACGGACCGTCGCCCACAGCCGCCCCTCCGCCTCCTCCCGCCCCGTCGCCACCTCCACCCGACCCCCGGCAGGGGTGTAGAGGAGAGCGTTCTTGAATAACCGTTCCCACACCTGCCGCATGTACCAGCGATCCACCACCACCATCGGCCCCGGCTCGGCCGGCAGGTGGACCAGCTCCAGCCCTTTCTCCTCCGCCAGCGCCTGGTGGCTCTCCACCGCCGCCTGCGTCAACTCGTTCAGCGATGTCGGCTCCGGGCTGAGTTCCAGCCGCCCGGCATCCATACGGGAAATCTGGA
>JBDOIF010000029.1:0-22255 GCA_041082215.1 Anaerolineae bacterium
GGGGGGGGGGGGGGTGCGGGCCACCCCCGCCGCGGGGGAGGGGAGGGGGTAGGGGGAGGGGTGAGGGCCGTCCCTTTAGCCCCCCCACCCGGCGGCTGCAGGCCCAAAAGCATCCTCCTAAGCCTCGGAAGCCTTCAGCGCGCGTCGTCGGAGCAGCAGGAACGCCACCCCTGCCACGGAGGCGACGGAGCCAAGCGCCGCTGCCCCGATGAGCAGGTTCCGTCGCAGGCGGCGGGCCGTCTCCCGTTGTCGGCGGGAGGCCTCCACCAGCTCCCGGCCCAGGCTGCGCACAAACACCGCCGACGGCTCCACCGGCCTCATCGCCTGCTGGAGCCGCTCGCTCAGCTCCCGGAGGGAAGCTGAGGTGATTTCATCTTCCCCCCGCTGGAGAACATCTCTAACGCAGGGGCTTCGAGTTCCGCTCTTCTCTCTATCCATCCTCCTGCCCCTTACCCCCCCTCTCCTCCCCGGCCAGTGCTGCCCGCAGGGCCACCAGCGTGCGGTGATACAGGGACTTGATCGCTCCTTCGCTTCGCCCCATCACAGCGCCGATCTCCGCATTGGACAGCCCTTCGACAAACTTGAGGATCAGGAGCTCCTGTCGCTCCGGGGGGAGACAACGGACAGCCTGCAAAAGCAACTCCCGCTCTTCCTGTTCCTCCAGCGCTTCCAGCGGCCCGTGCTCCCGGCTGGCGCTACTTCCCAGGGCTTCCAGCGCCACGACGGGCCTCCGGCTCCGGTCCCGCAGCCAGTTAGCCACCACGTTATGGGCAATGCGATACAGCCAGGCCCCGAAGGGCAGGCCACGGTCCTGATAGCGGGGCAGGCTTTTCAGCGCCCGATAAAAGGTCCGTGCCGTCAGGTCCTCGGCATCCTCCTGATTGCCCGTTCGGTAGTACAGGTAGCGGTAAATCCGCCCCACATACCGCTCATAAAGGAGGCCGAAAGCCTCCGGGTCCTTTTTCGCCTGTGCGATCAGTTCGGCTTCATTCTCTTCGGCCACGCCGATCCCCATCCGGTTAGCCGGCGTCCGATATATGACAACACCGGCCGCTACCCCTCGTTGCGAGCCCCCTTCTTTGCCCGCTCCAGCACAGCCCGCACCTCAGGCTGCTCAAGAAAATGGGAGCGGAGGTCGGAATCCTCCAGCGGGTCGGCCGTCTGCAGGATGAAATCGGAGGCGATACGGAAGTGCACCTGGGCCACCTCCGGGTTCTCGGTGGCGCGGCCAAGAGCGGCGTGGAGCTGCCACAGGAGAAAGCGGCTGGGCAGAGCGTGGGCCTCTGCCAGCGCCTGCTGGAGGACCTGATGGGCAGCCTCCCGCTCCCCGGTGGCGAGGTAAATCCTCCCTTCCAGGAACCTTGCCCGGGTCAGGTGCAATTCGCCCCTCACAGCCGTCGCCTCAGCCGCCAGCTCGCTCACCAGAGCCTTCGCCCGCTCCACCTTTCCCTGGCGGAGGTAAGCCTCACCCAGGCTGTACAGGGCCTGCAGGGTCAGGTCCTTATCCCTGATCTCCCGCGCCCGCGAGAGAGCCTTTTCCAGACACATCATCGCCTCGCTGTACCGGCCCATCAGCAACAGGTCCACCCCGATATTTCGGGTAACATCCACCTCAATACGCTCCGCCCCCACCCCCACCCCGAGGGTGATTGCTTCTTCGTGATACTGCAAAGCCCTTTCCAGGTTCCCCAGTTCCTGGTAGACCTCTCCCAGGTTGTTGAGCGCCGCGGCTGCCCGATGCTCGTCGCCGAGGGAGCGAAAGCATCTCAGCGACTCGCTGTAGGCCTCTATCGCCCGATCCATCCGGCCACTGTAGGCGTAGGCGATGCCCAGGCTGAGGAGCACACGCCCTAACTCGTAGGCGTCGGGGGAACTCAACAGCATCTCACGGGCTTCCTGGAGCAGCTCGATCGCCCGTTCGACGCGGCCCTCCTTCCAGCAAAGGGTACCCAGTCCTAACAGGCTGCGCACACTGCAGAGCGAGCTGTTGCAGGCGCGGGCCTCGTCCAGCGCCATCAGGTAGGCTTCCTCGGCGGTCGAATAGTCCCCCGTGCCGCTGTAGCAATCTCCTATCCCAACCAGCGCTTCCGCCCGCTGAAGGGGGTCGCTGGACCCGGCCCGCACGGCCTGGAAATCGGTCAGAGCGGTGTAGTCGCCGGCCAGAACCCGTGCCCGTCCCCGTTCCAGCAGCAGGCTGAAACGAAGCAACGGATGGTTGGACCCTTCGCCCAGCAAGGCAAGCGCCTCGGTTGTGAGCGCTGCTGCCTGCTGATAGCGCCCGCTGGTGATCGCCTCGCGGGCACTCTGGAGTCGGTGGAGAACTTCTGCCGCCAGCGACGGCTTTCCGGTGGATCGGCCTGAGGAATGTTCCTTCTTCATACTCCTACCCTTATCACAGGTTTGATTATAGTTGTTTTGGATTACTCGTCAATTCGGCTATTGCCTTGTCAATATCTTCCTTCTGTGTTACACTCACCCTTTGCATTAACCCTGTTGGCCTGAAGTCAAGGAGAAGCTTATGCCCAGGTGGAGGCTCTTCTTTGCAGCGTTGATCCTTGGGGCGGGGTTGGCCTTTCCTATGGCAGCAATGCTCGCTGCTCCCCCCCAGCAGGAAGATCAGTACGTCATCCTCTATCCCCAGGAGGGTGCGACGGTAAGCGGTGTGGTGGAGATCGTGGGCACCGTCGTCCACCCCAACTTCGTCTCCTACGGAGTCCTCTACGCCCCCGGCCCTGCGCCGACCGCCGACTCCCAGTGGGTGGAAATCGTCTTCGGCGTGCAGCAACCGGTGGTCAACGGCGTGCTGGCGACCTGGGATACCACCGCCCTGCCCAACGGGGTCTATACCCTGGCTCTGGCCCGCTACCGCCAGGGGATAGACACACCGGACGTCGCTTTCGTCCGCAACATCACCGTCTATAACCCCGTCGAGGAGGCCACCCCTACCCCGACGGAAACGCCCCTGCCCACCGCCATCCCCTTCACCCCGACCTCGGTCCCGGTGGAACAGCCGCCCACTGCCACCCCCTACCCCTCTCCGACAAGCCGCCCTGAGGAAACGCCGACCCCCTTCTCACCAGCGGCAGAGGAAGAAGGAGGAGGCTTTACGTTGGACGTTAGCCGGCTGCGCGCCGCTTTCCTGGACGGCGTGAAGATCGCGCTCCTGCTCTTCGGCCTCTGGGGGCTGTACGTCTTTTCCAAAGCTGCAGTTCGCTATTACCTGCGGACCCGCCGCTTCGGGCCGCCTGGCAAGAGATAACCCCCGTCGGGAAAAGGATGTCCACCTCCGATCTCTATCTCGTCGTCGGCCTGGGCAACCCCGGCGAACGGTACGCCCGTAACCGGCACAACGTGGGCTTCCGCTGTGTGCGGCGGCTGGCGGCGGCCCACGGGCTGACCTTCCGCCGCCACGGACAGGCACGCACCGCCTCCGGCACCGTCGCCGGCCGTCGGCTGGTGCTGGCGATGCCCCAGACCTTTATGAACGAAAGCGGACGGGCGGTCGCCCCCCTCGTCCGGTTCCATAAGCTGCCGCTGGACCACCTCCTGGTGGTCTACGACGACCTGGACCTGCCGCCAGGTTCGATCCGACTCCGGCCCGGAGGGGGCAGCGGCGGGCACAGGGGAATGCTCTCCATCATCCAGCACCTGGGCTCCCAGGACTTCCCTCGCCTGCGGATCGGGATCGGCCGCCCGCCGGAGGGGATAGACCCCGCCGACTACGTGCTGCAGAACTTCTCCGCCGGGGAAGAAGCGACGATCGAAGAGGGGCTGGAACGGGCCGTCGCCGCCATCGAATTCTGGTTGACGGAGGGGATCGAAGAGGCGATGTCCCGGTACAACTGGAAGCCCCCCGAAGGTTAGATGGGAGGCAGCTTTCAGAATGAACGTCTCCGGGCTGCTGGACTGGGTGAGGGCCCTTCCCGCCTACCGGGTGCTGCGGGAAGAGCTGGAGAGCGGCAACAGTGGGGGGGCTTTGGGACTCCTCCGGGCCGCCCGCCCCACCCTGCTGGCCGCCCTGGCCTGTGACCTGAGCCGCCCAATCCTGGCAGTGGCGGGAAGTGTGGAGCGGGCCCGCACACTTCACCAATCCCTCCGCCACTGGCATCCCCACCCGGACCGGGTCCTCCGCTTCCCCGAACCCCCCACCCTTTTCTACGAGCGGGCCCCGTGGCCCCGAGAGGCGATCACGTCGCGGGTGACCGTCCTCGTTCGGCTTGCTGCCTCGGAGGAGGGGCTGGTCGTCGTCGCATCGGCCCGTGCGCTGATGCAGCCCACCCTGCCGGTGCAGCAGTTCCGGCTGGGAACTCGAACCCTCCGCGTGGGGCAAACCCTGGAACTGGAAGAGACGGTCCGCCGCTGGGTCGGCCTGGGATACGAGCCGGTGAGCGTGGTGGAAGAGCCTGGCCAGTTCAGCCACCGCGGCGGTATTCTGGATATTTACCCCCCTGCCGAACCGCTGCCGGTGCGGATCGAGCTGTTCGGCGACCGGATCGAGTCCATCCGGTGCTTCGACCCCGCCACTCAACGTTCCCAGGCCTATCTGGAGAGGATCACCATCACCCCTGCCCGGGAGTCCCTCCCCCGACACGGCCCCCGCGTGGCGGAGAGGCTCTCCGGCTGGTTTGAGAGCGGACATCCGCCCGAAGTGGCCGAGGAGCTGGAGACCCATCGGGAAGCCCTCCTCGCTGGCGCCCCCTTCCCCGGCCTGGAGTTCTACTTCCCCTACCTCTACACCCACCCCGCCAGCCTGCTCGACCATCTCCCCTCCCGCGCCCTCCCCGCAGTGGACGATCCGGCGGAGCTGGCCGACGCCTGGGCCGGGCTGGAGGAAGAGGCCGTGGAGCTACGGAAGACGGCGGAGCGGGAAGGAGGCATCCCTCCCGACTATCCCCTCCCTTACCTGACCTGGGACGACTGGCAGGAGCGGCTGACCGATCGGCCGCTGCTCATACTGGGTCACAGCGAGGAGGAACCGGAGGGGGAACTGGCCGCTCACTTCCGGCCCGGTCCCCGTTACGGCGGCCAGTTGGGGGAGCTGCTGGAGGAGGTAGAACGGGCGCTGCTGAGGGACGAACAGGTTGTGGTCGCCAGCCGCCAGGCAAGGAGGCTCTCGGAGCTGTGGGCAGACCGGCACGAGCGGGTGCTGCCGGTGGAGGAACTGCCAGCCCCCCCCCGCGTCAACCCTGCCTTTGTCCAGGGGCCGCTGGAGGAGGGGTGGGTCCTGCATGGCCCGCCCGGGGTAGGCTCGCTCTGGCTGCTGACCGACGCCGAAATTTTCGGCTGGCGGATGCCGGAACCCCGCCGCCCCACCCGCCGCCGCCGCGCCGCCCCCGAATCCCTCTACGCCGACCTGACCCCCGGCGATGTGGTCGTCCACGTGGACTACGGCATCGGCATCTTCCGCGGACTGGTCACCTACACCCTGGAGGGGGAAGAACGGGAATACCTGCTGGTGGAGTATGCCGGGCAGGACCGGCTGTACGTGCCGGTCTATCAGGCAGACCGGCTCTCCCGATATGTGGGGACGGACGACCGGCCGCCCCCCCTCAGCCGGCTCGGCACAGCCGAGTGGTCGCAGGTCAAGGCCCACGCCCGCCGCGCCGTCGAACAGGTGGCGAAGGAACTCCTTGACCTGTACGCCGCACGGGAGGTCGCTCCTGGCCACCCCTTCAGCCCCGACACCCCCTGGCAGGCGGAACTGGAAGCCTCTTTCCCCTATGTCGAGACCCCCGACCAGGCCAGGGCCATCGCCGAAGTCAAAGCGGATATGGAGCGTCCCCGGCCGATGGACCGGCTGGTCTGCGGTGATGTCGGCTACGGGAAAACGGAGGTGGCCCTGCGTGCAGCTTTCAAGGCAGTGATGGACGGCAAACAGGTCGCCCTCCTGGTCCCCACAACGGTCCTGGCCCAGCAGCACCACACCACCTTCCGCCACCGGCTGGCCCCTTTCCCGGTCAACGTGGAGATGCTCTCCCGTTTCCGCACCGAGGCCGAGCAGGCCCGCATCCTGAAGGGGTTGCGGGAGGGAACGGTGGACATCGTCATCGGCACCCACCGGCTCCTGCAGAAGGATGTGGCCTTCAAGGACCTGGGGCTGGTGGTCATAGACGAGGAGCAGCGGTTCGGGGTGACCCACAAGGAGCGGCTGAAGAAGATGCGGACGGAGGTGGACGTGCTGACAATGACCGCCACCCCTATCCCCCGCACCCTCTACCTCTCCCTCACCGGCGTCCGCGACATCAGCGTCATCGAGACGCCGCCGGAGGAGCGGTTGCCCGTCGCCACCTATGTGGGCCCTTACGACCCCCAGGTGGTGCGCCGGGCGGTCCTGCGGGAGCTGGAGCGGTCCGGACAGGTCTTCTACGTCCATAACCGGGTGCAGACCATCGGGACGGTTCGGCGGAGGCTGGAGCGGCTGGTGCCGGAGGCCCGTATTGGGGTCGCCCATGGGCAGATGCGGGAGCGGGAGCTGGAGCGGGTGATGCTCCGGTTCGTCGGCGGCGAGCTGGATGTGCTGCTGTGCACCAGCATCATCGAAAGCGGGCTGGACATACCCAACGCCAACACGCTCATCGTGGAGCAGGCCGAGCGGTTCGGGCTGGCCCAGCTCTACCAGTTGCGGGGCCGGGTGGGACGGGGGGCCCGTCGGGCCTACGCCTATCTCCTGCACAGCCCCGGCCCCCTCACCACCGAGGCCCGCCAGCGGCTGGAGACGATCCGCGAGGCCAGCGAGCTGGGGGTCGGTTACTCCATCGCCATGCGGGACCTGGAGCTGCGGGGAGCAGGGGAGATCCTGGGCACCCGCCAGTCCGGCCACATCGCTGCCATCGGCTTCGACCTGTACACACGGCTCCTGGCCCGGGCGGTGGAGGAATTGCGGGCCCGTCAGGAGGGCCGTCCGCCGCCGCCGGAACCCCTGAGCGCCATCCGGCTGGACCTACCGCTTGCCTTCGGCCTGCCGCCCGAGTATGTGCCCGATACAAACCTCCGGCTGCGGCTGTATCGGCGGCTGGCCAACATCGGGAATGAGGAACAGGTCCAGGAGATAGAGAAAGAGCTGAAAGACCGGTTCGGCCCTTTGCCCGAGCCAGCCCGCAACCTGATGCTTCAGCTCCGGTTCAAGATGCTGGCCCGCGAGGCGGGGGTGCGGAGCATCGTGGTGGAAAACGGCCAGTTGGTGTTACGAGCCGACTGGCTGGAGCAGATGGATCGGGCACAGCTCAAGGAACGGCTCGGCGGCTTGGCCTATGCAGGACAGCGGGAAGTGCGGCTGCCGGTGGAAAAAGGCTGGCCGGCGCGGCTGCGAAAGGTGCTGGAAGAAATGGCCCGGCTGCTGGCCGGGTCCCCAGGGGGGCAAGCTGAAGCTCGCCCTATCAACCATCCAGGAGGTCTCTGATGAAGCTCGACTATAAGAAAGTCTTTCTGATCGGCTTCGGCTTCTTTTCCACCAGCGTGATGTGGGCGGTCTATAACACCTATGTCCCCATCTTCCTCCAGGCGGGCGACCCGGCCTTCGACAGAAAACTGGCCGTGCAGACCTTCGGCTTCGGCCTCAGCGCCACCCTCACCGGCTTTATCATGACACTGGACAACATCGCTGCTTTCTTCATCCAGCCGATTATGGGGGCGGTAAGCGACCGCACCTACACCCGTATCGGCCGCCGCATGCCCTACATCCTCATCTTCGCCCCCATCGCTGTGCTGGCCTTCCTCATCATCCCCCTGGCCCCCCAGATGATCCCGCCAGAACTGAACGGACAGGTGGAGCAGCTCAAAGGCCCGTTCACGCTCTTCCTGATCTCCCTCGGCGTGATGCTGCTGGCGATGGCCGTATTCCGCACCCCGGTCATCGCCCTGATGCCGGACCTTGTCCCCTCCCCCCTCCGGTCGAAGGCGAACGGGGTGATCAACCTGATGGGCGGGCTGGGCGGCGTGCTGGCCTTCCTGATCGGCGGGATGCTCTACAAGCTCTACCGGCCGCTCCCCTTCTGGTTTGGCGGGCTGGCCACCCTGCTGGCCGTGGGCCTCCTGTTCTGGAAGGTCAAAGAACCCAGAGAACTGGTGGAATCGGCCGCCAGGCGGGAGGAAGGGCTGGGGGTCTTCCGGGGCCTGCGGGATATTCCCCCCGAAAACGTCCGCAGCCTGGTCCTGCTGATCCTGGCCATCTTCTTCTGGTTCGTGGGCTACAACGCTATTGAGACCTTCTTCAGCTCCTACGGCGTGGCAACGCTGGGGGTGAGCGAATCCACGGCCAGCATGATCCTCAGCGTGGCCTACATCACCTTCATCGCTTTCTCCATCCCCAGCGGCATTATCGCCACCCGGATCGGGCGGAAGCGCACCATCCTGATCGGCCTGGCAGCCTTCACGGTGCTTCTGGTCGTCGCTTTCTTCACCCCCATCGTACCGGTGGTGATCGGCCTCCTGGCCCTGGGCGGGCTGGCCTGGTCCCTGGTCAACATCAACAGCCTGCCGATGGTGGTGGACATCTCCACCTCGGAAGAGGTGCTGGGGACCTACACGGGGCTCTACTACGTGGCGGGGACGCTGGCAGCGGTGGTGGGGCCGATCCTCAACGGCTGGGTGATTGACCTGACGGGCCGTAACTACAATATGATCTTCCTGGTCACCCCCGCCTTCTTCGTGCTGGCGATACTGTGCATGCTGGGAGTGACGAAAGGGGAAGCGAAGGAACCTGCCTGAGGAACCGGTCAGAGGCTATCCATCGCGCCCCAGACCAACAGGCTGCCCCTGGCTACCTCGCTCGAAGCCAGGGGCATAAACACAGCACGCACGTCCGTACGGAACCGCGTGCGCTTTCCGTAACTGCTGGGGCGGTGGCGAAGCGCCCGGGGAGAAGCTACCGCTTTCCTTAAACGTTACTGACAATGTTCGAGAAGGCGTTCCCGATCGCAGGGCCTAGCAGGGTAAGGACAACGAGGACCACAAGGACGACCAGGGCAAGAATAAGAGCATATTCCACCAGACCCTGCGCCTTCTCGTCAGGAAAGTACAGCATACTGTTCTGCCTCCTCCCCACCCTTGATAGCCCCCTCCTTCCGTCATCCTTGGCTGAGTAAATATCATACCACAAAAATGTAAAAAACAGGTGTAAAGGAAATTACAGTCGTTCAAGGACGATCAACTCCCTGGAAAAGGTCGTCAGGCTTTCGGCTCCATCGGGGGTCACGGCTATATCGTCCTCGATGCGCACCCCGCCCAGGCCCGGCAGATAGACCCCCGGCTCAACGGTAAAGGTCATCCCTGGCCGGAGCCGTTCCCGGCTTCCCTGGACGATGTAAGGCGGTTCATGCACCTCCAGTCCCAGCCCGTGGCCGGTGCGGTGGATGAAATACCCACCGTACCCTGCACTCTCGATCACCGCCCGCGCCGCCCGGTCCACCTCCTGGGCTTCAACCCCCGGACCGACCCTGGCCCTTCCTGCGGCGTTGGCCTCCTGCACCACCTCATACACCTGCGCCAGCTCTTCGGGCAGCCCGCCGATCGCGACGGTGCGGGTGATGTCCGAAGCGTACCCTCCCACCACCGCTCCGCAGTCAATGACCACCGTCTCGCCGGGTCGGATGGGGCGGTCAGAGGGGAGGGAGTGGGGAGAGGCAGCGTTGGGGCCAGCGACGACGATGGGCTGGAAGGGAACCCCCTCCCCGCCAGCCCGAAGGACCTCCACCATCAACAGCCCCGCCACCTCCAGCTCGGTCATACCCGGCCGGAGCTGGTCGAGGGTGGCCTGCAGTGCGGACTCCACCACCGCCACCGCCCGCCGCATCTGGCCCAGCTCCCCCTCATCCTTGCAGATCCGCAGGGCGGTCATCACCTCATCGGCGTGGACCAGCTCACAGCCGGGGGCATACCGCTCCAGGAAACGGGCCTCCATCAGCCGCATCCGCAACCCCTCGACGCCAATGCGGGCCTCCGCCAGCTCCAGCCCCGCGCAGGCCTGATGGAAAGCCAGCGCCGGCCCCTCCTCGTCCGTGTAGGTGTAGGCCCTGAGCTGGACAGCGGCCCCCTTCAGCTTCGGCGCTTCCAGCTCCGGCAGCACGATCGCCGGCGGCCGGTCCACCGGAAAGAAGGCCACCACCGGCCGCTCACTCAGGTGAAAGGAAAGGCCGGTCAGGTAGAAAAGGTTGGCTCCCGGCACCAGAGCCATGCAGTCCAGCCCCTCCCCGCCGGCCTCCTTCTGCAATCGGGCAATCCGCCTCCTGTTCATTCCGTCTCTCCCCCCTTAAGAGAAGCCTTCTCTCAGCCGGGAACCCGCACCCCCACGTGCAGCGTCACCGTCCCCATCATCAGCCGCCGGAAGCGGACATCCCCCAGGCCCACCTGCATCATCGTCGCCGCCAGCTCCTCCGGCGAGAGGAAAGCCTCGACGGAGCGGGGGAGATACCGGTAAGCCTCGGCGTAGCCGGTGAGGAGACGGCCGAGCCAGGGGACCAGCCCGGCGAAATAGAGCTGGAAGAACGGCTCGAAGGGAGAGCGGCGTGGCCAGCTCATCTCCAGGCAGACCACCCGCCCCCCCGGCCGGACCACGCGGACCATCTCCGCCAGCGCCCCCTCCACGCTGACGACGTTGCGCAGCATGAAGCCGTTGACGACGGCGTCGAAGACATTGTCGGGGAAGGGGAGCCGGAGGGCGTCCCCCTCCGTCCAGAGGATAGGCCGCCCGTCGGACTGTGCCCGCCCCTCACGGATCATCTGCGGGCTGAAGTCCACCCCCACCACCCGGATGCCGGGCCACTGGCGGAGCAGCGCACGGGAAAGCCCGCCCTCCCCGGCTGCCACATCCAGCACCCACCCGCCCGGCGGGACCCGGGCCTGGGCAGCGGCCAGCCGTCGCCAGCTCTCCACCCGCCCCAGCGACATCACCTGGTTGACCAGCTCGTAACGAGGGGCCAGACGGGCGAACAGTGCACGGGTGAATGCCCGCTTCTCTTCAGCACTCGTAAACGTCATTTCCAGAGCCTGTAAGTTTCACCGTTTTTCACCACGGAGACGCAGAGGACACGGAGTCCCACAGATTTCCTCCCCGTCCTCTATGCCTCCGTGGTGGGCTTTACCTCAGGCCAGCAGGGAGACGATCCCCTCCACCGCATATGCCAGGGCGAGCAGGAGCCCTGTCAGCAGGTGGATGCGGATGGTGAGGGCGTTGGCTGGCACCAGCTCCTGGGGATGGTCGTAGTGGACCCGGGCCACGCTGTATGCCTTCCAGGCCAGCGGCGCGGTGATCAGCCCAAGCAGAGCGAAGGGGGTGACCCCGGCGAAGAGGATGCCGGCCACGATGGAGAGATACGTCAGGAGCAGCAGCGCCCCGTAGACGGCCGCCGCCCGTCTCCGGCCCATCCGCACCACCAGATGATCCTTCCCCACGGCTGCGTCGGCCCGCATGTCCTGGAACTCGTTGATCCACAGGACCAGCGCGATCAGGATGCCCACCGGGATCGCCGCCACCACCGGCTCCCAGCCGAGGGTCCGGGCCTGCACCACGTAGGCCCCCAGCACCATCAGCGGGCCGAAGCACATCCCCACCGCCAGCTCGCCAAACCCCGTCCGGGCCAGGCGGAATGGGGGCGCAGTGTAGAAATAGCCGCAGAAGACGCCGATGATCCCCAGCCACAGCACCGCCCAGCTTCGGGTGAAGGCCAGGAAGAGGCCGATCAGACCCCCGGCTACGAAAAAGCCGATCCCCTGCCAGAGCATCTCCTTCGGCTTCACCAGCCCCATCTGAATAAGGCGGCTCCCGCCGGTAAAGGGGTTGGCGAACTCCGTGTTGACCTCGTCCGAACCCCAGGTGTGGTCGAAATAGTCGTTGGTCATGTTGGTGCCAGCGTTAAGACAGATGGCGCCGATGAGGGTGAGGAGAAAATACCAGAAGTTGAAGGTGCCCGTGCGCGCCCATGCCAGCGCGGTCCCCACAAGGACTGGCGCCAGGTCGGCAGTGAAGAAGGGCGCGCGCAGTTTGACCACCCACAGAGGGGGCATTTTGACGCCTGGAGCATCAGCAGACATCTCTTATCACCTCCCGGTTCGGTCTTTGCCGCCCGCTAGCGATCGGCGAGGGCGGTCGGGGGGATGATACCACAAGGGCGGCAAAGAGACAAATATTGTAGGACAAGCTTCAGCTTGTCCTACAATATTTGCGTCTCCCACCGGGCCTGCTATAATGCTATCTGTGAAAGGCATCATCATCTATAACCCCACGGCCGGCCCGCGAGACGTGAGGCGGGAGCTGAAGCAGGTGCGCCGGGAACTGGGCCGGCGCGGCTGGTCGGTGGAGATCGAGCCGACCCAAAAGGCGGGGGACGCCACGCAGCTTGCCCGTCGCGCCGCCGAGGCCGGCCTCGACGGGGTATGGGTGGCCGGAGGGGACGGGACGGTAAACGAGGCGGTCAACGGCCTGGTGGGCAGCCAGACCGCCCTGGGCGTCCTCCCGGTGGGAACCGGCAACATCTGGGCCAAACAGCTCCACCTGCCCACCTATACCCTAACCCACCCCTTCCGGCTGCGGGAGGCGGCCGTCGCCCAGGCCGAGGGAAGCATAAGGTCTGTGGACGTGGGCCGGATCAACGACCGGTACTTCCTCCTCTGGGCGGGCGTCGGCTTTGACGCCCAGGTGACCGCAGAGCTGGAGCCCCGGGACCGCCGGACCAAACGGCTGGGCCTCCTGCCCTACGCCATCGCCGCTGTGATGCTGGCCCGCGAGTTCTCCGGCGTGCGAACCCACGCCGTGCTGGATGGGCGGGCGGTCCGTGGACGCACGATCCTGCTCCTGGTCAGCAACGTCCAGATATATGCCTTCGCCCCGGTGGCCCGTCAGGCCCGGCTGGACGACGGCCTGCTGGATGTGTTCATCTTCAAAGGGCTGGGCTTCCCCTACATCATCCGCCACGCCGCCAAGATGTTCAGCGGGCGGCACCTGGGGGACCCCCAGGTCGTGCAGCGGCAGGCCCGGCAGGTGGCGGTGTGGACGGAGCGGCCGGTGGCGGTGCAGGCGGATGGGGACCCCGCCGGGACGACGCCGGTGGCCCTGCGCGTCGTCCCCCGTGCCCTTCAGGTGCTCGTGCCGCCCCAGGCCCCGGCCCACCTTTTCAGAGAGGCGGTATGAAAGGGTTGCTCATCCTTCTGGCCTTCGTACCCGCCGCCCTCCTCTCCAAATACCTGGGCGGCCCACCGGCGCTTACCTTTCTAACGGCGGCGCTGGGGATCGTCCCCCTGGCCTGGCTGATGGGGGAAGCGACGGAGTCGCTGGCCGATCGGGCCGGTCCCCAGGTCGGTGGCCTCCTCAACAGCACGCTGGGGAACGCCGCCGAGCTGATCATCTCCTACTTCGCCATCCGGGCCGGACTGCTGGAGCTGGTCAAAGCCTCCATCACCGGCTCCATCCTGGGCAACCTCCTGCTGGTGATGGGGGCCAGCCTCCTGGCCGGCGGGCTGCGTCACGGCCTGCAGCGCTTCAATCGCAGCCACGCCGGCCTCAACGCCACCATGCTCGCCCTGGCCGTCATCGCCCTGGGGATCCCCTCCCTCTTCAGCCACGCCATCGAGGCCTCCAGCCACGAAGCGGTGGAGTACCTCAGCCTGGGCGTGGCCGGGGCAATGATCCTGGTCTACGGGCTGAGCCAGTTCTACCTCTTCCGCCAGACGGACAACGGTCGCTCCCGTAAACCTGCCCACGCCGGGCCTCGCTGGTCGCCCCTCAAGGCCGGGACCGTCCTCACCCTTTCCACCGCCTTCATCGCCTGGCTGAGCGAGGTGCTGGTGGGAACGGTCGAACCGGTGCTGGAGCATCTGGGCTGGACCGAATTCTTCGTCGGCGTGGTCATCATCCCTATCGTGGGCAACGCGGCCGAACACCTGGTGGCGGTCCAGGTGGCAGCCAAGGACCAGATGGACCTGAGCCTGGGGATCTCGGTGGGTTCGGGCCTTCAGGTCGCCCTCTTCGTCGCCCCGGTCCTGGTCTTCCTCAGCCTGGCAATGGGCAACCCGCTGACGCTGGTCTTCAACCAGTTCGAGCTGGTCGCGCTGGGGGCCGCCGCCCTCATCACTGGCCTGGTCGCGCTGGACGGGGAGTCCAACTGGATGGAAGGGGTGCAGCTTCTGGTGGTCTACCTGATCCTGGCTATGGCTTTCTTCTTCCTGCCTGTGGGGTAGAGACACGGGGACGCGGAGATGACAGAAGGGGAACAGGTCTGGCAGGCAAAGCCACGGGAGACGGCCCAGGCCCGCTTCCCGGACGGCCGCACTTTTGAGGCGCCGATCGGGACGCCGTTGGAGGCCTATCTCCAGGCTGCCTACGGGAACGATCCGGTGCCGGTCATCGCCGCCCTGGTGGACGGGGAGTTGCGGGAGCTGGCCTATCCCCTGAAGCGAGATGCAGAGGTCTCCCCCATCTTCCTCTCCGATTCCGACGGCGTCCGCATCTACCGGCGATCACTGGCCTTCCTGATGGTCACCGCCATCTCTGAACTCTATCCTGAGGTGCAGGTAGTGGTGGACCACTCCCTCCCCTTCGGCGGCTACTTCTGCCGCGTGCTGGGGCGGGAGAACTTCTCCTCCGAGGAGCTGGCCGCCATCGAGGCCCGGATGCGGGCCATCGTGGAAGAGGACGCGCCCATCCTCAAGGAAAAGGCCCCCGTCGAGGAAGCGCTGGCCATTTTCCAGCAGCGGGGACAGGACGACAAGGTCCGCCTCCTCTCCCGGCGGCGGAAGGACTACCTGATCCTCTACCGCCTCCACAACTACCGGGACTACTTCCACGGCTACATGCTCCCCTCCACCCGGTATCTCCGCTTCTTCGACCTCCACCTGGCCCCGCCTGGCTTCGTCCTTCAGTATCCCCGCCGCCACCGGCCGACGGAGCTCCTCCCCTATGCCGAATACCCCCATCTGAGCGCCGTCTTTCGGGAGTACGGGGACTGGCTCGCCCTGCTGGGAGTGGAGGACGTGGGCAGCCTGAACGAGGCGATCGAAAAGGGCCGCGCCCGGGAGATCATCCTGGTCTCCGAAGCCCTCCACGAGGAACGGATCGCGGCCATCGCCCACGAGATCGCCGAACGGCGGGGGCAGACCCGACTGGTCCTTATCGCTGGCCCCTCCGCCTCCGGCAAGACCACTTTCTCCAAGCGGCTCTCCATCCAGCTTATGGCGCACGGGGTCCAGCCCTTCCCCCTGGCGCTGGACGACTACTTTGTGGATCGGGATAAGACCCCCCGGGACGAAAAGGGAGAGTACGACTTCGAGGCGCTGGAGGCGCTGGACCTGCCTCTCTTTAACGAGCAGCTCCTGCTCCTGATGGAAGGTAAAAAGGTCCAGCTCCCCCACTTCGATTTCACGACGGGGGTCCGGCGGGAAGGGCCGGAGGTGAAGCTCAGCCCCGACCATGTTATCCTGGTAGAAGGGATCCACGGGCTGAACCCCAAACTGGTGCCGGCCATCCCACGGGAATGGACCTATCGCATTTACGTCTCCGCACTGACCCAGTTGAACATTGATCGGCACAATCGGGTGCCGACGACGGACACCCGTCTCCTGCGGCGCATCGTGCGGGATTCCATCTACCGGGGCTACACAGCCGAGGACACGCTGAACCGGTGGGAGTCCGTCCGCCGGGGTGAAAAACGGCACATCTTCCCCTATCAGGAGCACGCTGACGTGATGTTCAACTCGGCGCTGGTGTACGAGCTGGCGGTGCTCAAGCCGCTGGTGGAACCGCTGCTCCGGCAGATCGAGCCGCCCAGCCCCCGGCGGGTGGAGACCAAGCGGCTCCTGGCCTTCCTGGAATGGTTTGCCCCCTGTCCGCCGGACCTGGTGCCGGATAACTCCATCCTGCGGGAGTTCATCGGCGGCTCCATCCTGCGGGACTATATCCCCACCGGCAAGCTGAGGCCTGCCCCCTACTGATAAATCACCATTTTCGGTAAGGGAAGTTCGTCACAGGCAACCTGTGTCGTTTGTCACTACGCAGACGGACGGCTCTGAAGTATGATTACAGTCGAGGTGGGCGTGGCCTACGCCGTGCGGCAGGCGTTCTCCGCGAGCCACATCGCACCTCTCCTCCTTTCCTTGGCTGACGGTCCCCCGGGCTCCCCCGCCTGGGGGACCGGTGCTTTTCCCGGTCACAGCCGAACCCCCTCCAGGCGGAGGAGCGCCTCTTTGACCTCCAGGCCGCCACCGTAGCCGACCAGCGAGCCGTCGGCGCCGACAACGCGGTGGCAGGGGACGACGATGGGAACCGGGTTGGCGCCGACGGCAGCTCCCACAGCCCGGGCCGCAGCCGGGCCCCGCCCCAACCGCCCGGCGAGTTCTCCGTAGGTAATCGTGGTCCCGTAAGGGACCGACAGCAACTCCGACCACACCGCCCGCTGAAAGGGCGTCCCCCTCAGGTCCAGCGTCACCGTGAATTCCCGGCGCAACCGGGAAAAGTATTCCCGCAACTGGAGGACCAGGCCAGACAGGGCCTCGGGGGCCTCTTGGGGCGGCCCCGACTCCACATATCTGCCCAGCCAGGCGAAAAACGCCTCCCGATCCTCGTTGGGCAGGCCGATCCGACATACCCCCTTCCCGGTGGCCGCCAGCAGCAGCCGTCCGATAGGAACTTCCATCTCCGCATAGACAACCGGCATCCTTCCCTCCACAGTCAGGGCGACGATGGGAGCGGCAGAGCGTACACGCCTGTCCCCGTCACCATCAGCAGCCGGGTCGCGGTGTCGTCCAGAGCCACCAGCCTCAGGCCCTGAAAGACGCCAGCAGCAGCACACAACTGCATCTCAAACCGCCCCCCGTCGTTCAAGACCACCACCCGTTCCCCCACACCGTCGGCAAGATAGACCGGCCCGTCCATCCTCCGGGGATCCACCGCCAGAGAGACGAAGAGCGGCTCGGGGCCGGGCACCCCCTGGACCTGAAAGGGGACCCGCTCTCCCTGAAGGAACTTGACGACCTCCCCGTCCCGGAAAAGCACGTAGATGTTGCCGTTGATGGCCAGATCGCGCGCCCCGGCAAGGGGCTGGGGGGACCGGGTGGGGAAGTAGGGCTCCGCCCGATCCGGGTATCCCCCATCCCGCGGCCGATACCGCCAGATCTGATCGGCCGTCGGGTCCAGCAGATACAGCCGCCCCTCGAAGACCGCCATCGCCACAGGCATGCCCCCTCCTGGAGCAGGCCCGAGAGGGATGGAAGAGGTGGCATCCGGCCAGGCAGGGTCGTAGACCCACAGCTGGCCCGCTGTATCCAGGGCAACCAGCGCGTTGGAGGACCATCCCTCGCCAGCGGGGTTCCAGGCCATGTCCACCAGCTCAGGAGCCTCAACTCCGACGGAGGGAATTGGCAGAACAGTCTCCGCCCCCTGACTGCTCAGGTCGAGCTGGCTCAGGACTCCTCGCCCCTCATCGAGAAGGAAAAGAAGGGAACCATAAGCCACCAAGCGTCGAACAGCGGAGCCAGCCTCCAGCTTCGCCAGAAGCGTCGGCTCCACCCGGACCACCCCATCCATCCGATCCAGGGCCGCCTGAGCCTGCGCCCGGAGATCGGCGGCATCGGGGTCTTCTTCCATCTTGTCCAGCGTCCGGAGGACCCCCTCCCAGAGAGCGCGGGCCTGCGCCGGATCGCCCGTCTGGCGGGCCAGGTCGGCCTGCTGGCGGGCCTGATCCAGCGTCTGCTGACGGCGGATGGCAGTACCGTAGGTGAGCCAGACCACCAGCGTGACGATGGCGACAAGGAGGAAGATGACAATGGCTATCCCAGCCATGACCCGCGGGTTCTCCGGCGGAGGGGGACGGCGCTCCCGGAGCCGACGACCTCCACCCCGCTCTCGCCCCGGCAGCGCCCGTTGGAAAAGAACCCCCAGCCCGCCCGCGACCACAGACCCGACATAGGCGACCCATCTCCCCAGCCGACGCAGCCGCTCCCCAGGCCGGACCCGCTCCAGCAGAGAGGGGCCTTTGGGGCGGGGAGGAGGAGGCGCAGGCTCCGCCGCCGGCCTCCAGGCAGGGACCTCGATCTCCTCCTCAGCCTCTTCGACTACCGGCTCCCAGATGCGGACGGGCCGCTCCTCCGGGATGGCCGCCGGAGGGGAGGGGACAGCCCTTCCAGCCGGAGCCTCTTCACGGGCAGGGGCAGGGGACGGTAGAGGAGATGGCGCCGCTGCGCGACGGCGTCGGCGAGGAGCCGGGAGCTCCGCCGCAACGGGTCCCTTCGTCGGGGACCGCACCACCAGTGCGGCCAAATCCTCCCCCCCGGCGATCTGCTCCAGCCCGTCCACCACCGCCCCCAGCTCTTCCATTGAGAGGACCCGCCGGAGGGCGTCGTCGGAGGCATAGCGGGCCAGCCCCGGGGTGGCAAGGAGCAGCGTGTCCCCCGGCCCGAAGTCGAGGCAGGAGATGCGGACCTCCGCATAGGCAGTCACGCCTAACGGAGGAAGGTCGGTCGGAAGGAGCCGCGTCAGGCCCGTCTCTCCAAGGAGCCAGGCGCAGGTCGGCCCCGTCTGGGCCAGAAAAAGCTCCCCCTCCCGCAGAGCTGCACAGGACATCCCTCCCTGAACACGCTCATGGGGAGAGGCCCTGCTGTTATGGGCATAAACGGCGCGGCTGACGGCTAAGGCCGCCCGCCGAAGGGCGGCGATGACACTGCCGGGCGTTTCCCAGAATGCCTGAGCAGCAGACTCACGGACCTCGCGATACAGTCGGGAGGGGGCATCCCCCAGGTCCAGCACCGCCAGGAAGAGTTCCCCTTCGCGGCCCGGAGCAGGGCGCAGGGGGGGCGTCAGGACGACGACGCCAGCAGGCGTCCCCTCCTGCCGCCGCCCCCCGGCAATGCGCAGCACCTCCGTGTGGACCTGGGCCATCGCCGCCTCCGGATGGCCCCATCATATGATGATGGACGCTCTCTGTCAAGTGCGAAAACGCAGGACAAGCTTTCCAGCCTGTCGCGTAATTATCTGTTCGCGCAGCGCAGGCCGCCAGACCTGTTTCCGGCAGGCCGACAGCCTGCGCTACGGCCTGACAGCCCGCGCCACTGTTTACCAGAGTGCTTGGGCGATGCGGGCGGCGACACGGGCGTTGTTGACCAGAAGGGCTTCATTGGCATCCAGGGAACGCCCGCCCGTCCGTTCGGCCAGCCGGGCCAGGAGGAAGGGGGTCAGCTCCTTGCCCCGTATCCCCCGCGCCTCCGCCTCGGCGACAGCAGCCTCGATCTCCGCCTGGGCCTCCGCCCATGGCCACTCCGCCTTCTCTGGGACCGGCACGCAGACCAGCAGGGCGGCCTGTAACCCCAGCCGGTCCCGCGCGCGGGCCATCGCTGCCACCTCCTCAGGGGTATCGGCCCGGGCGGAGACGGGCAGGCCGGAGCTGCGGCTGGTGAAAGCGGGGAAGGTATCGGTGGCGTAACCCACCACCGGCACCCCCAGCGTCTCCAGCCACTCCAGCGTGCGGGGAAGGTCGAGGATGGCTTTGGCCCCCGCGCAGACGACGACCATCGGGATGGAGGCCAGAGCGGGCAGGTCGGCGGAGATGTCGTCGGGGTGGCCCCGGTGGACGCCGCCGATGCCTCCGGTGGCAAACACCCGCACGCCGGCCCGGTGGGCCAGGTGCATCGTCGCCGCGACGGTAGTACCGCCGGTGAGGCGCAGGGCCGCTACGGCCGGCAGGTCCCGCAGGCTCACCTTGGCCGGGTTCGGCTCTCCGGCCAGCCGCTCCAGTTGGGCCGGTGTCAGCCCGACACAGGCCCTGCCTTCCAGCACAGCGACAGTAGCCGGGACAGCCCCCTCGGCCCGCGCTGTCTCTTCCAGCCGCCTGGCCACTTCCAGGTTGGCCGGCCGGGGCAGCCCGTGAGTGATGAGGGCCGATTCCAGCGCCACCACCGGCGCGCCCTGGGAGAGGGCCTGCGCCACATCAGGGCCGATCTCCACAGCCGTATCCTGTCTCGAACCCCGCCCCTGCGGATCCACCGTCCCACCTCTGGCAGGGGTCACAGCAGCCTTCGCTCCTCGACCGCTTTCTTCGCTATAGCGAGGAACTCCTCCACGTCCATCGCCCCCGGCACTTCCCCATCCCGCCGCCGCAGATTGACCTGCCCGGTCTCCATTTCCCGGTCGCCTACGACAAGCATGTAGGGGATTTTCTCCATCTGCGCATCGCGGATTTTGGCCTGCATCCGCTCATCGGAGTCGTTCACCTCGACACGCAACCCCGCAGCCCGGAGCCGCCTCGCCACGTCGTGGGCGTAGCTGGCGTGCCGGTCGGCGATGGGGATGAGGACTGCCTGCACCGGCGCCAGCCAGACCGGGAAAGCGCCCCCGTAGTGCTCCACCAGCACGCCGAAGAACCGCTCGAGGCTCCCCAGCAGCGCCCGATGGACCATATACGGCCGCCGATCCTGCCCGTCCCGGTCCCGGAAGGTGAGGTCGAACCGCTCCGGCACATTGAAGTCGAACTGGATGGTCGTGCACTGCCAGGCCCGGCCCAGGGCGTCTTTGATTTTGATATCAATCTTCGGCCCGTAGAAGACGGCCTCTCCCTCCATCCGTTTGTAGGGGAGGTTTCGGACCTCCAGCGCTTTGACCAGCGAGCGTTCCGCCTGTTCCCACATCTCATCGCGACCGGCGTACTTCTCCGGCGTCCGGGGATCCCGCACGCTCAGTTCGATCTGGTAGTCCTCAAAGCCAAAGTCCTGCAGCAGGCTCAGGCTGAAGTCGAGCACACCGAGGATCTCGTCCTCTATCTGCTCCGGCGTGCAGAAGATATGGGCGTCGTCCTGGGTGAAGCCGCGCACGCGCAGGAGGCCGTGGAGGACACCGCTCCGCTCAAAGCGGTAGACCGTTCCCAGTTCTGCCCAGCGCAGGGGGAGGTCGCGGTAGGAACGGGCGCGGCTTTTGTAAATGAGGATATGGAATGGACAGTTCATTGGCTTCAGGTAGTACTGGACCCCCTCGATGTCTATCGGGGCGTACATATTATCCTTGTAGAAATCCAGATGGCCGGAACGTTCCCACAGTTGGGCTCGCCCGATGTGGGGGGTATAGACGATTTCATAGCCGCCTTCCCGATGCCGGGCGCGCCAGTGGTCCTCTATGATCTGGCGGATACGGCCCCCTTTGGGATGCCAGTAGGCAAGCCCCGCGCCGCCCTCCTCGTGGAAACTGATGAGGTCCAGCTCCCTGACCAGCCGCCGGTGATCTCGCCGTTCCACTTCCTCCCGCCAGGCCAGGAATTCCTCCAGCTCCTGGGCTGTCTCCCAGACAGTGCCGTAGATGCGCTGGAGCATGGGTCGGCGCTCGTCCCCACGCCAGTAGGCCCCGGCGACATTCAGCAGCTTCACGGCGTGGGGGTTGATCTCCCGCGTGTTCGAGACGTGGGGTCCGCGGCACAGGTCAACGAAGGGGCCGTGGCGGTAGATGGAGAGGACGGGGCGCTCCTCAGTGGGATTGCCGTCCTCGTCCACGCCGCCCGCGAGAATTCCCTCTATCAGTTCCAGCTTGTAGGGCTGATCGGCGAAGAGACGGCGTGCCTCCGCTTCGTCCACCTCCTGATGGACGAAGTCGTGCCCCTCGGCAATGATCTCCCGCATCCGGGCCTCGATCTCGGTCAGGTCCTCCGGGGTAAGCGGGCGGGGTAGATCGAAGTCGTAGTAGAAGCCGGTTTCAATAGCCGGCCCGATGCCCAGTTTAGCCTGGGGGAACTTCTCCAGGACGGCCTGGGCCATCACGTGCGACGCCGAATGGCGGATTCGATGCAGATGGTCATTCTCATGTTCCTGCTCTCCCGACATAGTTACCTCCCTCTATCTTCTCTTCTTGCCTCTTGCCCATTGCTGGTTCATGATAAAACCCCCCACGCCCTGGGGCGCGGGGGGTTCCCACGTGGTTCCACCCAAGTTCAGCAACCGCCTGCGCGGATGCCGCTCTCTGAGGCGATAACGGGCCTTAACCGGAGCCTCATACTCTCGCCGAAGAGGCGATTTCAAAGGCCCACTCCCGGGTGGTTTTCCCGACCGTCCGACCAGGGGGGCTTTCAGCCTCCGACCCCCCCTCTCTAGGGCCTTCCCAGGCCGGTACTCGTCCCGGTCAACGTGTTGGAAGATTCTCTGAATTGTTAATCCATTATACCCCAATTGCGGATCTTGTCAATTCTCCTTATCTGATGTTCGGACGTGAGTTGGGACAGGGGTATTTACAAGATTTCCTCACCCCTCCCCCAGCGGCTTCGCCGCTACCCCCTCCCCTCTCCTGACCGAAGGTCAGGAG
>JBDOIF010000038.1:0-50137 GCA_041082215.1 Anaerolineae bacterium
ACCCTCAGGTCAGGGTTGAAGTATACCATAAACGGTCGGTTTTCCAAGGTGGTCCACCCGAAGTTTGGACGGAGTTCGGACACAGGCGCCCATCGGCCGCTTCTGACCTCACCCCATCCCCCTCACCCTACCCCCTGGCCCCCTCCCCTCTCCCGCGCGGCAGGAGAGGGGAGGGGGTAGGGGGAGGGGTGAGGGTCGCCCTCCCACCCTGTCCGAACTCTTGTCCGAACCCCATCTTGTTGACATGAAAGCAGGGTCGTGTTATGCTCAGGGGCCGGAGGAAAGTATGGACCCAGGACAATCCAAAAGATGGGGAGCCCTTGCCGCTGCGGGGGGTACAGCGGTTGTGGTGCTGCTGTTGCTTGCAGTGGTGCTGAGCCAGGAAGCCACACGGCCTGCGCCTCCCCCTTCCCATCCCTCTCTTACCCCTCCTGCCGACCCGCCCGTCGCCCTTGTAAACGGCGAGCCCATTGGCCAGAACTTCTGGGCCGAGGCGGCGCTGGTGGACCAGGTGATGAGCGGCCTGGCAGGGGTGCCGGCCCCGTCCCCCGAAGAGACGCTGGACCGACTCATCAACGAAGTGCTGGTCCTGCAGGCTGTTCCGTCCTATGAAACGCCGCCGGAGGCGGAGGTGGAGGCCCAGATCGCGGCGCTGGAGGCCGCATGGGGAGTGACAGATGAGCAGGCAGCGAGCGCCCTGGAGGCGGTAGGGCTGGGCCGGGAGGCCCTGGTCCGTACGGTGGCCCGTCTCCTTACCGTGCAGCAGGCACAGGGGGCGCTGGAGGCAGAAGGGCACAGGATCGAGGATTGGCTGGCCCGCCAGCGGGGGCAGGCGCAGATTGTGATCTATCAGGAGCGGGTTGCAGCCCTTCCCCTCCTATCTTCCCTTCCCTCTCCCTTCCCTCTCCCCTCCCCCACCCCGGAGCCAGCCCTGCCCCTGGCCCCCGATTTTACCCTGGAGCGGGTAGGGGGCGGCAGCTTCACCCTCTCCGAGCAGTTGACGGAAGGGCCGGTGGTCCTGGTCTTCTTCAACCGATGCGGCTGAGGGCCGGATCGGGCGCAGCTCGTGGAGCTGCGAGATCACTACCGGGAGTTCCGGGCGCGAGAGGCGGAAGTTGTGGCCCTGGCAGTGAACACGCTGGAGGGTGTGGAGGGGGTGCAGCTCGCCGTGCAGGCCCCCTACCCTCTGCTGGCCGACCCCGACCATCAGGTGGCCGAGGCCTACGGGGTCTACAACCTCCTGGGGGATGGGCTGGCCGCGCCGGCCGTCTTCATCATCAACGCCGACGGGCAGCTCCTCTGGTCGTACGTCGGCCAGGGGATAGGGGATCGCCCCGCCGCGACGGACATCCTGGCCCATCTGCCGTGAGGGGACCCTCCGATGGTCGGCGATCTGTCTTCTCCGGATCCCCGTGCCCTGCGGGGCTGTCCATCCCTGGTGTGGCGGGCAGGACAGGAGCGGCGGTTCCAGATGGTGCTCCACCAGGTCGAGGTGGCAGGCTGCCGGGTGCTGGACGTGGGGTGCGGAGTGGGCATGTACACTGCCGCTTTTCGGCGGGAGACTCCCCATGTTTTCGGCGTGGAGGTGGAAAGGGAGCGGGCACGGGAGGCGCAGACGCGGGCCTCCGGCGTGGTCCAGGCCGTCGGCGAACGGCTCCCCTTCGCCGACGGGAGCTTCGACCTGGTCTTCTCCCACGAGGTGCTGGAACATGTGGCAGACGACCGGGCCTGTGCGGTGGAGATGGCGCGTGTCCTGAGGCCCGGCGGCCGGATCGCCCTCTTCGCCCCCAACCGGCTCTACCCCTTCGAGACCCACGGCATCTTCTGGCGAGGGCGGTATCGCTTCGGCAATATCCCTCTGGTCAACTACCTGCCGGACCCTCTGCGAAACCGGCTGGCTCCCCACGTGCGGGCCTACACCGCCTGCTCTCTGCGTCGGCTGTTCGCCGGCCTGCCCGTTCACGTCGTGCACCAGGCCTGCATCTACCCCGGCTACGACAAGATCGCCGCGCGCTTTCCCTTCTTAGCTCGCCTCCTGCGCAGCCTGACCTATGCGTTGGAACACACCCCTATGCGCGCCTTCGGCCTCTCCCACTTCCTGGTGCTGGAACGGCTTTGACGTCTGACGTTCGGCTTTCCCCACTTGCCAACTTCCCCACTTTCTGTTAGTATCTCCTCTAGCCATATGTTCATTGATTGGAGGTTGCGTTGACCCCTGTCCAGATCGTTCGACTGATCGCCCTGCAACGGCGGCAGCGGCGGAGGGCCCAAACCCAGACCGGCCCGACCCGCCTGTTGCAACTGGTAGGAGTTGGGCTGCTCCTGCTCTTCGTCGCCGGGCTGCTTTCCGTCTCCGGGGTCGTCGGCGGCGTCGCTGGCGTCTACGCCTACTTTGCCAAAGACCTGCCGGAGCCAGAGCAGATCGAGGTCGTCGAGCAGGATTTCGAGACCACCCGCATCTACGACCGGACGGGCGAGATACTCCTCTGGGAGATTATTGACCCCCACGCCGGAGATCGGGTGTGGGTGCCGCTGGACCAGATCCCCGATCACCTGATCTGCGCCACCGTCGCCATCGAGGATCGGACCTTCTGGGAGAACCCCGGCGTCAACCCCCGGGGCATCCTCCGCGCCTTCATCTCCAACCTGCAGGGACAGCAGGTACAGGGCGGCTCCTCCATCACCCAGCAATTGATCAAAAACGTCCTCATTAACCCCGAGGAGCGGGTTGTAGCCGCCGAAGGACCAGGGATGCGGGATTACGCCCGCAAGGTCAAGGAGGTCATCCTGGCCCTGGAGATCACCCGACGCTACAGCAAGGAAAAGATCCTGGAATGGTACCTGAACACCAACTTCTACGGCAACCTGGCCTACGGGATCGAGGCTGCCTCCCAGGTCTATTTCGGGAAATCGGTAAGTGAGCTGGACCTGGCCGAGGCGGCGACACTGGCAGCGATCCCCCAGTATCCCCAGCTCAACCCGTTCGACAACCCCGAGGCGGCGCGGGAGCGACAACACCTGGTCCTGGACCAGATGGTCCGTCAGGGCTGCATCACCCGGGAGGAGGCGGAGGCAGCCGGGCGGGAGCCGTGGCATCTGGCCTCTGCCACCGAGCAGTTCAACTTCCTGGCCCCCCATTTCTCCGTCTACGTCCGCAACCAGCTTGAGGAAATGTTCGGGCCGGAGCTTGTTTACCGGGGCGGGCTGCGGGTCTATACGACGCTGGACTACGACCTTCAGCAGCAGGCCCAGTGCGTGGCGCAGGCCCATATCCGCCGCCTTTCCGGGGAGGACGGACAGGCGGTGCTCGAAGAGGCGCTGGCGGAAGGGTGCGAGGCGGTCCAGTATCTGCCACCCCTCTCGGGCTACGACGTGGGAAAGGACCACCACGTCTCCAACGCTGCTGTGGTCGTCCTGAGGACAGGCACCGCCGAGATCCTGACGATGGTCGGCAGCCTGGATTACTGGGACGATTCCATAGATGGCCGCTTCAACGCCGCGCTGGGCCTCCGCCAGCCCGGCTCCGCCTTCAAACCCTTTACCTACATCACCCTGCTCTCCCAGGGATATAACGCTGCCCACCTCTTCTGGGACGTGCGCACCGCCTTCCAGCAGCCGGGCCAGCCACCCTACGTCCCCGAAAACTACGACCGGAAGTACCACGGCCCCCAGCGGCTGCGGCTGGCCCTGGCCCGTTCCTACAACATCCCGGCGGTGGCTGCCCTCGAACTGGCCGGGGTGGATAACGTCATCCGCACCGCCCACAAGATGGGCATCAACAGCCTGGACCGGGGACTGGAATACTACGGCCTCAGCCTCACCCTGGGCGGCGGGGAGGTACGGCTCCTGGATATGGCCTACGCCTACAGCGTCTTCGCCAACTACGGCGTGATGGTCGGAAAGCCGGTGCCAGCGGAGCAGCTCCGGCCCGGCTACCGGGAGCTGGACCCGGTGGCTATCCTGCGGGTAGAGGACCGCAACGGGAACGTCCTCTATGAATATAAGGAGCCGCAACGGAAGGAAATCCTCAGCCCTCAACTGGCCTATCTGATGATCAGCATCCTCTCCGACCGGCAGGCCCGCTGGGCAGCCTTCGGCCATCCCAACTCGCTGGAACTCTCCGGCGACCGTCCGGCGGCGGCCAAGACCGGCACCACCAACGACTTCCGGGACAACTGGTGCATCGGCTTCACGCCCCAGATTCTCACCGGCGTCTGGATCGGCAACTCCGACAACACCGAAATGGCCAACCTCCCCGGCTCCGAGGGAGCGGCGCCTATCTGGCACGCGGTGATGGAATACGCCCTGCGCGACGAGGAGGTCCAGCCCTTCGTGCGGCCAGATGGGTTGGTGGAACGACAGGTCTGCGCCCTCTCCGGCAAACTGCCCACCGAGCACTGCCCTGTGGTCACCGAACTCTTCATCCCTGGCACCGAGCCGACCGAGACCTGCGACATCCACCAGGTCTTCCGGGTCAACCGGGAGACGGGGCGGCTCT
This sequence comes from Anaerolineae bacterium, assembly GCA_041082215.1. Classification (GTDB taxonomy): domain Bacteria; phylum Chloroflexota; class Anaerolineae; order B4-G1; family DUEL01; genus JBDOIF01. Next base: position 4,499 of record JBDOIF010000038.1, read on the forward strand.
GCACCGTCTTCACGCCTCCGGAACTCTGTGAGGAGCGGGTGTACGAGGTCTATCCGCCGGAGGCCGCCGACTGGCTGGCCAGCCTGCCGGAAGAGAATCGGCCACCGGTGCCCCCCACCGAGTACGACACCATCTACGGCCCTGCCCTCACCAACGCCGAGGTGGCCATCACTTACCCCTCCCCCTACGCCTACCTCTCCGGCGGCGTCATCACCATCACCGGCAATGCCCGGGGCGGCGATTTCGCTTTCTACCGGCTGGCCTTCGGCGAGGGGCTCAACCCTGCCGAGTGGATCCAGATCGGCCCCGACCACGGCAACCAGGTGGATAACGGGGTGCTGGAATACTGGGACGTGACCGGCCTGGATGGGCTTTACAGCCTCCAGCTCACAGTGGTGGACCACAGCCAGGCGCTCCGCCAGGCCACCATCCAGGTGACGGTGGACAACATCACCCCGACGGTCGAGTTGAACTACCCGCCGGAGGGGAAAACCTACATCTACCGTAAGGACGAATGGATCAACATCAACGCCGAGGTCTCCGATAACTACGCCATCGGGCGGGTGGAGTTCTACCGGAACGACGAGGAGCAGCCCTTCGCCGTGCGAACGGTGGTCCCCTACAACGTCAACTGGCCGATCACCGGGCTGGGAGAGCAACGGTTCCGGGTCGTGGTCTACGACGCGGCGGGCAACCGGGCCGAGTCGAAGACGGTCACGGTGAGGGTGGTAGGGGGAGAGTAGAGCCTGTAATGGCAGGGGAAAAGCGACACCTGACCTGGCCGGACCCGGCCCTTGAGGATACCCAACCTGCATTGCCAATCAACCCGGACGAGGTGGAGACAGGGCCGCTGCCGGGGGAGACAGGAGAACCGACCGACCCATCACCCCGTCTTGCTACCGGCATGACCCCCACTGCCGGCATCCCCCGTCCGGTGCCACCGCCCTACCGTGCCGGTTACGTCCCCCCTCAGAAGCAACCGTCCGCCCGCCCCCGCCGAACACGGCGCACGGGCGAACGGCTCCTGCGCGCTTTCTTCCTGCTCTCCCTGATCACCGTCGTCCTCTTCTTCGCAGGCTTTGCCGCCATCGTCACCGGCTATGCCCTCATCGCCGCCCAGCTCCCGCCCCCGGAAGAGCTGATCACCCATCAATCCACCTTCTCCAGCTCCAAGATCTACGACCAGGAAGGGAACCTGCTCTACGAGGTGATGGACCCCCACGGAGGGCGACGCACCTACGTGCCGCTGAACCGCATTTCCCCCTACCTGATCCAGGCCACCATCGCCACCGAGGACGCTGACTTCTACCGCCATCCCGGTTTCGACCCCATCGCCATCCTCAAGGCGGTCTACCGCAACCTCCGGGCCGGGGAGACGGTCTCCGGAGCCTCCACCATTACCCAGCAGGTGGCCCGCAATCTCCTCCTTTCCCCCGAGGAGCGGTTCCAGCGAACCAGTTGGCGGAAGATCAAAGAGATCGTCCTGGCCTATGAGCTCACCCGCCGCTACCCCCGGGATACGATCCTGGAGATTTACCTCAACGAGAACAACTACGGCAACCTGGCCTACGGCATAGAGGCGGCGGCGGAGACCTATTTCGGCGTCAGCGCGGCCAATCTGACGCTGGGGCAGGCCGCCTTCCTGGCCGGCCTTCCCCAATCCCCCGTCCTGTACGACGTCTTCAGCGGAGGGCGGGAGCGGGCGCTGGCCCGACAGCGGGATGTGCTGCGGCTGATGGTCGAGCAGGGGTACATCAGCCAGGCCGAAGCAGCCGCCGCTGCCGAGGAGATCGCCCGGTATGAATTCAAGCCCCCCATCGCCGCCGACCGCATCCTCGCTCCCCATTTCGTCACCTATGTGCGGCAGGTGGTCGAAGCGGAGTACGGGCCGGAGGCCCTCTACCGGGGGAGCGGCCTGCGCATCTACACCACCCTCGACCCCAGGCTGCAAGCGCTGGCGGAGCAGACCGTGGCCGAACACGTGGCCGCCCTGACTGACCGCCACGCCACCAACGGCGCGCTGGTCGCGCTGGACCCCTCCACCGGCTACATCCTGGCTATGGTCGGCAGCGCCGATTTCTACAACGAAGAGATAGACGGACAGGTCAACGTGGCCCTGATGGAGCGACAGCCCGGCTCCTCCATCAAACCCCTCACCTACGCCGCTGCCTTCGAGCGGGGATGGACCCCCGCCACCCTTATCTGGGACCTGCAGACCGCCTTTCCGGACGGCATCAACCCGCCCTACGTCCCCCGCAACTACGACGGACGGTTCCACGGCCCGGTGCTGGTGCGGGACGCGCTGGCCAATTCCTACAACATCCCCGCCGTCAAGACCCTCCAGTTTGTCGGCCTCCCGGCCCTCAAGGAGATGGCCGCCCGGCTGGGGATCACCACCCTCACCCGCGACGACTACGGCCTCAGCCTCACCCTCGGCGGGGGAGAGGTCAGGCTTCTGGAACTGACCGGGGCGTATGCGGTCTTTGCCAACAACGGCGTGCGGGTCGCCCCCACCCCTATCCTCCGCATCGAGGATGCCCAGGGCAACGTCCTGGTGGACAACACCGTCCGCACCGGCGAGCAGGTCCTCCGACCGGAGCATGCCTACCTGATCACCTCGATCCTTTCCGACCGGCAGGCCCGTTGCCCCGCCTTCGGCTGTCCCAACTACCTGGAGCTCTCCCGTCCGGCGGCAGCCAAGACCGGCACGACCAACGATTACCGGGATTCCTGGACCATCGGCTACACGCCGGACCTGGTGGTGGGGGTCTGGGTGGGGAATTCGGATAACAGCCCGATGGACAACCTGCCGGGGTCGCTGGGGGCAGCCTCGATCTGGCACGACTTTATGGAAGCGGCGCTGGCTGGCCGGCCGGTGCGGGATTTCGTCCGCCCACCGGGGATCGTGGAGATGGAGATCTGTGCCGACTCCGGCACCCAGCCCAGCCCCTACTGCCCCCGGCGCAAGACGGAGCTCTTCGCCGCCGACCAGCCCCCCTTACCGCCGGAGAAGGATTGGCACCAGCTCTGCGGCGGGCAGGTGATGGTGGTGATCGAGGATCCCCAGGGACGGGAGTGGGCCCAGACCCAGGGATGGCCGGTGGTCTCGCCAGAACAGTGCGCTGGCGGTCCTTCCGGCCCCACCGAAACGATCGTGCAGATCACCTTCCCCGCCCCTGGCTCCACCGTCAACGGGGTTGTGTCGGTCATCGGCACAGTGGTGATGCCGGACTTCGACCACTACGAGGTGCAGTACGGGGTGGGAGCAGACCCTGTGGGGTGGGGATGGCTCAGCGGGCCGCACCTGGCCCAGGTTCAGGGCGGGGAGCTGACGGTGTGGGATACCACCTCCCTGGCCCCCGGCCTCTATACCCTGCGGGTGACTGCCTGGGATCGGCATGGGCGGCGGGTGGAGGGGCGGACCCAGTGCTATGTGGGGACCCCGCCGGAAATGCCGACGCCCACTCCGGCCCCGCCTCCCGCCCCTACCGACACCCCTCCGCCTGAGCCGACCGTCCCGCCGCCGCCCCCGCCCGAGCCGACTGCCACGCCGGAACTGGCGGCGACCCCCGCTGCTCCGTGGCCCTCCCCCACACCGACACCGTAAGCGCGAAAGGGCACTCTGTGCCCCGTGGCGTTTTACCCACCGCCTGATCTCCGCGCGGCCCGCCAGATGTTGGCCCGCGCACGGCTCTGATACGGCCCCAGGCTGCGCAGGAACGCCTCGACCTGCTGACGGCGGGAGTCGCTGCTGTAGGGGCAGGGAGGGGCAGGCGGGAAGCCGGCGGCGCTGGCATAGTAGACCAGCTCCCTGGCCGGGATGTAGATGAGGGGACGGATAACCGTGATCCGTCCGCCAAAGAAGGACACCTTCGGCTCCAGCGTCTCCAGCCGGCCAGCAAAGAGGAGGTTCAGGAGGGCGGTGACCGCGGCGTCGTCGGCGTGGTGGCCGAAGGCCAGCTTGTTGCAGCCCAGCCCGTCCGCCGCCAGAAAAAGGGCCTTCCGCCGGTTCCAGGAGCAGCGAAAGCAGTTGAGGGGAAGGGGTTCCCCCGGCGGAAGCTCCAGCTCCACGAAGCGGTAGGCTACCCCCAGCTCCTGAAACCAGGGCTCCAGCACCCCGGTCAGGTCAGGGAATCCGGCATGGGTCCCCACCACGTGAAGGGCGACGAGTTCGTAGGGGAAAGGGACCTGCGCCTGATACCGCAGGAGCAGGTCCAGAAGGGAACGGCTGTCCTTGCCTCCTGAGACCGCCACGGCCACCCGGTCCCCCTCTTCGAGCAGGCCGAACTCTTTGCAGGCCCGGGCGACCGGCTTCAGGAGGAACGAGGCGATACGGCTGGGATCGCTCATCGCCAACGATGGCGGGCTACCCCTCGCTCAATGCCTTGACGTTGGCAAGGGTTTGTTCGGCCATCTTCTCGAAGGTCTTTGTCACCAGCCCTTCCGCCAGCTTGGCCGGGCCGCTGAGGGTAGCCTCGATCCTGAAGGTGATGCGGGTTCCCCCCTCCACCCGCTCATAATTCCACAACTGGTATCCCTTCGCCGCCGGGCCGACGAACTCCCCCTTCCAGCGTTCGCCGGGAATCGCCTCCACGACAGTGATCTGGGCGGGGAGAGAGATATTGGCTACGGTCAGGCTCGTCTCCACCACCGTTCCCACCTCGCCGTTGCCCTGGATGGATTTGGGCGGCGCGGCCCCTTCGAACCAGGTATGCCAGCGGGTGGGATCCTGCGCCAGCTTCCAGACCTTCTCCGGTGGAGCCTCGACGACAACGCTTTTTTCTACGACGGGCATCTGATCCTCCTTGATTCAACGGTGGCTTCAAACCTCTCCCCCGGAAGGGGAGCTTTGTCGGCCATGCTGCTATTCTCTGCTGGCTGCCGGGATCTCCCTGCCTTCATACTGGCGCCTGTAATACTCCTGGTAATACTCCCCGCTCTTGATGGGCCGCCACCACCACTCGTTCTCGACATACCAGCGGACCGTCTGTTCCAGCGCCTCCTCAAAGGTGTAGCCTGGCTCCCATCCCAGCGCACGGATCTTGGAGATGTCGAGCGCATACCGACGGTCGTGGCCGGGCCGGTCACGGACAGGCTGGATAAGGGAATGGGGCTTGCCCAACAGGTCCAGGATCGCCCGCGCCATATCCAGGTTGCGGGTCTCTATGCCGGTCCCCAGATTATAGACCTCCCCCGGCTCTCCCCGGTGGAGCACGACGTCGATCCCCTCACAGTGGTCCAGCACATACTGATAATCCCGCATCTGGGAGCCGTCGCCGTAGAGGGGCAGCGGCAGGTTGTCTATGGCGTTGGTGATGAACAGCGGGACCACTTTTTCCGGATACTGGTAGGGGCCGATGTTGTTGGAGCCCCGGGTGATCGTCACCGGGACGCCGAAGCTGGTATGGTAGGCAATACAGAGGAGGTCGCCGCTGGCCTTGGAGGCGGAGTACGGGCTGCGGGTATGGAGCGGATCGGTCTCCCTGGCCCGCCCTTCCATGACCTCGCCGTAGACCTCGTCGGTGCTGATCTGGTGGTACCGTTCCAGGCCGAATTCCCTGGCCGCTTCCAGCAGCACGTAGGTTCCGAAGACGTCGGTGCGGATGAACTCGTCTGGCTCCATCAGCGAGCGGTCCACGTGAGTGGCGGCGGCGAAGTTGACGATTGTATCAATCCGGTGTACCTGGATCACCTGGCGCACCTTACCGGCGTCGCAGATGTCCCCCTGAACGAAGAAGTACCGGTCGGCGAATGCCTGGGCCACATCCTTCAGGTTTTCCAGATTGCCGGCATAGGTGAGCTTGTCGTAGACCACGACCCGGTAGTCGGGGTATTTCCGCAGTATGTAACGGACGAAGTTGGAGCCGATAAAGCCGGCCCCTCCGGTGACCATCAGATTGCGCACAGCCTTTCTCCCGGGAAGATGATGGACGTATTCTACCACAACTCGGTGCAGGTGATAAATGGGCTTCTACAGGAGGTGTATTTCAGTTTGGGGGCGAGATGTCCCTGGCCCGGGCCGGACCTGGGGAAACACGAATGGCGCGAATGGAAACGAATACCGCGAATGGAGCAGGTATCCCTCCTGTTCGCCGTATTCGGGCCATTCGTGGGATTCGCGATCCACCGGCGAGCGAGAGGACCACTCGCCCCGAAATTGAAATACGCCCTTCTACAGGGGGCCCTGGGCCAGTCGGGCGATCTTCGGGCCGACTTCCCGCCAGGAGATTTCGGAAAGCCCCAGTTTCTGCCGCAGCCGATTTGGCGGCATCCCCGCCTGGTAATCCCGCACTGCACAGGTCCAGCGGAGCATCTCGAAGGAGAGATCATCGGGAAGGTTGGCCCTCCTGGCTATATCCTTAAGCACATACTCGAGGTTGCGGGCAGTGCAGGGGAAGAGACGTTCCTGGGGTTGATACTGAGCTTTGTACTCGCCCAGCACTTCGGGCCACCAGGCCGGTAGGCGGAGCTGTCTTTCTTTATGTCGGCGGCGGGGGTTGGCGTATCGGATCCAGAGGACCGGCTGGCCCGGATCGGAGAGGTCAATGTGGTTGAGGACGATGTTCATACACTCCCCCTTCTTGATCCCGGTGTGCAGCAGCAGCGTGACCAGGAGGTGAGGGCGCGCATCCGGGGGGTCGCCGTTTCGGAGGGCCTGGGTGGTCTCCAGCATCCGCTCGATCTCCTCATCGGAAAGGATGCGGGGGAGAGGGGTCAGCACTGGCCGATGGACGACCGGAGCGGCGGGGTCCTCCGAAAGCACCCCCGTCTCCGCCAGCCAGCCGAAGAAAACCTTGAGGGTGGTGATGCGGCGGGCCAGCGACTTGGGGTTGCACGGTACCCCCCGCTCGCTCACCAGCCAGCGGACAAACTGGTTCAGCTCGCGCGTCCCGATCGCCCCGACAGCGGTGCCGGCCCCCACGTATTGAATCAGGATCTGAAGATCGGAATTGAAGGCCTGAACGGTGTGGGGGCTGAAATCCCGCTCCCGCATGTAGAGCTGGAAGCCATCCACAGCGGCGCGGAGGGAAGAGCGGGCAGTGAGACCCGCAGGGGGATCGGAACGGGACTCGTCACCCGGACTGTCATTTATCCGTTCGGCCATCGCCTGTCTCCTCTTCTTCGCATAGGTATAACCTGAGGCCATTGTAGCGCACCTCTCCGACCTGTCAAGCTCTCAGCCAGTGCCCACCAACCCGCCCGGCTGGGAAATTTGGGATAAAGTTATCGTTTTATTTGGCTTATCGGACTTGACAATGGGGAGATAAATATGGTATGATAACAGCGCATAGAACGAATGTTCTTATTTCTTTCATCGTGGGGGGTTTCCGATGGGAGCGCAGCGGGGAGGAGACATGCGCAGGATGCTGGAATACCAGGCAGACCGCATCGAGGCGGTGCTGGCCCAACACCGGGTGCCGGGGCGGGTGACGGGAGGCACAGTAGCGCCCCGCTGGATCCGCTTCCAGGTTCTCCCGGCGATGGGGGCCCGCATCGCCACCATCAAAAACCTCTCCGAGGAGCTGGCCGCCGCCCTGGACGCCCCCTCCGTCCGCGTCGCCCGACGGGGCGCCGCCGTCGCCATCGAGGTCCCACGGGACGACCCCCAGCCCATCCGCCTTCTCCCCCTTCTCCGCGCCCTCCGCAACGTCCCGCCCGTCACTGCCTGCCTGGGGCTGGACGATGAAGGCGTGCCCCTCCTCATCCGCCTCCCCTCACCCGATGTCGCCCACGTCCTGGTCGCCGGAACCACCGGCAGCGGCAAGACCGTCCTCCTGCGTTCGATGGCCCTCAGCCTGGCCCTCCGCCACCCCCACCCCGGCGAGCTGGCCCTGCTCCTCATTGACCCCAAAGGACGGGCCTTCCGGGAGCTGGCCCCCCTCCCCCAACTGGCCCGGCCGGTGGTGGTGGAGGTGGGGGAGGCGGTGGAGGCGCTGGGAAGCCTGGTCCGCCTGATGGAACGGCGGGACCGGTGGGGGGAGAGCCAGCCCCCGGTGGTGGTGTTCATTGATGAGCTGACCGACCTGATGATGGTCGGCGGGGCAGAGACGGAGCGCCGATTGACGCGGCTGTTGCAGCGGGGGCGGGAGGCAGGCATCCACATTGTGGCTGCCACCCAGAAGCCGACGGCGGCGGTCATTGGCAGCCTGGTCAAGGCCAACTTCCCGGTCCGGCTGGTGGGGAAGGTGGCCAGCCCGGAGGATGCGCGGGTGGCCGCCGGGCAGGGAGGGACCGGTGCGGAACGGCTACTGGGGCGGGGGGATTTCATCGCCGTGGCGGAGGGGCGGCTGTACCGGTTCCAGGCCGCCTATGTCACCTCCGAAGAGATCGCAGAGGTCGTCTCCGCCCTGCGCTGTGAGGGGGTGCTCCGGCTGGAGTCGGGCCAGGTGTGGGAGGCGATCCCGGCAGGGGTCGGAGGCGGAGAGGAATAGGAACGCAATGATGAGTTTTAACAGATTAATCCGGCCATAATCCTGCGCGGCTCTTGTGGAAACAACGGGGCGCAGGCCGCCAGGCCTGCAGGGACAGGCTAACAGCCTGCGCTACGCCCGGCCATTCTTGTGGGCATAGTGCTCCCCGACCACGCAAATTCCCGGAGAACCTCCTGCACCATTGTGCACGGATTAATTTTTCAAAGTTCATCATTGCGCCCGTGCTGCGCCCCGATGATGGGGCAGGGATGAAGGGAGGAGAAGATGGAGGGATCATATGGCTACAATATGCCCCCCGATCCGGGTCGGAACCGACCCTGGGCGCGGTTGCGGATGTTTGGGGGTCTTCTTGCGGTCGTCTTTGCTGTGACGCTGGCCGTCCTGATCGGGCAACGGCTCAGCGACCAGGCGATGGCAGTGCTGGCGGGGGCGGTGTGCGGCGTGGGGGCCAGCATTCCCACCAGCCTCCTCATCGTGTGGGTCACCCAGCGGCGGCGCGAGCAGCAGCCTGCGCAGATAACCGGGGCCTACCCACCCGTGATCGTCGTCCAGCCGCCCCCTCAGCCTGGCCTCTCGGGACAGGCGCCGGGCCAGCCGGGATACCTGGCCCCTTTCTCGCCGCCAGCCCAGCGGGAGTTCACCGTCGTCGGCAGCGAGGGAGAGGAGGTGAGATATGGCCGTTACCAGTGAGGCGCGGCGGCCCCGTTCCGGCCGGGAGATCCGGCAGCGTCCGGGCAAGGGGGCCGAGCCGGTGGAGGTGCGCCAGAAACGGCACAATTATTTCCCCCACGTGTTCGTCTGGCGTGGGCGGGAGTATCGGGTAGAGGCAGTGGAGCAGTGCTGGACCCTTTCCCGACGCGGTCAGGGGGGACGGGTTGAGGGGCACTGCTTCCGCGTCCGTTGCCAGGAAGGCACCTTCGACCTGTTCCAGGACGCACGGGTGGGCACCTGGCACATGAAGCGAAAGGTACGATAGGAGGCAAAGATGAAAGTGTATCGAGTGGAAAACAGGGACCAGGCACAGGCAGCCTACCCGTGTGCGACGGAAAGCCCCACCCCTTTCTGGGCCGATGGCCTGTCCCTTTCCAGAGAGTGGTTCGCCGAGAGCCTGGGGCAGTTCGTGGAGGGCTTCCACCTCGAAGACGACACCGGCCGGGTGATCGGGCACATCTACTGGGCACCGTCCGAAAGAGCGCTGGTTCCCTATCGCATCGAGGAGGGTGCCGCTTTCCTGTACTGCGAGTGGTTGCAGCATTCCTACCGGGGACGGGGTTATATGCGGATGCTTTTCGACGCCTTTGTGGCCTTTCTCCGGCGCGAAGGTTGCAAAGGGATTCTGGTGGACGGCACGGAATTCGAAGGGTATATGCACTATCGCCACTTCGCCAGGAGGGGCTTTCGGGTGATCCAGCAGGGAGATGGAGGGGGGTTAATGTATCTGCCGCTGTCGCAGGAAGCGGTCCACGTAGAAACCCTTCACCCACGGATAACCCGAGGGGGGATAGCGCCGGTCGAAGTGCTGATCATCGGCTCCCGCTTCTGTCCGGTGGGCGCGTCGGCTGTGCTGGCGGTTCGGAAGGTAGCGGGCGAGCTGGGGGCAGGTGTGGTGGTGCAGGAAGTGCCGGCGGGACCCGATGCCCTCGCCCGCTACGGCGTGGCCGACGGGATCTTCGTCAACGGAAAGGCGCGCTTCTTCGGCCCGGTCACCGAAGAGCAGGTCCGCGCCACCCTTCAGGAGGAGCTGAGACAGGCCATCGGCTGAAACACTGGGGGTCTGGAGGGGGGAATGAAGGTCGGGTTGTTGTGGTTTGATGATGATCCAGCGCGGGACCTGGAGCAGAAGGTGGGGCGGGCGGCCCGCCACTATCAGCAGAAGTTCGGGCGCTCTCCCAGCGTCTGTTACGTCCATCCCTCCCTGCTGAAGGGAGGAGAGCTGTGCCACGTGAACGGTTTGAAGGTGCTTCCCCTCCCCTCGGTGCTCCGCCACCACTTCTGGATCGGCGAAGAGGAGGGAAACGGATCATCCCCACGGCGAGAGCGCAGCCGGGCGGGTTAGACCGTTTCCATCACCCCGCCTCTCGACCGGTTCATGAAGCCAGAGCTGCCACCAGCAGGTCCAGAGCCGCCTCCACGGCCAGCTCCCCGCCCTTGATCTGCAGGTCCGTCTCCAACAGGTGGCGGTAGATCTGTTCCAGCTGGCCGGAGGTGAAGTTAGCCGCCTGGGCGTAGAGCTTGCTGGCAGGGAAGGGGTGAAGGCCCAGGATGCGGGCAACGCTGGATGGGTTCTCCCCGGCCTGACGGAGTTCCTGCACCTGGATGAGCAATCGGAACTGGCGGACAATCATAGCGAGGATCCCCATCGGGCTTTCTCCTCCCTCCAGCAGCCGGTGAAGTGTCTGTGCCGCTGTCGCCCCATCCCGTCGCCCGAGGGCATCCACCAGATCGAAGATCACCGCCTGGCGTGCGTAGGGGACAAGGCGGGCTACGTCCTCGACGGTCACAGCCCGGTCTGGCCCGGCGTAGGTCACCAGCTTTCGGATCTCCTGGTCCAGGAGCCGCAGGTCCTGCCCGACGACCTCGGCCAGCCGGGCAGCGGCATCCGGTTCGATCCGCCCTCCGTACTTTTCAGCCCGCCCAAGGACCCAGTGCGGTAGCTGGCCGGGCTCCGGCGGCTCAAACTGACGGGCATAGCCGCGCTCATGCCTCCGGGCCAGTTGAAGGACCGGATGTTCCTCCGGCAGCGCCCTGTCCTCGACGAAGACCAGCCGGGTCGTCTCCGGCAGATGGGGAAGAAGGTCCAGCAGCTCTTCCAGGAAGGCCCTCTCCTTCCCCTGCCCCAGGCGGTCCAGAAGCCCCGTCACCACCACCAGCCGCCGGTCTGCCATAAAGGGTATCGTCTCACAGGCGTGACGGAGCTCTCCCAGCGTCACCTTTTGCCCGTCGAGCCAGGTGGTATTCAGCTCCGCCATCTCCGGCGGGCCTAACCGCTGGCGCAGCTCCGCCACCGTCTCGGCGCGGGTGAACTCATCACTGCCGTGGAGCACATAGAAAGTGGGGCTGGGACGGGCCATCTACCCCTCGGTCTGGATGTGGTGGAGGACCAGCGGCCCCCGCTCCTCACGGACCACGCCGACGATCCGCAGATCGCCCACGTCCCCGTCGGTGGTCACCCGGGACTGGAGAACCGCCCCCAGCCTCTGCCCCAGAATAAAGCCGAAAGTCGCCACCAGCAGGACCAGCGGCAATCTCCCCAACCACTCCCCCAGGCTCCGGCGGCGGGGGGTTAGGACGGCGAAGACCCCCATCCCCGCCAGCGATCCGGCAGCGACGAAGTTGGTCCCGCAGGTGGGATGGACCGCCAGCTCCTTCTGGCCCGCCTTCAGCCGGGCCAGGGCCTCCTGCACCGCCTCCACCACCGTCTCGGTGGGCAGGTTTCCATAAAGGATGAACCCGCGAAGAGTAGAGCGGCCCACAACCCGCAGGTCCCGACACCGGCGGCTGAGGACATGGATGGTGGCATGCTCCAGAGCATGGTTGCGACGGATGCGCTCGATCAGTGGGTGGGAAAGCAGCGTTCTCAACATCTCCGGCCTCCTATTCCCCTGAGAAGTCGGGGGGCAAAGGCTCCGCCGGCCGGGCAATGACGATCAGACGGTAGGCCAGCGATCCGTAAGGGTGGCAGGTCACCAGAGTAACCCGCTCGTCATCGGTGGGCAGGGCGTAACGGGCATTGGCCAGGCGGACTTCCAGCGGTTGTCCCTCCTCCTCCAGCAAGAGCACCTCCGCCACCCGATACGCGAACGGCCTTTCGTCGGAATACAGGATGATCCACTCACCTGGTTCGACCCGATAGAGATCGCGGAAAACGCCGTTTTCGGGCCAGTTGTGGCCGCTGATGACGGTGTTGCCCGGCAGGCCCAGCGGGGCCGATCCCCTGTGCCAGCCAGCGATCGGCGGATCAGGAACTGACCAGACGGGCTGAAGCGTCCCCCCGATTTCGTCCATCTGCCAGTCCGTCGGCACCACCCGGGCGTCCACTCCGATGGAGGGGATCACGATGCGGGTGGGGGAGAAGACAGCAGGGGTGGAAACAGGCAAGGTACGGGTCGCTGTCGGCTGCGGGACCGGTTCCTGCGGGGGCCACGTTGTCGGTTCCTCCGTCGGTTCCGCAGCCGGCCTCCGGGCGGTGGCAAGAGCCGGGGATGGCCCGGCCTGTGTGGGTGGCGGCGAGAACAGCCGGCTGCCGACGAGGGGGAGCGGAGAAGGGCCGACGATGAACCAGCCGACGACCAGCAGAGCAATGCCACCCAGGATCAGGGCGCTGGAGATGTATCTTCCAGCATCGGACGTCCCCGGAGGCTGGGGCTTTCCGCATGCCATCTGCCTACAGACTCCCGCTACACAGAGAAGGCGGCGCGTCTGGCCATAGGGCCGACCCGCCGCCGTCGTGACGTATCGCTATCCTCACCACGCTCCAGGTGCGTTCCGACCCTCCGACGGCAGCAAGGCTTCAGGGGAACCGGTGCGAGCAGCAGGCGGCTCAGGTTTGGGTCGAGATTCCGGCATGGAGACGATACGGCCATCCACCATCAGCCACAGGCCAACCCGACTGTCCAGGTCCTTCCCATCGGCAGGCCAGAAGACCACTGCGGTAGGAGGGCCAGCGGTGGTGGCGTCGGGGATGTAGGCTGCGATCGGCCGGTTGCTGTAGCGGGCGAAGGGCCGCTGGGGGCCAAAGACCGTCAGTGCGCTTCGGGCCCCCTCGTCCATCGCCGCCACGGTCGCTACCCAGTGACCCTCGGGAGGCAGGCCGCACCGCACCGCCACGGCACGGGCATAGGAGTCCAGAATATCCTGGGCATACCGGCGCGGGCCTCGCAGATGGACCTGCTCCCACCCGCCGTTGTAGGCCGCCAGCGCCTGGTAGAGGTCTCCGTGGGATTGGCGGATCACAATGGAGAGGGCCCGCGCTCCCCAGAATACATTGTTTGAGGGGTCTTCCAGGGCGGCAGCGGTGGGCCGCCAGGGGAACCCGGCCTCCCTGGGCATGACCATCATCAGGCCAACTGCTCCGGCCGGACTATGGGCTTTGGGTTGCCCGAGCGACTCATTCCATATGACGGCAGCGATCAGGTCGGGGTCCAGCCCTCGCTGATGGGCATACTCAAGGATGATCGGTTCCCATTGCTGGATAGCCGGCCCCCAATAGGGAGAGAGATTGGGATTCGGAGCGGGCGGCTGCACAGAAGGGTGGGCGAAGACAGGAGAGACCAGGGACAGGGTCCCTATCGCCACCAGAGTGGCGATCATGCCCCATTTTGTCTGAAGCATATATGTACTTCTTCTCCTCTGGCGCCTGGCTTCTCTACAACCCGTCCGCTACAGGGCACCGGTGCAGGTCCCAATATAGCCGAAATCTCCGTTTGTGTCAAGCACACCTTACAGGACAGGTGTATTTCAGTTTAGGGGCGAGATGTCCCTGGCCCGGGCCGGACCTGGGGAAACACGAATGACGCGAATGGAAACGAATACCGCGAATGGAGCAGGTATCCCCCCTATTCCGTATTCGGGCCATTCGTGGGATTCGCGATCCACCGGTGAGCGAGAGGACCACTCGCCCCGAAATTGAAATACACCCTTACAGGACCATCGGCTCCCGGTAGAGGCCGAAGACCTGGCGGAAGATGTCCATTATTTCCTGGAGGGTAGCGTAGACACGAACAGCATCCAGAATGTAGGGCATCAGGTTTTCGGTGGACTGGGCGGCGATGCGGAGCCGGTCCAGCGCCTGTCCCACAGCTCCGCTATCCCGCTCCGCCCGCACCCGGGCCAGCCGGGCACACTGCCGTTCGTATCCCTGGGGATCCATCTCCAGAAGCGGGATCTTCAACGGCTCCTCCGCCACGAACTCGTTGACCCCCACCACGATCCGGCGTCGCTCGTCAATTTCCCGCTGGTACCGGTAGGCAGCGTCGGCGATCTCCTGCTGGAAGAAGCCGGCCTCGATGGCCGGGATGACGCCTCCCAGCGCCTTGATTTTGTCGAAATACTCATAGGCTTGCCGTTCCAGCCGGTCGGTGAGGGCCTCGATGGCGTAGGAGCCGCCCAGCGGGTCCACCGTATTGGTCACGCCCGACTCGTGGGCGATGATCTGCTGGGTGCGAAGGGCGACAGTGACGGCGAACTCGCTGGGCAGGGCAAGCGCCTCGTCCATACTGTTGGTATGCAGGCTCTGGGTGCCGCCGAGCACAGCGGCCAGCGCCTGGATCGCCACCCGCACCGCGTTGATCTCCGGCTGCTGGGCAGTAAGGGTGCAGCCAGCAGTCTGGGTATGAAAACGGAGCCACCAGGAGCGGGGGTTCCTGGCGCCGAAGGTATGCCGCATCTCCCGCGCCCAGATGCGGCGGGCAGCGCGGAACTTGGCGATTTCTTCCAGAAAGTCGTTATGGCAGTTAAAGAAGAAGGAAAGACGGGGGGCGAAGGCGTCTATATCCAGCCCGCGCTTCAGCGCCCAACGGACATACTCCATCCCGTCGGCCAGAGTGAAGGCCAGCTCCTGGGCAGCGGTCGAGCCAGCCTCGCGGATATGGTAGCCGCTGATGCTGATTGTGTTCCACTTCGGCAGGTACTTGCTGCCGAACTCAATGGTATCGGTCACCAGCCGCATCGAGGGCTCAGGGGGGAAGATGTACTCTTTCTGGGCGATGTACTCTTTGAGGATGTCGTTCTGGATGGTGCCGCCCAGCTCCTGCATCGGCACCCCCTGCTTCTCGGCGGCGGCGATATACATGGCCCAGATCACCGCCGCCGGGCTATTGATAGTCATCGAGGTGGTCACCCTGCCCAGAGGGATGCCGTCGAAGAGGACCTCCATATCCTTCAGCGAGGAGACGGCCACGCCACACTTGCCGAACTCCCCCTCCGCCTCCGGCGCGTCGGTGTCGTACCCCATCAGTGTCGGCAGGTCGAAGGCGACCGAGAGGCCAGTCTGCCCCTGCTCCAGCAGGTACTTGAAGCGGGCGTTGGTCTCCTCGGCAGTGCCGAAGCCGGCGAACATGCGCATCGTCCACAGGCGACCCCGATACATCGTGGGATGGACCCCCCGGGTGAAGGGGTACTCGCCGGGGAAGCCCAGTTTATCCAGGTAGTCCCCTTCCAGGTCAAGAGGGGTATACAGCCGCTCGACCGGCTCCCCGGAGGCGGTGATAAAAGTCTCATACCGCTCCGACCGCTGATCGAGTGCCTCTTTCAGCGCCTCCTTCTCCCAGCGCTCGCGCGCTTCCTGTAGCCGTTGCCGTTCTTCCTCCCTCATTTCACTCCCTCACGACGCTTGACGCTTGACGTTTGACGTTTGACGTTTGACGTTTGACGTTTGACGCCTGACGTTTGACGTTTGACGCCCGACACCCAACGCCCACGACTCACGCCTCACGTTTAACGCCCCTCAACGCCTCTTCGGCTGCGGCCCGCTCGGCGGCCTGCTTGGAGTGACCCTCGCCGCGGCCGATCACCTCCTGGTCCAGCAGGACCTCAGCGATGAAGGTTTTGGCATGGTCAGGGCCGATCTCAGCCACGATGCGGTAGCGGGGCGTGATCCCTCGCTCTCCCTGGGCCCATTCCTGGAGCCGGCTCTTGGCATCCTTATCCGCCTCGGCGGCCAGGATAGCCTGAGCGACCGGTTCGATCAGAGGGTACAAAAGCCGGCGGACCGGTTCCAGATCTCCGTCCAGGTAGAGGGCACCCATCAGCGCCTCGAAGCCGTCCCCCAGGTTGGCGGGCCGTTCCCGACCGCCTCCTTCTTCCTCTCCGCGGCCCAACCGGAGCACATCCCCCAATCCCAGTTGGGCTGCGAACTGGGCGAGGGTCTCTTCCCGCACCAGCACGGCGCGCAGCCGGGTCATCTCCCCTTCCTGGAAATCGGGATAACGCTGGAAGACCCAGGCGGCCACCGCCATACCGAGCACCGCATCCCCCAGGAACTCCAGCCGCTGGTTATCCGGCCCCTCCTCCGGATGTTCATTGACATAAGAGGGATGGGTGAGGGCACGGAGCAGCAGCCCCATATTCCGGAAGCGGTAGCCAATCCGGTCCTGGAATATCTCCAGGCTTATCTTTTGATTGACGTTTGACGCTTGACGTTCCACGTTTCAGGTTTGAGGTAGGGATCCCGCTCCCCCGCGCCGTGCCAATCTCTTTCTATATTTTTCCAGCGCCGCTTCGAGCGCCTGACCAGCGTCCACGCCACAGGCTTCGGCCAGCGCCAGGAGGGAATAGAGAACATCTCCCAGCTCGGCAGTCAGCTCCGGGCCGGCACAGAAGGGACGGCGGCCGTAGTCGGTAGCCAGCAGGACCTCTTTGGCCACCTCCCCCACCTCAGAGGCCAGGTCGAGGGCGTGGGTGGCAGGGTCGTGAAGGATCCCCTGGGCCTGGGCGAAGGTGGCGACCCGACGTTGCCAGTTCATGGGTTCATCTCTTCGCACCGCTTTTCCGCCCGACTGCAGGGTATGGCGACGGTCTGCCCACTTGCCCCTTCTTATGGTAGCACAGAATGGAGAGAAGGGCAATCCAGGCAAATGAGCGGGTTTTCTACCCATCCGCGTCATTCGCCCTCAGGGGTTAAGTGCTGTAGGACAAGCTTCAGCTTGTCCTGCAGTGGCAGGAGAGGAAGATTTGGGGTACAATGACAAATGGTTTCTGCAGCGAGTGGCCAGCAGAGGAAAGGATGGGAGCGATGGGGGAAGAAGGCCGCCGGACCGACACGTGCGATGTGGTAGTGGTGGGCGCGGGGATCGTGGGAGCGGCGGTGGCCGCCCGACTGGCCCGTTTCGGGGTGGAGGTGGCGGTGCTGGAAGCTCAGCAGGTCGCCGGAGGGGCCACGGGGCGAAGCGCAGGGCTGGTCGTCGCCGGGATGCCCGGCCACTACCTGTGGGCGGTGAAGGCCTTCGGGCGGGAACAGGCCCGTACCCTGTGGGCACTCACCGTCGAGGGACGGGAACGGCTTGTCGAGGCTGCCCGTCGGTTCGGAGTGCAGATGGAACAGACGGGCAGTCTGGCCGTGGCGGTAACGGAGCAAGAGGTGGAGGCACTGCATGCATCGGCGGAACTTCTGCGGGAGGACGGCTTCGATGCCTGGTTTGGCTCCACCGATCCCCTCCAGCGGGGTTTTCTGGCCGCCCTCCGGCAGCCAGACGACGGGGTGGTGGACGCCGCTGGACTTACCCGTGCCCTGCTCTCCTCCGCCCCCATCGCCGTCCACACCGATACCGAGGTCTACGACCTGGAGCCGGAAGGAGAGACAGTAAGGGTATGGGCTCAGCGGCGGACGGTTCGCTGCAAGACGGTAGTGCTGGCAGCCGATGGATATGCGCCCCTGCTGGACCCCTTTCTATCTCATTGGGTAGCCCCCGGCCGTGCTCTTATGGTCACCACCGGGCCGCTGACAGGGAAGGGTTTTCCCATCCCCTGCTATGCCGACTATGGCTACGAGTACGCCTGCCCTCTGCCGGACGGGCGATGGGTGCTGGCAGCCTGGCGGCGGCCCCGTCCTGGGGAGCATCCCGAACCCGACCTGTCGCTCCGGGAAGGGCTGCGCCGCTTTATCGAGCGGTACTTCCCCGAAGTTCAGGGGCATATCGCCCACCGCCGCTCCGGCATCATGGGCTTTACGCCGGACGGCCTCCCCATCGTGGGTGCCCTTCCCCACATGCCCCAGGTCGTCTTCGCCCTGGGGTTCGGTGGATGGGGGCTGAGCTGGGCCTTTATCGCCGCCGAGCGGCTGGTGGAATGGGTCCTCCAGGGCACCGACCCCGGCATCCTCTCAACCGAGCGGCTGGCCGGCCACCAGTAACCGGCAACCAGCCTCCTACCTCACCGCCCGTGCGATGGCCTCGATATGGACGGGGGTGGAGCCGCAGCAGCCGCCGACGATGCGGGCCCCCATCTCCACGAACCGGCGGGCATACCCGGCCATCATCTCCGGCGTGGCATCGTAGACGATCCGTCCCCCCTCCATCTTCGGGATGCCAGCGTTGGGCTTCACGATCAGGGGGAGATGGGGGGCCGTCTCCTGCATCTTGCGCGCCGCCTCTTCCGTCATCTCCAGGGTGGCCCCGCAGTTGGCCCCAAGGGCGGTGACGCCCAGCTCCGAAAGCGTCCTGGCTGCCTGCTCCGGCCGGACCCCCATATGGGTTCGGCCTTTGGTATCGAAGGAAAGCGTCACGGTAAGGGGCAGATCAGGCGCGGCCCGACGGGCTCCCTCCACTGCCGCCCGCACCTCCTCCAGACTGGACATCGTCTCGATATAGAGGACATCCACTCCGGCCTCGGCCAGGGCGGCCGCCTGCTCGGCGAAGAGCTCCACCGCCTCCTCGTAGGTCCGCTTCCCCAGCGGCGCCAGCAGTTCCCCCAGAGGGCCGATGTCGCCTGCCACGAAGGCCCGGCCGGCGGCGGCCTGACGGGCGACCTCCACCGCCCGCCGGTTGACCTCAGCCACCCGCTCAGCCAGGCCGACATGCCCAAGCCGCGCCCGGGTCCCGCCAAAGGAGCAGGAGAGGATCAGCTCCGCTCCCGCCTCAATATAGGCCTGATGGACGCGGGCGACCGCCTCCGGCTGTTCCATCACCCAGACCTCGCCCGGCGTGCCCGGCGGAAGGCCCGCCGCCTGGAGCATCGTCCCCATCGCCCCGTCGGCCACCAGGACGGGGCCATTCGTCAGACGGGTAAGGAAATCCATCGTCCCGCTCCTGTCGCAGAAAAGCTTTTGGGGTTAAGTATAGCAGGGATAGGGGGATTCCGTCAATTCACAGGGCAATCGTTTCATTTGGACTCAGGCAGGAACGGTATCAACTGGTCAATGAAAGCGTGCGGGGAGCGGGTCTGGATCAGGATGCGCCCCGGCCCGATCAATTGCGCGACAAATCCTTCGCCACTTAAGAGGGTGGCCTTCAACCCGCCAACCGACCGGAATTCTACGGGCATATGAGCGTCAAAGGCCACCAGGTATGTGGAATCCACAGTGTACTTTTCACCGGGGCCCAACACTTTCTCGTAGATGGCGCCGCAGGAAGCGAGCAACAGTTTGCCTTTACCGGAAACTTCCAGCATAGAAAAACCCTCGGCGGCGACAAAGGTTCTGGCGCTGATCCCGGCGCCCAGTTCAACCCCCATTTCAGAGGCCAGGTAGGAAGTGGACTGCACCATCATTTTTCCGCCTTGCAACGTTAACACAAAGACATCGCCAGGCAGAGCAGGGGCAAAGGTCACCTCCCCGCCACTGGCCGGAGCCTTGAAGAAGTTCTGAAAGAGACTCTCCTCACCCAGTGCAGCACGCCCCAACGCTCCGAGTAACCCGCCAGCCCTGCTCTCCATCGTCACACCTTCGGACATGCTGACCATCGCCCTGGCATTGGCGCGGATATGCTCTCCAGGCCCTAATTTGACCACTCCCAGAGAATAAGACGGACGATACAGGATTTCTACTTCCATACGTTAGACCCTCATTCGCTTCTGGCGCAGTCAGCACTTTGCGCACCCGGCAGAATGAAACTGAAAGTGCTCCCTTCACCCAGGGTACTTTCCACCGCGACCTCGCCGTGCAAACGCTCTACAATGTGGCGCACAATCGCCAGTCCCAGGCCATGCCCTTCCCGAGTCCGATCCAGCCGTGTGAAGGGAGTAAACAGTTTATCCAGTTTTTCAGGGGGAATCCCCTGGCCGTTGTCGCGCACCCAGAAGCGCGCCCGCCTGTCCGGGAGGGTCTCGCCCCCCAGAATGATGCGCGGGGGTTGTCCCCCGTATTTGATCGCATTGGTAATGTAATTGTGCCAGACCTCCGAAATCCAGGGCGCGTAGCCAATGGCATAGGGCCAGGTAGAGGGGCAACTGACTTCGGCGTGAGCATTCGCGAGTTGGAATTCCAGCAGGGCGAGCACCTCGGCCACGATCTTTCCCATATCCAGTTCTTCAAAGGGGACTTCTTCCTGGCGCACCGAGGCCAGAAAAAGAAGGGCCTCGATAATATCGGCCATACGGCGCGCTTTTCTCAACGCCATCGTTAACAACAGCCTGGCTTCCTCTGGCACGGTTATCTCCTGGCTTGCCAGGACCTCTAAAGCACCAACCACCACCGAGAGGGGATTGCGCAGGTCATGGGCCACCGTTTGGGCAAAAAGGTCCAGTTCGCGGTTACGGCTCTCCAGTTCGGCGGCATAATGGCGCAGCGCTTCATCGGCCCGACGCTTTTCTTCCGCCAAGCGGTGCTGCTCCAGGACCTGTTCAATCACGGCCGGCAGCAATTCCAGATAGCCGCCCTCCACATCCTTGACGATGTAATCGCGCGCGCCTATCTTCATCGCTTCCACAGCGATGGTTTCGCTGCCTGTGCCGGTGACCATAATGATCGGGGGAAGCGGCCCGCGTGCCTGCAGGCGTCGGAGCACCTCCAGACCATCGCAGATCGGCATATTTTGATCCACAGTGATCAAGTCAAAGGAGGCCGGGTCGTAAAGGGCCAGGCCTTCTTCGCCGTTGGCAGCGATGGTCACGCGATATCCCAGGCGTTCCAGCCGTCTCTGGAGCAGGCGCGCCTGACCGACGTCATCTTCCATGCACAGAATTCGTACGGGTGCTCGCTCGCTCATCCCTATTCTCCATCCGGAATAGTGACGATGGTCAAAAAGAGGCCTAATTTGCTGATGGCATCCGCAAATTGCTCATAATCCAGCGGTTTCGTGACGTAGACGTTGCACCCCAGTTGGTAGCAGCGCTCCACTTCCCGGTAATCGTCCGTCGTGGTCAGAATGATGACCGGGATGGAGCGCGTCTCCGGGGTGCTCTTCATGCGCTCCAGCACCTGATACCCGTCAATGACGGGCAAATTGAGGTCCAGCAGCACCAGCAAGGGTGAGGGTCGCGGCTGCCCGGCATACGCTCCCTGTGAAAACAGGAAATCCAGAGCAGCCTGCCCGTCATTTACAATGACCAGGCGATTGTTGATATTGGAACGCCGCAGGTTTTTCTCAATCAGTCGGGCGTGCCCTGGGTCGTCTTCCACCAGCAAAATGGTGACTTCACTTTTAGAGGACATCGGGTCTCACTCCTTATGAAGTTTGGCGATTGAGAAACTGAATACACTGCCTTCCCCCAGCACCGACTGGCAGGTAATCTCGCCGCCGTGGCGGCGGACCAGCGCCTGGACATAGGGCAGGCCCATGCCTTCGCCCGGGACGTTCTGAGAGCCGACGCGGCGGAACGGCATGAATACCTTATCCATATCCTCCGCGGCAATGCCCCGGCCATTATCTCGCACGTGAAAGAGAAAACGGTCCGCTCCCTCCTCAGCGGTGATGGTGATATGCCCCGGCCGACCCGGCACGAGGTATTTCACCGCATTATCCAGCAAATTCCCGATCACCTGTTCCATTGCGGTGCGATCGGCCACAATGACTGGCAGAGGTGCCAGGTCCACCGTGACCTGTTTCTCCTTCAGTTGGTGGGAGAGCGCGTTCAGCACGTTCTGGACCACCCCGTTCATATCCACCGATTCCAGACGCAACTCCCGCCGTCCCAGGCGCGAAAGGGTGAGCAGCGCGCTGATGAAACGGTCCATACGGCTGACGGAACTGATGATGAAATTCAATGCCTCCGGAATATCTTCTTCCAGGACCTGGCGCAGACGCACCTGTTCATCCGCTGGCAATTGCGGCAACAGTCTTTCCAGGAAGGGGGTCAGTTCGCTCAAGCTGGCGCGCAGTTCATCGGAGAACCCCATCAAATTGACGAGAGGGGCGCGCAGGTCGTGCGAGACGATGTATGCAAAGCGCTTCACTTCTTCTTTCTGCGCTTCCACCTCGGCGGTGCGTTCTCTGACCCGTTGCTCCAGCTGCGCGACCAGTTCTATGTACTCCACGGCCACGCGCACCTGCTCTATCAGGTTCGCGGTGAAATTCAGAGCCTCTTCGCTGATGGCGTTGGGAGCGGTGTGGAACGCATGGACAGCCCCCCGCAACCGTCCCTCAATCCAGAGGGGCCAGGTATACCAGGCACGCACCTCGGGCGGAAGATGGTCGCGCAGGGGATGGTCTTCGGTCTGCAGGTCATAGTACAGATGCGGCGCGCCCTGTTCCATGCTCCAGGTTGTGCAGGCCTGGAGTGTTTCCTCCGGGATGGCCAGCGGACCGGCGCCGAACCGATGCATTTGTCCATCGCATTCCAGGAGAATCTCAAAACGCGCAACTTCCAGCAGTGCTACTGCCTGTTCCGCGACCAGTGACATCACCTGGTCCAGGTCCCGGCTGCTGGTAATTGCATAGTCAATTGCGCGCAGGGCTTCCAGGCGCGAAATTTGCCGGAGAATCTGCGCATACGCCGCGCGCAGGTTCACCAGCATCCGTTGCAGCGCCAGACCCAGCACATCCTGATCCGAACAGACGGGCACCTCAATATCCAGTTTCGGCTGCGACACCGCAGTGGCCGCCGCTGCCATCTTTTGCAAATATTCTGCCATCGCCCCGAAGGCCTCCTCGGCCTCGTGGAAACTGGCGATGATGGAGTTGAAGGCCTGGGCCAGTTTTCCCAGTTCGTCGCGGCGCTGGATGTGCAGGGGTTCCGTGGTCACTTCCAGGCTTAACTGCACATTCCCACACGATAGGGAACGTAATTGCTCCGTGAGGGCCTGCAAATCCACTTCGGCAATCTGCCGGGCATGGCGCACGACCTGGCCTAACGGCCGGGTAATCTGGCGAATCAACGCTGTGTTCATCACCAGGGCCAGAAGAGAGGCAACGCCAATCGCAACGGCAATCAGGAGGCGCGTCCGGCGCACCAGGGATTCCGCGCTCTGGCTCCGCTCGTCCACCCTTCGCGCCACGCTTGCGTTCATCTCGCTCACCGCCGCGAGAATCTCCGGCTCCAGAGCGTCCAGATTGGCGCGCGCCTGCAGCAAGGCACCGTAGTCGCTCCGAATGTCCTGAACGCCCTGATAATAAAGGCGCAAGGCATCCGTGACCGCGAGCATATAGGATTTCTGCCCCTCATCCGGCCAGCGGCGGATCAGTTCAGCGAGAGCGGCCTGCGCCTGTTCATAAGCCCGGTCGGCCAACACCAGGTAGCCTTCTTCCCCCGTCAGCAGATACTGCCCCACGTTGAGGCGCAGGTTCTGGAAGTTGTTTTGCGCGTTGTTAAAGTACAGAAACAGGGTGAAATCATCTGCCGTGGTCAAAGCGACCCGTAAAGCGCTCAAATGCCATTCAATGGTTAAAGCCTGGACGTCCAGCACTTCGGATTGAATCCGTTGTTGATGCTGGATCAGGGTGGCGATGATGCCAAATGTTTCCTCATAACGTCGTGTGGTGGCAATAAGGCGTCCCAGCATCTCCCGCAGTGATGGATCCGTAGCCCCCTGCCAGGCCTGCAGGATCAAGCCCTGCAAACGAGTATAGGTGGCCTCCAGACTGTCCCGGTCCTGTTGCTGGTGCGTGTTAATGTAACGATGTACGTAATAGCGTACTTCCAGCGTATCTCGCAAAATCTCCTGCACCAGTTGCTGGTCCTGAGTCAGAGACTGTCTCAGGGCATCAAACGTTGCGTTGATGGAATAGAGGCGGTATAGCGCGAAGGCGCTGACCCCGCCCAGGAGGATAAACACCAGCAGATAGCCCGCCAGAATCCGGGCTCCCACACGCGTCTGGAACCACTTGAGCAAAGGCAAACGATTGAGCATTGGGGATCAACCTTTCCAGTTCAGTACCCCGAAGATTCTCTCCCTTATCCCTCGCTACGCCCGAGGGAGCGAGGAAAGAGGAGTGAGGTTTTGCGACGGCCGCAGGCCAATGACACTAACTTTTCCCGTGGCGTAGGCTGTTAGCCTGCGTTGGACGGCGAAAAAGGCTTGTGCGCAGGAAATGGTCCGGAATTACAGGCATGGCGGCCTACGCTACAATCTTCAAAATCCTGGGCGTGTTCGGAGAGTCCTTAAGGCCGACAGGTCTGAGCCGGCCCGAACCACTGTTCCAGCCCTTCCTGGAGCCGGTCGGCGGCCTGGCGCGGCGTCAGGGTGCCGTTGACCACTCCCACCGTGCCCGCTTCCACCAGATCATACGCGCTGGGTGTGCCATCGCGCAGTTTCTCCCACACAAAACGCACGTCCGTGCCCCGCCCCTGATTCAGCGCCAGAAAGGCATTGGCATGCAGATTCTCCAATCGGATGGGGGTATTGTGCATCGGGAAGAAGCCGGGCAGTTCATTCCCCATCAAAGACCCGAACTCCGGTGTCGCCATCCACTCCAGGAATAGCCGCGCCTCTTCCTTGTAAAGGGAAGCGGAATTCAGCCCCATACCAGCGTCCAGATGGAAGGTCACGTAACCCTGTTGCCCGGCAGGCGGCGGCACTGCCATCACGCTCCAGGCGAAGGGGGGATTTTGCTGCTCAAAGTAAGGAATATCCCAGGAGCCTCCCAGCCACATTGCCGCCCGTCCCTGCAGAAAGAGTTGAAGGCTATCGTAATACGTCAGGGCGCCCTGCCCCGGCGGCAGATAGGGGGCCAGATCCCGAATCGCCTCAAACAGGGCAACGATATGCGGGTCGTTAAAACAGCGCTCCCCTCTCAGATAGGCCTGGCGTCCCTCGTAGCCGCCAACGAAATTCGGCGCCAGGTTCATGAAAACCAGTTCAGCCATGGTCCAGCTATCCCCAGAGGCATTGGCAAAGGGAATGTAGCCATTGTCCTGCAGGACCTGTGCGGTTGTCAGCAACTCTTCCCAGGTCTGCGGCAAAGTCAGTCCCAGGGCGTTGAAAATATCTGCGTTGTAATAAATCCCATGGGAAGTCGCGATGAACGGCACGCCGTAGGCCACGCCATCGTCGGTGCTCCAGGGAGCCAGCATCTCCGGGGCAAAATTCTCCCGCAGGCCGGGCAGGTCCGAGAGGTCTGCCAGATAGCCCGCTTCGTACAATGCGCGTGAAACACTGTAGGAGCGCAGATAGAACAAATCAGGGGCCGTACCCGATTCCAACTGAGCGCGCAACACGCGGTCGTAGTCCTGCGGCTGAGTGGACAGGTAACGCACTGTGATGTTGGGGTGTAACTCGTGGAAACGGGCCAGGATACGGTTCATCTGCTCCACATCATCCACGCGCCACGACCCCATTGTGAGCACAACGGTCTTCGATGGGACGGGCGAAGGTGTCGGCGTGGGCGATGGTTGAGGTAGGGGCGCGGGCGTTGGCGACGGCCTGCAACCGACCAATAGCACCAGCAGGAGAAAAGAGGCTGAAAACTCACGCTGTAGTTTCATTTTTTTCCTCCATTGACGAGAAAGTCCCAGACAGACCCCAAAAACAATCCGGCCTCCACTACTCTCATAATACAGCAGAGGCCGGGCAAAATCATCCGGTTCGTGCTTATTTTGGGATAAGAATAAGGTTGAGATAAGAGTAAGGGATTTCTTATGTGGACAGATAGCGCTGCACTTGAGTTCTTTGTAATCTGCGGTTGAATCATGCAACCGTGAGAGAAACCATGTTATTGCGGTGTTATCCATCTGGAGATCACTTGCCAAACCTCCATTTTTTCTTTACACCTGTTTCATAAAGACTTCACAAACAGGCGGTATGATAGCCACACCATAATTAGGAGGTAAAGAGACCTTGTCGAATAAGGCTCGTATCAACTATATCCTGGACGCCGTTATCGCTCTGGCGTTCATCATGTCGGCAGTTAGCGGCCTGGTGCTGTGGCTTGGCGGATCGGGCGGCTACCAGGGCGGGCGCAATCCCGCTTACCAGGCAACGACTATGAGCATCAGCCGCGCCGCCTGGCACGACCTGCATCTGTGGACCAGCCTGGTTATGATGGCCGGGATTGGCCTGCACCTGCTGTTGCATTGGCGGTGGATTGTCTGTATGACACGGGATATACTCTTGCCGCGCCGCCATCGGACGCGGGAAGTATGCCCCACAGCATAAGCGTTGAGGAGGCTTGAGATGTTTTCCAGAGCTGTCACAGTTGCAGCGGTTGTTATGCTGGCCCTGGCGCTAGTTGGCGGCTCGGCCTACATTCTGCTGAACGAGGCGGGCGAAGGGCTATCCCGCCAGGCCCATGCAGACGCAGGTAGCGCGGGCCACCGCGGCGGGCAGGCAGAATTACATGGCACGGGGAACCACGCTGGCACCGGTCAGTCCAACGGCGGTTCTGGTCGATCTGCTGCCAGCTCTGCCGGCCAATACGGCCAGGGGCGGGGACAGAGTACCACCAGCGAGGACGCAGATCACCCTTTGGAGACCTGGATGACGGTCACCGGCAAAGTGGTGGCGTCAGGTGGAGGCAATCTGACCGCGCAGACGGCTGAGGGCCTGTTGACGATCAACCTGGGGCCTGAGTGGTATGTGGAGGGGACCGGCTTTGCCCTCCAGGCCGGGGATGAGGTAGAAATCAGCGGCTTTGACGAGGACGGCACCTTTCAGGTCACGCGCATCGCCAATCAAACCAGCGGCGAGACACTGCTGTTGCGAGATGAGACAGGCCGTCCGCTGTGGGCCGGCCGGGGGCGCGGGGACAAGCAGAGTTAGACTGTGTGGCAGGTCCTGGACGGGCAGAGACCGCACCAAACAGAGTAGGGCGGGCTTCAAAGCCCGCCCTACGCACAACCGCCGGTCGTGCCCTGGCGTGCCAAACAACCACCTTGACGCCACTATGTTCTTGGTCGGCATGGAAGCCCCCACGACGAAGGGGACAGTCCTCCAACGCCACCAAGAGACCTTTTGCCCAACGGGGTTCCTGACCACGATGAGATGTGGAGCTACCTGTGGACATACAACGCCAGTTGAACGCGGTTTTCCAGGCCCAGTTTGCCCAGAATGTGACTGATATGGACGCTGACCGTGCTCGGACTGATGACCAGCCGCTGGGCAATCTCGTTGTTGCTCAGGCCCTCAGCGACCAGGGCCAGGATTTCCTTTTCGCGCGGGGTCAGGGGTTCGGTCGGCTCCGCCGCCAGAGGGGCGGGAGCCGCCAACAACGCGCGGGCAATCGCCGCGGGCAGCGCCACGCCGCCCCGGTGCACGGTGCGGATGGCCGCCAGCAATTCGGCAGGCGGGGCGTTCTTGGAGACGTAGCCCAATGCGCCCAGACGGACAACGCGCCGCAGCGCTTCCAGGTCGTCCACGGTGGTCAGGACGACGATGGCCTGCGCCGGATTCTCGGCCAAGATGGCGGCGATGGCATCCTCTCCGCCTATGACGGGCATCAGCAGGTCCATCACGACCACATCGGGGCGCAGATGCGCCGCCTCGCGGATGGCCGCGCGGCCGTCGGCGGCCTCGCCGACGACTTCCATATCCGCTTCCGCCGTGATGACGGCGCGCAATCCTTCGCGCACAAAGGGATGGTCATCCACAACGAGGATGCGAATTTTGCCGGTCATACTCTAATCTCCTGCAGGACAGCTCTTCAGGAGTTGTCCTACGTTTATTTTAAAGGCAAAATCACGGTCAGGCGGGTGCCGCCGCCCGGGCGGGAACGGATCCGGAAACGTCCGCCCCATTGGGCCACGCGCTCGCAGATGCCCTGGAGGCCCATCCCGCCGGAAACCTGCGCCGGGTCAAAGCCACACCCATCGTCTCGCACCTGTACGACGAGGTAGCCGCTGCGTTGCCCGATGTCCACCCACACCCGGTCGGCATTGGCATGTTTGAGCGCATTGTTGAGGGCCTCCTCCAGAATGTAGTAGACGGACTGCTCCAGTTCGTGCGGCAGTCTGGCCGGCAAATCGTAGTGTAAGTAGGTCTGGATGACAGCGCGCTGTTCTACGGTGTCCAGCCGTTGTCGCAACGTGGCCGCCAGCCCCATTTCGGTCAGGTCGGGCGGACGCAGGCGATAGAGCATCAGGCGCATCTCGCGCAGGGCCCGGAAGGCGCTTTCGCCCAGGCGGGCCAGGTAGGTTTGTGCGGCCTCGGTCTCTCCGGCGCGGATGGCTTTGGCGCTGGCATCGGCGAACAACACCTGCGAGTAGAGGAGCTGGGTGACCGAATCGTGCAGGTCGCGGGCCAGGCGATGCCGTTCTTCGGTGACGGCGGCGATAGCCAGACGTTCGCGCCAGCGGATGTTCTCCTGTGCCGCGCCCAACTGTCGCGCCACGGCCTCCATCAGTTCCAGTTGTTCCATCCCGAACATGTAGGCGCGCTGTCCCAGGTAGACCATCAGGCCCACGTCGCCGTTCCCGGCGGGCAACGGGATGCTCGCCAGGGTCTGGTAGGGAAAATCCACGAACTCGTCGGCGGGCAGCATCTCGGCCAGCCGGGGGCTTTCGGCCAGATTATGCAGCAGCAACGTCCCCCCTTCGGCGCGCAACCGATTCCACAGCGGCGAGGCGGCCAGTTTTTCCGCCAGTGTCGGTGCCATTCCCCAGGAAGCAGCCAGAACCAGTGTATCTTTCTCATCGGGCAGCAGGATCATCCTGGCCTCGCCGCCGATGTTGGGCAGGACACGGCGCAGAGCCAGCGAAAACAACTCGTCCACAGAGCAGGCCTGATTGATCAACAGGCTGATCTCGTATAGCGTCGCCAGTTCATGGTTGCGTTCTACGATGCGCTGTTCCAGCGCGCGGTTCAGCGTGCGCAGGTCGTCTTTGGCCGCCCGCAGCGAGCCGATCATAAGATTGAAAGCGCGGGCCAACGCGCCGATTTCATCCTGAGCATGAACCGGCACTGTCACGCTCAAATCGCCCTGGTCCACCCGGGTGATGCCTTTGAGCAGGTCAGTGAGGGAATTCACCAGCGACATCTTGAAGAAAAGCGAGAGCGCCGCTGTTGCCACGACGGTCACGCCGACCATCATCCCGGACAGCGACAGGGCGGCACGATGGAGAAATCGGCGATACTCCAGATAGTCAAAGCCCACTTCGTATTGCGCTCCGTCGTGGTAAAAGACGTAGCGCAGAAAATGTTCCCCCGGCGGCGCTGTGGCCCCCCGATACATCGGCGTATGCTCCGGCAGGGAGAGGCGGTCCATCACCTTCGGGTTGCCCAGCAGGGGCAGGAGGCCGTCAAAGCCCAGCCAGGGATGTTCACACGCCAGGACGTCCAGGCTCCAGTGGTCGCCCCGCGCCAGGCGTTCCCGCCAGAAGGCATCCCAGCGCGCCAACGTTTCGCCGGTCAGACGCGGGTCGCGAGATAAGAGCACGTCGTAGCGGTCGGCAAAGAGACCGTCCGGGGCGCGCACGGCCAGGTACCGCACTGCCGCTGGCAGCGCGTCCAGTTGCCCCAGCGCCACGCCCATCTGCACCAGTTCCACCTCGGCCAGCCGGACCTGGAAGAACAGGGCCTGCTGGGCCATCATGGTCTGGTGGGAGACAGCCCCTGCAAACAACAGGATGCCCAGCAACGCCGCCCCTACCAGACGCACCAGGAAGGTCAGCGCTTCGGGGGCGCGCCCGGTGTAGGCGACGAAGAAAATGAACATCACGATGGAGCAGGTGATGGGGAAGATGTTGGGGATGCGGCTGGTCGGCTCCAGCGTGGAGGCCAGCGTCGGCAACGGCGTCAGGAGGTGCAGCAGCAGCCAGGTGCGGGAAACGCGGGCCTCTTCCTCCTGCGGCGACCCGAGCGCGCGCAGTACCCTCTGCCAGCCCCGGTCCGAATTCCCGGCGAATTGCACCGTCCTGCGCGTCCAGACGACCAGCAGCCACAGGTCCACGGCGATCTGCCAGAGGTCAAAAATCCGGTCCGGCGCCAGGCCGCGTGGGTTGGGATCTACCGAGTAGGAGAGAAAGTCGCCGAAATTGTAGACGGCGATGTTGTGGGCAGTGTCCAGGGCCTGGGTGGAGAAGTAATCGGTCTCGCGCGTCGGGGAACGGACGGCAACCCAGGCCATCCATCCAAACAGGAAGAGCGTGAAGGCCAGCGACAGGAACAACACCGCCCGCGCTTCCAGCTCGTAGCGCGGGCGGGGGAAGTGATAAGCGAATTGCAACAGTGCCAGGCAGGCCAGCGCCGCGCCGCCGGTCGCTCCCAACCAGTCCACAACCATACCGGCGACGCCGTACAGTGAATAGGCCAGGCCGCGCGCCAGCGTCATCAGGCTCATCCCACCCACAAAGCCCAAAAAGAGCCACGTCGGGCGGGATTTACCCCGGCGGGTTGCCAGGTAGCCGATGCCTATGGCCTGAAAGAGAATAACCGGCAGGTAGCCGAGAGATTGAGGAGAAAGGAACAGCATTGTATTGAATGTGCCCGGCACTTCCGGCAGTGCGGAACGACTGTCCCCGCATGTTCCCACAACAGAGTCATTGCATCAGGACTTAACAGGTGTAGCACGGCTCCGCCCGGCTCACCGATCAGCCCCCAAGTTTATCACAGCTTGCCATTAATGCACAACAACTCTAATCCCTTTATTTCATTTGTTCTATTGACATCCACGCCGAGATGGAGTATATTAAAAACAAACAGACATCCGCCTCTCACCTCCGGCGCAAGGGATGAGCGCCCAGGCACTTTACCGGCCAACGGTAAGCAAAAGCAGGGTCTGCAAAGAAGAGCGTTTACTGCGCCGGAGGGGAGACGGACCAGGAGGGCGGCAGGGTCATACAGACGGCCGCCCTCTCTCATTTGTACGGGTGAGGCCTGCCCCGCCTGTCAGCCCACCCCAACCGGCGGACGAGCTTGGCATACAGGGTGATGAGATGAACCCAGAAGGGACTCATCCGCCCCTGGACCTGGGCCTCCCGCAGGCTTTGAAGGAAGGAAGATGGGGAATCGAAAGGGGGAAGGACCGTTACCGCACGGCCCAGCTCCCAGAGGCTGTGAGCGTCGCTACCGGCCACCACGGGAAGCCCCCGCTCCCAAGCCAGCACCTGAGCAGCCCGGTTGTCGGCCATCCGGAGGCAGCGGGCGTTCAACACCTCCAGGAAGTCCACCTGGTCCAGCAGTGGAAGCAGCGCCCTCCGCCGTATGGCCTCGCGGCGGAATGAATCGAGGGGATGGGAGATGCCGACGACCCCGCCCTGAGCGCGAACGGCTGCGATGGCCTCCTGGGGGGAAAGCCCTGAGGGGACCGGAGCGGTGAGGAAATAGGCGATCAACTCTCCGTGGGTGGTGCGGATCTCCTCCCCCACCACGATCCGCTCGGGGTCCATCTCCTTCAGCCGGAGGGCTCCTGCGATCGTGTTGTGATCGGTGACAGCCACCCGATCCAGCCCTTTGCGCTGGCAGGCCTGGAGAAAGTCCTCCAGCTCTACCAGACAGTCGCGGGAGAAGAGGGTGTGGGTATGGAGATCACACCGCCACCTTTCCCGACCGCCCTGCCCGTCGTCGGCTTTTCCACCGACCGGTGAAACTCCGGAACTTTCGAAACAGGAGTTACACACTTGCCACAGGAGAAAAACCACAGAGACACGGAGGACACAGAGAAACACCGGGAACCTTCTGCAGAACTCTGTGCCCTCTGTGCCTCTGTGGTGAGAAAAGGCTTAATTGCGCAAGCCCTGATGAAACAGGCCAGGCACGCGCCTGGCCCTTGTTTCTGCCTTACGGCTCTGCTGGGACCTTTCCCTGCCAGTCCTCACTGTACTCGACCGAGGACTGCTGCAGCTTGAACCATTCCTGAACAGCGCGGCTCTCTTCAAATGACCGCATCAACGGGTCCAGCTCCCGCTCCTCGTGGCCCAGCACCTGGAAGACGTAGTAGCGGCCACTGCTTCCCAGCACAGGCCCGCCATACCCCTCCACCGGGGTATCAAAGACAGCCTGCGCCACCTCCTCGCC
This sequence comes from Anaerolineae bacterium, assembly GCA_041082215.1. Classification (GTDB taxonomy): domain Bacteria; phylum Chloroflexota; class Anaerolineae; order B4-G1; family DUEL01; genus JBDOIF01. The sequence continues at coordinate 36,686 of JBDOIF010000038.1, forward strand.
GAACTGATCGGTGAGATACCCCTTCGTTCGCCAGTCCAGCTCGTTGGCGTAGGCAGTGCTTTCCTCATCCGCCTCGATCTCGGCGACCAGGTCCTCCCACTTTGCCCCTCCATCCAGCCGTTCCACCATCTGGTCTGCGTCCTCCTGAGCCGGGAAGGCGACGTAGCGGACCTTCACCTGGTCCATACTGGAGGGAACGGAGCTGGTGAGGGCCTGGCGGACTTTATCGTAGAGGAGGCTCACCTCCACCATTGCCCGGAACCCTGCCTCGCCCAGGCCGCTGGGGTCCAGCACGTTTGTCACAAAATCCTGATAGAGTTGCTCAAATTCCTCCCGGGTCAGCGACGTGGTGGGGGTCAACGGCTCGGTTTCCGTCACAGGGCCGGTGGAGAGCGGGGCCGATTCCTCAGCGGAAGCTTCTTGCTCGTAGCCGAACTCCTGCTCGATGGCGCGGTCTATCTCCTCCTGAGAGACCGTGATCCCTCTTCGGGCCGCCTCCTGACGGATGATCTCCTCCTGCACCATCTGGTCCAGCACCTGCTGCCCCACGAAGACGGCATATTCAGGAGAAAGCTGAGCTTCCAGCTCTCGTATGGCCTCGTCCAACTGGTCGAAGAGCGGCGCCATCTCCGGATCGGTGGGGTCCAGGCTCATCCTCTGGACCCTATACCGATCCAGTTGTTGCTGGAGCATGAGCCGCTGATACCGCACCCGCTTCTCGAACTCGGCCGTTGTGATCGGCGTTCCGGCCACCGTCGCCACCGGCTCCCGCGCCCGAAACACGAACTCGGCCAGGTACCCGTAGAGCAGGATGCCCACGACCGCCACACTGACGGCGACGGTGCCGAAGATGAGCCACCGGTTCATCCGGGCCTCCCGTTCGGCGCGGGTGCGCTGTTTTTTCGTCAGGGGGCGAGGGGGGGCTGCTTTTTTCTTCTTCGCCATTTCGCTACCGATCCCTACCCGTGGAGATGCCGGCTGGGGAGTCAGCCGCCGCGGATGTGCTCGGACGTAAAGGGCAGCAGTGCCAGATGACGGGCCCGCTTGATCGCCCGAGCCAGTTGTCGTTGATGGCGGGCGCAGGTTCCCGTCTGCCTTCGCGGCTTGATCTTTCCCCGGTCGCTCAGGAATCGGATCAGCGTTTCCGCATCCTTATAGTCAACCTGCGCAATCTCCTCGGAGCAGAAATAACAACGGCGGACCCCCCGTCGCCACTGGTGTCGAGAGCTGTCCACGGGACGGCCGCCCGAGGACCTCCTCGTCGTCTCTCCCTCTCCCCGCATCTCTGTACGCTCTGCCAAGACTCACCTCCCGATACAGGCCCCCTCCTTAGAAGGGAAACTCCTCATCTGTTTCCATCAGGCTGTCTTCTTCTTCCTCCTGGCGTGGGCCGCCGAGCAGGATCATCTCCTGCGCCACCAGCTCGGTCCGAAAGTGCTTTCCGCCGTTCTCGTCCTCCCATCCCCGGGTCTGAAGGCGGCCTTCGATGTACACCTGGTGCCCCTTGCGCAGCCGCTGTTTGCAGATCTCGGCCAGGTTTCCCCAGGCGACCACGTTGAACCATTCTGTCTCCTCCCGTCGCTCCCCCTCGGCGGTCGTCCACGAGCGCGGGGTCGCTACGGTGAAGGAGGTCACCGGTCGCCCGTTGGGAGTGTACCGCATCTCCGGGTCTCGCCCCAGGCGGCCGATGATCATCACCTTGTTCAACCCTCTGGCCATCTCTATTCCTCTTCTCCCAGGCGCACGATGAGGTGGCGGATGATCTGCTCTTTGAGCCTGAGCCCCCGCTCCAGTTCGGCCACGCCATCCGCCTTGAGACTGACCTGCATAAACACATACTGGCCTTCCCGCACCTTCTGAATGGGATAGGCCAGCCGTCGCAGCCCCCACAGATCGACCTTGTGGACGACGCCGCCGGTGGATTCGACGAGGCCTTTCACCTCTTCGACCGTCGCCGCCAGCCCCTCCCGATCGAGCTGGGGGTGCACAATATAGGTTAGTTCATAGTCGCGCATCGGACGGTTTACCTCCTTTCCACGGGATTGCCCCCGGACCCGGCCGGGAGCGGAAAGCCCGTCAGGGCGCGTAACAGGGCATATGATAACACAAAGGGCAGCTTTTGGCAAACAGCCCGCAGCCCATAGGTGTATTTCAGTTTGGGGGCGAGATGTCCCTGGCCCGGGCCGGACCTGGGGAAACGCGAATGGCGCGAATGGAAACCAATACCGCGAATAGGGCTGGGATCCCTCCTGTTCGCAGTATTCGGGCCATTCGTGGGATTCGCGATCCACCGGCGGGCGAGAGGACCACTCGCCCCGAAATTGAAATACGCCCGCAGCCCATTTTCTCCGCGGGTGGGGGACCGGACCCTCCACCGATCCAGGACGTCCGGGCAGGCCGGAAAGCCTGCCCTACGGCCCGGCGGCGAACACCGCCTGCAGCAACTCCAGCCGCTCCTGGGGCGTCATCGGGCGGGGGCGGGCATATTCCTCCAGCATTGTCGTCAAAAGCTCCACACTCAGATGCCGCCCGTCGTAGAAAACGTGCCGGTCAATGAACGCCTGCCGCGTCTCCAGCCACTGCATCTGGTCGAAGAAGAGGTTGCCCAGCCCGTAGTGGATGAAAGCCCCGGCGTGGAATTCGAACCCCTGGGGCTGGTGGGCCTGGCTCCCCTGGACGACCACCGCCCCCGCCTCGGCCAGCGCCCGGAAAGCCTCTACCTGGCCAGGGGTCGGGAAGTACTCATAGGTCTCGTAGGCCTGCACAGTGACGATGGGCAGCCACCCCTCCGCCCGCAGACCGGCTACTGTCGCCCTGATCCATTCCCAATCGTCGCACGGGGCGGCCCCCGGCGAGCTTTCCGTCGCCCAGGCATAAGAGGGGCCGACGCTGTTACATCCCACGAAGGCCAGCCGGTTCGGCCCCAGCGTCACCGTCAGCGGGCGGGTGGCCTCAGCCAGATCGGTTCCCCCGCCAAACCACCGCCACCCGCGCTCCCGGAACAGCTCCAGCGTGTGCAGGTCCGGCTCGATCCCATAGTCGTTGTTGTGGTTGCCCGTCAGCTCCACCACGTCGGTCCCCACCGCACCCAGCAACTCGATGTACCGGTCGTGGGAACAGAAGCTCATCGTCCCCTGAGGGGGAGGGACGGGACAATCCGGCGTGAAAGAGACCTCGTTACTGATGTGGGTCAGGTCCGCCGCCCGCAGCCACTCCCCTATATCCTGGGCCGGGTAAGTCACCCCCTTCTCCTCCATCGTCCGCGCCGTCCCCCGTGTGAGGGCGGTCACCCCTGTCATCACAACGATGGAGAGCTTCGACTCATCCCGGTTGGTGATGCCGGTGGGGAGGAGAGAAAGAACGTCCGGCCTGCGCTCGCTTCCCAGGTAGAGAGGAAGGGCAAGGGGATAGGCATCGGGGTCCAGCCCCTTTTCCAGCACCGAGAAGCCGTCCACCCGCAATGTCTTCCAGCGAGGCTCCAGCTCGTCGAAGGGAAGGACGGCCCATCCACCCAGCCGGACCGCCTCGCTGAGCAGGTCGGAGGGGGCCACCGTCTGCACAACCTCCCCGGTGGGCGGCCCCCACAGGCCGACCAGCCCCCGCAGGGTGTCGGTCGTGACCAGCAGGGGATGGAGGGCAAACGGCCCGGAGGGAGCGCCCGTCCAGCTTGCTGCCAGGTCCGCCGAGGCGACCTCGTCCTCCAGCGTGAAGAAGGGGGCAGCGACAGCATACACCCACGTTCCGACACGGACGCCGTTGGGGAGCGCCCCGCTTCCCATCTGAACGTCGGCGAGCGCGGGGTCCTCAACCCAGACAAAGCGGGCGGGGTCCTGCCCCACTGCCTCCTGCAGGAGGGCGCAGGCCCTCTCCGGAACCGTCCCGCCGCAGCCCACACTCACCGGCCAGGCCGGGGTGGGGGTCGGGCTGGGGGGCGGTGTGGCAGTGGGGCGGGGGGTGCGGGTAGGCGTCGGGGTGACAGAATGGTGGTACGGGCTTCCGCACGCTGCCAGGGCGATCAGGGCCAGCCCTACGGCGGTCAGTGCAAACAGGGCGAGAAGGCGGCGGAGGGATGGGTGACTGGGAGATTGGACGACTGGAGGGTTCATTGTTCAAATGGAGAGGTATTGTGCACCCACACCCAGGTCCCGGTGGCGTGGACCCCATCGGCGCCCGGCGGAACGTAGGGGGCGGTCCAGTTGAAGAGCCACTCGGCATCCCGGGGAGCCAGGTTGACGCAACCGTGGCTGCGGGTGAAGCCAAAGGCGTCGTGCCAGTAGGCGGCGTGGAGGGCGGTCGGCCCGTTGAAATACATTGTCCACGGCACATCCTCCAGGTAATACCAGTCCGGGTTGCCGTCGGCGGAGTCGGGGTTGCTCATCTTGGTGGCGGGGAGCTTGGCCCAGATGCGGAAAAGGCCCGACTCGGTCCATGTGGGACCAGGCCGACCGCTGGAGATAAGGGTGGCATAGACCATCCGCTCCCCCTCGTAGGCAGCCAGCGTCTGTTCGAAGAGGTCCACCTCGATCCACCGCTCTCCTGGCCCGACACCCGGCGGCGGGGGGTCCACCGTCACTTTGGAAAGATAGCTCTGTTCCACCCACTGGTCGGGGCCGATCAGATACCACAGCTCCTCCGCTCCTATGAACTCCTGAGCGTAAATGGTGACGATCTCGTACCGATGGTAGAGGGGAGCGTTGGGATCGGGCGGCCCCTGAGGGGTGCGGGAAGGCTGGACAGGGCGGTTGACCCAGGCGAAGGGGTACTGAGGCTGGTCGTTCAGGTAGACGCCCTGGAAACGGGAGGGGCTGGCGAGGATGAGGGCGTCGGCAGGGACGAACTCCTCCCTGTTGATCTGGTACCATCGCTGCCCCTCATATTCCACCCCTGCGACCACGCTGACCCACTGGTCGCCGGAATAGAGGACACGGACCGGTGGGAGGCCCAGAGCGGCCTCCATCGGGTGGCGGTAGATGGGGAGGGGAAGGGTACGGACATAGGCGTAGGTGTAGGGGACCACGTCCTCGTCGGGGTCGGGCTTCAGCTCCACCAGCGGCAACTCCGGCAGGGGGTCGGGCAGGCGGATGTGGGCGATCCGGTAGGCGGTGGTGGCCGGCCCCCGCTCGGGGCAACTTTCCCGCCACCGCCAGACCCGCCCCGGCGTGCAGACGACACCGCTGGCAGAGGTCTCAGGGCTGGCAGGGGGAACGGCGGGGGGGTCAATCACCGGCCGCGGGGGAGTGCCGGGCAAGCAGTAGGGGTTCCGCCAGGCCGATGGGCCCGGCGCACAGAGGGCTCTGGAAAAAGAGGAAGGCGAGGCGGCCCCTGTGCGGCCAGGGAAACCCAGAACGAGGACCGCCCCTGCCCCGAGGGTCAGAATCAGTTGAAGGATCAGCCTTCGGCCTGGAAGGGAAAAACCGGATCTCGTCGGGGACCTCATGGGACAGCAGCTCGCCATGAAGGATCGGCCAGGCCTTTCAGGCTAGAAAGGCCATGCAGGAACAGGAATGCCCAGACGGAGCAGCATTTCCCAGAAAGAGGGCGGGGCAAACCAGAGAAACAGGCCGAGCGCCACACAGGCCAGGAAAAGCAGCCCCAGACAACCCAGCCCGATCCACAGCCCCGTGCGTCGCTTCTTGACGGGGGCAGGGGGAGCCTTCGGGGGCACGAAGGCGGGACGGGGGACAGAGGGCGGGACGGGGGACGGCACAACGTCTGAATAGGCGACAACCGTCTCTCCAACGCCCGGTGCCTCCCCGTAGAATGTAAGGGTCACGGCATTGCCCAGACCGATGACATCTCCGTTGGAAAGGGTGTGAGGAGCAGTGAGCCGCATTCCGTTGACAAACGTGCCGTTGGTGCTTCCCAGGTCTTCAAGAACCATCAGGCCGCCCCGACGGACCAGGCGGGCATGCTGACGGGAGACCTGAGGATGGCTGATCACGATCTCATTGCCCGGGTCCCTGCCGATGCCGATCGTTTCCCCTTCCAGGTGAAAGGTCTGCCCCGGTTGCGGCCCCTGGGTGACCACAAGACGGAAGCCATCGGCCATAGTGCCTCCTTTACAGATGCTCTCTCCAACGCTCAGAAGTACGTAACTTTTGCTAGTATAAAACGGCTCCCTCAGCTTGTCAAACTTGTCAAACAGCCGGGTTGTAGTAAACTGGAGCCGTGGTTCTTGCGAGAAGAAGGGGCTGAGGATGATCGTCGTAGATGCCCATGAGGACATCGCCTGGAACGCGCTGACCTTCGGGCGGGACGTGTTGCGCAGCGCCCGGGAGACGCAGCGGCTGGAAGAGATGGGTGAGGCTCCCCACCACAACGGCCGGTGCATGTTGGGGCTGCCGGAGTGGCTGGAGGGAGGGGTAGCCGTGGTCTTCGGCTCCATCTTCCTCGCCCCGGCCCATCGGGCGCTGGGCCTGTGGGACCGGGAGGTCTACCTGGATAAAGAAGAGGCCCACCGGCGGGCCTCCGCCCAGTTAGATTACTATCACCGCCTTGCGGAGCGTTCGGACCGGATCGTCCTGATAGGGGGGGTGGAGGACCTGGAAGGGGTGCTGGCCTCCTGGAAGGGAGAGACCCCCCGGGTTGGAATTGTGCCGCTGATGGAAGGGGCGGACCCGATCCGGCAGCCAGCGGAGGTGGAGGAGTGGCACCGCCGGGGGGTGCGGCTGGTGGGCCTGGCCTGGGCGGCCGGCTCCCGTTACGCCGGGGGGAATCAGGGGCCCGGCCCGCTGACCGATGCGGGTCGGCAGCTCCTGGAGGCAATGGCCGAAGTAGGGATGGTCCTGGACCTCAGCCATCTGGCAGAGGAATCGTTCTGGGAGGCAGTGGACCGGTATGAAGGACCGGTGGTCGCCACCCACGCCAACCCCCGGGCCTTTGTCCCCACGCCGCGCATGCTTTCCGACGAGATGATCCAGGCTATAGCGGAGCGGGACGGGGTGATCGGCATCATCCCCTGCAACCGCTTCCTGAAAAAAGGCTGGGCGCCGAGCGACGGGAAGGGGGCGGTCACGTTGCAGGATGTGGCCGCAGCAATAGATCACGTCTGTCAGGTGGTGGGGGACGCAGCCCACGTGGGGCTGGGCTCCGACTTCGACGGCGGGTTCGGAGCGGAGTCAACGCCGGAGGGGATCGAAACGGTGGCGGACCTGAAGAAGGTCGCCTGGGCGCTGGAGGAGCGGGGGTATGCCGAAGGCGACATCGCCGCCGTGATGGGCGGGAACTGGCTGCGACTGCTCCGGGCGACCCTGCCCACCGGATAAGCGAGCCATTTGTAGGACAAGCTTAAGCTTGTCCTACAAACGGTGCTTGCCCTCCGGGGAAATCATGTTAGAATAGATTTTTGCATGACGCGTTTCGACGTGCTGACCCTCTTCCCGGAGATGTTCTCCGGTCCGCTTGAGGCCAGCATTCTCAAGCGGGCACAGGAGCGCGGGATCATTTCCGTCCACCTTTACAACATCCGCGATTACGCTACCGACCGCCATCGCACGACCGACGACACTCCTTACGGTGGGGGGGGCGGGATGGTGATGAAGCCGGAACCGATCTTCGCCGCTGTAGAGGAAGTCCTGAAAGGCGAAGAAGGAGTCCCCATCATCCTGCTCAGCCCCCAGGGACGCCTCTTCACCCAGGAGGTCGCGAAGGAACTGGCTGCCTGCCCCCGCCTGCTGTTGATCTGTGGGCGGTATGAAGGGGTGGATGAGCGGGTGCGGGAGCACCTGATCACCGACGAGATCTCCATCGGGGATTACGTCCTCAGCGGCGGGGAACTGGCAGCGATGGTGCTCATCGAGACGGTCACCCGGTTGCTCCCCGGCGCGCTGGGAGACCCGGGGGCAGTGTTCGAGGATTCCCATGCCTGGGGGCTTCTGGAATACCCCCACTACACCCGGCCCGCTGTCTTCCGGGGGTGGGCGGTACCGGAGGTCCTCCGATCCGGAGATCATGCCGCCATCGTCCGCTGGCGGCGGGAGCAGGCCCTGCGAAGGACCTGGGAGCGGCGGCCCGACCTGCTGGAACGGGCCCCGCTGACGGAGCAGGACCGGCAGTTCCTGGCCCAGCTCCAGGCCAGCGCAGGGGAGAAGTGAACCTTTTGAGCACTCAAAGAGTATTTATTAAGGAGCAAGCTCCATGACGGTCTCCTGCCCCGATGGCCACCTGATCGCCCGCCTGCGCAGGGGCGACGTGGAGGCATTGGGTGAGCTGTACGAGAAGTACAAGGAGCGGGTTTTCCGGACAGCCCTGGCGATCACCAGGGACCAGGGGGCAGCAGAGGATATTCTACAGGAGTGTTTCCTGCGGCTGTTCACCCATGCCGATCGGGTCCGGGCAGACATGCCGCTGGAGCCCTGGCTCTACCGGGTGACGGTCAACCTGAGCTACACCTGGGCCCGGAGGCGACAGCAGGGCGGAGGCATGGTGGGGAACCTGCTGGACCGGTTGGTGGCGCCGCTTTATTTGCTGCCAGAACGGGTGGTCGAGCAACTGGAAGAGCAGGAAACGGTACGACGGGTGCTGGAAGAGTTGCCCCTGGCCCATCGAGTGGTGGTGGTGTTGTTCTATCTGGAGGGACTGGACCTGAAGGAAATTGCCGATATTCTGGAGATTCCAGAGGGTACTGTGAAATCCCGTCTCCATTACGCAAGGGAGACGCTGCGGGAACTGCTGACCGAACGGAAGCCGGTTCAGGGTATGGCGTATGAGTTCACATGAGTTCTTCAGGTCACACCCGGTGGATCGGCTGATCGCCGAAGCACTCCGGGCCGAGGTGGAAGGGGCCAGGCCCTCCCCCCGCGTCTGGGAGCGGATCCGCCGGCGGGCGCTGGCCTGGGCGGCCCGTCACCGCCCCTCTCCGCGCTGGAACTGGGGCGCGGAGCTGGCCCGCACCCCGGAGACCGAAATCTTCCTCCTTCCCCCTACCTCCCTCCTTGTAGAACTGGGGGCCTGGCGGTATACTCTCCCCCCCCTGCGCCTGCTCGATTACGCCGGGCTGATGTTTCGCTTTGGCTGGTAACCACCGTAGGGAAGGCTGCGGATTGCTTGCCCCGTCCTGCCCACGGTTCAGGAACAGGAACAACAGAAACTGATCACCGACCGAGGAGTACTGTATGGGAACTTTGATGGAGATCAAGAACCTGACGACCCGCTTCTACACCGAGGACGGGGTTGTGCATGCCGTAAACGGGATCTCCTATTCGATGGAGGAAGGGGATATCCTCGGGGTCGTCGGAGAGAGCGGCTGCGGCAAGAGCGTCCACGCCCTCTCCATTATGCGCCTGATCCCCAGCCCCCCCGGCCGAATCGAAGAAGGGGAGGTCTGGTTCAACGGGCGCGACCTGCTGAAGGTGAGCGAAAGCGAGATGCACCGGGTGCGGGGGGCGGAGATCGCGATGGTCTTTCAGGACCCGATGACCTCGCTGAACCCGGTCTATACGGTCGGCTTCCAGATTATGGAGGCATTGAAGCTGCACCAGGGGATGGACGATCAGCAGGCGCGGGAGCGAGCCGGGGAATTGCTGACGATGGTCGGCATCCCGGAAGCCCGCCAGCGGCTCGACGACTACCCCCACCAGTTCTCCGGCGGGATGCGCCAGCGAGCGATGATCGCTATGGCCCTCTCCTGCAACCCCAAGCTCCTCATCGCCGACGAGCCTACCACCGCACTGGACGTCACCATCCAGGCCCAGATCATGGACCTGGTGAAGCGGCTTCAGGAGCAGTTGGGGATGGCGGTGATGTGGATCACCCACGACCTGGGGGTGGTGGCTGGCCTGGCCAGAAAGGTCAACGTGATGTATGCCGGCTATATCATCGAGCAGGGAAGCGTGAAGGACATCTACAAGCGCCCTCGCCACCCCTACACGGTGGGCCTCCTGGGTTCCCTGCCGCGCCTGGACGAGCCGCCAGGGACCAAACTGATCTCGATCCCGGGCCTGCCGCCGGACCTGATTGACCTGCCCCCAGGCTGCCCCTTCGCCGCCCGATGCACCTACGCGGTTGACCAGTGCCTGGAAGCGATGCCCCCTCTGGAGGAGACGGAAGGAGACCACCACACCGTGGCCTGCTGGCGATGGGAACAAATCGCAGGGAGGGAGAAATAATGGCCGCCGAGCACGAACCCCTGGTTCAGGTCCGCCATCTCAAGAAGTACTTCCCCATCACCCGGGGGGTGGTCATCCAGCGCCACATCGGCGACATCAAGGCGGTGGACGATGTGACGTTCGATATTTACAAGGGGGAAACGCTGGGGCTGGTCGGAGAGACCGGCAGCGGGAAGACCACTGTGGGGCGAACTATCCTGCGGCTCTATGAACCCACCGACGGGAACGTCATCTTCGACGGCGTGGACCTGATGCGCCTGGGAGGCGCGGAGCTCCGCCGGATGCGCCGCCGAATGCAGATGATCTTCCAGGACCCCTACGCCTCGCTCAATCCAAGGATGACAGTGGGCTCCATCATCGCCGAACCGCTGGAGGTCCACGGGGTCGCCCACGGAAAAGAGAAGCGGGAGCGGGTGCAGGAGCTTCTGCGGCTGGTGGGCCTGAACCCCTATTTCGTCAACCGCTACCCCCACGAGTTCTCCGGCGGGCAGCGGCAGCGGATCGGCATCGCCCGCGCCCTGGCCCTCAACCCGGACCTCATCGTCTGTGACGAGCCAATCTCCTCCCTCGACGTCTCCATCCAGGCCCAGGTCGTGAACCTGCTCGAAGACCTGCAGGACCGGTTGGGCCTCACCTATCTCTTTATCGCCCACGACCTGAGCATGGTCCGCCATATCAGCGACCGGATGGCGGTGATGTATCTGGGCAAGATTGTAGAATTGGCGGACCGGGATGAGATTTACCTCCATCCGCTCCACCCGTACACCCAGGCGCTGATGAGCGCGGTGCCGGTGCCCGATCCCGAGGTCGAAGAAAAGCGACAGCGGATCATCCTGGAAGGGGATATCCCCAGCCCGGCCAACCCGCCCAAGGGATGCAACTTCAACACCCGCTGCCCCGTAGCGATGGATGTCTGCTTCGAAGAGGAACCGGAGTTCAAAGAGGTGGCTCCGGGCCACTGGGTGGCCTGCTATCGAGTGGAATAATGGCATGGTGACCCTGTAGCCGATGCGGATGCTCCTGATCGGATCAGCCGCAGGGGTTACGTTTCAACCAGGAAAGGAGGTGATGCGTACTGGTGGATGAGGAGCAGGCTGCAATGAGTGTGAGAGTAAACCTACATTTTCAGAAATCAGGAGGAGGAGAAAATGTCTGCTAAGAAGTGGTACCTGGTGGCTGCCGTGGTGGTGCTGGGCGGATTGCTGGTCACCGCCTGTCAGCCGCAGGTGCAGACCGTCGTCGTCACGGCCCCGCCCGAGGAGGTCATCGTCGAGGTGACCGTGCCGGTGACCCCGGAGGAGACCGAGGGCCTGGGGGCGCAGTGCACCTACAACGCCTACCGCATGGGCTGGGTGATGGACTACGCTGACGCCAACAACATCGTCAACGAGGTCTTCCACCCCGATTCCCCGTTCCAGTACACCTTCTGGGACGACCAGACCTTCCGCGATCTGGTGGATCAGGCGCTGACGGAGACCGATCCCGACGCCCGCGCAGCGCTGTGGGGGCAGGCGGAGAAGATTCTGGTGACGGACTACGCCGCGGTCCTGCCTCTCTTCCACTACGACCGGACTGGCCTGGTGCGGCATGAGATCCAGTATGAGTATCCGCCCTTCGGCGCACCTCACTTTATGAAATGGCGGTTGCCGGAGGGGCAGACCACCCTGCGGGTGCAGTTGGGGACTGAGCCGCCCACGCTGGACGTCAACCTGGCCACCGACACCACCTCCCACGCCGTGCTGAACCAGTTGATGGAGTCCCTCTACCGCTACAAGGGTGACGGCACCATCGAGCCGGCTGGCGCGGAGTCCTACGAGGTCTCCGAGGACGGGACGGTCTACACCGTTCACCTGCGCCAGGACGCCCTCTGGTCCGACGGCCAGCCGGTGGTGGCCCAGCACTACGTGGACGGGATCATCCGGCTTCTGAAGCCCGAGACGGCGGCGGAGTACGCCTACGTCATGTACTACATCTCCGGCGCTGAGGCCTTCAACACCGGCGAGACCGACGATCCCTCCACCGTGGGCGTGCGCGCCGTGGACGACTACACGCTGGAGATCACCCTGGATAAACCGCAGGCCTTCTTCGACAGCATCCTGGCCTTCTTCACCACCTACCCCGTCCGCCTGGATGTCATCGAGCAGTACGGCGACGCCTGGACCGAGCCGGGCAACTTCGTGGGGAACGGCCCCTACGTGCTGACCGAGTGGGTGCACGAGGATCACCTGGTCATCGAGAAGAACCCCAACTACCATGACGCCGATTCGGTCACCATCGAGCGGGTGGAGTTCCCCATCATCGTCGAGAACGCCACGGCCCTGGCCGCTTTCGAGCGGGGCGAGCTGGATGTCTCTGGCTACCCCAGCGAGGAGCTGCCGCGCATCCTGGAGGAGATGCATGAGGACTTCGTGCGGATGCCGCGACCGGGCACCTACTATCTCGGCCTGAACACCGCCCTCGGTCCGACCCAGAACCTGAACTTCCGCAAGGCGCTGGCCTCCGCCGTTGACCGGCGGACCATCCTGGATGCAGTGCTGGAGACGCCCTGGCGCACCGAGGCCTGCGGCGTGATCCCGCCGGAGATCCCCGGCTACCAGGGCTGCGGCCAGGTCGGCTACCCATTCGACCTGGAGGCGGCGCAGCAGTACCTGCAGGCGGCCATGGAGGAACTGGGCGTTACCGACCCGGGTGAGATCACCATTCAGCTCTGGTTCAACCGCGGCAACGAGGACATCATCGAGGCGGTCGAGGAGCAGTGGGAGACCAACCTGGGGATCAACGTCAACGTCATCAACATGGAGTGGGGCGCCTACCTGGAGACCCTCGACTCCTGCAACGACTAACCCTTCCAGGCTATCCGGCCCTGGGGGCCCTCGTGGCCCCCAGGGCCCTGCCCAAAGGCTTGTGCCCCTCCACAGGGTCGTGAGCTCCGCTCGTGGGCCTGTGAACGGACACAAGGGAAAGTGGTAAGATCGGCCTGAGGAGATTGTGACATGCAACGGTTTATCTTGCGAAGAATCCTGTGGAACATCCCGGTGCTCATCCTGATCACCATCGTCACCTTCGGGATGATGCAGATTGTGCCGGGAGGCCCCTTCACGGCAGGCGCGTCGGGCCGTCCCGTCCCGCCGGAGATCCGGGCCAATATGATGGCCAAGTACGGGCTGGATAAGCCGGTCTGGCAGCAGTACCTGAACTACATGGGCCGGCTGATCCTCCATCTGGACTTCGGGCCGTCGCTGCGGCGCCCGGGCCGGACGGTCAACCAGATGCTCTTCGGCGGCAACCCCCTGGTGGATGTGCTGCGGGAACGGCTGACGCTCACCTTTGGCACAGAGGCCAGCTC
>JBDOIF010000042.1:0-5850 GCA_041082215.1 Anaerolineae bacterium
TCCACGATGGGCCGGTCGCCCTGGACGAGTTGCTCATCTATCCGCAGCGCGCTGGGCCTGGGGCGCTGCGTCTGCACCACCCGCCGGTCCTGATGGGCCACCAGGACGTTGAAGGGCATCGCCAGCCGGGCGACCAGGTCGCCCAGAACGGGCAGCCGCAGGAACCGCTGGTAGAAGCGCAGGTAGAGGAGCGTGTGCTCCTCGTCCACCGGCACGAAGGCTGCCACCACCCGCACGTCCTCCGAGATGTGGTTCTGCCAGAGGTTGGGGTAGATGAACTCCAGCCAGAAGGTCTGCCCCGAGACGTCCACCTCTTCCGGCTTCCGGGGCGGACGGCCGTCGTCGGTTCGGCTCAGGACGTACACCCGGAAGCGGTCGGGGTCGAGCCACTGGACCACGGGGCCGTCCACGATGGTGCGGTTCCCCCGCCCGATGGTGTTGTGGTGGACGAAGGGCAGGTGGATGGGGTCCAACTGGTTCTCGATCACCCGCGAGTAGTGAGCGTCCCAGGGGTCTATCGCCCCCGCGTAGCGGAAGCCCTCCAGGTCGTCAAAAAAATGGGGCGGTTGCAGGTCGGCGGGTGGGTTGTCTCCCCACCAGATCCAGATGAAGCCGTGGGCTTCGTAGGTGGGGTAGGCATGGACGCGGAACCGCTCCGGGACGGGACTGCTGCGGCTATTGGCAGGGATGGCGGTCACCCGGCCCGACGGGTCGTACTCAAAGCCGTGGAACGGGCACTGCAGGCGGCCGCTGGGCAGGACCATGCCCGCGCTGAGGGCGACGCCGCGATGGACGCAGCGATCGCGCAGGCAGGCCACACGGCCCTCTCCGTCCCGCCAGAAGACCAGTTTCTCCCCCATACGGGTCACGCCGATGGGGCGCTCCCGCACCTGGCGGGAGTCCAGAACGATGTACCACTGATTACGGATCATATCTCTCCTCTATTCAACCGGATTTACGCAGTTCAATCTTTCGAGTGGCTGCCTCTCCACTCCTGGCCCAACGTCCGAATTTGCTCCGGATCGGTGGCGTAAACGGCCGGGTCGCCCTGATACCAGGCGATCGTGCCAACCACCGCCACCCGCTGACCGACGCGGTACAACCGCTCCGGCGCGCCGCCGAAGCGTCCCCACTCCGCCTGCCGGATGATGACCTTGAACGCGCCCTGGTGGGGGTTGGCGAAGCCCAGCAGCACCTGCTTGCCGTTGTTGAAGACGTAGCGCAGCGTGCCGGTGACGGTCACCGTGCGCCCGGCCCAGGCGCGCGCGGCGGTATGGGGGATGACGACGGGCGACGTTGGGCGGGGGGCGGGTTCCGTATTGCGTATTGCGTATTCCGCATCGTGTTGGGCCGAGTTCGGCTCTATGGCCGCTGTCTGCTGGGGATTGCCGCTGGTCAGCGCCACAATCGCCCCGTCGCAACTGCGGAAGTAGAGGTTGTCGTTGCTCACCACCCAGGTCGCGTATCCGCTCCAGTACTGATCGTATACCGCCCCCCGGTTGTAGTAGATATAAAAGCCAAAGTCGTAGGGGCGCGTGTTGTACAGCCCGCTGGCGCAATAATGGGAGGCGCTGAAAGCGCACGCGCCGGTGTTATCCTGCGACGTAGCCACTGTGGAGAGGCGCTGGGTGGTGATGGGGTTGGTGAAACTCCCGCGCGCGTCGGAGCGGTCCAGGATGCGCATGGCAAAACCGGCCTCCCAGTGCCCGCCGAAAAGATAGTCTCCGGCCATCGCCACGTTCGGCTGCTCGTCGGTCAGCAGGTAGGGGTTGGGGTTGCCCGGCGGCCAGTCGAAGCGGATGAAGCGCACGTAGCCCCCCTGCAAGCCGGATACAGTGGTGTTATCCAGCACCATCTCGCCGAAGTGGGAGTCCCAGCGGGAGTCGTAAACGTGTTTGGCGCGGATGACAATGTAGACAATCTCCTTACCATTGTCCAGACGCTTCACCACCGGCTGTGGCCCCATTGGCAGATAGTTGTTATCGCCGTAACCGCCGTGCCCCACGTTGGCGATATAGGGCACACTGCCGTCGTCCAGGTCCAGCACAAAGAGGGCCTGGTCGCCGGGATTACTGGTCAGCAACTGCCGCATCTCCGGGTTGGTCTGCGGCCAGTCGCGCCACAGCCGCCCCCAGTCCAGCCGTACCTTGACCAGCACGTAACCAGCGTTGTCGGCAATGACCGGCCAGCCGTAGCGGTACTCAGTGGGGTCCGTGAAACTGCGGCTGGAATGGACCGGTCGGACGCGCCATTTGCGTGTGCCGTTGGCGTTGTTGACCGCGTGGACGTAAAGGTCAGGTTCCGTGGCAACGATGACGAGATTGCGCGAGGGCGAGTAGGCGGGCGGGACGGCCACCGTCGCCCCGGCGTTGTAGGTCCAGATGGCCTGCATGCTCTGCTTGTTCACCGCGTAGACCGAATTGCCCATAGAGAAGAACACCCGGTCGCTGATGACGGCAGGCGGCAGGGGCAGGGTGCTGGTCTGGCCCGTGGTGAAGGTGGCCAGAACGACGCCGTCGCTGGCCCGCAGTTTGTACAGGTTGCCGTTCGCCGAGACAACAAAGACGGCCTGCGTGTCGGGGTCGTAGGCCACGGTGGAGCGGACGTCGCCGACGTTGCTCTGCCGCCAGAGTTGCCCGCCGGTGGCCTCGCTGAGGGCGAAGACGCCGTCCGTTCCGGCGGCGATGTACACCCGCCCGCCGCCGGTGACCGGCTGGACGTTGCGCGGGAGTGTGCCGGTGGTAGTCACCTTGCTCACGCCGCCGCTGGCAGTGACGCCGTTCCAGATCCAGCGCAGCCGCCAGGGATAGGGCGGGACGGTGGGGGCATAACTGGTGTGCTGGGCATCGTGCGCATGCTGGCTCCACTCCGTAGAAGGATAGGCGCGCATCACCAGCGGCAGGTAAAGGGGCGACGGTGTGGGATCTGCCTGGATGTGGGGACTGTGCGGATCTCCGGTGAACTGAAAAAAGCCCGTCAGAAGAACCGTCAAAGCGGATACCAACAGCCATCTGGCTCTCACAGCACTTCCTCCTTGAACAGGTCACAGTATTTCGACCAGACTACCGGCCCAGGCGCGGATGGCGTCCCAGTCCCGGGCGTCGCTGGCCGGCGCACCACGCAGCGGGCTGACCGGCAGGGTGGCTAACAGACTGTCGGGGAAGCGTAGCCGCTCTGGATCATACCTGCCGCCGAACATCCCTACCGCGACCGGCCTGAGCCAGGGATACTTGCTCAACTGGAGGTCCAACTGGGCGCGCGCTTCCGCCATCCCCTCGCCGGCCCGTATCGGGCCAAGCGAAAAGACAGCGACGGGCATTTCCGCCAGTGCAACCCGATGCTGCATCAGGAAGCGTTGCGCCTCCTTGAGCCAGCTACCGATGTAAAGCGGCGCGCCCAACACCACCGCGCGATAGCCGGTCAACGTCCGTACCCGCCTGGCAGGCTGTACGTCCACCGCCAGCCCCCTTTCCCGAAGCGTCGCCGCGATCTGTTCGGCGACCTCCTGGGTGGAACCGTAGCGGGTCGCATAAACAACGAGGATTAAGTCGGACATCGCCTGCTCCTTATTCACTTCATGCATCAAGCTATTCGTATTCGCTGCCGGGGCAGGGCGCGGCCCTTCCACGTCGCCCGGCCTGTCGCCGTCCAGAGCAGGGAGCGGAAGGCGATGAAGACCAGCAGCAGGAGGCTGACTGGATATAAGAGCGCCAGGTAGCGGGGGAAACGCAGCCGGGCCATCGCGATGAGCCACAGCGCCAGCATCTCCCCCACCGCCAGCAGCGCGGGCCAGAGGGCGAAGACGTCCCGCCCCACCCCCAGCGGCCAGAGGGCCAGCACCGCCAGCGGCTCCAGGGTGACCAGCGCCATCCAGACCCAGACGAAGAGGTATTCCGCCAGGCGGAAATCAAAGACGGCGAAGAGGTTTTTGGTGAACCCTTCCAGCGCGGCGCGGAAGCCGGTGTACATCCGGCAGGAGACGAAATCCCCTGCGTCCACCACCCGCCAGCGAAGCCCCTGCGCCTTCACCCGCTGGCCCAGCGCGATGTCGTCCACGGGGTTATCCCGCACCGCCGCGTGCCCGCCAACGGCCTGGTAGGCCGACCGCCGGAAGAGCATCCACTGTCCATTGGTCAGCGAGAGGGCAGGCGCCCGCACCCGGTGGGCCAGGGCCAGGGGCAGGAACGAGAAAAAGCACCAGAAGATGGCCGGCACGGTGAGCCGCTCGCCCCAGGTGAGGAGCCGCTGGCGGAGAAAACCGCTTATCAGGTCAGCCCGCTCCGCCAGGAACGCCGCAACCCCCGCCCGCAGCGCCTGGGGGTGATGGACGGTGTCGGCGTCGGTGAAGAGCAACAGTTCCCCCGTCGCGGCCTGGGCCAGTTGCTGGCAGGCCCAGTGCTTGCCCAGCCACCCCTCCGGCAGCGGGCGGCCCGGAAGCACCCGCAGCTGACCGTCCTCCCGGGCCATTTCGGCCAGCAATTCAGCCGTCCCGTCGGTGGAGCCGTCATCCAGCGCCAGCACCTCGAAATCCGGGTAATCCTGCGCCAGCAGTGAGCGGAGAGAGTCCAGAACCACCGCCCGTTCGTTGCGAACAGGGAGCAGGATGGAGACGCGCGGGAAGCGCGGGGGCAGAGGATAACTCCCCAGCCGCCGCAGGGCCAGCAGGTTGCTGGCCGCGATCAGGAGCAGGACGCTCAGGAAGACGACAACCCCGATCTGATGGCCGAACCAGGAGGGGGTCAACAGAACCTCCCCAAACCCAACCTCAAGGCGACCGTCGCCTCAGGAACCAGGGCCGGGCGCGGGGCGGGGTCCGCAGGTCGTGCCGGTGCTTCCAGAGGACCAGCCCGAAGTTCCCTGCCCAGACTGCCAGGAGTGGCCCCGGCGCACCCGAGGCCAGCAGGTAGACCAGAAGGGCCACCAGTCCAGAGATCGCCGACCAGGCATCGGTCCGGTTGAGGACGACGGCCAGCGTCAGCGCCAGCCCCATCACCGTCGGGCCAGCCCACAGCGTCAGCCCGCTCCAGATGCCGAAAGTGACGGCGATGGCCTTGCCGCCGCGAAAGTGCAGAAACGGAGAGAAGGCATGGCCCAGGACCGGCGCCAGGGCAACGGGGATCAGCCCCCAGCCGTCTATGCCGGCTCCGAAGCGGGCCAGCGCCACCGGCGTCGCCCCCTTCAGGTAGTCCAGCAGCAGCGCCGGGACCCCGGCCCGCCACCCCCCGGCCCGCCAGGCGTTGGCCGCGCCGGGATTGCCGTCACCATAGCGGCGGACATCGGCCCGGGCCACCAGTCGCCCCAGCCAAACCGAAAAGGGCAGCGAGCCGGAAAGGAAGCCCACCACTGTCCAGAGAAGGACCGCGCCGGAGGGCGGCCCGGGCGAGGGGGACCCCGCTACCCGCCAGGGCTGGCCGGGCGGGGTGTCCGTCTTCTCAAAAAAGGGCTGGTGGGCCAGGACAGGCGCGGCCACTAGCGTCAACCCGCCGAGGAGCAAAACCACTATCACCAGACGTTTCACGCGTCTCACCCCCTCACACCCCGATCAGGATGCGCCCGTTCTCCACCCGCACCGGATAGACAGGGAGCGCGTGCTCCCGGCGCAGGGCGCCCAGGACCTTTCCCACCACCGGTGGCCACGGCGTCCACTCCGCCACGTCACCCGTGCGCAGGGAGAAGGCGCTGCGGTGCCAGGGGCAGACCAGGAAGCCGTCGTCGGTGATCCGGCCGTTCTTTAGCGGAGCGCCCATATGGGGGCAGCGAGCCGCGACGGCAAAAACCTCGCCCCTGTGCCGGATGAGCAGCACCGGGGCGCCATCCACTTCCACCACCTCCCGCGCCCCCTCGGGCAGG
>JBDOIF010000070.1:0-37540 GCA_041082215.1 Anaerolineae bacterium
GTCCTCTGCGGCCCCGGCTCCGCCAAACCCGGCGCTGATGTGGTCCGCTGGGTGGGGGATCAGGTGGCCCTGGTCGTCGCCGGGACGGCGGAGGCCGCCGCCCGCGCGCGGGACCGGATCCGGGTGGAGTATGAGGACCTGCCGGTGATCGCCGACCCCTTCGAGGCCCTCAAGCCCGGCGCCCCGCCCATCCACGAGCACCGCCAGCCCAGCGAGATCCACCCCGAGATCCGCACCGAGGGCAACCTCATCTGCCACCACCAGATCCGCAAAGGGGATGTGGAGGCCGCCTGGGCCGCCTGCGACGTCATCGTCGAGGCCGACTACCACACCCCACCCCAGGAGCACGCCTACCTCCAGCCGGAGGCCGGCGTGGGCTACATAGACGAACAGGGCCGGGTGACGGTGGTCGTCGGCGGGCAGTGGACCTGGGAGGACCAGCAGCAGATCGCCCACGCCCTCGACCTGCCGCCGGAGCAGGTCCGGGTGATCTACCCGGCGATCGGCGGGGCCTTCGGCGGGCGGGAGGACATGTCGGTTCAGATTGTCCTGGCCCTGGCCGCCTGGAAGCTCCGCCGACCGGTCAGGATCGTCTGGAGCCGGGAGGAGTCGGTCATCGGCCACTGCAAGCGCCACCCGATGTGGGCCCACTGCAAATGGGGCGCCACCCGCGATGGGAAGCTGGTCGCCGCTGAGGTCCGCATCGTCGCCGACGGCGGCGCTTACTGCTACACCACCAACAAGGTCCTGGGCAACACCACGGTCACCTGCACCGGCCCCTACGAGATCCCCAACGTGAAAGTAGATGTGGATGGGGTGTACACCAACAACCCGCCCAGCGGGGCCTTCCGCGGCTTCGGCGCGCCGCAGGGGATCTTCTTCGCCGAGATGCAGATGAACAGGCTGGCCGAGGCGCTGGGGATGGACCCCGTGGAGCTGCGGATGCGGAACCTCCTGCGGGAAGGGAGCCTCACCGCGATGGGCACCCCGCTGCCGGGCGGCGTGGGCCTGGTGGAGGTCACCGAGAAATGCGCCCTGGCCGCCGGCTGGGAAAAAACCGAACAGGGATGGCAGAAACCAAAGACGCGCCACGCACCACGCAATACGCAATACGCAGGAGGAATCGGCATCGCCGTCGGCTTCAAGAACGTCGGCTTCTCCTTCGGCTACCAGGAGAACTGCTGGGCGAAGATCGAACTGCGGGGTGGGGCGAAGATCGAGGAGGCGGTGGTCTATATCGGCGCGGCGGATGTGGGGCAGGGGAGCCATACGGTGATCCGGCAGATGGCGGCGGAGGCGCTGGGGGTGGAGCTGGAGCGGGTGCGGCTGGAGGTGGCGGATACGGCCACCAGCCCCCCCAGTTCTGGCTCCGTCTCCGCCTCGCGGATGACCTTTATGGCCGGCAACGCCATCCGTGGCGCAGCAGAGCGGGCGCTGGAGCGCTGGAAGGCCGAGGACCGGCCGGCGGTGGGGGAGTACACCTACCTGGCCCCCAGGACCACCCCCTTCGACCCCCAGACCGGCTACGGAACCCCCAACTTCGCCTACGGCTACGTGGCCGAGGCGGTGGAGGTGGAGGTGGATACGGAGACGGGCCAGTTGCACCTGCTGCGCGTCGTCTGCGCCGACGACGTGGGCAGGGCGGTCAACCCCCGGCTGGTGGAGGGCCAGATCGAAGGGGGCGTGGTGCAGGCGCTGGGCTGGGCGACGGTGGAGAACTTCATCGCAGAGAAGGGCCGCATCCTCACCGACCGCCTCAGCACCTACCTCATCCCCACCGCGCTGGACGTGCCGGAGCGGGTGGAGTCCATCATCATAGAGAACCCCGACCCGCGCGGGCCGTGGGGGGCCAGGGGCATGGGGGAGATGCCCTTCATCTGCCTGGCCCCAGCCCTGGTTGCCGCCGTCCACGACGCTACAGGGGTCTGGTTCAACGAACTGCCGCTGACGCCGGAGAGGGTGCTTGAAGGGGTGACTGGGGGATTGGGTGACTGGGTGACTGGGTGATTGGGGGACTGAGAGACAACGCAGATGACATGGAGGCAGTCCGATGAGAAAGTACGAGGAGTTGGAGGACCTGGAGGTTTACCAATTGGCAGTGCGGTTGGCGGATCAGGTGTGGGAACTTGTGTCGAAATGGTCGCCCTTTGCGCAGGATACGCTGGGAAAACAACTGGTGCGGGCGGCCGATTCGATAGCGGCCAATATCGCCGGGTCCTGCGGACGGTTCCACTACGGTGAGCGAATCCAGCACCTGTATTATGCCCGTGGTTCTCTTTATGAAACCCACCATTGGGTCCGCCGCAGCCACGCCCGTGGCCTGATCGGCCAACCCGACCATAACGACCTTTCCCGCCAACTGATTATCCTGACCCCTAAACTCAATGCCTACATCACCAGTAAAAAGCACCAGCGCCAAATAACCAAGTAACCAGTTGACAATGACCAACCATACCAATAGAAGATCACATAGCCTGTTCCACCCCGACGACCGCGTCCTGGTCGCTGTGATGAACAACCCCCGCGATTTCGAGATCGCCCGGGAAGAGGGCTGGTATCGCATCCCGTTGAAGCACGCCCCGCCCGCCACGACCGAGGCGACGGTGCTGGCCTTTTACTTCACAAAGGCGTTTGGCGAAGAGAGCTGGGCTATCCACTGGTACGCACCGGTGCGGGGGCATGAGCTGGTGCGGCGGCGGGACCTGCTGCCTGAAGAGCCGGACCACCCGCGGGCCGATGAGCTGTACTACAAGGTGCAGTTGGGGCCGCTGGAGCGGCTGGAGCCGCCCATCCCCAGCTTCCGCTGGCGCCGGATCGCCTTCATTGAAACCTCGTGGGACCGGTTCGTCACGGCGCGGGAGGTACATGAACTGCTCGGCCCCGACGCCGAAGGCCGGTTCGTGACGCTGATGGACGCCGCATGGGAGGAAGACGCTTACTGACCGATGAGGAACCGCTATGAACGAGACCGTACAACAGGAGCTGAAAGAGCCGTCCCCTCTGCTGGACGCAGCGGGCAGGCTGACCAGGGTCGGCTGGTCGAGGCAGCCGCTGCTGGACTGTAACCTGGAGAACGTCCGCTTCTATGCTTTCCGTCCGCTCCAGCGCTTCCGCATCAAGCGCTGGGATTACTACGGGGTGACGACCCCTGATCACTTCTTCTCCTTCACCCTGGCCGATTTAGGTTATGCCGGCCAGGTCTTCGCCTATGTGGTTGACTTCGGGACCAGGGTGGTCTATGAGGACACACTGACCATCCCCTTCGCTTCGGGGATCGTCCTCCCCCGCAACAGCACCGATGGGCGAAGTGCGTATGAGGGGAAGAACGCGCGCCTCGTCTTCGAAGCGGAAGCGGGGGGGCGGCGTGTTCTGGCCGACTGGCCCGGTTTTGCCGGACGAGGGCTTTCGGCAGAGATCGCCCTCGAGCTGCCGGCGGAACACGAGTCTATGACCATCGTCATCCCCATCGGCAGGAAACGGTTCTACTACAACCGCAAGGTCAACTGCATGCCTGCCAGGGGGTGGGTGACGTTTGACGGCGAACGGATGGAGATCACGCCAGACCGGTGTCTGGGGAACCTGGACTGGGGCCGGGGGGTGTGGGAGTACCGCTCCTTCTGGGTCTGGGCCAGCGCCTCAGGGTTCCTCGCCGATGGACGCCGCCTGGGCCTCAACCTGGGCTTCGGCTTCGGCGACACGTCGGCCGCGACGGAAAACGGTCTCATCCTCGACGGTCGCATCCACAAACTGGCCCGGGTTGATTTCGCCTACGACCCCACGGACTTTATGAAGCCGTGGCGGATGGCCTCTCTGGACGGTCGGTTGGACCTGGAGTTCGTGCCTTTCCTGGAGCGGGTGGCAGCGACCCATCTCCTGATCATTGACAGCGAGGTCCACCAGATGTTCGGCCGCTACCACGGCACGGTGCGGACAGATCAGGGGGAGACGGTCCGGCTGGAGGGGCTGGTCGGCTTTGCCGAGGAGCACCACGCCCGCTGGTAGCGGCCACCCTATAACGTCAAAGTGACCTTGCGCAGGCCACGGGGGCTGTCGGGGTCGTACCCCTTGGCCCGGGTGAGGTGGTAACAGAAGAGCTGTGCGGGGATGATGCTGACCAGAGGGCTGACCCATTCGGGGAGGCCGCCCGGAAGAGGGAGTGGGGTGCGGGCCAGGGCCAGGGCCTCCTCCATATCCGAGATGACGACCAGTTCGGCCCGATGCTCGTCGGCCAGTTCGTTCAGCAGGGAAAACATATCGGCGCAGGCGTCGCCGGACGGCGCGACCGCCAGCACGGGGAATCCGGGCTCCACCAGGGCGATGGGGCCGTGGCGGAGCTCGGCTGAGGAGTACGGTTCGGCGATGACGTAGGCCAGCTCCTTGATCTTCAACGCCCACTCAAAGGCGGTGGCGTAGTTGTACCCCCGGCCCAGCACCACGCACCGTTCCATGTATCGGTAGCGCTCCGTTCCCTCCTCCACTTTCGTCTCCAGCCCCAGCGCCTGCTCCGCCGCCTCCGGTACGTATTCCAGCGCCTTCCAGCGGTCTTCATCCCCCTCCATCGCCGCTGAGAGCATCGCCACCGCCATCAGTTGGGCAGTGTAGGTCTTGGTGGCGGCCACCGACCGCTCCTCTCCCGCGCCGATGTCCACCATCAGCTCCGCCGCCCGGCCCAGTGGCGAGTCGGGGGCGTTGGTGATGGCCAGGGTCAGCGCACCCTGCTGCCGCCCCTCGGCCACTACAGCGACGATGTCGGGCGACTGGCCGGACTGGGAGATCCCTACCACGAGGGCCCCCTCCAGGACCGGGGGGCGCCGATAAAGGGTGAAGAGGGACGGAGCGGCCAGGGCGACCGGTAGCCGGTTGAAGGCCCCCCACAGGTACTTGGCGTACAGCCCGGCGTGGTCGGAGGTGCCCCGCGCCGCCAGGAAGACGAAGCGGACCCCCCTTTCGCGGATGGTCCGCCCTATCTCCTTGATGTTCTCCCTCTGGCCCTCCAGAAGGCGGGCCAGCACTGCCGGCTGTTCCCATATCTCCGAACGCAAACTCATCCTTCCCCCTGTCCCCTTCACATCCTCACATTATACCCCAGAGGGTACATTCCCGGAATCGAGACAGGGAGCCGCCCCTGGAAGGGGACCTCACCCCAGAGTCCCTTTGCCAGGGCATCCATAGAGGGGTCCACAATGCTGTAGGTGCACAGATAGGTGGGCGCGTCGGGATAGGCCAGCAGGTCGTAGGGCAGCCGCAGCGCGACGGCGATGACGTGTGCCCCCTCCTCCAGCAGCGCCCTCACCACCGCCGCCTGGCGGGGTTCCTGGAAGGCATTGATCGTGCCGACGACGAAGAGGTCATACCGGCCGGCCTGCTCCCGCAGGGCGGCGATGTCCCTACTGGAGGGAGCGTAGGGGATGACGAATTCCTCCACCGCCGGGTGGTATCGCCGCAATGCGTCCGCCAGCCGGCAGGTGATGGAGGAGGAGGTATCGGCGGGGGTCAGGTCGGTGGGGCGAACCACCACAGCGGCGATGCGTCCGTCCGGGGAGAGGCGCAGGGGGAGGAGGCCCGCCTCGTCGCGGACCAGGGTGATGGAGCGGGCGGCGACCTCGGCGGCCAGTGCCTGGTGTTCAGCACAGCCCACCACCTCCAGCAGGGGCTGGGGCCGTCCGGCCAGCCACCGCTTCAGCGCCAGCACCCTCTCCGCCGACTGGACCACCTCGGCCGGGTCCAGCAGCCTCCGTTCGGCCGCCCGCAGTAATCCGGCATAGACTGCCTGTTGCGCCGCTCGATCCGCATCCAGCAGCAGCAGGTCCACCCCCGCCCGCGTGGCGGCGATGCTATCCACTACCAGCTCGTCCTTTCCCCCCAGGGCGGCCATATTCATCGCGTCGCTGATGATTACCCCTTCGAACCCCATCTCTCCCCGCAGCACCCCTTTCAGGAGGGCAGGCGAGAGGGTTGAGGGTAGAGGCACATCGTCGTTGAGGCGTGGGAAGGCTACGTGGGTCGTCATCACCACGCGCACCCCGGCCCCGACCGCCGCCCGGAAGGGCACCCACTCGACCTGCTCCAGCCGTTCTCGACTGTGGGGCACGATGGGCAGTTCGTAGTGGGAGTCGCTTGCGGTGTCGCCGTGGCCGGGGAAGTGCTTGGCCGTCGCCGCCACTCCCGCCGACTGAAGTCCCTCCACCATCGCCGCTCCCAGCCTGGCCACCAGGTGGGGATCCTCTCCAAAGGAGCGGACCCCGATGACGGGGTTGCGGGGGTTGCTGTTCACATCGCAGACGGGGGCGTAGTTCACGTTGACCCCCATCGCCGCCAGCTCCCGGCCCACCACCTCTCCTGCCCGCCGGGCCAGCTCCTCCGAGCCGGTTGCGCCCAGGGCCATGTTGCCGGGCAGGGGGGTCGTATCGCCGATCGCCGTCAACTGCCCCCCCTCCTGGTCGGCGGCGATGAGCAGCGGGGACTGGCCCGCCTCCGCCGCAGCCGCCTGGAGCGCTGCCGTCAGCCGCCGCACCTGGGCCGGATTCTCCACGTTGAGGAAGCGGAAGAGAGTAACGCCCCCTGCCCCCCACTCCCGGATTGCCCCCAGAACGTGCTCGTCCGGCTCCGTCCCGGCGAAGGCCACCATCAACTTCTGGCCGACGGCCTGCTCCAGCCTCATCTTTCCCCTCCCCGTGTCTCCGCACCCTACCCCTTCACCCCGCTCAGGATCACGCTCTCGAAGACCTGGCGCTGGGCGGCGAGGAAGGCAGCCACCAGTGGCAGAAGGGTCAGCACCGAGGCGGCCATAATCGTGGGCCACGGCTGCTCTACCATCTGGGGGTTCCGCATCGCGGCGATGGCGATGGGGAGGGTATGCAGCGACCGGCGCGTCAGATAGATCACCGGCAACTGGAGGGAGTTCCAGTGGGCCACGAAGAGGAAGATGGTGACCGTCGCCAGGATCGGTCGGCAGGCGGGGAGAAGGATGTGCCACCAGATCTGAAGGTGGTTGGCCCCGTCTATGAGCGCCGCCTCGTCCAGCTCCCGTGGGAGCGACATCATAAACTGCCGCAGGAGGAAGATGTAGAGGGCGCTCCCGGCGAAAAAGCCGGGGATGGTGATCGGGTTGAAGGTCCCCACCCACCCGATACGGCTGAAGAGCACGTATTGGGGCACCAGCGTCGTCTGCATCGGCAGCATCAGGGTGGAGAGCATCAGGAAGAAGACGACATCCCGCCCCGGCCACTCGATCCGGCTGAAAGCGTAGGCGGCCAGGCTGATGGAGATCACCGTCCCTCCCACAGCCAGAAGCGTCACGAAGACAGAGTTGCCGAAATAGACGAGCCAGTCGGGATCGGTCAGCAGCCGGGCGTATGCCTCCAGTTGCGGCCTCGCCGGCCACCAGACGACCCGTGGGGCGTTCGCCTCCTCCATCGTCTTTAACGAGGTGGAGACCATCCAGAAGAGCGGGAAGAGGGTGAAGAGACCCCCGGCGATGAGGAGCAGGTAGATGAGGAGGCGGTAAATCCCTCTTCGAACGACGAATCGGCTCGGCATCTGCCTCCTCCTTCAGGCGTAATGGACCCAGCGCCTGCTCAGCCGGAACTGGATGAGGGTGAGGACCAGGACGATGACCAGCAGGAGCCAGGACATCGCCGCCCCATAACCGATCTTGTTGAAGCGGAAGGTGGAGCGCCAGAGGTAGTAGGCGACGAAGTAGGTGGACTCGGCTGGCCCCCCGTTCTCTGTGAGCACGTAGGACTGCTCAAAGATCTGCAGCGTGGCGATGATGCCGACCACCAGGTTGTAGAAGGTGGCAGGGGAAATGAGGGGGAGGATGACGTGCCGCAATTGCTGCCAGGGGCTGGCCCCGTCCACCCGCGCGGCCTCCAGGATCTCCCGGGGGATGCCCAGGAGGGCAGACAGGTAGATCAGCATCATCGCGCCGGAGCTCCAGATGCCGATCAGGATCAGGGCCGGCTTCGACCAGAGCTGGTCCTGGTGCCATAAAGGAATGGCGCCGGGGGTGGGGAACCCTCGTTCCACGATCCGGTGGAGCAGCGTGTAATCGCCTCGCTGTAGCCCCATCAGGGCAGCGCTGGATAGCTCCACCAGGTACACCCCGGCCCGGGTGAGCCATTCGAAGGGAGGGATGGCCTCCCCTATTTCCCGGATGATGGTGTTGAGGATGCCGTTGTTGGGGTTCAGGACCAGCCGCCAGGTGATCAGCATTGCCGAGCTGGTTGCCAGCATCACCGGGAGGTAATAGATGATACGGAAGAGATGGTGGCCCCTGAGCTGCTGATAGAGCAGCAGAGCCACCGCCAGGGCTGCCCCCATCTGAAGCGGCAAACCCAGCACGGTCATGTAGAGGGAGTTGAGCAGCGACACACGAAACTTCTGGTCGCCTGTCAGCAGCTCGATGTAGTTCTCCAGCCCCACCCACTGGGGAGGCTCAGGGAGCTTGTAGCGGGTGAAGCCCCAGTAGAGGGAGGCCAGCGTCGGCCCGAGGACGAAGAGCAGGTAGCCCACGATCCAGGGTGAGGCGAAGAAGTATCCCCAGAAGGTGCGATGCCGGTACATCCGGTCTTTCCCCCGGACCCGGGCGAGCCACCTGGCCGCCCCGCCGACGGCGAGGCTGGAAAGAATGATGAAGACGACGGTCGCTGCAGCCCATATCGAGGTGAACAGCCTGGGGTTCGATTCAGCCAGATCGGCCAGAAAAGCCGGCATAGAGCTTCTCCTTGGGGGGAACCCTCACCCCCATGAGCCGGATGGACCGGCAAGGGGGGTGAGGGTCCCGCTGCCCCGTCGTTACGGAATGCGTCCTGCCTCTTCCAGAACTTCGGTGTACTGGCTCTGGATGTTCCCGATCGTCGTCTCCAGGTCCTGGGCGTCGGTCAGGAAGAGGGGGATCTCCGTCATCAGGATGTCCCGGAGCTGGGCCGTCTCCCGGATGTCGGCGAAGCCCTTGCCGTACTCCTGCATCAGCTCCGCCATCCGCTGCATCACAGCATCCTCCTCTACAAACCCGAACCAGGCGTCCTGGCGGGGCGGGAAGGAGCCGAAGTGGGAGTTGTAGGTGTTCAGGTTCTCCGCCGAGCCGAGGAACTTGAGGAATTCAGCCGCCTCCGCCACGTGCTCTGAGTAGGCCGGGACAGCCAGCCAGTCGTTGAAGACCTGCACCACCGGGCTGCTGGCGGGGAAGTCGGGGTGGGTGAAGCCGGGGAAGAGCTCGATCCGCTCCCAGATCGGGTCGTTGGTGGGCGGCGCGCCCCACAGGTTGCCCCAGTAGCAGGCGAGCATATCGCTGGCCAGAAGGGCGCCCGTGACCTCAGGCAGATCGGCGACGGTCTCATCCGGGAACTGGGCGCGGTGGATGTCGTACATGTACTGGAGCGCGGCGCGGGCCTCGGGGCTGTCGAAGTTGGGAGTGCCGTCCTCATTGTAGAGCGTGCCGCCCAGCGTCCAGATCAGGGAGATGAACTCCTGCCAGTCCCCCCGGCCGCCGGTGGCCGCCTCGCCGGTGGCCTGGAACCCCTTCAGCACAATCGCCCCGTTCTCGATGACCGTCACATCCCCCGCCATCTGCACCATCTCATCGAAGGTGGCGGGCACGTGGTCCCACCCGGCGTTCTCCAGGAGGTCCATCCGGCACATATAGGCCCGCGGCGCTGTCAGCCAGGGGATGCCCCGTGGCTCCCCTTCCCAGGTGACCGTGTCCAGTGTGGAGGGGAGGAACTGGGCAAAGCCGTCCCAGTCGGCGAAATACTCGCCCAGCGGAGCCAGCCGATCGCCGTACTCGGCGATGTATTCGGAGCCCAGATTGATGATGTCGGCTCCCTGACCGGCAGCGAAGTACCCCTGCACCGTCTCATCCAGCGTTCCCCAGTTCACGTAAATGAACTCCACGTTGATGTTGGGGTGTTCCGCCTGGAAGGCCGGGACCACCTCCTCCTCCAGCCACTTGTCCGTTCTGTCGGGGATGTAGTCCACCACCATCATCTGGATGGTGACAGCCTCCTCTGTGGGAGCCTCCGTCGCCTCCTCTGTCGGCGCTTCCGTCGCCTCTGTCGGCGCTTCCGTAGGGACCTCCGTCGGCTGCGGCGTGGGTTTGGGGGCGCAGGCGGAGAGGAGGAGCGCCAGCACACTTACAACCGCTACGAGGATCAAAAGTTTCTTGCCCATCTCTTTCTTTCCTCCCTGAATGAGATGATACATGGCTTACCCGTATTCGATTGTCGCTGTTTTATAGCCTGTTCCTTACCCCCCCCGTCACCTCCTTCAATGTTTCTGGGCAATTCTGGCTTTAGCGCAATTTTTCGATCCGGTGTCGGACCTCCCCAGCAAACCGCTCGATGAAACCCTGGACATAGGCCGGAATGTCCCTGGACGGGTCTTCAATCAGCGGGGAAAGGTCCATCGCAAAGAGAAGCCCCGTGGCGACGTCCACCTCGTGAGAGGCGAAGTAGGTGGCGTGGGCCCGCCGCCGTCCCATCGTCGCCAGGTCGTACCGCTTCCCACCGCTGATCTGAGAGTCAAACACCCCCAGCAGCGCCGCCTGAAGGTTCTCGTGGGCCGAGCAGTCGAACGGGACCTTGTCCGCATCCACCATCCAATCCAGGTCCCGCCAGATCTCACATCCGTAGAGGCGGCGGGGCCGCATCTCCGCCGGCAACCGACGGATCGCCTCGATCACTCGCAGCGCTGTCGCCACGTGGGTGTCGTGCTTGTCGGCCAGGTTGTGAGTGTAGACCACCTGAGGCCGGGCTGCCGTCAGCACCTGCACCAGGTCCTCCACCGGCCGGATATCCCTTCCGTTTTTCACAACGGAGCTGGGGTAGTCCAGCAGCACCTGGGCGCTGTACTCCCCCACCACGGCCGCCTTCTTCTGCTCCCCCCGCCGGACCGCCCGCATCGCCTCGTCGGAGTAGCTTCCATAGAGGCCGGCTCTGGGCGACCCGCCGCCGTCGGTAAGGACCACGCCGCAGAACCACTTCTCCGGGTTCTGAAAGCACTCCAGAATTCCTGGAATCCCCAGGATCTCCACGTCGTCCTGATGGGCGCCGATCCCCATGTGGGTCGTCCGCGCCAGCGCCTCCTGCATCGGGAGGCCGTCGGGGACGAAGACCTCTGCTCCGTCCTGGTGGAATTTCATCGTTCCCTCCGTTCGATCACCGGCAGGCTGGCCGCCGCCACCGCCTGCCCCACCCGCCGGCTCTTCTCGTCCGGCAGATGGAGCCGGACCCGGCCTGCCAGCTCCGGGAATTCCCCCTGCAGCACCTCGGCGGCCCCTTCCAGAATCAGGTGCCCACCCCGGCCGGAGGTGCATCGGCCCAGGATCAGCACGTGCTTCAGCTCGTAGAAATCGGCGTAGTGGGCGACGGCATAACCCAGGTACCGGCCCATGCTCTGCCAGATGCGGACCGCCCCCTCGTGCCCCGCCTCCAGCTTCTCCTGCACCCGCTTCAGCCTTTCGGCCTTGGGCAGGTCGGCATGGACCTCGATGCCGACCCGGGGGGCCAGGCGGAAGACCGCCTGCTGGGAAAGGTAGAGAGCGCCGCACCCCCGGTCGCCAGACCATTCGTCTATCGGGGCATGGGGGTTGTAGTCTATAGGGGCAAAGGCCAGTTCGTTCAGCCAGTTGGTGAGGGTCCCTTCCGGGGTCACGTAGCCGCCAGCTTCGCTGGAGCCGAGGGCGATCCCCAGCACGGCCGTGTCGTTCAAAGACATCGCCCCCGCCAGCGCCGCTACCTCCCCGTCGTTGACGATCTCCAGCGGTACTCCCATCTCCTCCCGGATGCGCAGGAATAGCTCCCGTACCTCGCCGAACCGCTCCCGGGGGACCCCCCGGAACAGGGAGGCGACACGGACCCGGTTGTCCACATAGATGCCGGCCGCGCTGCCCCCGATCCCATCCACACGGGGCATCCTGGAGGCAGCCGACCGCAGGGCGGCCATGATCTCCTGGTAGTGGTACGACGGATCGCTCTGCACCGTTGGCTCCCAGACCACCTCCTCGCTGAAGACCACCTCCCCCTCCACAACGGCGGAGACCTTTCGGTCGGAGGCTCCCAGGTCGAAGCCGATGCGGCACCCGTCCAGATGCCCCCCCAGCGGCCGGTGGACCTCCCGTTCGGGGGGGACCTCCCCGGGCTGGCAGGGGATCACGGTGAAGGGGCTCTCGTAGACCTCTTCCCCCATAAAGTGGCAGTCGAAGGAGCGGGGACCGTCGGGGGCATAGCACTGCTGAATGTGCTCGCCGATGGGGCGCGGCCCCCCTACGTAAACCCGGTAGCCGCCGCGCTGCCAGAGGAGGAACTTGAACAGCCGCTCGGCGTAGGGAAGGTTGGCCGCGGCGTGGGGGTGATTGGAAGGGAGGACGCGGGTCTCGAAGCGGGAAAGGGAGCCATCAGGCCGTTCCAGGCCGAACACCAGCGGCAGGCCGCCGCCAGCCGCAGCGACCTCCTCCCGGAACGCGCGATTGACCAGCGCCGCCGGGCGGAATCCGGCGTCGAGAGGAGGGCAGAAGCGGGGTTTCACCGACCCGAGGAGCTCGTCCATAGATACACTGCTCCCGCCTGGCGCCTTCCCCACCTGTCACGGAGTGACCCCGCCGGACGTTGTCTCGGCGATCGTCGCGCCGATCCCGCCAGCCAGCGGGGCAAACAGCCCAAGCTCATAGGTCAACACCAGGGCGGAGGCCCCCAGGATCACGATGTCGTCGGGGTCAATGGCGGAAAAACCCACCTCGGTCTGGCAGGCCACCGCCCCCAGCGATCGCCTGAGCATCTCCTGCCGGATGGCTTCCAGCCAGCCTTCCCCAAAGCAGGTCACACTCCCGGCGATCAGGATGCGTCGGACGCTGAGGGCGCCCACCAGGTTGGCCGCTGCCACGCCCAGGTACTTCGCCGCCTCCAGGACCGGCTGCCGGACCCGCTCGTCACCGTTCTGGAAGGCCCGGCAGACATCGGCGATGGTGGTGGTCTGAGCCGCGCGGCGGGCCCGCTGGAGGATGGCCCGGGCGCTGGCCACTGTCTCCAGGCAGCCGAAGTTGCCGCACCGACACCGCTCCCCCTCTTCGACCACGGCCACGTGGCCGATCTCCCCGGCGCCGAAGGTGCTGCCGTAGAAGAGCTGGCCGTTCAACACAATGCCGGCGCCGATGCCGTGCTCGATTTTGATGAGGACCAGATTGTCCACATCCTTCCCTTTGCCGAAGGTGTACTCCGCCAGGGCGGCCACCTGACAGTCATTGGCCACGTAGATAGGGAGGGCGTACCGTTCTTCCAGCAGGCGGCGGAGTGGTAGGTCCTGCCAGTCCAGGTTGACCGCCTGCCGCACGACGCCGTTGACGGGGTCCATCAGCCCGGGGGTACCGATGCCGATACCCAGCAGGGGGCGGTCGGTAGCGGAGGCCAGCTCGTCAATCAGCCGGTAGACGAGCTGGAGGGCTGCCTCTCCGTCCTGACCGTGCAGGGGTAGGTGGACGCGATGGCGGGTTTCCCCCCGGAGGTTAATCACAGCGCCGCGGAAGGCGTCGCTGGCCAGGTCTATGCCGATGAGATGGCGGGCGTCGTCCACGACGCTGAGGAGGATGGGGGGCTTGCCTCCTTCTGAGGGGCCCTGTCCTACTTCTTCGACCAGCCCCTCTTCCATCAGTTCAGCGACCATATCGGAGACGGTGGGGCGGGTCAGCCCGGTGATGCGGGCGATCTCGGCGCGGCTGATCCGGCCGTGATCATAGATTGTTTTCAACACCAGCCGGCTGTTGTGGAGACGGGTTTGCTGGTGTGTCGCCTTTCTGGACGAGTGGGCGGGCATAGTCCTCCTCTCAGCGGGGACAACTTTGATAGTAAAGTTAACTTACTAACTGATAGTATATACGAATTTTCTCCATTTGTCAATCCCCGGTTGCTGGTGAGTGTATTTCAGTTTGGGGGCGAGATGTCCCTGGCCCGGGCCGGACCTGGGGAAACACGAATGGCGCGAATGGAAACGAATACTGCGAATGGAGCAGGTAGGTGTTCGGGCCATTCTGCACGCGCAGGCTCCGCCGGACTGGCGGGCGGTGGGGTTTTGGTACTTTCTAACTATTGACCAGATGGGAAATTGTGGTAAAATCAAATAAAGTGAGGTCAGAAACCCGAAAGTTGATCAGGGCAATGCCCTGGGCTGATAAGCGTGTCACCTCTTTCGGTGACACGCTCTTTTTTTCTTTTGGTTAGAAGACGGTTAGAATTCCCCGGCCTTTGCCGCCCTCGCTGTACCCTCCGGGAACGCTCAGACCAATCCTGAAGTGGCCTGTCTGAACTCATCGCCCCTCCCACCGAACCAGGCCCCGCCGGTCCGCCAGCGGCCCGGGGCTCTCAGGCCACGGGAGGAATGAGATGGGACTGATAAGATTCTCAAATAGACAAATGTTCGTCCTGACAGCAGCGATTGGCGTACTCCTGACGGTCGGCGCCTGGCTCCTTCTCTCACCGTCCTGGGCAACTCAGCCAGCCCTCGCCGCACCCCTCAAGGAGGACCAGCCCGACGGCAGCATCCTCACCCCCACCCAGGCCATCAGCGGCACCTGGGGGCCGGGGACGGTCACCGCCACAGCCGATGTCACCATCCTCCCCGGTGTGGTGATCACCGTGGCCCCCCACACCACAATCCTGGTAGCGGACGGGGTGGGGATCACCGTGCAGGGGGAGCTTCACACCGACGGCCCGGTCACCTTCACCACCGCCTCCTCCCCCGCCACACCCGGCGCCTGGAAGGGGCTTGCCTACGCCCCCGGAAGCAGCGGCTACCTCTATCAAACGACGGTTGAGTACGCCGAGCACGGCCTTGTGCTGAACACCGCTAACCCGATCACCATCTCCGGCTCCACCTTCCGCTATAACCGGCACGCGCCCCCCGCCGGGGAGGACGCCTTCGGAGCCGGGATCGCTATCTTCACCGGCTCCCACCTCATCACCGGTACCCATATCTACGGCAACCTCCTCCTCGCCACCGGCGACGGCGGCGACGCCTTCGGCGGCGGCATCGCCATCCAGGGCGCAGGGTCGCAGGTGATCCGCTCCGCCGTCTACGCCAACGAGATCACCTCCACCCTCGGCTTCGCCGTCGGCGGCGGCATCGCCATCCTCGGCGATGGCAACGCCTCCCTCATCGAGGACAGCCAGGTGACCACCAACTCCCTCTACGCCCTGGGTGTGGACAGCGTGACCCGGTACGGCGCTGGGGCCGGCATCGGCTTCCCGGAAGGCAGCCATACCCGTGCCGTGATCCGGGGGAACCTCATTGCCAATAACCAGAACCGTTCTGTCGTTGCGGCCGGCGGCGGGATCGGGATGGCCAGTGGGGCAGAGGCCGCCTCCATCGAGGGCAACGTGATTGTCAACAACCTCTGCGAAAGCCCCGGAGGGGACGTCTCCACGATGGACAACTACTGGGCCGAAGGGGGCGGGATTGACACCTGGGATCAGAACGTCGTCACAGTGACCAATAACCTGATCCTCAGCAACACGGTCCGGTGCGTGGGCCGCTGTTATCAGAACACCGGTCCGGTGGGTGGCGGGATGCTGGTGAACGGCCGCTCCGTCATCTCTCCCACCCGGGTGATCAACAACACGGTCGTGGGGAACCGCGCCGAAGGGCAGACAAGCGGAGGATATGGCGGGGCCTTCGGCGCCCAGCGTTACGGGGTCTTTGCCAATAACGTCATCGCAGACAACAGCAGCACCGGCTCCGGCGGCGCCTTCTACTGGTGGAGCGGAGTCTCGACGGGGTACAACGACCTCTGGAACAACACGCCGAACGATTACGGCGGCGCTCCCCCCGCCTCCCGTCCGGGCGAGATCGCCCTCTCCCCCCAGTTCGCCGACACTGGCTTCTGGAAATACCACCTGAGCCTGGGCTCACCCGCGCGGGATGCAGGCACCTGCACCGGCGCGCCCGCCAGCGACTTCGAGGGGGATGCCCGCCCCCTGGGCTGGGGGTGCGATATGGGATGGGACGAAACCGGCTATCTGATGTTCTCCAAGTCCGTTGATCGGACCATCGCCAGCCCCGACCTTCCCATCCAGTACACCATCCGCGTCACCAACACCGACCTCCACATCGAGGCCCCCATCCTCATCACAGACCCCCTCGACATCAGCCTGCACTGGATTTCGGGCGGCGCTGAGATCGGCGGCGAGGTCATCCTGAGCGGAACGGTTCCCCCCGGCAGCGCGCTCGACTTCTCCTTCATCGCTGCCGCCAATCGGGGCGTGCCCGACGGCACGGTGGTGACCAACACCGCCTACATCTCCGACGGCCGTTACATCTCCCCCACCAACTCGGTCACCACCACCATCTACAGCCCCGCCCTCACCGTCACCAAAGAGGCGGCTGACGGGGTCATCGGCGCCCCGCTCACCTACACCCTCCACGTCCACAACACCGGCGCCGGACTGGCGACGGACGTAGTGGTGACCGACGCCGTGCCGGCAGGGGCGACCTACCTCTCCGGCGGCGTGGAGAGCGACGGCGTGGTCTCGTGGACCATCCCGACCATCGGGCCCGGCGGCGAGGAGACGGTCACCTTCACCGTCCGTACCTGCCAGGAGAACCTGACCAATGACGACTATCGGGTCGTCACCAGCACTCAGGGCATCGCCAGCCCGCCCGGTCCCGCTCTGGTTACGTTGCTGACACCGCCGGCCGTCGTCGCCGACTTCGCCTACGGCCCTGCGACACCGGTGGCAGGGGAGACGGTCTACTTCACCAGCACCAGCACCACCGATGGCAGTCCCCTCGTCGCCTGGACCTGGGATTTCGATGGCGGGGCCGGCTCCGGTGAGACGACTGCCCACACCTACAGTGCGCCGGGCACTTATACCGTCACCCTGGTCGTCACCGACGGCTGCGGCTATGCGGCCACGATGGCAAAGCCAGTGGAGGTCTACGCCCTGCTCACCGTCCACACTATCGGCGGCGGCTCGGTGAGCGTCACGCCGGAGAAGCCCCTCTACCGATACGGGGACGTGGTCACTCTCACCGCCATACCCGACCCCGGCTGGCGTTTTGTCGGCTGGAGCGGCGACCTTTCCGGAAGCGACAACCCCATCACTCTTACCATTACCGACAACACCACCGTCAACGCCACCTTCACGCAGGAAACGTATCGGCTCACCATCCACGTGGTCGGGAACGGCTCAGTGGGGGTGCGGCCGGACCGGGTGACGTTCTATTACGGCGAAGTGATTACGCTCACCGCCATACCCGGCCCCGGCTGGCGCTTTGCTGGCTGGAGTGGGGACCTGGGGGGCGCTGAGAACCCCATCTCCTTCAATATCACCCACAATACGGTCGTCACCGCCACCTTCGAGCAGGAGGAGTACACCCTCACGATCAACGTGGTGGGGAATGGCACGGTGATCGTCGAGCCGGACCAGCCCACCTACCATTACGGCGACATAGTCACAATCACCGCCATCGCCGATCCCAACTGGAGCTTTGTTGGGTGGGGCGGCGACATCTCCGGCTCCAGTAATCCCAACACCATTGTCATCACCAGAGATACCGTCGTTACTGTCATCTTCAGCCAGCACGTCATCTACCTGCCGATAGTGATGAAAGGGTAGGACAACTCCACAGGAGTTGTCCTACCCGGTCAAATCCGTATCGGCACCCGGGGGTCGGGCCGGCGGGTTACCCACTCGACGGCGGCGCCCCCCCGAGAGGTAAGGGTATCGGCCAGCCGCCATGAGTCTCTCTCCTGCCGGTAGATGTGGAGGACCATATCCCCCACTTTGGTGTTATGGCAGTAGAGGGAACTCCCGTCGGTGTCCGTGTATGCTACCCCCACAAGGTCCTCGATCCGGCTCATCACCCGCCCCCGGAACCGTATCCCGCGCCCCTGGGCGAAGATGTCCCAGCTTCCCAGTTGGGAACGGCTCTGGTTGGCAAGCCATCGGGAGAGGCCGTTGAAGAGATACCAGCGGCCCTGGTAGCAGAAGGCATAGATGGTAAGCGCAGGACTGGGCAGCGGCCCCACCTTCACCTGAGCGGAGAGCCCCTCGAAGACGGCTGTCGGGTCCTCGGCGAAGGCAGCGCAGTTCCCCCAGGTCCAGCGCAACCCCTGGCCGGTGCCCCAGATATGGGCCTGGTGGCCCGGCGCGTTTTCCAGATGATAGGTTACCCCGTTGACGGTGTAGGCCCCCCGCATCCGGACCGAGAGGTTGGGGGCCAGGACTTTTGTTTTGGGGAAGCCGAGCCGGTAGAGGGCTGGGCGAGGGAAGTGGTAGAAGGTTTCGCGGGCAGGCTCCCAGCTCAGGTCCCACGCGATCGAACCGCCCTCGCCCGCCAGCCCGCCCATCGCCCGGTGGTGGCGGAGCACCGCCTCCCCTACACGGAAGGAGAAGGGGTCCCGCCCGATCGTCATGCGGGCCGTCGGATAGCTCCGTTTCAGGGCCACGTTACGGGTGGGATCGGCGCGGTCGAAGAAGACGGCCCACAGCTCCGCCACCGGCGGGTCCTGCCGGTCGCGGGGAGCCAGCAGCGTGTAGCGGGCCCACAGGGCGGTGTCGGTGCGGGGGTCGTTGACCTTGAGGTAGTAGACCTCGTAAAAGCCCCGTCTGTGGCCATCCCAGCGGGTCAGGTTGTCCTGTTCACTCTGGACCATTCCGTTTCACCATTCGCCCTCAAATGCACATATGGTCAAGGAGATCAGGCCGCTGTGTCGCTCTCCGGGACGGGGCGGGACCGGACGTGGCGGACGTGGCGGTAGATATAGTAAACCAGCCCGGCGAGGACGGCGATGGCGATGGGGATGTCGAAGGGGCGCATAATTTCCCGGATCCGTTCCCACTCGCTGCCGAAAGCGTGGCCGGCCATCGCCAGTGCGGCGCACCAGATGAAGGAGCCGACGAAGCTGTAGACGGCGAAGCGGAGGAAATGGGTCCGCACCACCCCGGCCGGGAAGGAGATGAAGGTACGGACGATGGGCAGGAGGCGGGAGAGGAAGGCCGCCCAATCCCCCCAGCGGGCAAACCACCGGTCCGCCTGTTTCAGGTCGTGCTCGGTGATGAGGATGTACCGGCCCCACCGCTCCAGGAAGGGCCGACCGCCCCAGTAGCCCAGCAGGTAGGAGACGATGGATCCCAGGGTGCAGCCCAGTGCCCCGAAGAACCCACCCTCCAGGCCCGCGCGCCAGAAAGGCAGCCCTCTGGCCTGGACCAGCATCCAGCCGGCCAGGGGCATGGTCACTTCGCTGGGAATCGGGATGTTGGCGCTTTCCAGTGCCATGATCGCTACCACCCCCGGCCAGCCTATAGCGTTCAGAACGGAGTGAAGGAACTGGACAATTGCTGCCTCAATTGTTTCCACAGTGTTCCCTTTCAGTTGGAATGGCGGGTTTGATTATACCACACTGCTCAGGTCAACGATCCCGGGCCTTGTCGTCGCCTTTCATCCGCCGCAGCCGTTCCAGGATGGTCCTCTCGTAGCCGTGGCCTTTGAGCTGGAACCAGCCCCCTTTCACCCCTTCCGGCAGATATTGCTGCTCGACCCACCCTTCCGGGTAGTCGTGGGGGTAGCGGTAGCCTTCGTGCTCCCCCAACGTCTGTTTGTAGTGCTCGCGGAGAACGCCGTGGAACCGGTCCGTCTTATCCCGGAGCGGGAGGGGGACGGGGGCCGGGCCGTGCTCCTCGATGTGGGCCAGTGCCTTCCAGTAGGCCCCGACGGCGTTGGACTTGGGGGCGGTGGCCAGATAGAGGGTAGCCAGCGCCAGGTGGTACTGCCCCTCCGGCAGCCCCACCCACTCGAAGGCGTGCGCGCAGGCGTCCACCACCACCACCGCCTGAGGGTCGGCCAGGCCGATGTCCTCCGCGGCCAGGATGTAGAGCCGCCGGAGGATGAAGCGGGGGTCCTCCCCCGCGGCGACCATCTTCGCCAGCCAGTAGAGAGCGGCGTCGG
The DNA here is from genome assembly GCA_041082215.1 of Anaerolineae bacterium. Taxonomy (GTDB): domain Bacteria; phylum Chloroflexota; class Anaerolineae; order B4-G1; family DUEL01; genus JBDOIF01. The sequence goes on from JBDOIF010000070.1 coordinate 19,936, forward strand.
GGTCGGAGCCACGGACCGATTTGATGAAGGCGGAGATGGTATCGTAGTGCTCGTCGCCCATCCGGTCGTACCGGAGCGCCCGCTGCTGGATGGAATCCTCTGCCACCGCCAGCGTGATATGAACCACCCCCTGCGCGTCCGGGGGTGTGCTCTCGACCGCCAGCTCCAGCGCGTTGAGGGCGGCCCGGGCATCCCCTCCAGCAATACGGATCATGTGGTCCAGCGCCTCGGGTGTCAGTTCGATCTGTCGCCTTCCGTACCCCCGCTCCGGGTCGGTCAACGCCCGCTCAAGGACCACCTGCACCTCTTCATCGGTCAGCGGCTTGAACTGGAAGACGCGGGAACGGGAAAGAAGGGGGCCGACAACCTCGAAGTAGGGATTCTCGGTGGTGGCGCCGATCAGGATGATGGTGCCGTCCTCCACGTGGGGTAGCAGCGCGTCCTGCTGGGCGCGGTTGAAGCGGTGGATCTCATCCACCAGCAGGATGGTCCGCCGGCCATACATCCCCCGCCGCTCCTTCGCCTCCTGCACCACACGGCGGATGTCGGCCACGCCCGCCATCACCGCGCTGATCGTCTCAAAATGGGCGCGGGTGGAGTTGGCGATGATCATCGCCAGCGTCGTCTTGCCCGTGCCGGGCGGCCCCCAGAAGATCAGGGAGGAGAAAAGCCGGTCCGCCTCGATGGCGCGACGCAACAGCCGCCCCGGCCCCAGGATATGTTCCTGGCCGACAAACTCCTCCAGCGTGCGGGGGCGCATCCGGGCCGCCAGCGGCGCCTCCCGCCGAACCTGCTCCTGCCGACTGTGCTCAAAAAGGTCCATCCCTCTAATTATACCCTCACGGTAAAAAACAGGCCAGCCGGTTTGGGCGTATTTCAATTTCGGGGCGGGTGGCCCTCCCGCTCGCCGGTGGATCGCGAATCCCACGAATGGCCCGAATACCGCGAATAGGAAGTATCCCTGCCCCATCCGCGGTATTCGTTTCCATTCGCGCCATTCGTGTTTCCCCAGGTCTGGCCCGGGTCACGGACATCTCGCCCCCAAACTGAAATACACCTGGCCGGTTTGCTTCCTTCCCTCTATCCTTGTATACTGGAAACCGTCAGCTCCCTTCCCGGGCGGGCCCCCGATCCGGGAGTGGACCCAGTACCCTTGAGGCACGGAGGACTTGGAGTTATGCAACGGAACGGTCTGGTCCTGATAGATGGCTCCCGCCTGATCGCCGAGGCGTGTGCACAGGCGGGGGCCGATGTGTACGTCGGTTATCCCATCACACCGGCCAGCCTGATCTACGGCTACGCCAGCCGCCGCTTCCCGGCGGTGCTGCCCGCGCCGGACGAGATCACCGCGCTACAATGGATGGCCGGGCTTTCCGCCGCGGGGCATCTTCCGGTGACAGCGACCTCCTTCCCCGGCTTTGCGCTGATGGTGGAGTCGGTCAATATGGCCTATATGATGGAACTGCCGATGCTGATCGTACTGGTGCAGCGGTTAGGACCTGCCACCGGCACGGCGACGGCGGGAGCGCAGGGGGACCTGCTACTGTTGCACGGGGTGATCTCCGGGGGATACCCGCTGCCGGTGCTGTGCGTCGCCGAACTGGAGGACTGCTGGCGGCTGCCACCCGTGGCGCTGCGGCTGGCGGTGGAGGGCCGGACCCCGGTGGTGCTTCTCACTTCCAAGGAAATGGTGATGACGGAGCGGAGGCTGGACCTGGCCTGTCTGGAGCCGGTCGAGCCGATCCGACGCACGTTCTACGACGGCCCGGCTCCATACCGCCCCTACGCTGCCGACGAATCCCTTGTCCCTCCCTTTCTGCCGGTAGGGAACCCGGCGCACCAGGTCCGCCTGACCGCATCCACTCACGACACCTATGGCATCCTCCAGCACTCCACCGACGAGGCGCTGGCCAACACCCGGCGGCTGGAGGCGAAGGTGGAGGCCCACACCCCCGTCCTGTACAAGCTGGATGAGCAGGAGGGGGCGGAGACGCTGGTGGTGGCCTATGGAATTACCGCAGAGGCAGCGCGAGAGGCAGTGGCGGAACTGCGCGCGAAGGGGAGGCCGGTTTCTCTTCTCGTGCCGCAGACTCTCCTGCCGGTCCCTCCGGTCTATTACGAAATCCTGGACCGGTATCCCGACGTGGTTATGGCGGAAGAGAATCTGCAGGGGCAACTGGCCCGCCTGCTCTTCGGCCACCGGTTGCCCGAGGGGGTCCGGCTGGTGACCGGCATCGGACGGATGATCCCGCCCGACCGCATCGTCCAGGAGGTGGAGGTCCGATGAGCGAGTTCCTGACCACGAGCGCTTTTCCCTACTGCAAGGGATGTGGCCACCACCTGGTTGACCGCAACCTTGTCCGCGCGCTGGAGAGGATGGGGATGGGGCCACTGGATGTGGTCCTGGTGACCGATATCGGCTGTCATGGCATTGCCGACCGGGTCTTTGCCACCCACACCGTCCACGGCCTGCACGGCCGGTCGGTGGCGCTGGGGGCGGGGATCTCGATGGGGCTTCCGCGGGGCAAGAAGGTCGTCGTGCTGATCGGCGACGGGGGTGCGACGATCGGCCTGCAGCATCTGCTGGAGGCGGCCCGGCTGAACGTGGAGCTGACGGTGGTGGTGCACAACAACATGCTGTACGGGATGACCGGCGGGCAGCCCAGCGGGCTGACGCCGCCGGGGTTTCGCACATCCATCACGCCGGAGGGAAGCCCTCTCCCCCACCACGATCTCTGCCGGCTGGTCCTCGATGCCGGCGCCCCCTACGCCTGCCGGGTGATCGGCCTGGGGGATTTCTCCGACGCCCTGCAGGAGGCGATGGAGGTGGAAGGCTTGGCCCTGGTGGAGGTGCTGGAGCTGTGCGTGGCCTACGCTGCCAGGTGGAACCCCGACCTGCGGCTGAAGGAGCTGGCCCAGGCGGCCGGGTACGAACCGGGCGTCTGGCGCGGGAGGGACCGCCCCCCCTTCCGCCTTCCGCCACATGAGGAGAAGCTTTCGCTCCTGGAAGTGGAGCCGGTGTCGGTGCGCTTCTCCTCGCCGCTGGAAGGAAGGATGGGCATCGTGATCGGCGGCTCGGCTGGCGAGGGGGTGCAGCGGGCAGCGGAGATCTTCGCCCAGGCGGCGATAGCCTCCGGGCTGCACGCCACCCGGAAGGGGAGTTACCCGGTCACAGTTGGGATCGGCTTTTCTACGGCGGAGGTGGTCCTCTCCCGGGACCCCATCGCCTACCATGGCATCTCCCATCCGGACGCGGTGCTGATCACGTCGGAGGACGGCCTGCGCCATGAGCAGGAGCGGATCCGACGGATGGCGGGGGGAACGGTGGTCTGGGTGGACCAGAGCCTGCCCGTTCCGGAGACGGCGGCGGAGGTGCGGCGACGGGACTTCAGGGGAAAGGCTGGCCCCCAGAACAGTGCCGTCGTCGCCCTGCTCGCCCTGGCCCACGAGACCGGGGTTGTCCCACCGGAGGCGTTCGTCGAGGCGGTGCGCCGGAGCTCCATCGGGCGGCACGTGCCGGAAGAGGCGCTGACGTATGGATAACCCGTCAGCCCCAACAGGCACAAAAATAATTTAAAAAGGCATTGACTTTATTCGAGGGATGTGGTATAATTGAAGATGAGAATGAGACTTATGGCAATTTGTGGTCGGTGAGCGCCCTGGAAGGCCGATCTCCGTCAGGCCGGAGAGCGAGGACCGAAAACAGAGGGAGAGAGCCGTGTTCGAAACCACCATCTATCTGGATAACGCCGCTGCAACGCGGATGGACGAGCGGGTACTCGAAGCTATGAAGCCCTACTTTTTCGATCTGTACGCCGTCGCCACCTCTCAGTTCGGGTACTCCCTGGGGATCGAAGCGCGGGACGCGCTGGATACCGCCCGGCAACAGATCGCGGATGTACTGGGAGCGGGCCCGGAGGAATTCATCTTTACCTCTGGCAGCACCGAGTCCAGCAACCTGGCGATCAAGGGTGTGGCGCTGGCGCTGGGGGAGAAGAAGGGCAAGCACATCGTCATCACGCCTATCGAGGACTTCCCGGTGCTGCACAGCGCCCGCGCCCTGGAGCGGCAGGGGTTCCGGGTGACCCACGTCCGGGTGGACGAGACAGGCCGCGTGGACCTGGACCACCTGCGGGAGTCCATCACCGACGAAACCATCCTGGTCTCTATCCAGGCGGCCAACCAGGAGATCGGGACCCTGCAGGACCTGAAGGCCATTGCCAGTATCTGCAAGGAGAGGGGAACCCTCTTTCACACCGACGCCACCCACAGCTTCCCCCGCGTACCGCTGGATGTGCGGGAGGTTCCGGTGGACCTGATCACCGTCTCCGCCCACACCATCCACGGGCCGAAGGGGATCGGCGGGCTGTACGTGCGCAAGGGGACTCCCATCCGCAAGTGGATGGATGGGGGGTATCAGGAGTTCGACCTGCGGCCGGGCGTGGAGAACATCCCCGGCGCGGTGGGGTTCGCCAGGGCGGTGGAGCTGATCACACCGGAGGAGACGGCCCGGCTTCAGGCAATGCGGGACCGGCTGCTGGAGCGGCTGCTGAACGAGGTCCCGCAAACCCGGCTGAACGGCCATCCTGTCCACCGTCTGCCGCAGAACGCCAACGTCTCCTTCCGCTTCATCGAAGGGGAGTCGCTTCTCCTGCACCTGGACATGCGCGGCTTCGCTGTCAGCACCGGCTCCGCCTGCTTCAGCCGCTCCCTGGAGGCCAGCCACGTCATCCTGGGCATCGGCGGCGACCATGAGCGGGCCCACGGCTCCGTCCGCTTCACCTTCGGCCGCTACAATCAGGAAGGGGACGTGGACGCCGTGGTCGAGGCGGTCAAAGAGGTGGTGGCAGAGTTGAGGAGAATCAGCCCATTGGGGAAGGAGTAGTACGCAGTACGCAATACGCAATACGTACTCCGTATTCCGTATTCCGTTTAGGAGGTAAGGATATGCCACTGCCGTACAGTGCGATTGTGATGGAACACTTCCGCAATCCACGCAATGTGGGGCGGATCGAGGACGCCGACGCCAGGGGGGTCGAGGGAAGCCCCGCCTGTGGGGATATGGTCGCTGTTTACCTGAAAGTGGACCCCGAGACCCACGTGATTACCGACATCAAGTTTGAGTCCTATGGGTGCGCTTCCAACATCGCCACCGGCTCCATTATCACCGAGCTGGCCAAGGGCAAGACCATCGAAGAGGCGAAGAAGCTGACCTGGAAGGACGCGTCGGAGGCGCTGGGGGGCCTTCCTCCCATCAAGGTCCATTGCTCCGTGCTGGCCATTGACGGCCTGCGGGCGGCGATCGAGAACTACGAGGAGCGGCACGGCCTGGTCAAAGAGCGCGAGCCAACCACAGTGGAGCTGGTCCATAAGCGCCTCAAGCGGGTGGTCAACCCGGTGGTGGGGCTGGATATCGTCCGCAGCAATCTGGTCAAAGAGGTGGAGGTCCAGAACGGCACGGTTCGGGTGGTGCTGGACCTGCCAGCGGACCATCAGTTTGCCGCCGCTATCCGGGAGGACATCGTGGACAAGCTCGAAGCCCGGTGGGATGTGGAGAAGGTGGTGGTGGAGTTCACAGAGTGAGGAGGGAGCGATGCCAGAGATCGAGGTAGACGTCCGGGAGCCCGCCTGCCCGATGACGGAGATCAGGGTGGACTGCCGGGGTGAGACCTGCCCGGTACCCCTGGTGGAGACGCGGAAGGCGCTCAGGAAGGCGAAGCCGGGCGACGTGGTGGTGGTCATCGGAACCCATCCCGCCTCCAAAGAGGAGATCCCGATGGCGGTGAAGGCCCTGGGGCTGACGCTTTTAGGGATCGAGGAGGAGGGGGAGGTATGGACGATCCGCATCCAGCGGTAGGGTGCGGGTCGTTTTTTTGACGCCTGGCGTCTGACGCTTGATGCTGCGCAGGCGGGAGGGTAACTATGGCAGAGCAGGGAGCAGGAGCCGAACGGCTCACTATTGTCCTCCACAGCGGAGATATGGACAAAGTGTACAGTGCGCTGATCATCGCCAACGGCGCGCTGGCGATGGGGATGGAGGCCACCATCTTCTTCACCTTCTGGGGACTCCAGCGGCTCAAGAAGGGGGCCCTGGAAAAAGGCCCCCTCTCCAAGATGCACTTCCTGGGCCTGGGCAAGTGGATGGTCAAACAGCGGATGAAGCAGGCTAAAGTCGCCTCACTGGAACGGCTGCTGACCGACTTCAAGGAGCTGGGCGGCAAGGTGATGGCCTGCGATATGACGATGGAGATCATGGGCATCCGGCCAGAGGACCTGCGGCAGGACCTGATTGACGAGTACTGCGCCGTCGGCTCCTTTGTCCAGGAAGCCCGCAACTCGAAGATGACGTTATTCATATAACCGTGAAGACGCTGAGATAGGGCTGTACCCCCTGCGTTCTCTGTGCCTTTGCTTTAAGACGCAAGTCAGGCTGTAGTGCAGGCTGTCAGCCTGTGAGAAACGGGCCTGGCGGCCCGCGCTACGTGGGCAGGTGATGACGAAAGATGACAGGTGAAGAGTTGTCCGGGCGGGTGGTGGTGATCGCAGGCGCGACAGGGGGGCTGGGCTCCGCCGCGGTGCGGGAGTTCGCTCAGACAGAGGCCCGGCTGGTCCTGGTGGGCCGCTCCCCGGAGCGGCTGGGAAGGCTGGCAGAAGAGATTGAGGGGCTGGCGGAACGTGCGCTCCTTGCATCGGCCGACGTGACGCAGGAGGCCGACGTTCAGCGGATGGTGCAGGCGGCGCTCGACCGCTGGGGTCGGCTCGACGTGCTGTTGAACACTGTCGGCGGTTGGAGCGGTGGAAAGCCGGTGCAGGAGATCACCCTGGAGGAGTGGGACCGGATGATGGCGTTGAACCTCCGATCCGCTTTCCTCCTCTCCCGGGCGGTCCTTCCCCCGATGCTCAAGTCCGGCTGGGGCCGTATTGTCCACGTCGCCTCCAGGACAGCCGTCGCCCCCCGCCCCCAGCAGGCCGCCTACGCCGTCTCCAAAATGGGCCTGATCACCCTCACCGAGGCCATCGCCGCCGAGTTGAAGGGGACCGGCGTCACAGCCAACGTCATCCTCCCCAGCATCATTGACACCCCTGCCAACCGTCGCATGATGCCCAAAGCCGATCCCGCCACGTGGGCCCCGCCGGAGCAGATCGCCGCTATGATGCGCTTCCTCTGCACCGATGCGGCTGCCTCCATCAACGGGGCCCGCATTCCCATCTATGGAGCGGTCTGAACGTGTTGCGCGTTGCGTATTCCGTGAAGGAGGGAGATGCGATGTCCGAAGAAACCCAGACCTGGTGGAAGTGTTCCAACTGTGGCTACACACTGCAGGCCCCTGCCCCGCCCGAGCAATGCCCGAGTTGCAAAGAAAAGTGTGCTTTCATTGACGTCACCTGCTACACCCCCGAGTGCGGCGGACCGGGCAATATTGACCCCCAGATTGGCCAGCGTTCATTAGGAGGGCGATGATGGCGCTGATCGAGTTCACGCGCAACTACAACGACCTCAGTACGGAACGGGGCTTTCAGTTTGAATTCTTCTGCGACCGGTGCGGCAACGGCTACCGCACCCGCTTCCAGCCGCTGGCGACGGGGGCGATCTCTGAGGCGCTGGATGCGGCGAGCGGCATCCTGGGCGGCATCTTCGGGCGGGCGGCGGAGGTCGCCGAGACGGTCCATTCGGCCGCCTGGGAGAAGGCCCACGACGCCGCCTTTGCCCGCGCCGTGGAGGAGGCCAAACCTCATTTCTACAAGTGCCGCCGTTGCGGCCAGTGGGTAGACGACGACTGCTGGAACGTCCAGCGGGGCCTGTGCAAAAACTGTGCCCCCGCGCTGGAGGAGGAGCTGGCCGCCATTCAGGTCGAAGCTACCCTGGCCGATGCCCGCGAGAAGGCGGGGACGGTGGAGTATGTGGACGCCGCCCGGTTCAAGGAAACCATCACCGTCACCTGCCCCCACTGCGGTGCGGCGGTCCCCGGCGGCAAATTCTGCGCTGAGTGTGGGAAGCCCCTGCAAGTGGAAGGCCAGTGCCCCAACTGCGGGGCAAAAGTCCCGGCTGGCGCCAGGTTCTGCCCCGAATGCGGGGCAAAACAGTGAAAACACCATTAACCACCTGACACCTTTGTCGGAGCCCAGGATTCTTATCGCGAATGGCGCGAACAGACCGAATCTCACGAATATTTGCGGGCAGTTCTGGTCCTATTTGGGCCTGTTTCGCACAATTCGTCCATTTGCCTGATTCGTGGGATTCGTGATCTATAAAACTGTCCGGTGGCTGAAAACACCACAGAGTTTAAATGGGGAGGTTGATATGGAAGCGAAGGGAAGCGTTCCCGGTTCGCAGGACAAGCACCATGTGATGTTCTATGGCCTCTCCACGTGCGTCTGGTGCAGGCGCACCCGGCAATTTCTGGAGGACCAGGGAGTGGCTTTCAACTTTGTCTATGTGGACCTGATCCGGGGCAAGGAGCAGGAGGAGGCGCTGGCTCAGGTGGGGCGGTGGAACCCCGCCACCTCGTTCCCCACCCTCGTCATAGATGGGGAGCGGGCGGTGATCGGCTACCGGCCGGAAGAGATCAAGGAGGCGCTGGGCTTATGAGCGGAGAGGTCATCGTATCGCCGGAGGAAATAGACGCCCTCTACGAGCGGCTCCATCAGGAAGCGGAGGCCTCCGGTTACCATCTTAACCCCGACCGGGAGTTCACACGGGAGCTGGTGGAGGGGCTGCTGGTCAACGAGAGGCGGTACGGCTACTGGGCATGCCCCTGCCGCCTGGCGACAGGGGATAGGCAGAAGGACCTGGACATCATCTGCCCCTGCGACTATCGGGACGCCGACCTGACTGAATGGGGGGCCTGCTACTGCGCCCTGTATGTGTCCGACGAAGTCCTGCAGGGGAAACGGGAGGTCCAGCCGGTGCCGGAGCGCCGCCCTCCAGAGGGTCAGCGGCCCCAGGACCGGCCCGCCCGCGCTCCGGCCCGTCCGGGCGCTGAACCACCCCTCCCGGTCTGGCGCTGCCGCGTCTGCGGCTACCTCTGCGCCAGGGAGCAGCCGCCTGGCGTTTGTCCCATCTGTAAAGCAAAGCGAGACCGGTTCGAGCGGTTCTGGTAGATAAACGCTGGGTTTTTCCTGCCGAACTCGGTGTCTCTGTGTCCTTGCGATAAGGAATTAACGAAAGGAGGAAAATCTGATGAAGCCGAACGAAGGACCTGTGGATCGCATCATTCGCGCCGTTCTGGGCGCAGTCCTGCTGATCGTTGGCCTTTGGCCTCTGGGAGGGGTCCAGGGCGCCGCAGGGGGGATCGTCGCCGCCGTGATCGGGGCGATCCTGCTCTTCACCGCCATCACTGGTTTCTGCCTGATCTACCGGCTGCTGGGTATTTCCACCTTGAGAGGAGGAAATTGATCGGGCCTTAAGCGCCCTGCGGAAGCAGGGAGCGGAGAGATTTATTCTTCTCTACGGTGACTGCTCAGGCAATCCCTTAAGCCATATCGGTGAAGGCCAACCCCCAGCCGCAGGACTGCAGAGGTGACTTTCGGTCACCGCCTGAGGAATTGCGAAAGGAGGGCGAAATGTATCAACGGATTCTGGTGCCGCTGGATGTGGAGGGCGGGCCGGATGCCCACCTCCGCCACGTCGAGGCCCTGGCGAGCCGCATCGGGGCCGAGGTGGTCCTCCTGCGGGTCGTCCCGGTCGTCGCCTCCGACGAATACTTCTTCCAGGCAGTCCAGGTGGAGGAGGGCTCCAGCGGTGCCCGACGCAGGGAGGAGGCCGAGGCGTACCTGGGCCGCCTGGCGGAACGGCTGCGCGGCAAAGGGGTGGCCGTGCAGACGAAGGTGCTGATCACCCCGAAGGCAGAGGACGAAGCGATCGTCGAGTTCGCCGGGGAGCAGGGCTGCGACCTGATCGCCCTGCCCAACGAGCGGCGGTCGCTGGTCAGCCGCTGGATTCAGGGCAACGTCCCTGCCCGCGTGCAACGCCGCTCCCCGGTCCCCATCCTGCTGGTCCGGGCCACTCAGGGAGGTGAAGCATGAAACACGAGGAGATCATCGCTGCGCTGAACCATCATCTGCGTGCGGAGCTGAGCGCGGTGGAGATCTACGCTGCCCATGCCGGAGCGATCGCCGAGGACGCCATCGCCCAGGGGGTGCGGGCCATCCTCGCCGTCGAGCAACGACACGCCCGCGACCTGACAGGCCGGATCCGGGAGCTGGGCGGCACCCCTGCCCAGCCCGGAGGGGTGGAAACGGTGGCAGGGCGCGTGGTGGCCGCCGCCAGCCAGCAGACGACAACGGCGGAAATGCTGCGGATCGAACTGGCTGAGGAACAGCAGGCCATCAAAGACTACGCCGCCCACCTGGCCGATCTGGTGCTCGATGAGGAGACCCACGATCTCCTGGAGCAAAACCTGAACGACGAGATCCAGCACGCCCGCTGGCTGAAGGGCCAGATCGCGGCGCTGGGAGGATGAAGGAGGATAAGATATGGATTGGAATACACCCCAGGGGATTCTGCGCCGTGGCATGAGCCTGGAGCGGGACGGCTACCGCTTCTACACCCAGGCGGCAGAGCGGGCCTCCGGTGAGCGCGGCAGGCGCATGTTTCTGGACCTGGCCGCCCAGGAGGCGGACCACCTCCGGCTGCTCCTGGCGGAGTACCGGGCACTGGAGGAGGGGCGGGGGTGGCTCCCCTACAAAGAGGCGATGAAGGCCGACTTCCCACTCGATCCGGCCGACCCGGACCTGCCAGGGGAGGAGCCACCGGAGCCGATGCCCGTCTTCACCCCCGACCGGCAGGTCTCCCTGGAGGGAGACATCGCGGCCCTGGAGTTCGGGCTGGAGACGGAGCGCATCTCGCGGGAACTGTACGCCCAGGGGGCGAAGACGACAGACGACCCCCACGCCCGCCAGGCATACGAGTTCCTCACCCGTCAGGAAGAGGCGCACTTCCAACTGCTGCACAGCACCCACGAATACCTCACCCGGAACCAGACCTGGTGGGATAGCGAAGAGCTGCCCTTCTTTACCGGTTGAGCAGGCAACAATTAGCAATAAGGAGGCAGAAATGGACTGGTTAGGCTTCTTGAAGGTGATGATGCTGGAAGAGCAGGCCGCGCGGGATAAGTACCAGTTGGCCCTGGACCTGGCCGAGGACCCCGAGGTGAAAAAGGTGTTCGAAAAGCTCCGGGACGAGGAGGCTTTCCACGTAGACTTCCTGCAGGAAGAATACGAGCGGCTCAAAAAGGCCCTGGGATAGCACTGCAGGTGCGACGCCTTTTGTCAGGGGAGTGCGTCGCACCTTTTTTTAAAGGAGTAAGCTGATGAATCTGGAGACGGTGAAATCCATCGCAACGACCATCGTCCTCCTGCTGGCTTTCCTGCAGGCGCTGGGGATGGCGCAGGTGCAGGGGGCTTTCCGCCTGCTGCCCATCGAGAAGCAGACGCTGCGCCGGCTTCACCGGGGCGGGGGGATCACGGTGCTGCTCCTGATGGCCCTCGTGGCGGCGGCCTGTGTGTTCGGGGAGGGGCCTCGCCTGCACCCCCTGCGGGTTGGAGTCCATGCCGCCGCAGGCTCGCTGGCGATGGCCGTCCTTCTGGCCAAGATCGTCATCACCCACCGCGCCCGCCGTCTCCTGCGCTTCAACAAGGCCCTGGGAGGTGTGGCGGGAACGCTGATCCTGATCGCATTCATTGCCAGTGTGGTATGGTACTACCTTTAAGGCCGATTGCCCTCTCATTCACGGCATTCGGCTATTCGTGGGATTCGCGATCTGCAAAATTGTCCTTCCCGCTGGGGACATAGGAGAAATGTGAAAGATGGAGCCATATACAAAGCCCCTGATCGCGCTCATCGCGCTGATGCTGTTGACAGTGTCGCTTCTGGCCGCCTGCGGCGGTGGGGCAGGGCCGGCAACGACCGCCCCCGCCACGGAGCAACAACCCGCCCCCCAGGGGCAACCTGCCACCCTGGACGGCGAGTCGCTGGTAGCGGAGCGGTGCTCCACCTGCCACAGCCTGTCGCGGATCCAGCAGGCCTCCAAGACCGGGGCAGAGTGGCAGGCGACGGTGGCCCGGATGGTCGGTAAAGGGGCCAGATTGAGCGCAGAGGAACAGGCAGCAGTGATCCAGTACCTGGCGGAGACCTATGGGCCGTAGCACTCTTAACATAAATTGCCTTTCAGGAGGCCAAAATGAAAGAGGGAGATAAGGCGCCTGATTTCACGCTGAAAGATCAGAACGATCAGGAGGTATCGCTGAGCGCCCTGCGCGGGAAGAGGGTGGTGCTCTCTTTCCACCCTCTGGCGTGGACCGGTGTCTGCAAGACACAGATGCAGGATTTGGAAAAACACAGGGGGGACTTCGAGCGATTGGGCGCGGTGGCCCTGGGGTTGAGTGTGGATAGCGTCCCGAGCAAAAAGGCCTGGGCCGAGGCGATCGGGGTGCAGGAGACCCCCCTTCTGGCCGATTTCTGGCCCCACGGCGGCGTGGCGCAGGCATATGGCATCTTCCGGGAGAAGAACGGCTTCAGTGAGCGTGCCGTTTTCATCGTGGACCAGGAAGGGATCATCCGCTTCCGAAAGGTCTATCCGATCCGGGAAGTGCCGGATATCGGCGAGATTCTGACCGTACTGGAAGGGATGCAGACATGAAAGAGAGCCTCACCATTTGCATCGGCGGCGAAGCAGGGATGGGGCTGGAGTCGAGCGGGGCGGGGTTCGCCAAAGCGCTGACGCGGGGTGGTCTCTACGTCTTCGGTCTCCCCGACTACCACTCCCGCATCCGGGGCGGCCACAACTTCTTCTCCGTGCGCATCGCCCACCACCCCCTCTATTCCCACGCCGAGCCGGTCCACATCCTCCTGGCGCTGGATGTGGAGACAGTGCGGCGGCACATAGGAAGCGTGGTCCCTGGCGGAGCCGTGGTCTACGATGCGAAAGACGAACTGCCCGAAGAACTCCACCGGCCGGGCGTCAACTTCTGCCCGATCCCCCTCTCCGCCCTGGCCGAGGAGAGGGGGGGACGGGCGGTGATGCGCAACACGCTCGCCTTCGCCCTCGCCGCCGGACTCATCGGCTTCGACCCCGCCTATATCGAGAGCGTGGTCCGGGACAACTTCGCCCGCAAGGGAGAGGCGGTGGTGGACGCCAATCTGCGGGTGGTGGAGGCGGGGGTTCAGGCTGGCTGCGCGTTCCAGACCGATTTCCCCTTCCGTATGGAGGCGGTACCGGAGGCTCCCCGCCGCCTCCTCCTCAACGGCAACGACGCATTCGCCATGGGGGCGCTGGCGGGGGGTTGCCGGTTCGTCGCAGCCTATCCTATGACCCCTGGCTCGCCCGTCCTCCAGTGGTTCGCTGCCCGCGCCGGAGAATACGGTGCGGTGACCAAGCACGCCGAGGATGAGATCGCCGCCGTCAATATGGCGATCGGCGCGGCCTACGTGGGCGCCCGCGCGCTGGTCCCCACCTCCGGCGGCGGATTCTCCCTGATGGTCGAGGCGCTGGGGCTGGCCGGCATGACGGAGGTCCCTGTGGTCATCTACGAAGCCCAGCGGCCTGGCCCCTCCACCGGCCTGCCCACCCGCACCGAGCAGGGCGACCTCCTGTTCGTCACTTATGCCTCTCAGGGGGAATTCCCCCGCTTCGTCCTCGCCCCCGGCACGGTGGAGGAGTCCTTCCGCATCGGCTGGCAGGCCTTCAACCTGGCGGAGCGGTACCAGACCCCGGCCATCGTCCTCAGCGACCACTACCTGGCCGTGGCCTATCGGACAATCGAGGCGGACGCCCTGAACTTCGACGAAGTGACCATTGACCGGGGGAGCCTGATGGGCCGGGAGGAGCTGGACGCCCTCCAGGAACCCTACCGCCGCTTCCGCGTCACCGAGACGGGCGTCTCCCCCCGCGCTGTGCCCGGTCACCCCAACGCCGTCTGGAGCACCACCTCCGACGAGCACGACGAGTATGGCGCCATCAACGAGGAGGCGGACAACCGCAACGCCCAGGTGGAAAAGCGACTGCGAAAACTGGAGGGGATGGCGCGGGAGGTCCCCGGGCCATCCTGGTACGGCCCCGAAGAGGCGGAGGTGACCCTTCTCTGCTGGGGCTCCAGCTACGGCCCGGTGCGGGAGGCGGTGGACCGGCTGAACGGAGAGCGGACCGGCCGGGCCAACATGCTCCACTTCAGCGCCCTCTACCCCCTCCCCCTGGAGGCGACGAAAGCGGCCCTGGGACGGACAAAGCGCACGGTCGTGGTGGAGGGAAACGCCACCGGTCAGTTCGAGACCCTTCTACGGGCCTACACCGGCTGGTCGCCCGACGGTGCGGTCCACCGCTACGACGGTCGGGCCTTCACCCCCGAATACATCCTCCGCCGCCTGCCGTTTGCCGTTTGACGCCCGACGTTTGACGTTTCGGATCAAAGGAGCGAAGCCTATGCTCACTCGAAAAGACTTTGCGGGGAGGGAACGCCCCACCTGGTGCACGGGGTGTGGCAACTTTGGCATCCTCAATGCGATTACTTTAGCTCTGGTCGAGCGACAGATCGCTCCCCACGAGATCGCGATCATCACCGGCATCGGCTGTGGCAGCAAGCTGCCCCACTACATGAAGGTCAACGGCTTCCACACCCTCCACGGCCGACCGCTGGCGGTGGCCACCGGAGCGCGGCTTGCCAACCACGGCCTGCGGGTGATGGTCGTCCACGGCGACGGCGACGGGTACGGAGAGGGGCTGAGCCACTTCCTCCACACCGCCCGTCGTAATCTGAACATTGTGGACCTGGTGCAGGACAACCGCGTCTATGGCCTGACGCGGGGGCAGTACTCCCCCACCAGCGAATCAGGGAAGCGCACGCCGACGTCGCCGGAGGGCTCCATTGACCGGCCCGTCAACCCGCTGGCGCTGGCCATCAGCGCTGGCGCCACCTTTGTCGCCCGGGGCTATTCGGGGGAGCTTCAGCACCTGGCCTGGCTCATCGGCGAGGCGCTGGATCATCCCGGCTATGCCCTGCTGGATGTCCTCCAGCCCTGCGTGACCTTCAACCGCTCCTATGCCTACGAGTACTACAACGAGCGCGTCTATAAACTGGAGGAGGAACCGGGATACGATCCTGCAGACCGGACCGCCGCCTGGGAGAAGGCATGGGAGTGGGGAGAGCGGATACCGATCGGCATCTTCTACCGGGGGGAGCCGATCCCCACCTATGAAGAACAGGTGCCCGCTCTGCGGGCCGGCCCGCTGGTGGAGCGGCCGCTGGAGCGGCTGCGGGCGGAGCAGGTGGAGTCGCTGCTGGCGGAGATTGCCTGAACGGAGAAGTTGAGCTCTGACGGGGTTGCTGTATAATCCTCAGGTAGTGCAGGCCGCCAGGCCTGTTGTTCGCAGGCTGAGTGCGGTCTAACAAATTCACCCGACCATAGCCCTTGACTCCAGGCGAAATCATCCCTCATCCCCCCTTGCTCGAAGGAGGGAAGAAGAAGGGGGAGGGGCGAGCCCTGAGACCCAGAAGCAGATTGCCGGAGTAATTTGTCAGGTTACAAATAACCTGCGCTGCGTATGATGAGAAAGTACCTGGCGGCGAGAGCATTGGCGAGCAGTGGACAACCAATTGAAATCCTATCTTCAATCTATTGCTGAGCTGACCCAGCACGGCGACGCCACCGAGGAGAGTTACTACCCGGCGCTGAAAGAGTTGCTCGAAGCGCTGGCTCAGGCGGAAGGCCGCGCCGTTCAGGTCACCGTCCTGCCCAAGCCCACCGAGGCCGGCAATCCAGACTTTCGCATCTGGGATGGCTCCTATCAGGTCATCGGCTACATTGAGGCCAAGGCGCCCGGCACCAACCTGGACCAGGCCGAGACCTCAGACCAGCTCCAGCGCTATCTGCACACGTTCCCCAACCTCATCCTGACCGATTTCTACGAGTTCCGCCTGTACCGGGACAGAGTCCGGCTGGAAAGCGTCCGGCTTGCCCGCCCCGCCATCGCCCAGTATACCAAACCCAAACTACAACCCGAGCAGGCAGAAGCCCTTGAGCGCCTTCTGACGACCTTCTTCTCCTTCGCCCTGCCCCCCAGCCTGACGCCCGAGGCCCTCTCTGTGGAACTGGCCCGGCGGACGCGCTTCCTGCGGGATGAGGTCATCCGCCCCGAACTGGCCCAGGGCCAGGGCCCCCTCTACGGCTTCTATCAGGCCTTCCAGAAGTACCTCATTGCGGGCCTGACGGAGGAGCAGTTCGCCGACCTCTACGCCCAGACCATCACCTACGGCCTCTTCGCCGCCCGCACCCGCGTATCCCCCTCCTCTCCCCCCGCCAGCGAAGGGAGGGTGTTCAACCGCCAACTGGCCTACTCCCTCATCCCCTCCACCATCGGCATCCTGCGGGACGTCTTCCAGTTCATCTCCCTGGGCAAGCCCTCCCCGCAGATGGAAGTCATCATAGACGACATTGCCGCTGTGCTGAACGGTGCCGATGTGCAGGCCATTCTGGAGCAGTACTACAAGCAGGGCAGAGGCGATGACCCTGTCCTGCACTTCTACGAGACCTTCCTGGCCGAATATGACCCCGAAACCCGTGAGCGGCGCGGCGTCTATTACACACCCCAGCCGGTGGTCCGCTACATCGTCCGCGCTGTCCACCACCTGCTCCAGACTCGCTTTGGCCTGCCCGACGGCCTGGCGGACGAACAGGTGACCCTGCTGGACCCCGCCGCCGGGACGCTCACCTTCGTCGCTGAGGCAGTCCAACTGGCCTTTGGGGAATTCATCGGCAAATACGGCGAAGGCGCAAAGGACGCCTTTCTGCGCCGCCACATTCTCCCCCACTTCTACGCCTTTGAGCTGCTCATGGCCCCTTACGCCATCGGTCATATGAAAATTGGCTTCCTGCTGGAGACGCTGAGCGTCCCCCTCCGGAACGGCGAACGGTTCCAGTTCTACCTGACCAATACACTGGAGATGGAAGACCTGCAGCAGATCGCTATCCCCGGCCTGGCCTCCCTCTCCGAGGAGAGCCACCAGGCCGCGCGG
The DNA here is from genome assembly GCA_041082215.1 of Anaerolineae bacterium. Lineage (GTDB taxonomy): Bacteria > Chloroflexota > Anaerolineae > B4-G1 > DUEL01 > JBDOIF01. The sequence continues at coordinate 36,946 of JBDOIF010000070.1, forward strand.
GTCAAAAAGGACGAGCCGATTCTGGTCATCCTGGGCAACCCACCCTACTCCGGCATCTCCGCCAACCAGAACGCCTGGACGGAGCAGTTGCTCAAGACCGACATAGACGGTGTGCAGAGTTACTATACGGTGGACGGAAAACCGCTGGGCGAAAAGAACCCCAAATGGCTCCAGGACGACTACGTCAAATTCCTGCGCTTCGCCCAGTGGAAGATTCACCGGGCCGGGCGCGGCATCGTCGCTATGATCACCAACCACAGTTACCTGGATAACCCCACATTTCGGGGCATGCGCCAGAGTTTGCTGCGGACCTTTGACGAAATCTACATCCTGGACCTGCATGGCAACAGCCTGAAGCGGGAGACCGCCCCTGACGGCAGCCCGGACGAGAACATCTTTGACATCCGCCAGGGTGTGGCGATCGCGTTATTTGCCAAATACGGCAAACAGCCTCCAGACCATCCCTATACTTACCGCTGGCAAACGCCAGCGGATATGTGGCGGCATCTCGGTCCCCAGGCCCGTGAAATGCGCAAGAATCCCACACCTGCCGAAGAGGCCCTCTGGCAGCACCTGCGCCAGGAGCAACTGGGCG
>JBDOIF010000077.1:0-11471 GCA_041082215.1 Anaerolineae bacterium
GGGATTCACGGGTTGGCGTAGGCGTCTCCCGGGGTCCCAGAAGGGGGCGGCAGGAGAGGGCAGGGCCTATCAGCAGGATTCCCAGAATCAGCAGGGAAAGGAGTCTCTTCTTATCCATCGGCCTTCCTCCGACGCAGATTGAGCGGGAGGGAAGAAGAAACAGGGGGTGCAACGCTCATTTTATATTGTAACCTCTCCTGGAGGGAAGTCAAGCGACAACGGCTGTTGCCAACCTTCGCCATCTGGTATACACTGAACAAGGAGGTGCAGATCATCAATGTTTAGACGCTCCCAACAACTCCAGTGTTCCCGATATCTCCAGTGGTCAACGGGATTGGTGGCAGGGATGGCAGCCTTTCTCCTCTACTTCCGCACCCTCCATCCCGGTGTCGGCCCCTACCTGGACTCCATCGAGTATCAGCTCACCACCCTGGTGCTGGGGGTTTCCCATCCTCCCGGCTATCCGCTTTACACCTGGTTGGGGCGGCTGTTCGTGGCGCTCCTGCCCTGGCGCAACCCGGCCTTTCGTCTCCACCTCCTCTCCGCCGTTTGCTCGGCGATCACTGTGGCGCTGACCCAGCGGATCGCCTGCCGGCTCACCCGGAGCCTCCCCCTCTCCCTTTTCGGCGCCCTCTCGCTGGGCGTGGCGGTCCGCTTCTGGTATCAGGCCACCTATGCCGAACTCTACCCCCTCAACGGCACGCTCATCGCCGCCACCACGCTGGCACTGGTGGCCTGGATGGAGAGCCGCCGTCCCGTCCTCTATCTCCTCAGCGCCGCCCTTTACGCCCTGAACTTCGGCGTCAATGCGCCGGCCATCGTGCTGCTGCCGATGTGGCTCTGGGCGGTCCTTTCCACCGACCACCGGATGCTCACCCGGCCCCGCAACCTGGCCCTCACTGGCCTCATCGTGCTGGCAGCGGCGGCTCAGTACCTCTACATCCCGCTGCGGGCCTTCCAGCATCCCCGCTTCTGCAACTACTGTCCCGAAAGCTGGAGCCAGGTGCCCGCCTTCCTGATGGGCCGGGAGTGGTGGGGGATCGCCTTCGGCGTCCAGCCCCGCTACTGGCTCCAGCGGTGGGCCGACTCCGGCTACCAGCTCATGCTCCAGTTCTGGCCCCTGGGGGTTGGGCTGGGGGCAGTCGGGCTATGGACCCTGCTGCGGGAGCGACCACGGACGGGTATGGCCTTCCTCCTGGGGCTGGCGGGGGAGTGGTTCTTCGTGGTCACCTACGACGTGGTGGACTGGGCGGACTTCATGCACCCGGTCTACATCCTCTATGCGCCGCTTGCAGCGGTGGGGCTGGGCGAAGTGTGGACGTGGCTGAAAGGGCGGACGGCCCGCTGGTCGGCCTGGGCACGCCCCATCCCCATGGTCCTCCTCGCCCTGGCGATGGCGGGACTTCTGGTCGCCACGGCGGTCAACAACTACCCGCTGGTGGATCAAAGCCAGAAGACGGACTGGCACGCCTGGGCGCGGGAGCTGCTGGACCGTATGGAGCCGGAGGCCTGGGTCCTCACCCCCCCTACCCCCACCGACGGCTTCATCCACTCCTGGGCGCTCCGCTTCGTCTCCTGGGCGGAGGACCGGAGGCCGGAGATGTCCATTGTCTACCTGCCGGGGCTGGACCCCCCCGGCCCGCCGCCGGGATACCTGCGGTGGGAAGAGGCAGAGCCTCACCTGTCTGAGCACCCCCTCTACGTGATCGAATTGAACGACGACCGGCTCCACGGCTACGGACTTCTCCCTGTCCGGCGGGGGGATGGATGGACCATCGGCTACCGGGTGGTGGGCCGCCGCACCGCCGACGGGACGGTGGAGCCGTGGGTCGCGCCGGAGGAGTGGGCGCAGATCCAGGATGAGCTGCTCTGGCCCTGAGTTGCCCCCTCCACCTCTCCCGCGTATAATCCTGGTGACGAATGACGAATGACGAATGACGAATGACGACCAAGGAGGTCCCACCGTGCCGAAACGAGTTGGCATCCGCCGGGAAGATAAGTCCATCTGGGAGCGACGCACCCCCATCACCCCCGACGACGCCCGCAAGCTGATGGAGACATACGGCCTGGAGGTGGTGGTCCAGCCCTCCGACATTCGCGTCTTCAGGGACGAAGAGTACGCATCGGTGGGAGCACGGGTGCAGGAGGACCTTTCCGAATGTGACGTGATCTTTGCCGTTAAAGAGGTGCCGCCTCCCCTGATCGTGCCGGGGAAAATCTATGTCTATTTTGCCCATGTCATCAAGGGGCAACCGTACAACATGCCGATGCTCAGGCGACTGCTGGAGCTGGGCTGTGTGCTGATTGACTACGAGAAGGTGACCGACGAGAAGGGACGTCGCCTCATCTTCTTCGGGCGACACGCCGGATGGGCCGGAATGCTGGACACCCTCTGGGCGCTGGGGCAGCGGCTGGAGTGGGAGGGGACCCCCAACCCCTTCAGCTCGATCCGGCAGGCCCACGAGTACCCGAACCTGGCGGCAGGCCAGCAGGCCGTGCGGGAAGCGGGGGAACGGGTCCGACGCGAGGGACTCCCCGTGGAGCTGGCCCCCCTGGTCGTGGGCTTCGCTGGCTATGGCAACGTCTCCCAGGGGGCACAGGAGATCTTCGACCTGCTCCCCTTCCAGGAGATAGCTCCACCCGACCTGGCCTCCTTCTTCGATGGAGAGCCGGACCGCCACACGCTGTACAAGGTCGTTTTTAAGGAAGAGCACACAGTGGAGCCAATCTCTCCCCAGGATCGCTTCCAGCTCCAGGATTACTACAGCCACCCGGAAAAGTACCGTTCCCGCTTCGCCAGCTACCTCCCCTACCTCACCGTCCTGGTCAACGGCATCTACTGGGAGTCAAAGTACCCCCGTCTGGTGACAAAGGCCGACCTGCGGGCGCTCTTCGGGGGGGCTGCCCGTCCCCGGCTGCGGGTCATCGGGGACATCAGTTGCGACATAGAGGGAGGGATCGAGTGCACCGTCCGCTGCACCGAGCCGGGGGACCCCGTTTACGTCTACAACCCCTTCACCGGGGAGGTCACCGACGGCTATGCGGGGGAGGGAGTGGTGGTGCTGGCGGTGGACATCCTGCCCAGCCAGCTCCCCCGCGAGGCCTCAGAGCATTTCAGCCACGTGCTGATGGACTACGTCCCTGCCATCGCCGAGGCCGATTACACCCTCCCCTTCGAGGAACTGGCCCTGCCGCCGGAGATCAAGCGGGCGGTGATTGCATACAGGGGAGAGCTGACGCCAGGGTATCGGTACCTTGAGCAGTATCTCAGGTAGCAGGAGCAGGAGGCAAGAGACAAGAGGCAAAAGGAGGTCTCTCGTGAAGAACATCCTCGTTCTCGGTGCGGGCCTGGTGGCCCGTCCGCTGGTGCGGTATCTGCTCGACCACGGGTTCCACGTCACCGTCGCCAGCCGGACGGTGGAGAAGGCCCGGGCACTGGTAGGGGATCACCCCAACGGCAAAGCCCTGCCCTTCGACATCGCCCGGGAAGGGGAACGGCTGGGCGATCTGGTAAAGGAGGCCGATCTGACCGTCAGCCTCCTGCCGTACATTCATCATATCCAGGTGGCCAGGGAATGCGTCCGCCACCGATGCCACCTGGTCACCACTTCCTACGTGAAGGATGAGATGCGGGCGCTGGACGGAGCAGCAAAGGAGGCAGGGATCATCCTCCTCAACGAAATCGGCCTCGACCCCGGCATTGACCACATGTCCGCGATGCGGATCATCCACCGGGTGCACGCAGCCGGTGGGAAGATCAGGGCTTTCCGCTCCTACTGCGGCGGTCTGCCCGCCCCCGACGCCAACGACAACCCCCTCGGCTACAAATTCTCCTGGAGCCCGCGCGGGGTGGTGCTGGCCGGACGGAACGACGCTCGCTACCTGGAGAATGGCCGCATTGTGGAGGTGCCCAACGCCCGCCTCTTCGCCACCCACTACCTCCTCTGGATCGAGGGGCTGGGGGACCTGGAGGCTTACCCCAACCGGGATTCGCTCCCCTACATCGAGCTTTACGGCATCCCGGAGACAGAAACGATGTACCGGGGCACGCTCCGCAACCTGGGCTGGTGCGACGTGATGCAGAAGCTGAACGAGCTGGGCTACTTCAGCCTGGAGGAACGGACTGATCTCCACAGCAAAAGCTTCCGCCAGGTGATGGCAGAGCTTATCGGCAAGCCCGATACGGCCGACCTGCGGGCCGACCTGGCCGCCCACCTCAATCTCTCCTACAACTCCGGAGTGATGACGGCTCTGGAGTGGCTGGGGCTGCTGGACGACGCGCCTGTCCCGCCGGCAACCACTCTGCTGGACCTGCTGGCCGACCAGATGCTGGCGAAGATGGCGTATCGGGAGGGAGAGCGGGATATGGTCGTGCTGGTCCACGACTTCCTGGCCGTCTACCCGGACCGGGAGGAGCGCATCACTTCGACGCTGCTCGATTTCGGCGAACCCGGCGGCGATACGGCGATGGCCCGCACGGTGGGACTCCCCGCCGCTTCCGCCTGCCGCCTCATCCTGGAGGGCCGCATCCAATTGACCGGCGTCCACATCCCGGTCCTCCCCGAGATTTATGAACCAGCACTGGAGGAGCTGGAGCGGCTGGGGATTCGGATGAAGGAGTAACAAGTTACAAGTTACAAAAGATGAAGCCCCTCTGTGCCCTGTGGGTCCTTTGCATTGTGCTCGCGGGCTGTTTTGCCTCGCCGACGGCCCCCCACCCCACCTCTACCCCCGATCCCTTCCCCGCGCTTCTGGCCGAGGGGGAGATGCTGGCTGCCCGCGATGAACGCACGGCGGCAGAGGAGAGCTTCCTGGAGGCAGCCGCCTTCCGTCCCTCCGACCCGGCCCCCTATCTCCGGCTGGCCCGGCTCTACCGGGACTGGAACCGGCCCCAGGAAGGGCTGACGGCTGTCGCGGCGGCAGAGCGACTGGGGGCACCCGCTGGAGAGGTGGCCTCTCTTCGCACCGCGCTCCACGCTGCCAGAAGGGATTGGGAGGCCGTCCTCTCCGATGGCGCCCTGGCTCTCCAGCTCAACCCGGCCGATGCTTCGATCCGTCACCTGGTGGCGCAGGCATGCGTGGAGCTGGGGCGGGTGGATGAAGCCCGGACCCACTACCAGGCGCTGCTGGCGCTTGTGCTGGATGACCCCCTGGCCCACGAGCGGCTGGGGGCCCTGCTGGCCCTTTCCGACCCGGCCGCGGCCCGGCCCCACCTGGAGGCCGCCGCCACCCCCCTGGCCTCCGACCTGCTGGGGGCGCTGGCAGCCAGCGGGAACGACCCCACCTACCGGCTGGCCCGGGTGGGGATGGCCTGCCTGGCCCATGGGGAGGCAGCCCTGGCCGGGCTGGCGCTGCAACAGGCGGTGGCCCGGAACCCAGCCTACGCCGACGGCCACGCCCTCCTGGGCCAGGCCCTGGAGCAGACAGGCCAGATGGAGGAGGCGCAGGACCACCTGGAGCAGGCAGTCCGACTGGCCCCCAACTCAGCCCTCGCCCGCTCGTTGCTGGGGCTTCACTACCTGCAGGCAGGCGAGCCGGAAAAAGCCCGTCCCCACCTGGAAGCAGCCTACGACCTGGACCCCCAAAACCCGGCCCTCAGCCTCTACCTGGCCCGGCTCTACGCCGACCTGGGCCTGTACAGCGCGGCGGAGGTCTGGCTGGAAGAGGCCATCCGCCTGGCCCCGGAGGACCCGGTGATAGGGGAGCAGGTGGCCCGCTTCTACCTGGACCGATCCATCGCTGGAGGGCAGCGGGCGCTGGAGGTGTCCCGGGAGCTGGTCCAGCGGGCACCGGAGAGCGGGGCAGCTCACGAGCTGCTGGGGCAGGCCTGGTTTATGCTGGGCCACTACGCCGAAGCGGAGACGGAGCTGCTCAAAGCGGTGGAAATGGAGCCGGAGCGGACCTCCGCCTGGTACCATCTGGGCCAGCTTTACGCCTATCTGGGGCGGGGAGAGGAGGCACGGGGAGCACTGATCGCCGCCCGCGATCGGTGTCTCGACCCGGCGCTGTGGGCGGAGATCGAACAGGCGCTCGCCGAACTGCCCTGATGAAAGACGTGGGGACGCAGAGACGCGAGGACACGGAGAAGGAAACGTCTCCGCGTCCCCGTGTCTCCGTGTCCCCCTTCCCTGCGTTCCAGCTAAGGGATGACCCGCGTGCCGGTCTCGCCGCGCAGTGCCCGGGCGATGTTCTCCGGGTTGGTGATAATCGCCTCCTTGCCTCCTGCCTCCAGGAACCAGATGATCGCCTCGATTTTGGGCAGCATGCTCCCCTTAGCGAAATGGCCTTCTTTCATATACTGCTTTGCTTCGGCCACGGTCATCACGTCAATGGCCTTCTGGTCCGGCTTGCCGAGGTTGAGATAGACCTTCTCGACGGCGGTGGAGATGAGGAAGAGATCGGCGCCGATGGAGCGGGCCAGCAGAGAGGAGGCATAGTCCTTGTCTATGACGGCTGCCACCCCCTCCAGAGTGCCGTCGTCGTTGCGGATGACGGGGATGCCGCCGCCGCCCACCGTCACGGTGATGATGCCGGCCTCCAGAAGCTGCCGCACCGCGTCCAGCTCGATAATCTCCTGGGGGATCGGGGAAGGGACCACCCGTCGCCATCCCCGTCCGGCGTCCTCCACCACGGTCCAGCCCTCCTTCTCGGCCCGTTCCCGCGCCTCCTCCTCGGTCATAAAGGAGCCGATGGGCTTGGTGGGGTTCTGGAAGGCGGGGTCCTTCCGGTCCACCAGCACCTGGGTCACCACTGTAGCGACCGACTTCTTCATCCCCCGCCGCTTGAACTCGTTGTAGAGGTTCTGCTGGAGGGTATAGCCGATCGCCCCCTGGCTATCCGCGCCGCAGAAGTCGAGCGGCACCTCATGCATCCCGGCCACCTTCGCCGCGATCTCGGAACGGCGGAGGATAAAGCCCACCTGGGGGCCGTTCCCGTGGCCGATAGCCACGTCCCAGCCCTGGGCGATCATTTCGGCAATGTGGTGGCAGGTCTCCCCCGCCGCCCGGTACTGATCCGGCACTGTCTGATGGTCTTTATCCTTGATCAGAGAATTACCCCCGATCGCCACAACAGCCAGTTTCCTCGCCATAAATACCTACCTCTCGGTGATTGTGCAAAATGGCTGATCTGGGAGGACACGGTGACTCCGTGTCTCCGTGTCCCCCCATCTCCGCATCACAGATTCCCCATCGTCAACGCCAGGATCGCCTTCTGCACGTGAAGCCGGTTCTCGGCGATGTCGTAGATGGCGGAGCGGGGGCCGGAGGCCACCTCGTCTGTCACCTCGCTGCCCCGATCCACCGGCATGGGGTGGGTGAAGATGGCGTTGTCAGTGTGGGCCATCCGCTCGGCGGTCACCGTCCAGCCCCTGTGGGCCAGCGCCTTCTCGATCTCCGCTTCCTTCTGGAACACGCCGTCTCTGTACGCCTCCGGGCTGACCCAGTTACGGCAGTAGACGATGTGGGCACCGTCGTAGCCGCTATCGGGGTCGTGGACCACCTCGAAATCGGTCCCATTGGCGGCGCAGTTCTGTCGCGTCCACTGGATGACCTGGGGGTCCAGATCGTACCCCTCGGGGTAGGCCATCGTGACATGCATGCCAAAGCGGGAGGCCACCAGCAGGGCTTCCTGGACAGAGCACCAGGAGCGGGCCAGCGCCCCGGAACCCCACTTGAGCAGGAACTTCTTACCCCGCAGCGCCTCATAGTTTGGACGGCCCGGCCCTTCGCCGTACCACTCGGCCCAGCCCATCACATCGGCCAACCCCTGGCATGGGTGGAACCGGTCGTCCGCCATGTTGATGATGGGGACATCGGCCCAGTACGCATATTCCAGAAGCAGCTCATCTCCAGCGCCGTAGTAGGGGACCTTATCTTCCAGGATGCGGATACCGATGCCAGCGGCGTAGCGGGACATCACTTTGGCGGCATCCTCCACCGTTTCCCCGGCCGTGGTAGCGGTCTTGAGGCGCATCGCCTTTGGCTCCAGGAACTGGGCATGCCCTCCCAGCTCGGTCGCCGCGCACTCGAAGGACTGGCGGGTGCGCACGGAGGGGTTGTAGAAGAACATGAAGAACGTCTTATGCTTCAGGATGCTCGTCCAGCGCTCCGAAAACCGCTCCCGCTTCATCCTGGCCGCCAGGTCCAGCGCCGCCATCAGCTCCTCGAAGGACCAGTCCTGCGTGCAGATGAAGTCGCGTCCGTAGAGGTCCATCCCTGCCTCCTGTCTCTTACCTCATCACCAGGCTCATCACTGCTTTCTGCACGTGGAGCCGGTTTTCCGCCTCATCGTAGACGACGGAGCGCCAGCCGGACTTGGGGTCGGTGTTGTCAATGACGGCGTCCTCCACCTCCCAGCCCCGGTCGGCGGGCAGGCAGTGCATGTAGATCGCGTTGGGGTCGGCCAGGGCCATATACTCCGGCGTGGCCTTCCAGTCCTTGTATCGGTCGAAGATCTCCTGGGCCAGCCTGGGGTTATCCTCGCCGACGGGCGGCTTGAACATCTGGACCGGGGCCCAGGCCTTGGGGTAGAGGACGTGAGCGCCTCTGGCTGCTTCCTCAAAGTCGTGGACAATCTCGAAGGAAGAGCCGTTCGTCCTGGCGTACCGGCGGCAGGCATCGATCACCTCGGGGTCCAGCGCCATCTCCGGCGGATGGGCCAGCACAGTGTCACAGCCCATCATCGTAGCGGCGATAATGGCGGACTGAGGGACCGCCCGTGGCTTATGGACGCTGGGGGAGTAGGCCCAGGACATAACGAACTTGACGCCCTTGAAAGTGCCGAACTTCTCGTAGACGGTCAGGATGTCGGCCAGGGCCTGGAAGGGATGGTACTTATCGTCCTCCATGTTGAGCACCGGGATGTCGGCCCAGTAGGCGAAGTTGCGGATCAGCTCGTTGGCCCCTCCGTACACCCAGTCCACCGGGTCGCCGTAGCAGCGGATGGCGATGCCGTGCCCCATCCGGGAGAGCACCCGCGCCACGTCGGAGACGCGCTCGGTGGAGTAGGCCACCTCCTTGCCGGGCAGGGCGGGAGTGTAGATTTTGCCCGGATCGAGGAAGTGGGCATGCCCGCCCAACTGGGTCATCCCGGCCTCGAAGGAGTTGCGGGTCCGCAGGCTCTGGTTGTAGAAGATCATAAAGAGCGTCTTGGCCCGCAGGATGTGGTCGTGCGGCTCACCCAGCGCGAACCGGCGCTTCAGGTCGAGAGCCACGTCCAGAATGGTCTCAACCTCCTCCTTGCTCCACTCCAGCAGTGTGATGAAGTCACGCCCTCGGAAAGATTCGGTCTTCATCGTCATACCTCCTTTTAAAATGTTGGTCCTTGTGGGCTTCGTATTGCGTGCTGCGTGTTGCGTTTCACCGCCTCACTACGTGGAACCGGAACCGTTCCGGCACGAAGTAATTGCGGGAAAAGCCGATGGGAGTCCCGCTGGCATTGAAAAGGGTCTCTTCCAGAAGGAGAAGGGCTGATCCGGGGCGGACCCCCAACCGCTGGGCCAGGGAGCGGCTGGCGGGGACGGCGGAGATGTCGGCCACGGCCTCCTGGATGTGGAAACCGGGCTGCCGCCGAAGGAAGTCGAGGACGGAACCGTTGAAGGTGTCGTCCAGCGCGGAGGGGGAAAGCCAGCCGGTGAGGACCCAGTCCTCCAGGTAGGCGACAGGGGTCTCCTCCACCAGGATAGTTCGACGTACCTGCGTGAGCGGGGAGCCCCGATCCACCTGCAGCCGCTCGGCCAGCCATCGGTCCGCCTCGACGGCGTCTATAGAGAGGCCCTGCACCCGGGTCTCCATTCCCTGACGGGCCGCCAGGGCCAGGACGCTCTCCAGCCGTTCCAGCCCGCTTTCCAGGTGCTGGTTGGGAGCGACGAACGTGCCGACGCCCTGCCGCCGGACGATGCGGCCTTCATCCTCCAGGAGGCGGAGTGCTTCGCGGAGAGTGGCGCGGGAGATGCCCAGTTGCTCCGCCAGTTGGAACTCGGACGGGAGGCGATCACCAGGCCGGAAGCTCCCCTCCTGGATGAGCTTCAGAAGCCGGTCGCGAGCCTGGGCGTACAGCGGACGCCGGTCGAGGCGAAGATACCTGGTCAAAGGCCCTCACAAGATGTACGGATGTCTGACATTTAAAGTATACCTGTTTTGGTTCAATTGTCAAGCTGAGCATTTGCAGGGAAACACCGAGAAAAACCCTCTGCGCTCCATGGTGAGAAAAGGTCCAGCAAGGCGATCTCTTGACTACAAGCAAGAGTGTTGTAGAATGAAGACAAAATGTCCTATCATCTAATTCTTTCCTACAAAAGTGTCTGGTACACCGTTCTCCTGCCCGCCCTGATCACCCTGGTGGTGTGGGCGGGGATGTTCCTGGGGGGCCTGGCCCTACCGGGCTGGACTGCGCCCGATCGGTTGGGGATGCTTCTCTGCTTCGGCGGGTTCATACCCGCGCTGGCTTGCGCGAGGTAACCATCAGCTTGATTCCATCAGCTCAAGGAGGTGCAGAATGAAGAACAGACTCATCCTCATCGGGGGCCTGGCGGCGGTGGCCGTGCTGGCGCTGGCGGCGAGCCTGAGCCGGGCCCAGGGGCCCGGGCCGCAGGGCGGGGTGTCTATCCAGGCGACCCCGGTGGGCACCGCTTTCACTTACCAGGGCCAACTGAAGAAGGCCGGAACCCCGATCAGCGGCACCTGCGACTTCCAGTTCAGCCTCTGGGATTCCCTCAGCAACCCCACCGGTCAGGTCGGCTCGACCCAGACCAGGACGGGCGTCTATGTGAGCAACGGCTACTTCACCATCCCCGACCTGGACTTTGGCGCCGGGGCCTTCCAGGGCGATGCCCGCTGGCTGCAGATTGCGGTTGCATGCACAGGGGATCCCGGCTACACCACCCTCTCCCCGCGCCAGCCGCTGACCCCCGCGCCCTACGCGCTGGCGCTGCCGGGGTTGTGGACCCAGCAGAACGCCACCAGCCCCAACCTCATCGGCGGCTACAGCGGGAACAGCGTGACGAACGGTGTTGTGGGCGCCACCATCGGCGGGGGTGGGTATAGCGGCGTGATCAACCGTGTCACTGCCAACTACGGCACTGTCGGCGGGGGGAGCGGCAACACCGCCGGCAACGGCGCCACCGTCGGCGGAGGTAGCAACAATACCGCCAGCGGTTTGAACGCCACCGTGGCCGGAGGCGGGGGCAACACCGCCAGCAATACGAACGCGACCGTGGGCGGGGGCTACGGGAACATCGCCAGCGGCGGCGACGCTACCATTGCCGGCGGGTACGAAAACAATGCCAGCGGCTTCTACGCTGCCGTCGGCGGGGGCTATGGCAACATCGCCAGCGGCCAATATGCCACCATTCCGGGGGGAAGCCAGAACACTGCTGTGGGCGGCTACAGTTTCGCCGCCGGCCGGCGGGCCAAAGCAAACCATACCGGCGCGTTCGTCTGGGCCGACTCAACGGATGCCGACTTTTCCTC
>JBDOIF010000117.1:0-11426 GCA_041082215.1 Anaerolineae bacterium
GCGGCGAAGCCGCTGGGGGAGGGGTGAGGAAATCTTGTAAATACCCCTGTCCCAACTCACGTCCGAACATCAGGGGGGCGGCCTGGCGGCCCGGCCCGGCTCTCACTCCACCCCCTCACCCTCTCCCCTCTCCCGCTGTACGAGGGAGGGGAGGGGGCAGGGGGAGGGGTGAGGGTCAAAGTCTCCCGCCCTTTCTGGACTTGAGCGGGCTTTTCGGTATAATGAACTTGTCCGAAAACGGTCGCAGGATAGCCTTCCCAGGCTGTCCAGGCAGGCTGGAAAGTCTGCCCTGCGACTTTTCGGATAGACTCTAAAGCGACTTAGGCAGGAAGGGGGAAAGGAAGTGCCTGGTTCCGAACGGACGATCGCAGCTCTCAATCCCGGCAACCATCTTTGCCTCATCTACGGGTCGGAGAGGGAGCACCGGGAAGCGCTGACTCCCTTCCTCCGTCAGGGGCTGGAACGGGGCGAAAAGGTGGTCTGTATCCTGAACCTTCACTCCCCCGAGGCAATCCTGGATTATCTGAAGCAGGATGGCCTCGACCCTCTCCCTTACCTTGCCAGTGGCCAACTGGCCCTTCTCTCCAGCAACGAAGCGTACACCCACGAACTTCCCTTCGACCCCGACCGAATGATCGGCTTCCTCAAAGTGCAGACGGAACAGGCTCTGGAAGAGGGGTACGTCGCCCTCCGGATCACCGGGGAGATGAGCTGGGCGCTGGAGGGGCTGCCCGGCTCGGACCGGCTGATCGAGTACGAGGCGAAGCTGCACCGCTTCTTCGAGGAAAACCGTTGCCTGGCCCTCTGCCAGTACGACCGGCGGAGGTTCCCCCCCGAACTTCTGCTGGACGTGCTCCGCACCCACCCGCTGGTCGTGATCGGCACCGGGGTTTACGAGAATTTCTACTATATTCCCCCAGAGCTGGCCGCCGATGAGCTGGCCCACTGGTTGGGAAACCTGGTCCGGCTTCATCACGATGTCCACCGCCGGGCCGAAGGGCTGGCCACAGTGGCCGAGGTGGCAGAGCAGATTGCATCCATTCTGGATATGGACCTGCTCCTCCGGGAGGCGGTCGAACGGGCCGTCGAGCGGCTCGGCTACGACTACGCTGCTATCATGCTGCTGGACGAGGAAGCGGGCGACCTGGTCTTCCGGGTCGGGGCGGGGGAGTTCGCAGGGAAGACGCCCCCTGGCTTCCGTCAGAGGCTGGAGGAGGGGATGATCGGTTGGGTGGCAGCCCACGGGGAGACCCTTCTGGCCAACGACGTGAGCCAGGAACCCCGCTACATCTCCGCCTATCTCTCCGAAACCCGATCCGAGCTGGACGTGCCGCTGAAGGTGCGTGGCCAGGTGATCGGGGTGCTGGACCTCCAGAGCAGCCGCCTGAACGCCTTCGACCAGAATGATGTCCTGGTGATGGAGGCCCTGGCCGGCCATCTGGCCACCGCCATCGAGAACGCGCGGCTCTTCCAGGAGGAGCAGCGCCGCCGGGAGGAGGCGGAGACGCTGCGGGAGCTGGGTTCCCTCCTTACCTCCAGCCTGGACCCCGACCGGGTGCTGAGGACGCTGCTGGACCGGCTGGGCCGACTGGTATCGTACGACCGGGCCACAGTTATGCTGCTGGAGGGTGACACGCTTCGGGTTGTGGCGGCCCACGGCTACGAAGCCATCCCTTATGGGGAGGGGATGGCGGATCGGCGGATCCCGCTGGCGGAAAGCCCGCTGCTGGCGCGGGTGGTGGAGCTGGGGGAGACGGTGCAGGTGACCGATGTGTCCACCGACCCTATCGGGTACGCCGATCCCCGCCCGCTGACGACAAGCTGGATCGGCGTGCCCCTGACGGTGCGGGGGCTGGTGGTCGGGATGGTGAGCGTGGCCCGGACAGGCTCACCCCCTTTCACCGGGGAGGATGCCCGGCTGGCGGCCGCCGTCGCCGACCACGCCGCTGTTGCCATTGAGAACGCCTACCTCTACCAGGAGCTGCGCACCTATGCGACCGGGCTGGAAGAGCGGGTGCGGGAGCGGACCGCCGAGCTGCGCCGGGAACGGGAGCGAATCCAGGCTATCCTCGACCATGCCGGGCAGGGGGTGATCGTCACCGATAACCGGGGGGTGATCCAGTACATGAATCCAGCCGCCGAGAGGATCACCGGCTACACCGCTGAGGAATCAGTGGGGAAGATGCCGGTGGTCTGGGGGGGAGAGGGCGACCCCGCTGAGCTCCACCGGGAAATGTGGCAGACCGTCCTTTCTGGCCAGGTCTGGCAGGGGGAGTTCTCCTATCGGCGGAAGGACGGCGCCCGCTACTACGCCGCGATGACCGTGGCTCCGATCCCGGGGGAGGGGGGGGAGCTGGCGGGGTTCGTGGGTATTGTAGAGGACATCACGGCTATAAAGGAGCTGAACCGGCTCAAGACCCGGTTTGTCTCCGATGCGGCCCACGAGTTGCGTACGCCGGTCACCACCATCAAGCTCTACGTCTCCCTCCTCCAGCGGGAGCACCGGGAGGAGAAGCGGGCCGAGTACCTGGAGATGCTGGCCCGGGAGACCGATCTGATGGTCCAGTTGGTGCAGGACCTCCTGGACATTTCCCGGATGGAGGCAGGGGTGGCGCGGTTCGAGCCGGAGCCGGTTGATATGAATGGATTGGTCCAGGAGGTGGCGGAGCGGTACAGGGAGCGGGCCCGGCTGGGGGGGATTGCCCTGTCCTTCGAGCTGGCACCGGACCTCCCTCCTGTGATGGCAGATCGGGAGCAGATGGACCGGGTGGTGACCAACCTGCTGACCAATGCGCTGAACTACACCCAGCCAGGAGGCCGGGTAGTGGTACGCACTGCCATCGCAGGCGATCAGGTGCAGGTGGCCGTGGCGGATACCGGTTACGGCATCCCGGAAGAAGAACAGAAGCAGGTCTTTGAACGCTTCTTCCGGGGCTCGGCGGCCCGCAGGTCCGGTGTGGCAGGCACCGGGCTGGGCCTTTCTATCGTCCACGAAATCCTCAGGATGCACGGCGGCGGGATCAAACTGGAAAGCCGGGTGGGGGAAGGGAGCACCTTTACTTTCTGGTTGCCACCGGGTTAGTTCCCCCCTCACCGCTCTCCCTGCCGGAAGAGGTGGGGGTTGTAGAAAACCTCAGTTGCGCTGCTTTGTGATTGGAGTATAATCTTCCCTGCCTGACGACAATTGAATACAGTCCGTAAACATCGTAGCCCGCTCAGGAGAACTTCGTGAGCCATTGCAGCCAGTGCGGACGGTACATCGGGCCCTACGAGGCCTGCCCCTACTGCGGCGCCCGCGTCAACGGACGGGTATCCGTCCGTGCGGTGAAGAGGGCTGCGGTGGTGCTGGCTATCGCAGGGCTTTTTGTGTTGTGGTTGACAGCCACCCATTCCCCCCTTCCCCAAATCCCTATCGGCCAGATCGGAGCGACGGCCAATATGGCCTATGCCCGTGTCGAGGGGTGGGTGGTGCGCGGACCGCATTACTACCCCGATTCCGGCTACCTCTCCTTCACCGTGGCCGACGAGACGGGGGAGATCCGGGTCACTGCCTACCGGAAGGAAAGCGATGCCCTGCGGGCCGAGGAGCGGGTTCCGGCGCTGGGGGACCGGGTCTCTGTGGCTGGGACGGTGCAGGTGCGTGAGGGGGGGATGGCCCTCACTATCAACGTCCCGGAACATGTAGAGGTCATCCGGCCCGAGCCGACCGAGCGGACCCTCGGCTCTCTCACCCCCTCCGACCGGCTCCTGCGCGTCCGTGTCCGCGGGCAGGTCTGGACGGTCCGCCAGCCCCACACCGGCCTCACCCTCATCACCCTGCGGGACCCTACCGGCGCTCTGGATGTGGTGGTGGACCGGGACCTGGAGGCGTTGACCGGCGGCCTCGTCCCTCCTGCGCCGGGTGAGTCGGTGGAGGTGGTGGGGACGGTGGACCTCTACCAGAGCACCCCTCAGATCGTGCCCCTCTCTGTGCTGGATATTATCCCCCTTCCCGAGCCGGTGGAGGTGGCGTCTCTGTTTCCCATAGGCGAGCTGCGGTCCGACGACGCCGGCCAGATGGTGGCGGTGGAAGGGGAGGTGGCACAGGTGGAGGGCTTCTCCTCCGGCGTCAAACTGACTCTGGAAGACGGGACGGGGGAGGTGACGGTGCTCCTCTGGCAGGACCTGGTCCAGGGGCTGGGCGATCCGGCGGCGCTGGCGGTGGGAGCGCGGCTGCGGGTGGTGGGGGAACTGGCCCTCTACCGGGGGATGCTGGAGGTGGTGCCGGGGCGACCGATGGACGTGGAGGTACTGGCCCGTGCCGCGGGGGTGGGGGAAGACGCGCCCCAGATGACCATCGGCGAGCTGGAGGCCGACCGGGCGGGGGAGGTGGTGACGGTGGAGGGAGCGGTAATTGATATCGAGTCCTTTGCTGGCGGCTTCCGGTTTGCGCTGGAGGATGGTACAGGACAGGTGGCGCTGGTGCTCCCGCTGGCAGTCTACGACGGATTGGCCGACCCGGCGGTGCTGAACCTCGGCTCCTGGGTGCGGGCGACAGGGCAGGTGGGGGTCTATCAGGACCAGCTCCAGGTGGTCCCTGCTTCTGGCGATGCGGTGGAGGTGCTGGCCCCCGGCGAGGTGGTGGCCTCCTGGCGAGAAATCGGCTCCCTTTCCCCCACAGACGAGGGAGCGCGGGTGGCAGTGAAGGGAGCGGTGGTCCGGGTGGAGTCTTTCTCCAGCGGCCGGCGGGTCTGGCTGGAGGATGGGACTGGCAGGGTGATGCTTCTGTTGTGGGAGAACGTCTACCGGAGGATAGCACAGCGGGAGCGGCTGGTCCCCGGCGCCTGGATGGAGGCGTGCGGGGTAGTGCAGGTCTACCGGGGGGAGCTGGAGGTGGTCCCCCAGTTACCGCACGATGTGCGGATGGTCCGTCCATAAAGTAGGATAAGCTTCAGCTTGTCCTGCAATCGAAGGGAGGTTACGATGAAGGAATTCAGGAAGGGATGCCTGCTGATTGTGCTGGTCCTGGCAGTAGCAGTAGTAGCAGGCTGCAGGGGTCAGGATCGGCCTTTGGGGGAGAAGCCGGTGCAGCTTCCGCCTGTGCCGCCGACCGCGGCGATGGCCACCATCTCGCCGTCGCCGACGGCCACGCCCCCTCCGCCGACGGTTACACCCACCCCGCAGCCGGAGCCAACCCCTGCGGGGACGGCTACACCGACCCCCACGCCGGAGCCGACGGCCCCGCTGCCGACGCCGACGGAGGCTGTCGAGGTGGTCCCTATCGGCCGGCTGGGGGAGGCTTTTATGGGCCAGGAGGCGGTAGTGGAGGGGGAAGTGGTCGCAGTCTCCTCCTTTTCTGCTGGCTTCCGGTTCACGCTGGACGACGGAACCGGCCAGGTGGTCCTCCTGATGTGGCATACGGTCTACGACGACTGCTGGGATGCCCCCCAGCTCAACCTGGGGGCGCGGGTCCGGGCGAGGGGGACGGTCGGCCAGTACCAGGGCACGCTTCAACTGGAGCCGGAATGGGGAGGGGCGGTGAAGGTGCTGGAGACGGCGGAGCCGACGGCCGAGCCCCGCGCTATCGGCTCCCTCACCGGCGCCGACGAGGGCCGACGGGTGATGATCGAGGGAGAGGTGGTGCGCACGGAGGGGGGCAGGGATTGGGTCAAGGTCTTCCTCAGAGATGAGACGGGAGAGATCCCCGTCTTCATCTGGCGCTCCATCCTGGACCGCATCCCCCAGAACACGGGGCTGGGCGTGGCCGGTAGCCGGGTCCGTGTTGTGGGAGTGCTTTCCCTTTACCGCAGCAATCTGGAGGTCTCGCCGGCGCTTCCCTACGATGTGGAGGTGCTTGCGAGCCCTTCGGGGTGAGGAGGTAGGCTGTGTCGGCGACCGAAGGGGTGATGGGGCTTCTGGCCGCTCTGCTCGGAGCGGCGGCGGCAGCGCCGCTTTCGCTGGTGCCGGCGCTGCACGTCTACAACGCGGCCGGGTTTGTCCTCCTGGGGGTAGCCGTCTGGGGGTTGCCGTTCCCGCCCCTCTACCTGGCGCTATTCTTTTTTGGGATGGTGACCGCCTACGCCATCCTCGGCACCGTCCCATCCGTTTTCCTCTCCGCGCCGGACGAGGCCCTGGCCTTTATCGTCCTGCCGGGGCAGAAGTACCTGATGCAGCGGAGAGGATATGAGGCGGTGATGCTGACGGGGGTGGGGGGGCTGGGCGGCATCGCTGCACTGGCGCTGCTGTCGCCGGTCGCCTCCCGCCTCTTCCCTGCACTGCGGGCCGTTATTCAGCACCACACCCCCTGGATCCTCTGGACCGTGATCGCCTATATGCTTCTGTCGGAGTGGCCCAAGGGGACCGACCGGCAGCCAGCCGGATGGCGGCGGTGGTGGGACGGCTGGCGGAGCCTGACGGCGGGGCTGGCGACCTTTCTGCTTTCCGGTCTGCTGGGCTTTGTGCTGATGTACCGCTCCGTCCTGCCGGTCGGTTCTGCCTATCAGAACCTTCTCCCCGCCTTCATCGGTCTCTTTGCCGTCCCGTGGGTGCTTCAGAACCTCCTGGCGCGGGTCGAGCTGCCGGAGCCGTTCATCCCCCAGGCGCTGGAGGTCACTCCGGGAATTCTCCTGCGGGGGGTCTTTTCCGGCGTGCTGGGGGGGCTGCTGGCGGCGTTTCTGCCGGTGGTGACAGGGGGGATCGGCGGCTTCATCGCCGGTCACGCCACAGCGCAGCGGGACGACCGGGCATTTCTCATCTCCCAGGGGGCCTCCAAAGTGGTCTACTACGTGGGCGGATTTCTTCTGTTCTGGGTGCCGGGCCTCCACCTCACCCGGGGCGGCCTGGCGTGGATGGTGAGCACGCTCTGGCAGCCCCGCTCGCCGCAGGTCTACTGGCTGGCCGTTGCAGCGGTCCTGCTGGCAGGGGGGCTTTCGTTCCTCCTGCTGCCCGGACTGACCCGGCTGGTGGCGCGGCTGGTGACGCGGGTGGGATATCGGCAGGCCAGCGCGGTCACGCTGGGGCTGTTGCTGGCGATCGTGGCAGCGGTGCCGGCGGCGGGGGAGTGGCTGGGAGGAGGGAGTTGGGCAGGGGTGTTCGGGGCAGGGGGGAAGGGCCTGCTTGTCTGCCTGGTCGCTTCCGGCATTGGCCTCCTACCAGTTCTCTGGGGCTCCCGGCGGGTGAACTGTATGGGGTTGCTGCTGCTCCCCATCGGGTTGAATATGGTGGGGGCAGGGGCGGAGGTGGCGGGCTGGCTGGGGTTGATCCGATGAAGGGGATCGCCCACTTCATCACCGGTGTGGCCATCGCCACCTTTTTCCCCGAGGTGGTGCGGGAGGCGGCCGAGGGGTCACTGCTGCCTGTGCTGGGCGGGGTCGCTGGCATCCTGCCGGATACGCTCGATTTCAAGTTCGCCCGCTATTTCGAACGGTACGACCTGGAGATCGATCCCGGCCCGGAACCGGACGCGCAGGAGATCGCCGAACGGATCGCAGGGGCGATGCGGAAGGCTTATGAGACAGGCAGGCCCCAGAATGTGATGCTCCACACCGTCCGTCTGGGGGCGGACCTGTGGCGTCAGTACGTCGTCCGCTTCGACCCGGCCCGCAGCGAGGTGGGAGTACGCATCGGCCCGGTCGTCACGACTGGCCAGGTCCCCTTTCCCAGCTCCGAGCCGGAAGGGGCGAAGGAGGCGCGGGTCCAGGTCGGCGTGCCGATGGTCCATACCTACGACGCTGAGAACCGGGTGGACATCTTCAGCGGCCCCTCTTTCAGGTTTGTGCGAAAAGGAGACCGGCTCTATGTCCATTTTCTGGACTGGCACCGGCGCTGGTCCCACAGCCTCACCCTGGCCGCCGTGCTGGGGTTGGTGGTGGCAGGTGTGGCTGCGCTGGCGGAGTGGCTCAGGAGAGGGGCGCTCTCCCACACGCCGATGTGGGCGGGCCTGGTGGCGGGGCTGGGCTTCGCCGGCCATGTCCTGGAGGACCAGCTCGGCTTTATGGGGAGCAACCTCTTTTACCCCTTCACGAAGGAGCGGTCTCTCGGCCTCCAGCTCCTACACTCCGGCGACGCCATCCCCAATTTCCTCACCGTCTGGACGGCGGCGGCGCTGATCCTCTTCAATCTGGATCGCTTCTCGGCGTCGCCCCGGCTGGATGCTCCCCTCTTTCTGCTGCTGGCCGTGGCGCTGCCGCTGGGGGTGCTGGGCACCCTCTACAGGCTGCAGCAGCAGGGCAGGGAGGAGGACGAAGCGCTCCGGCAGGGGGAAATGGTCAGGGAAACCGAGGAGGTGGAAACAGGTTGAGAGACGCTATTTCCGATAGATGGGCAGCGAAATGGTGAAAGCGGACCCTTCTCCCAATTTGCTTTCCACCTCCACCTTACCGCCGTGAATCTCCACGATCTCCTTTACCAGCGCCAGCCCCAGGCCCATCCCCCCGTGCCGCCGCTTCGTGCTCCCGTCCACCTGATAGAACCGCTCGAAGATGCGCTCCTTCTGGTCGGGGGGGATGCCGACGCCGGTGTCCGCCACCTGCAGGTGGACCATCTGGCCGTTCTGCCAGACCTGTACGGTGATCGTGCCCCCGGCGGGGGTGAACTTGATCGCGTTGCCGATGAGGTTGTCCAGGACACGCCGCAGGTAGAGGCTCTCCCCGCCGACAGGGGGGATGTCCGGCGCGATCTGCAGGTTCAGCGCAAGCTGGCTCCGTTCCGCCGCGACCTGGAAGTCGTCAACTGCCGCCCGGGCCAGCTCGTCCAGCGGGACGGGCATCACCTCCAGCGGACGGGCCTCCGCCTCCAGGATCAGGGTGATGTCCTGCACCAGTTCTCCCAGCATCTGCGCTCTTCGGGCGATGATCTCCAGCGACCTTGCCTGCTCAGGGTTCAGTTCTCCCAGCTCGCCGTTGATCAGAAGCTCCGCATGCCCACGGATCAGAGCGAGGGGGGAACGGAGTTCGTGGGAGACGTTCTGGATAAACTGGCTCTTGAGGCTCTCCAGCTCCTGCGACCGGGCCAGCGCGGCGGCCAGCTCGTCGGCCTGGTGGCGCACCTGCTGGTACAGTTGGGCGTTCTCCAGAGCGATCGCGGCATAGGCGGCCAGGGCGGAAAGGATGCCCAGTTCATGCTGGGAAAAGGAGCGCCGGGTCCGCCGGTTTGTCACCCCCAGGACGCCGATGATGCCCCGTTTGGCGCTGCGGACCGGCACGTAGACAAGGGCCTGGACCAGATAGCCCGTCGCCACCTTGACGTTCTCTTCGGTGATCAAGACGGCTCTGCCGGTTTGAACGACCGTGCCGGCCAGGCTGTCGTCCACACGGATCCGAAGCCCCTGTACCGTCCCCTCGTCCAGGTTCTTCGCTGCGCGGAGGTAGAGTTCCTGCTCCTTCTCGTCAACCAGCATCAGGAGCCCCTCTTCCGCCCGCGTGACGAAGACCGCTGCTTCGACCACCCGCTTGAGCACCGCATCGAGGTCCAGAAGGGAGGTGACCGAGCGGCCGATGGAATAGAGGGTTTGCAGCTCCTGCACCTGCCGCTCCAGATTCCGGTTAGCCTCCTGGAGCTGTTGCAGGAGTCGGTCCCGCTCCGCCCGGAGCCGGGCCTCCACAAGCACCCGCTCCACAGCCCGCTCCATCTCCGGCGGCTCGAAGGGCTTGATCACGTAATCCCGCACGCCCAGCCGGAAGACCCGCACCACCAGGTCCTCGGAGCCGTGGATGGTGGTGAAGATGACCGGGACATCCATCCCCTTTTCCCTGAGCGCCTCCAGCACCTCGACGCCCGTCATCCTTGGCATCCGCTCGTCGAGGATGATCAGGTCAGGCCGCTCCCGCAACGCCATCTCCAGTCCCTCCTGTCCGTCGTAGGCGGAGAGGACCTGGTAGCCCTGGGGTTGCAGGACCAGATCGCGGAGGACCTCGTGGATCTGGGGGCTGTCGTCTATGATCAGAACCCGTGCCTGTGCCATTGGGAACTCTCTGATTTCGATCAGTGCGAACTATACATAAAGATGCACCTGAAACTTACAGGTGCATCTCTACGTGCGATGGGAGCAGAGAAACCCGGCGAAAGGGCACCAGCTCATTTTGCATTCTTGCGAGTGATCGGGTGTTCGCTTGTGACTCTGATCATCTGAGGCTGCAGCAGGCGAGGACCTGGCAGGAACAAGCCTGCCTGCATCAGTTTTTCCGCCCGTCGAGCACAAACGACAAGCTGCTTGAGGCTGCGCCGCACCCTCTGTGCCCTGCTGGGGTAGCGCGGTTCTGCTTTCATCTGACCCTCCTTTTCCTGGTACGATGCAGTCCAGATCTTTTCCCCATCTCTATCCGGCAATCCATCGTTTCATTATAGCTTCCCTGGAGGAGATGGGTCAATAGGAGAAGGGTACTACTCGAAATTACCCCCCAGGACAACTCCACAGGAGTTGTCCCTACATTGTAACCCGCCTGTAATGCTTTTCTGCCTCCCGGCCTTTACAATAGAGAAGGGACGACGATTCCCTTCTGTTTCGACTCAGGAGCCGGAGGATGGGAAACCAGGATAACCTGCAGAAGGCCAAACGGGCGGCATGGTTGGGGCGCAGGGGAGCGGCGCTGGAATATATCTGGGCTGCGTTGCGGGAGGACCCCCTCGATGAACGGGCTACGCTGTGGCTGAGCCTTTTGACTGAGGACAGGAGGGGACTTTCCTATATCCGCTCTCTCGTCGGAACTCATCTGACGGAGAGCCGTCTCTACGGCTTTCTGCGGCGGCTGGGACAGCATCCGGAGGGGGAGGCGGCCCGCCACCGCTGGGGGGTCCACCCGGCCATTGCTGGCCTGATCGCAGCGGCCTGCTTTGTGCTGGGTACGGTCGTGGGGCCTATGGTCCTGCCGCTGAACGGGGCGGAGGTCCCCCCTGTGGAGGCGCTGGCGCTGGCCCCTCCCTCCCTGCCCCAGCAGGCATCCACGCCCACATTCACCCCGTCGGCAACGGCCCGGCCAACCGCGTCGCCGCTGCCTTCCCCTACTCCGACCGTCCCCCCCACTCCTGCGCCCTCGCCGACCCCCACACCCCTTCCCACGCCCACCCCTACCCCTGAACCCCGCCTGGTCTATCCATCCCCCTTCCCGGTGCCCGGCCCCTCCAGCGTCACTATCCTCTCCACCACCATCCCTGTCCCCACCCCGGTCCAGCCGGTCCCGGTGGCCGCCGACGCGATCAACATCGCCGTCCTCGGCAGCGACCAGCGGCCCGACTGGACCGAATGGCATACCGACGCCATCCATATCGTCTCCATTCAGACCGACCGGGCCGCTGTGTCCGTACTCTCCATCCCCCGCGACCTCTACGTCTATATCCCCGGCCACGGGATGAGCCGCATCAACTTCGCCGATTTCTACGGCGAGGGGTACGGCTATCCTGGTGGCGGCCCCGCTCTCCTGCGGGATACCCTCCTCTACAACCTGGGCATC
>JBDOIF010000120.1:0-87646 GCA_041082215.1 Anaerolineae bacterium
GGCCCGGCGGCCCGTCCCATCCCTCACCGCTTTGTGCTCCTGTGCGGGCCAGGCCTACCGGCTGGCTGCTTTAGCCCGCAGCTCCGCCTGATACCGGCGGATCGAGCCTACAGCGTCCCAGACCAGGATGACCGCCAGCACCACCAGGATGAGGGCCAGGGCGCCAATGGTAATCTGGGCAACTTGGATGTTCCAGACGGGAACTTTCTGGGCCTCGGCCAGTTTTGGCGCGTTGGGCAGGTTGCGGAAGAACGCGGCGTAGGCCGACCAGAGCAGCGCTCCCACAGTGGTAACAAACATGAACACGAAGGGCCAGAAGGTCCACTGGTAGTTCTTGGCCTTGGACATGAGCCACAGGGTGATGAGCATCAGGGCCAGGGAGGCCATCAACTGGTTGGCCGCGCCGAACACGCCCCAAATCTGGAGGAAGGGCACGAACCAGATCAGGATGAGGGTGAACACCAGAGCGATGATGCTGCCGACATGGACGTTGCGCAGGATGGGGAAGCGGTCTCCCAGCGCCTCGGCGGTGGCCACGCGCATGAAGCGGACCACCAGGTGCATGATGGTCAGCGCCATCAGGGTGAGGAAAACGGCGCCGTAGGCTGTGCCGAAGCCCTGGCCCAGGGCGGCGTCCAGCCCCCAGTAGTTCAGGAAAGTGGAAAGGCCCTGGGAGAAGATGCCCGCCGGGACAGTCCAGCCCTTGAGTTCGGTGTATTGGGCGAAGCCGACGCCCACCGTGGCGGTCAGGAAAGCGATGGTGGCAAAGAACATCTCCAGGAACATTGCCCCGCCGCCGACGAAAAGGGCGTCCCCTTCCCGCTCCAACTGCCGTGCCGTGCCAGAGGAAGAGACCAGGCTGTGCCAGCCGGAGATGGCCCCGCAGGCGATGGTCACAAAGAGCATGGGCCAGAGAGGGCCCGCTGGCGCCACAAACGTTTGGAAGGCCGGGAAGTCCCCCATCCCGGGATGGCCGATCAGGAGCCCGATGACGCCCCCTACGATCCCCAGGAGGACGATCCAGAAGGCGACGTAGTTGATCGGCTGGGCCCAGCGCCAGATGGGGAGAATGGCACCCAGGTAACAGAAGACCAGCACCAGCAGGCTGCCGATAAAACCTGCCCGGGTCACCTGCAGGAAGAGGATCGGGCTTTTGCCTTCAGCGTCGAGGGCGTAGAGGGCGGTAAAGAAGTTCTTCACCGCCGGCAGTGTCCCCACCCAGACGCCGACCAGAGCGATGACGACGGTGACCACGGTGGTGAGGATGATGTCCTGCTTCCACTTATAGGTCATTTGGCCGGCCAGGATACCCGCCAGCGTGACAATGATGACGCCCAGGGGCACAGCCGGCTTGGTGAGCAGGACAAAGCCCACCTGGATGCCAAAGGCGCCCATAATCATCAGCAGATATACGTAGATGAAGGCCAGAAGGATATTGCGGGCACGGGGGGAGATGAGGCGATAACTGAGAGCGCCGAAGGTCTGTCCCTCTTCCCGGACACCCATAATGATGCTGCTGTAGTCCTGCACCCAGCCGATGAAGAAGGTGCCCAGG
This sequence comes from Anaerolineae bacterium, assembly GCA_041082215.1. Lineage (GTDB taxonomy): Bacteria > Chloroflexota > Anaerolineae > B4-G1 > DUEL01 > JBDOIF01. The sequence continues at coordinate 1,556 of JBDOIF010000120.1, forward strand.
ATGATCCACAGGAGGGCCGGAAGCCAGCCCCACTGGACCGCGATGATGGGGCCCAGGATGGGGCCGAGGGCGGCGATGGACTTGAACTGATAGCCGAAGAGGACGTTCCGGTTAGCGGGGATGAAGTCAACGCCGTCCATGTACATCTTGGCTGGCGTAGCCTTGCTGTCGTCCGGCTGGATAATCTTGCGATCGATCGTCTTCGCATAGACGCCGTAGCCGACGCCGATCCCTACGGCAGCCAGGACCAGGACCAAAAGGGCGTTCATTGCACACCTCTCCTTAAAGAATGGCTATGAGAGACACTCTATCGGCTAAACGGTTCTCCTGCAAGACTCGAGCCGCTTCTCCCTCCCCCGATTGCATCACCTCCTTTCCCTGTATCCGAGGGAGCCCGACGGCACTATGGAACTTGTTCACGTGCAGATAGACGCCTCTTTAGAACCATCCGAAAGCCATTTTAGTCAGAATGAAATGGATGTCAAATGGCCTCCGGTTACGCGATATGCCACAATATCAGGGCGAAATTCGCTTCCGGGCTTCCTTAACGCCTCCAGAATTATTTTAATCTTTGTGGAGTGAATGTCAAGTTCATTGCCCGTGTGTTGTGAAAGCCTCCAACATCTGTAACACCCCCTCCTGTTAAAGGTTGCGTTCGCCGGGCTATCCCCCAGCCAGCCATCACGGGCTCAGCCAGGGGTAGGGCGTGGGGGTTGGGGTAGGGGTCTGGCAGATCAGCGCCTGACCGAGGAGGGTGTGGAGCTGGGGCCGGTCTGGCCCTACGGCCAGCGCATACTCCAGCATGACCTGTCCGCTGGCGCACTCCCCCACGTGTACATAAGCTGCTCCCAGGGCGGCGAACAGGTCGGCGACAGGGGTTTCGGAGATGAGATACAGGGAGGGGTCTCCTCTCTCTGCCAGCGCCCGGGCCTGTTCGTAGCAGGTACGGGCGTTGGCCCAGGCCCCGTCGGCGGCGTAGGCCTCTCCCAGCGCATACCAGGTGGCTGCTGGTCCCCCTCTCCCCAATGCCTCGACCAGCGTGCGGATGGCGGCGCGGGGGTTGCCCTGGGCGATGAGGGCACGGCCCAGGTAGTAGGGGCCTAGCGGGTCGTCGGGGTGGGCGTTCATGTACTCGTTGGCCAGGGCTACCATTCGATTCCCCTGCCAGCCTGCGGCTGCGGCCTGCCAGCGGGCGGGGAAGAGCGGATCGGCCAGGCCGGGGTCCAGACGGACCGCCTGTTCGTAGGCCTGAAGGGCATGGACCGGGTCGCCGAACGCGCGCCGGAGCACCTCTCCCAGCAGGGCGTAGGCGGCGGCGTTTTCCGGGTCGGCGGCGACCGCTGCCTGGGCATCGGCCAGGGCCTCCTGTGGCTTCCCCAGGGTCAGGTAAAGGGAACCTCGCCCCACATAGGCGGGCGCGAGGGTGGGGTCCAGCGCCAGCGCCCGGGAGAACGCCTCCACCGCCCCCTCCGTATCGCCGGCTGTCTGCAGGGCTATCCCTTCCTGGTAGGCCCTCCTGGCCATTTCCAGCCGGTCCGGCGTGGGGGTGGAGGGGATGCGGGTGGGGAGGCTGAGGGGGGAAGCGGTGGGACTGGGGGAGGCGCACCCCGTCAGCATCGCCGCCGCCATCCCTACTGCCAGGAGGAAGAGCACCCTGTGTGTTGCACCGTCACCTGCCATTTGCATTTGCTGCTTTCAGCTCTGGCGACAGGCTGGAAAGCCTGTCCTGCAAGGTTTCACCGTTTTTCTCTGTTTCCTCTGTGTCTCTGTGGTTTTTCTCCTGCCGCAAGTGCGTAACTCCTGTCCGCGAAAGTATAGCTCACCTGGAGGAAGAGGCAAATAGCTTCCCTTCTCTGAGGTTGGGAGGGGGTAAGGGGAGGGGTGAGGGTCGCTCTCCCATCCTGTCCGAACGCTTGTCCGAAGCCCAGCCTTCTCTCTTGCGCTGCCTGGAGTTTTCGGGTAAACTCCGACAGGAAGAGCGCCCTGTTGTCAGTTTTTTGTTCAGCTTTCCCCTTAAGGAGACAGCCTATGTTCGAAGCGATGTTGAGCGCGGAGCAGCGCAGGCTGCGGGACGAGGTGCGGGAGTTCGTCCGCTGGGTGCCCCGGCAATTGATCCTGGATATGGATGCCGACCGCGTCCGCTACCCCCGCGAGTTCGTGCAGGAGGCCGGACGGCGGAACCTCCTGGGGCTGCGGTTCCCACCCGAATACGGCGGACGAGGCCTGCGCTGGGAGGATGAGATCATTGCCATCGAAGAGGTGGGGGTGCTGGGCACGGCTCTGGCCTGCGCCTATGTGATGCCCTCCATCGTCGGCGAGGCGCTGATGGCTTTCGGGACGCCGGAGCAGAAGGAGCGGTGGCTGCGGCCGCTGGCAAGGGGCGAGAAGGTCGCCGCCGAAGCCCTCACTGAGCCCCGGGGTGGCTCCGACTTCTTCGGTACCACCACGGTGGCCCGGCGGGAGGGGGACGATTACGTCCTGCGGGGGCAGAAGCGGTTCATCGTGGGCGCAGCCGAGGCGGACTTCTTCCTGGTCTATGCCCGCACCAACCCCAATCCCCAGGCCCCGCCCCATCAGTCCATCAGCGCCTTCATCGTCGAGCGGGGGCCGGGGGTGGATGTGGAGTACCTCTACGGCCTCCTGGGCACACGGGGCGGCGGGACGGGCCGTCTGGTGTTCCGGGATGCCCGCGTACCGGCGGAGAATCTGGTCGGAGAGGAAAACGGCGCAGCGGAGATCTTCTACCGCATGATGGTCCCGGAGCGGATGACCAGCGCGGCGGGCGCTATCGGGATGGGGCGGGCCGCTCTGGAGGTGGCAGCCCGCTACTCCGACCGGCGCAAAGCTTTCGGGGAGAAGATCCGTCGCTTCGAGGCGGTCAGTTTCAAGGTGGCCGATTCCATCACGCTCCTGGACGCCGCCCGCGGCCTGGTCTACGGCGCGGCCCGCAGTGTGGACGCCGACGACGACCCACGTCGGTCCCGCCGCCTGGTCTCCGAGGCCAAGAAGTTCGCCACCGAGGCGGCCTGGCAGGTGGTCAACCACGCTATGCAGATTCTGGGCGGCATCGGCTATACCAGCGTCTACCCTATCGAGCGGCTGCTGCGGGATACGCGGCTGATTATGATCTGGACCGGCACCAGCGAAGTGATGGACCTCATTATCCAGCACGAATATTACAGAGAGGTCCTTTCCCCCCAACCCGATGTGCGCGATCTGGAGGAGGACGCGCCGGAGGCGAACCGGGAGGAAGAGAAGGTGTACGAGTAACGCAGGGCGAGCCTTCCAGCCAGTCGTTTGTAGGGCAGGCTTTCCGGTCTGTTGCCAGATAGGGCAGGCTGAAAGCCTGCCCTACATTTCTGTCAATCGGGCGTGCTTTTCTCTGTGGAGTGCCAGCACCTCCGCCTGCACCCGGGCCAGGTACGCCCCCCGCAGAGGATACCATTTGAGGATGACGGCCCCCACGATCAGCGCCGCCCCCGGGATCAGGCCGACGAGGGAGCGGATGCCGAATAGTGCGCTCAGCGGCTGGTCGAGGACTATCTGCCCACCGTAGGCCTCCCGGGGTATAAAATGGCTTGCCTCAAGGACGGCAGGGATGAGCGCCAGCGCCAGCGACTGGGCCGGCTTCGTCAGCAGCGCGTTGACGCCGAAGAAAGCCCCCTCCCGCCGCACGCCGGACCGCAGCTCGTCCTCGTCGGCCACCTGGGCGAAAAGGACGTTGGTGAGGGTCTGGGAGCCAGCCAGGCCGAATCCCCCCAGGGCCAGGCAGATCAGGATCAGGGGGGGCGGCGCCACTGTGACGAGGATCAGGCCGAAGCCGCAGACCAGCAGGAGCAGTTGCTGGGCGCCGACGACCCCCAGGCGCCTGCGGATCAGCGTCGTCGTCGGAATGCCGATCACCAGCGGGATGAAGACGAAGGCCATCAGGAGGACCGCATCCATTTGCAGCACGTAGTCGGCCAGGTAGAACAGTCCTCCCAGGACCAGCGACTGCATCAGGATGGCGGTGAAGTTCTGTGCGACCAGGATCAGGAAAGAGCGGCTGGCGAAGGTGTGCCGGATGGCCTCCCCGATCCTGAGCGGGGGATCGCCCCGGTAGAATTCGGGCCGTTCCCGGACCCGCAGGGTGGTGATGACGATCAGCGCTGCGCCAACCGCGCCGACAAAGATCATGGCGGCCCGCAGCGGCAGGAACGAACCCGCTCCGCTCCCCTTAGGACGGAACAGGTCCGGGACGATGAAGCCCAGGATGAAGCCCAGCAGTGCGAAGAGGGAGGAGGAAATCTGCAGCCCGTTCCTCTCGGCATCCGACTCGGTGACCTCCGGCAACAGCGCCGAGTAGGTCAGGCCAACAATGGTGTAGGCGGTGTCGTAGAGGAGCATCGTCGTCAGCATCCAGGCAAAGACGGCCTGTTGCCCTGCCCGGGCCGGCGCAAACCAGACCAGTGCGAAGGTCAACCCCAGGAACGGTGCGGTGTACCGCATATAAGGAATGCGCCGCCCGCGCCTGAAACGTGTGCTGTCGGTGATGTAGCCGAAGAGCGGGTCGTTGAGGGCGTTCCAGACGGCGTAGACGAAGGAGGCGATCCCTATCCAGCGGGCCTGCAGGCCCAGGTAGTCCTGGTAGAAGATGGGCAGGAGGGTGCTGTAGGTGCCGGAGATGAGGGAGGAGCCTAACGAGGCGACGCCCCAGATCAGTTTGTACCCCCGGCTCAGCCGGGGAGGTGCTTCCGGCTCTCCTTGTCGGACCATTGGGCTTCTCCTTTCCTGGCTGCACACTGCACCCGCAGTCCATCCCGGTCCACGTGGGCCAGCCAGACCCGGGCGGCCTTCAGGCCCAGGTCGGTGGCGGCGGCCTCCAGTGCTGCAGCCAGGCCCTCCTCTTCTCCTGGCCTGGCCAGCGCGAAGACCGACCCCCCGCCCCCGGCGCCGGTCAGTTTGGCCCCCAGCGCGCCGGCCTCCAGCGCCGCCTCGATCAGCCGGTTGCTGGCCGTCCCCGCCCCGCCGGGCAGACCGCAATAGGTCATTATCTCGTCCACCAGCCGGTGGTTCTCCACCATCAGCTTCCCAAACCTCTCCCAATCCCGCTCCAGGAGCGCGATCTTCCCCCTCCAGGCCGTCTCCCCGACCCGCCTCATCGCCTCCACCATAAAGGACGCTGGCCCTCTTCGCCTGCGGACGGCGAATTCTTCAAGATAGCGGGCACGCATCACCCTGTGCACGTCCCCCGAATCCCGCTCGACCCCGGTGAAAACGACCACCAGCGGCAGGTCCGGCACCCACCGGTCCAGCCGCTCGTATGTGGCGAAGGGTTCCTGGCCGAGAGGCCGCTGGCGAAGTTTGCCCCGATAGTCCACATAGGCCAGCCCGCCGAAGAGGGGGACGTATCGGTCGGCGTAGCCGCAGGTGATCCCCAGCTCCCGGGCCTCCACCCGCTGGGCCAGCTCGGCCAGGACGTAGTCGTTGTGGGTGTGGGGATCGAGCTCATAGAAGGCCCGCAGCCCTGCCAGCGCCAGCAGCACCAGCAGGGAGGAGCCTCCCAACCCCGACTGGCGGGGCACATCGGTCCAGGTGGCGATGCGGATCCCTCCCCGTTCCCTCAACCTCTCCCTGAACAGGGCACTCCAGGAATAAAGCCGGTTGATCGCCCCCTTCAGCAGGTCGAGCGTACCGTCGTAGGGGTAGGGTGGGGGGACATCGAACGTCCGCCGGGCCAGTGTTTCCCCCTCCCGGGTGGTCGCCTCCAGCACCACCCCTTCGGCCGGCTCGGCTGTAGCTCCGGCGTAGAGGTCTATGGCGGCGGAGATCGTGGCGTGAGCTCCCTCCACGCCGTCCGAGGGGTTGCCGAGGATGTTCACCCGCGCAGGGATGATCAGCTCATACCGCCTCATTCTGCGCCCCGTCCGTTTCCAGCAGAAGCACCGTATACACATCGAGCCACAGCCGCAGGGAGCACCCCTCGAGGGTGGAGGTCTCCTCGCCGTCGGGGGAAAGGGCCCGGGCGCGGACCGGCCAGGGCAGCTCTACCCGCACCTCCTGTGGCGCGTCGTCGTAGTTGACCAGATGGAGCTGGTCGGTCGCCCCCTGTCGCCACCAGGTGATCAGCACCGGCCTGGCGGCCCGGACGCGGGGGAGGGAGAGGCTGCCCACCGCTTCGAGCAGCGCCGACCGCTCCTCTACCGTCGGAACGCGGAAGAGGGGGTTGCCCTCGGCCCCTCCCTGGATGATCCGCTGGGTGATGTGCAGGCCGTCGAGGAGGCGGCGGAAAGGGCGACTGGAGAAGTAAGCCCGGTAGAGGGCCATTCCCCCCCGTCCCACCAGGCTCCGCAGGGTGGGGTGGCGCTGGAGGAAGGTGGGTCCGGGCCGCTCCCGCAGCCAGACCGATCGGGCCTGTGGCCACGTCTCGCCCAGCGCGACCACCCGTCCGCCCGATCCGATGAAGCTCTCCACTCGCCGCCGGAGCGGCTCGGAGCGGGAGGGGGGAAGGATGAGCAGCTCGACCCCCTCCCAGCTTCCGGAGCCGACGATGCGGAAGGGGATCCCTTCGACCAGCAGGGCCTGGCAGGCGGCGAAGGTGAGGGGGGCGGCGTAGCTCCACTCGAAGGGCAGGGTGTCATACGGAAAGTAGACGGCGACGGGCGAGCGTTCCTGCCGCCCTTCGTACAGTTCTGCGTGCGCCTCCAGCCAGCGGTGGATGCGTCCCAGCGCCTCCCGCTCGGCGGCGAAGGGGGCGCTGGTGAGCAGCGTGAAGCCCCCGTCCCGCTCGTCATAGAACTCCGTCCCTTTGACAACGGTTCCGGTGCCGCAGGCGGCTCCTTCGGCCACCGCCCGCCGGAACTGACGGGGGGTGTAGACGGGGTCGAAGCCGATGCCAGCGATGTAGGGGTCGGTGGTGACAGGCGTATCCCCGACCCAGGCGCGGGCCGCCTTGCAGGTGATCCCGTTGTTGACCACCATCCGGTCGGAGACGATACGGGGGAGGCTGTGGTCCTCGATCATCACCAGATCGGAGACGCGAGCCGCCTGCCGCAGGTCCACCCCGAAGTCGGCGTAGTGGTTCCGGTTGATGACGTCATAGACGTTCTCGGCGACGACGACGCCGGGCCGCAGGGAGCGGGCGTATTCGGCCAGTTCTCCCACCAGTTGCCACATCTCATCGGCCCGCCAGGAGAGGTAGTGGCGGGTCCGGGGATCATCGGGGTCGAGCTGGCGGGGGATGGGATCCCCGCCGGAGGCGCGGGGGTAGGCAGCCTGGCAGCGGGAGCAGTAGCAGCCCGCGCCGGTGACCCAGGTGTCGAACAGGCTGATGGCGTGGAGGCCCATCCAGGGGTTGTCCAGGAAGACCCCATCGGCTCCGGCCTCGACCACCCCGCGTACCCGTTCCCGGAGCTGCTGACGCCATTCGGGGTGGTGGAGGCAGACCATGTACCGGCCGGTGTAGTAGTGGATGGGGCGGCCCCAGGGGTCGAGGGCGTACCAGTCCTTCTGCCGGTAGGAGCCGGTGTAGACGCAGTTGGAAAGCTGCACGTAGCCGAAGGCCCGAATGCCGGCCTGGTGGAAGACCTCCACGGCCCGGCGAAAACTCTCCCGCTGGGCCTCGTCCTCTTCGGGGGGGAAGCCCCAGTTGTACATCAGGTAGGCCCAGTTGAATCCGGCTTCGACCAGGAGGCGGGCCGCCTGGGGGGTATGGGCCTCCAGATGGACTCCCTCGTTGACCGGTGCGCCCATGAACTTGAGCCGGTTCATCCGTATCGTATCCGGGCCGGCCCAGAAGTAGACGGGCCGATGGTGTCCGACGGCGAAGTTCGCTTTCCCCATTTGAACCTCCTGAACGGATACTAGCCAAGAAGGGGGGTTCTGTCAAGCGAGTTGACCTTTGTACTCTTTGATGCTACAATTCCTGGTGGAAGGACCTCCAAACCTATGGCCTGGGCTTCCGACTTCACGACCGACGAGTTGATCTGCGTTTGCATTGCTCGTCAGATAACCGACGGCGAGGTGGTGGCCCAGGGTATCTCCACGCCGTTGGTGATGGCAGGCTACCTGCTGGCCAAGCATACCCACGCTCCCAACCTCTACTTCGCCTCCGCCATCGGCGCTGCGCTGGTGCGCGATCCGGCCCCTGTGGGTCTGGCCCGTGTCGAGGAGCTGTGGCTTGGGCAGGCCCTTGCCCGGATGAGCTTCGCCCAGGCAGCCTGCGAGCTTCTGCCCCGGTTCCGCCCCAAGGAGTTCTTCCGCCCCGCCCAGGTGGACCCCTTCGGGAACTTCAATAACATCATCGTCGGCGAGGACTATCGCCACCCCCAGATGCGTCTGCCCGGCTGTGGGGGGATCGCCGATGTTACCTTCTTCCTCGGCCCCGGTCGGATTCACCTTTACGTCCCCCGCCACAGCCGGGCTGTCTTTGTGCCCCGGCTGGATTTCCTGAGCGGGTTGGGGCATCGGACGGACCGGCCAGCAGGGGCCGGTCCGTGTTATCTGGTGAGCAACCTGGGCCAGTTCGACTTTGCCGACGGTCGGATGCGGCTCACCACACTCCACCCCGGCGTCTCCCTGGAAACGGTCCAGGCGCGGACCGGCTTCTCCCTGCAGGTTGCGCCGGACCTGCGGGAGACGGAGCCGCCGACGGTGGAGGAGGTGCGGCTTCTGCGGGAGGTGATTGACCCGCTGGGGGTGCGTCGCCTGGAGACGGCCAGCGGCAGCCAGCGCAAGCAGATCGTGCGGGAAATCCTGGCCGCCGAGGGCTGCCTGGAGGGGACGATAGCCCCACGGGTATAAAGCGTCGGCTCAGCGTGTGATGAGAACACTTCAGGAGGTTTCAGATGGTCACCGTCAATATGGATTTGAGCCGAGAGATCCCGGTGCTTGACTGGACGCCCCATCTGGCCAGCCGCACAGAGCAGATGCGGAGCTCGGCGATCCGGGAACTGCTGAAGCTGACCCAGCAGCCCGACATTATCTCCTTTGCCGGGGGGCTGCCGGCCCCAGAGCTTTTCCCCCTCCGGGAGGTCGGTGAGGCCTGCCGCTATGTCCTGCGGGAGCATGGGGCGCAGGCTCTCCAGTATGGCACAACAGAGGGGTATCTGCCGCTGAGAGAATGGCTGGCGACCAGTATGCACAAGTACGGCGTCCCCGCCGTCCCGAACAATGTGCTTCTCACCAACGGCTCCCAGCAGGCGCTGGACCTCATCGGCAAGGTGTTCATCAACCGGGGTGACTACGTTATCACCAGCCGCCCCACCTATCTGGGGGCCATCCAGGCCTGGAACGCCTATGGGGCCCGCTATCACACCGTCAACCTGGACGACGACGGGATGGTGGTGGAGGAGATCGAACAGGCCTATCAGAAGGTCCTGGCCGACTCAGGCCGTCCGCCCAAGTTCATCTACGTCCTTCCCAACTTCCACAACCCGGCCGGCACCACGCTCTCCCTGGAGCGGCGGGCACAACTGGCGGAGGTCGCCACCCGACTGAACCTCCCCATCGTCGAAGACGACCCTTACGGCGCGCTGCGGTTTGAGGGGGAGGACCTGCCGCCGGTGTGTACCTTTGTGCCGGAGCGGACGATCTACCTGGGGACCTTTTCCAAGACCCTGGCCCCCGGCCTCCGGTTGGGGTGGATTGTCTGCCCGGAGGTGCTGATGCAGCGGTTTGTGATGGCCAAGCAAGGGGCCGATCTCCATACAGGGACCTTTGCCCAGTACATCGCCAACGACATCTGCCAGCGGGGTATCCTCAAGCCCCATATCCAGCGCATCCGGCGGGTTTATAAGGAGCGGCGGGATACCATGCTGGATGCACTGGCCGAGTTCTGGCCTGAGGGATGCACGTGGACCCGCCCCCAGGGCGGGCTTTTCCTCTGGGCACAGGTGCCGGAGCCGATCAACACGCTGGAGCTCTTCGAACGGGCCATCGAAGAGAAGGTAGCCTACGTGCCGGGAGTGAATTTCTACCCCAACGCCGACGGTGGTTACAACGCCATGCGGCTGAACTTCTCCTACAGCGACCCGGAGACCATCGTCGAGGGCATTCGACGGCTGGGGAATGCCATTAAGAAAGAGCTGGCACGCCATACTGTTTGACAGCTTCCCCTTGCCGTGGTATAGTTATCTTCAATCCGTGGTGGAGGGGCCAGGATCGGCAAAGGAGGCGGGATGGCAAGACCACGTCCAGAGCTGCTGGTAGACCGCCTGCGAGACCTGCAGGCCAGCACCCCCGACGTAGAGGCATCGGCCATCGTCAGCGTGGATGGGTTGATCATCGCTTCCTCCCTGCCGGCAGGCGTGGAGGAAGACCGGGTGTCCGCGATGTCGGCGGCCATGCTCTCCCTCGGCGAGCGGATCGCCAGCGAGCTGAGGCGGGGAGAGCTGGAACAGGTCTACGTCAAGGGGAACAACGGCTACATTGTCCTCACCGCTGTCGGTGAGGAGGCCGTCCTCACTGTGATGGCTCGCTCCACCGCCAAGCTGGGGCTGGTATTCCTGGAGATGCGCCGTGCAGCGGAGGACCTGGAGAAGCTTATCTAGTCACAGCTCCGCCGAACGATGGGAAGCCTGATTGGGTGGGGAGGATCGCCCTCCAGCGGTCCTCCCCACCTCACTTTACGAAGACACGCGAACGGGGTGGTGCGATTTCGGAAGTGGGGTGAGGATGCGTAAATATATTTTCTGCACAGGAGGGGTGCTCTCCAGCGTCGGCAAAGGGGTTACCGCCGCCGCCATCGGCCGCGTGCTCAAGGCCCGGGGGGTGCGGGTCACGATCCAGAAGCTGGACCCCTACATCAACGTGGACCCCGGCACGATGTCGCCCTACCAGCACGGGGAGGTCTTCGTCACCGACGACGGGGCGGAGACCGACCTGGACCTGGGACACTACGAGCGGTTCATAGACGAGAACCTCAGCCGGGCCAGCAACGTGACCGCCGGCCAGGTTTATGCGGAGGTGATCGCCCGGGAGCGGCGGGGGGATTACCTGGGCGGGACCATCCAGGTCATTCCCCACATCACCGATGAGATCAAGCGGCGGGTGAGGCTGGTGGGGGAGGTCTCCGACGCCGAGGTGGTCATCGTCGAGGTGGGCGGGACCGTCGGCGATATTGAGGGATTGCCCTTCCTGGAGGCGATGCGGCAGATGCGGCGGGATGTGGGGCGGGAGAACACCTTCTTTGTCCACGTCACTTTTCTGCCCTACATCGGTGCCACAGGAGAGTTGAAGACCAAGCCCACCCAGCACAGCGTGCGGGAGCTCCGATCCATCGGCATCCAGCCGGATGCCATCGTCGCTCGGGCGGACCATCCGGTTGATAAGGGGCTGCGGGATAAAATCGCCCTCTTCTGCGACGTGGAGCCGGAGGCTGTGGTCCCTCTGGTCACTACCCCGATCCTCTACGAGGTCCCCCTGCTGGTGGAGGAATCCGGGCTGGGGGCCTTCATCTCCAGACGTCTGGGGCTGAAGGAGGGGCCTGTTGATCTGGATGAATGGCGACGGATGGTGGAGGAGATCCGTCGTCCCAAACCCCATCTCCCTATCGCCATTGTCGGTAAGTACGTTCAGCTCCACGACGCCTATATCAGTGTACGCGAGGCGCTGTACCACGCCGCCCTGGCGCTGGGATACGGAGTGGAGGTCCTCTGGGTGAGCTCGGAGGACCTGGAAAAAGGGCGCGGGTGGGATGTGCTGGAGGGTGCTGTCGGCGTCGTCGTGCCGGGTGGGTTTGGCTACCGGGGCATCGAGGGGAAGATCGCCGCCGCCCGCTGGGCGCGTGACCAGCAGGTCCCCTACCTGGGCCTCTGCCTGGGGATGCAGGTGATGGTCATCGAGGCCGCCCGCCGGGTCGTGGGGACAGACGCGCCCAACAGCACCGAGTTCGACCCCTCCACCCCCTACCCGGTCATTGACCTGATGCCGGAGCAGCGAGCTGTGACGGACCTGGGGGGGACGATGCGGTTGGGATTGTACCCCTGCCGGCTGGTCCCCGGCACCCGGGCAGCCGGAGCCTACGGCGTCGAGGAGGTGCGGGAGCGGCACCGCCACCGGTTCGAGGTCAACAACCGTTTCCGCAACCTCCTGAGAGAGGGGGGGCTGGTCTTCAGCGGCCTCTCGCCGGACGAACGGCTGGTGGAGGTCGCCGAGGTGGCGGATCATCCCTTCATGGTGGGGAGCCAGTTCCATCCAGAGTTCCGCTCCCGTCCCACCCGGCCCCATCCCCTCTTCCTGGCCTTTATCTCCGCCTCGGCCGCCAGGGCCGCCCAGGTGGGCGGGCCTCCCTAACAGGGAATGACCAGACGAAATTGACCCTGCGATCTATCTGTGCTACAATCTAACGAGGGGTAATGTATGAAAAGACAATTCATCTGGATAGGATCGCTGTTTGTTGCCGGGATTCTGCTGGGCTCCTGCGTCCCCACGCCGGTGGTGGAAACCGTCGAAGTGCCCGGCCCCACCCAGGTGGTCACCGCCACACCGACCCCCGTCGGAACTCCCGAACCGGCCACGCTGGTCGTCTGCCAGGATGCGGAGCCGGAAAGCCTCTACCTGTACAGCGGCGCCCCGTCCGCCCGCCACATCCTGGAGGCTATCTACGATGGCCCGATAGACCACCGCACCTACGGCTTTCAGCCGGTCATCCTGGAGAAGCTGCCCAGTCTGGAGGACGGGGATGCCTATTTCGAGCCAGTGACAGTCCAGGCCGGGGATCAGGTGGTGGATGTCACCGGTGAGCCGGTCGAGCTGCAGACAGGGGTCCAGGTCTTCCCCAGCCACACCTGCCTGGATGTGACCAATCCCGAATGTGTGGCCACCTTTGACGGGACAACGCCCATCGGGATGGAACAGATGGTCGTCTCCTGGTCGCTGCTGGAGGGGGTGACCTGGTCGGATGGAGAGCCGGTGACCGCCGACGACTCCGTCTACAGCTACAGAATGGCCTGCGATCCGGAGACGCCGTCGTCCAAGTACCTCTGCGACCGGACCGCCTCCTACCTTGCCGCCGGGGAGCGAACGGTGGTCTGGACGGGGCTGCCGGGTTACGTGGACGATCTGTACTTCCTGAACCTCTTCAGCCCGCTGCCCCGCCATCTCCTCGAGAGGCAGCATCACTATACCGCCGCCGACCTGTTGAGCCGGCCTGAGAGCACGCGGACGCCCATCGGCTGGGGGCCCTTCGTCATCCGGGAGTGGGTCCAGGGGGACCACATCCTTCTGGAGCGCAACCCCCATTACTTCCGCGCCGACGAGGGGCTGCCCCGGGTCGAGCGGGTGGTGTTTCGCTTTGCCCAGGACCCCAACGAGCTTCTGGCGATGGTGCTGGCCGGGGAATGCGATCTCGCCCTTCGGGAAGGGGAGTGGGGTTCGTTGATGCCATTCCTGATGGCCGCCCGGGAGCAGGGGCTTCTGGAGCTGGTCGCCACGCCCGACAGCACGTGGGAGAACCTGCTCTTCGGCATCAACCCGGCCTCCACCTATCGGCGCCCCGATTTCTTTGAGGATGTGCGGGTGCGGCAGGCGATCGCTCAATGCGTTGACCGGCAGGCGATGGTGGACGAGGTGACGTTCGGACTGGGAAGGGTGGCCGATGTGTATATCCCGCCCGACCATCCCCTGTATGCCGGGGACCGGCTTGCCCGCTGGCCCTATGACCCTGAAGCCGGGCAGGCGCTGCTGGCGGAGGCGGGGTGGGTGGATGAGGATGGGGACGGGATCGTGGAGGCCCACAGGGTAGAAGGTGTCCGCATGGGCACCCCCTTCCAGGTCTCCCTGCTGGTGACGCAGGGGGACCCCCAGCAGGAGGCGCTGGCCCGGATCATCCGCTCCAACCTGGCCGACTGCGGCATCCGGGTGGAGTTGAACCCGGTCCCCGCCTGGGACCTCTTTGCCGACGGTCCTACTGGTCCCCTCTTCGGCCGGCAGTTCGACCTGGCACTCTTTGCCTGGTACAACGACGTGGAGCCTCCCTGCGCCCTCTACCTTACGGAGCAGATCCCGGACGAGGGGAACTGGGGGCTGCCCAACGCCTCCGGTTTTTCCAGCGAGGAGTACGACGGGGCCTGTCGGGCGGCGCTGGCCGCGCTGCCGGGCACGTTCGAATACGAACAGTTCCATGCCGAGGCTCAGCAGCGGTTCACAGAGCAACTGCCGGCCGTGCCTCTCCTCTGGCGGGCCCGCCTGGTGCTGACCCGTCCGGGGGTGGAGGGGTTCACCCTCGACCCCTCCGAGGAAAGCGAATTGTGGGGGATCGAGGAGATCGGCCTGGAGCCGGTCAGATAAGCCGCTGCCGGAAGCGGAGGGCGTCTTCCCACATCGAGACGTTATTGAAAAGGACGTAGCCGGTCTCGAAGGGCCTGCACAGGGCCAGCAGTCGGTCCAGGTCGGCCCCGGTGTACTGGTAGCGGTAGCCGCCGATGCCGTGTAGCCGGAAGTAGGCCAGGCCGGTGGTGACTGGCGATCTTGTGAAGGGGTCCACGCAGTGGACCAGTTCCAGCTCCTGGCACAGCGACGCGACAAGCTCGTCGGGCCAGTCCCCGCGCGGCTCCCAGGCAAAGGTCAACCCGCCCCGTTCCACCCGTCGGAAAAAATCCCGGAGCCGGGCGATGTTCTCCGGTGTCGGATTGAAGCCAGCCGGGCACTGGAAGAGGACAACGGGAGCCTCCAGAGCCAGGCCGATCTCCCGTGTCCGCTCCCAGGCGGCAAGCACCGGTTCTGTGGGCCGGAATCCCCCGTAAAGCTCCCGCTGCTCCGTCGGGATATCCAGCCCGGCCTTCCGGTAGGTGGGGCTGGTGGGCGCATGGGTGATGAGTTGCCAGGCCTTGAGGGTGAAGATGAAGCCAGGCGGGGCCTCCTCTCGCCATCGCCGGGCCGTCTCGATGCGGGGGGGCCTGTAGAAGGTCTGCTGGACCTCGACGAGGGACAGGTGGCGGAAGTAGACGGCGCGGGCTTTCTGGAAGCCGCAACAGCCAACGTGGATCACAGGAACAGCTCCATAAAGACCTCGTCTTCGTACTGCCCGTCTATCTTAACCTGCCTGGCGAGCACGCCTTTGGGCACGAAGCCCAGGCTGCGGTAGAAGGTCTGGGCGGTGGTGTTGCCCGCCCGCACGTAGATGACCAGCTTCTCGTAGCCGTGAGCGCGGGCAAAGTCGAAGGTGTGCCGGGCAAGCATACGGCCAATCCCCTTTCCTCGCCATCCGGGGAGGATGATGGTGCCGACCACGCCGACGTGGGCGAAGGATTCGGAGTAGCTGGCCCAGAGGTCGAGGGACTGAAAGCCGACGATCTGGCCCTCTGCCTCGGCCAGGAAGATGGCCTCCCGGTCGGAAAGGGAGGCGATGTATTCCCGTTCCTGCTGGGGGGTGAAGGGCCGGTCCACGGCGGTGTAGACCCGCTCGGCGCAGACCACGGCCCAGACGGAGGAGATCGCCTCGGCGTCGTCGGGGGTGGCGCGGCGGACCCGGATGCGGTCGGTTATATCTTCCGGCTTTCCGGCCAAATGCGTAACTCCTGCTATGAAAGGCCGGGCCCCTGTTTTCCCCCCAGGCGGCCCGGCGTATGGGCAGGCAGACGAATGGCGGAGAGGGTGGGATTTGAACCCACGGAGCCTTGCGGCTCACGCGCTCTCCAGGCGCGCGCGTTAGGCCAGACTACGCTACCTCTCCGTACGAATGAGTCGGTTTTCAGGCTGGGGGCGGAGGATTCGAACCCCCACATACGGATCCAGAGTCCGCTGTCCTACCATTAGACGAGCCCCCAGCGCGAATCTTCTGGATCGCAGCCCAGTTCGTTCGCGGAGTTATTTTACCACTTTTTCCCTGGAAGGGCAAATCGAGCTGTAGGACAAGCTGGAAGCCTGCCCTGCAGGTTCAGCGACGCAGCCGCCCGATCTCCTCCCGCAACATGGCTCTGCGGGCCAGGCTCTGCCGGGCCGGGCCGGCCACGTTGTTTTCCCACTCCTCTGTCAATGTGAGCACCTTCTGCGCCACTTCCCTGGCCGGGTCCAGCACCGTGGTGAGGAGGGGGGTGACGAACCAGCCGTTCAGGCCGGCGTCGGGGCGGGAACTGAACCAGCCGTCCATCGGCTCCAGGATGCGGGTGTAGAGCCCCTGGATGAGGTCGGGGACGGCGGTGACGACCTCGCCGATCCGTTCCAGCGCCCCGTAGACCTGCTGGCCGGTCGCGTAGGGAAGGCGGTCGAGAAGATCGGCCAGAAAGCCGCCCAGCGTCTCTGCGATCGGGCCGGAGAGGCCGAGGGCCTGGTTCACCGCATTTTCCAGTCCCAGCAGCCTCTGAGAAAGGGTGGTGAGGTTCTCCTGCAGCCAGCGGAACCCGGATTGCAGGGAGGGGAAACGGGAGCGGAAGGAGATGAGGGCGCTGCGGGTCTCTTCCACGGCGGCGAGAAGCCCCGCTGCCAGGGCACGGCCTCCCTCCGCCAGCCGCCCCACCACAGCCAGCCCCCGCGCCATCTGCTCGTCCAGCCCTGTGGCGTCCATTTCTTCGTAGAGGGCGACGATCTGCCGGAGCGCGGCGGCCTCGTCCTCCAGGGCGGCCATATGCATAGCCTCCAGTTGCCAGACGACCAGCCCTCCCATCGTCGCCACCACCGCCCCGCCCGCCACCATCCCCAGGAACCGGCGACGATCCATCCCCCTCTCTTTCTCCAGCCCGGCCCCGCTGACCGCTTCTGCCGTCAATCGGTCCAGCAGTTCCAGCGTGCCGTCATCCAGCCGCTGGAGCCGCTCGATGATCCGGGCCGTCCGCGCTGCGCGGCGCACCTTTGCCATTCGGGCTTCCTCTGCCATAGTCATCTCCGCGTCCCCACGTCCCTGTGCCCCTCTGCTTAATCCGGCGCGTACCCCATCCGCCGCACCTCTTGCAGGTCCCGCCGCCAGTTCTTGCTCACCTTGACCCACAGTTCCAGGTAGACCTGTCCTCCCACCATTCGCTCGATCTCCTGACGGGCCGCCGTGCCGATGCGGCGGAGCATCTGTCCCCCTCTGCCGATGAGGATCCCTTTTTGGGACTCCCGCTCCACGTAGATGGTGGCGGCGATGTAGAGCGTGCCGTTCTCCCGCTCCTTGAATTCTTCCACGACGACGGCGACGGCGTGGGGGACCTCGTCGCGGGTGAAGCGGAGCACCTGCTCGCGGATCAGCTCGGCGGCGATTTCCCGCTCCGTCTGGTCGGTGATCTGGTCGCCGGGGTAGTAGCGGGGCCCCTCGGGGAGTTGCCCGACGATCATCTCCAGCAGCTTGTCCAGGTTGACCCCCTCAGTAGCGATCGTCATCATCCACCCGGCATGGTCTGGCATCAGCTCCCAGTAGGCTTCCGTATGGGGCTTCACCCGGTCCGGCGGCAGCCGGTCCATCTTGTTGAGGACCAGAATGACCGGATTCCGGGTCCGCTCCCGGATCATCCGGGCGATCATCCGGTCCTCCTCCCGGGGCATCACCGACACATCCACCACGAAGAGGACCACGTCGGCATCGGGGATGGCACGGGCGGCCTGCTCGACCATCACCTCCCCCAGCTTATGGAGCGGTCTATGGAGGCCAGGCGTATCCACAAAGATGATCTGGACCGTCTCCCGGGTGAGGATGCCCTGAATGCGGGTGCGGGTGGTCTGAGGTTTAGGGGAGACGATGGCCACCTTGTGCCCCAGGAGCTGGTTCATCAGGGTGGATTTCCCCACATTGGGCCGGCCGATGACGGCGACGAAGCCGGATTTGTGGCCGGGCGGTACGGCTTCCAGATCGTGAAGGTTAGTCTCAGTCGTATGATTCATATGATAATGTGAAACGTCAAACGTCGGGCGTTTGCTGTTTGGCAACAAGCGGCAGGTACACAGGGGAGCCTCCGGCGAGGAAGGCCGCGTCGGTGAGCGTATAGACGCCACCCGCTGCATCGTCCCGGTAGGTCTCAAGGACAACCGTCTCCCCCTCGACGCGGATGATGAGGAAGGTGCTGCGCGCTCCGGTATCTCCCAGCCCCCGGGCGTGGCCGGCGTCCAGTTGCCAGACCCCTCCGATGCGGACGCGGCTGTAGTTGTGGGTGTGGCCGCAGATGTAGGCGACGGCCCCCTCATCCCGCAGGAGGTCCCAGAACCGGTCCCGGTTATCCGGGTGGGCGTTCAGGCTGTCTTCCATATGGCGCTCCCGGCCGTTGTCGGCGTCGGGCTGGGGGTAGGCCGGCTCGTGGCCAAAGATGAAGATATGGGGCCTGTCGGTCGCCGCCAGGTCGGCAGCCAGCCAGTCGTACAGGTGGTCCCGGATGTCTCCATCGGTGACCGCGTCCCCGGCGACGTCGCAGTACTCGTTCAGCACGACGAAGTGGGCGTTTTCGTAGTCGAAGGAGTAGGTGGTCTCCGGACATCCGGCGGGGCCGGGGTTGACCGGGCCGTAGTCATAGGCGCGCAGCCAGGCCATATCCTCCGGCGTCTCCACCTCGTGATTTCCCACGGCCGGAAACCACGGGAATTCGGGGCCGAGGGTCTGGTCGAGGGTCCAGCGCACATCCGCCGGGGGGTCAACATCGCCCGGACTGACCATAAAGGCCACGTCCCCCCGGGCGGCGATAGCTTCGCAGGCTCCCCGGAAGTAGTGAGGAGAGTCGTAGTTGGGTCCGGCGTAGATGCGCATATCAACAGTGACGGCGAAGGCGAAGGGGTGGGGGGAAGGAGGGGTGGGGGAGACGCAGGGAGAGGGGGAGGGGGAGATGCGGGGAGGGGGAGGCGCAGTGGCGCGGGGAGGGGGGGAGGGGGAGACGCGGGGGGAGAGAGAGGGGGTGGCTTCCTCGGTGGGGAGGGTAGTGGTGGGAGGCGCAGCGGGACGGCTGGCGCAGTGGACTGCCGCTAGAAGGCATGCCAGCAGGATCGGCAAGATGGACTTCAGTCTGCTGCTCCAACCTCTCAGCATTTCTCGATGTCCCTCCGTCCCTCCCGTGTCCCTGTGGTGGAGGATTCCTTCACCGTATAGATCCCCGGCAGGCTCACCAGGGTCACCGCTCCTTTCAGGAGCACGTTGGCCCAGAAGATGGACCAGACGGTAGGGGCGGGAAGGACGCCTCCGAAGGCCCCCCAGCAGAAGATGAGGCTATCCAGCGGGACGCTGATCCCGTTGCTCACCAGCACCCGCGTCCACTGGAAGCGGCGGGTGATGCGGGTGACCCAGAGGTGGTAGACCTCGGTGTCGGTCAGCTCGCTGAAGAGCTCGGCGACGATGGAGGCGATGACGATGCGCCAGACCGGGGTGAGGACGGCGGCGAACTCCCGCTGGAGCGGCCAGGTTGGGTCTGGCGGGAGCCAGGCGGCGAAGGCGAATAGCCCGGCCATCGCCAGGTTGATCACCCCCGCCGCAACGATGACCGTCCGTGCTGCCGGGCGCCCCAGCAGTTTATGCACCATATCGCGCAGGGTGAAGGTGAAGGGATAGATAAAGGTGCCCGCATCCACGCTGAAGCCGGCCACCCAGGCGATCTTCAGGCTCAGTACGTCCGAAAGCATCTGGGCAGCGATGTAGGCGGAGACGACGAGGACAGCGGGAGTGGTCATGGTGCTGGTTGCTGGTTGCTGGTTGCGGGTTGCTGGTCCCACAGGCGGCAGAAGGCGCAGGGGCCGGGGACGCTGGTGGGCTGCCCGCAGACGGGACAGGGGTGCAGCTCCACCCGGTCTGCCTGCTCCTTGAACAGCCCATCCTCACGGGCGCGGAGGAAGCTCAGGTAGAACTGGAGTTTCGACCCCGGAGAGCTGACCTCCAGTCGGTTGAGCAGCTCCTTGTAAAAGATGGTGGTGCTCCCCTCGGCGAACGGACATTCCTCGTAGATGTAATCAATCCCCCGCATCAGGGCATAGGCGGCCACCTCCCGCTCGTAGAACCGGCAGAAGGGCTTTACCTTACGGGCCAGTCCCTCCTGCTCCTCCAGCACAGGGGCCTGGCGGGCCAGATAACCCACCTGCCAGCGAAGGGTGTTGCTCAGAAGGACCGCCACCTCGTCGTCCAGGTTGTGGCCGGTGGCGAGGACATTGTAGCCCTGCTCCTGGGCGATCCGGTTCATCTCATGCCGTTTGATCAGCCCGCACACGGAGCAGGGCTTCCCCCGCCCCCGCAGCTTCCGCCGCGCCGTCTCGGGGATGGACTCCCCGTATCCGGCGACCACGTCCACCACGTGGAGCCGGACTTCGGGATGGTCAGCGGCGAATGCCTCCACCTTCTGGAACGAGAGGGCGGAGTAGCCGAAGCCGCCGTCTATGCCCAGATTGATGTACAGACCGTCGGCCCGGTAGCCCAGGCGGAGGAGGACGTCCCAGAGGCTGAGGCTGTCCTTCCCGCCGGAAACCGCCACCAGGACCCGCTCGTCGGGGCGGAACATCCTGTACCTGTGGATCGTCCGCTCCGTCTGGTTCTGGAACCACTCCAGGTAGTGCTCTTCACAAAGCGCCAGCTTGTGGTGCCGCATGTTGAACGCGGCCCGCTGCCCACATTTGCGACACTTCATCTCCTACTTTAACTTTTCCTCCCCTCCAAACGGCCGGTACGGGCTCAGCTCCTCCAGGACCTCCTGCTCTTCCTGTGTCAGACGGTCCTGGACCAGGTGGGAGAGCAGGACACCCAGGCCCGGCCCCAGCATATATCCCTGCCCGCACATCCCCACGGCGAAGATATATCCTTCCAGCTCCCGTGCCCGACCCACGATGGGGGAGCCGTCGGGGGTCATCGGGTAGAGTCCTCGCCAGGTGCGCCGGACCCTGATGTTGGCCAGTTTCGGCATCAGGTCTACCATCCGGGGGGCGATCATCGGCAGGAAAGTGGAGGTCTCCCGCCGGTCAGTGCCGACAATGGGAGGCTCCGGTGTGATGCAGAAGACGACCGCCCCGGTCCGGTGCTGGTAGAAGTAGTAGTTCTTGGACCCTTCAGCGGGGCGGATGTCCACCACCATTGGCTCGACGAAGCGGGCGACCGGCTCGGTGATCCCCGCCTCGTGGCTGTCCGGTATCACCGGCGTGTCCAGCCCAGCCATCTGGGCCGCTGCCCGCGCCCAGGGGCCAGCGGCGTTGATGACGACTTCGGTGGCATATCCCCCCTTATCGGTGCGGACCCCCACCACCCGCCCCCGGCGACGGATGATGCCGGTCACTCGCTCCTGGAAGCGGAACTCTGCCCCCCGTTCCTTTGCCCGGATGTAGAAGGCGTGGGCGGTCAGGAGGGGCGAAGCGGAACCATCCTCCGGCGAGTAAGTCCCCCCGATCAGCCCCTCCGGGTTCAGGTCCGGGATCACCTCCAGAAGCTCCTCACGGTCCAGCCAGTTGATGTTCAGCCCGTAGGAATGCTGGACCTTCAACAGATCCTTCAGCACCCGCTCTTCCCGCTCTCCGTAGGCGACGAAGGAGTAGCCTCCCTGGTACCATTCGATGTTGTCCCCGTAGACCTCTTCCCAGGTGGAGAAGATCTCGATGGACTTGAGGCAAAGGCGGATTTTGGCGGGGGTGGAGTGGGTGGCGCGGATGCCGCCGATGGCGGCCTTGTTGGAACCCTGCCCGGGGCTGGCAAACTGGTCAATGACCAGGGGGTTGAGGCCGGCCTCGGCCAGGTAGAAAGCAGCGGGTAGGCCGACGCTGCCGGCGCCAATGATGATGACGTCGTACACCTGAGTGGTCATATATACCTCCATGCGATTCGAGGCGACCTTAGAAGAACGGCCCGGTAGACATATCGCTGGCTACAGCAGTATACTCACCAGCACCAGCATCGCAACTGCCAGCGCTGCGCCGGCGATAAACACGCCCCCCACTCCCGAAAACCCCAGCACCATCCCCATCAGGAGCGGCCCCGCCGTCTGGCCCAGCCGAAGGGCCATCCCGCTGAGCGACATAAACGCCGCCCGTTGCTCCATCGGGGCCATCCCGGCGATGAGCGCCTGGATGCTGGGGACGTTCAACCCGTGGCCGATGCCGAAGAGGATAACCGGGACGATCAGCAAATCCAGGCGAGGCACCAGCGGGAACAACAGCAGGGCCAGTGCGTAGAAAGCAAAGGCTATCCTGAGGATCGCCTTCTCCGTGTAAGCTCTAGCCAGCCGCCCCAACTGGGAGGAGACAAGGGCTGTGGTCAGGGACATGCCCGACATCATCAGGCCGATGACAAAGGGGGGCGCAGCGAACGATCCCTCCATCAGAAACGGCAGGTGGGTCATGTAGGAGCCGTAGAGAATGACGAAGGCCACGAACCCGGCCAGGAACGCGCAGGCCACGCGCAGGCTCTTGAGGCTCTTCCACGCCTGGCCCAGATAGATGCCAAGCTGTTGCCGGTCCGTTGGTTCGGGGTTCTTCAGCCCGAACAGGACCAGGAATCCGATCGGCAATGCAAGCAGGGGCAGGAAGAATGGGTACCGCCACCCCAGGGATGCCAGCGCCCCACCAATGGCAGGATAGCTGGCGGTGCCGACGCTGAGGACACTGGCATTATACCCCATTGCCGTGATCCGCTGCTGGCCGGTATAGAGATCGCCGATCAGGGTGACGTTGAGGGAGCCGAGGGAGGCCGCCCCAACCCCCTGCAGAAAGCGCAGGCCCAGCAAGAGGTTGAAATCGCGGGCCAGCGCACAGCTTCCCCCGGCCAGGCCGAAGAGCAGAAGGGAGGGCACAAGCACCCGCTTACGGCCCCACCGGTCGGCCATAACCCCCAGGACGGGGGTCAATACAACGCCGGGCAGGGTGAAAACGGTGATCAGCAGCCCGACTCTCTGGGAGGAAAGGTGGAGTTCCTGCCCGATCCTGGGGAAGGCGGGCGTGATGCTGGCAACGCCCAGCACGGCCATCAACGTGATGCTGAAGACAATCTGGAGGTTGGGGTCGCAGTAGAGCCGCCTCCCGGAAAGCCTCTTCTCACTGTTCACTCTCCCGCAGGCCCCGGTTTGACTTTCTGCCATGCTTGCCCCTGTCTACCTGCCGGGTGTCCGTATCATCTCCATCAACTGGTCTTCGCCGATCATCGGCACGCCCAGCTCCTGGGCGCGGCGGTACTTGGTGCCACCCGGCGCCTCGCCGACGACCAGGTAGTCCGTCTTCCGGCTGACGCTGTCGGTGACCTTGCCGCCGTGCCGCTCGATCAGGGCGGCGATCTCCTCCCGTGGCCGGGAGAGGGTGCCGGTGATGACGAAGGTGAGGCCCTGTAAGGGCGCAGCGCGCTCTGCCTCTACTGCGGGGACCTCCTCGGCCAGGCGGACCCCCGCCCGTCGCAGCTTCTCGATGATGGCCCGGTGGCGGGGGCGGGCGAACCAGTCCACCACCGCCTCGGCGATGCGCGGGCCGATCCCCTCGACGGTCTGCAGCTCCTCCACTGTAGTCGCTGCCAGCGCATCCACTGAGCCGAAGTGACGGGCCAGGATCTCGGCCACAACCCCGCCCACGAAACGGATCCCCAGCCCTGTCAGCACCCGGTGGAAAGGCTGTCCTTTGGAGCCCTCGATCCCCGCCAGCAGGTTCTCGGCCTTTTTCTCGGCGAACCCTTCCAGCTGGAGAAGGTCCTCCATTCTGAGATAGTAGAGGTCTCCCACATCCGTCACCAGCCCGCGGTCCACCAGCAGTTGGGCCGTTTTCTCTCCCAGGGTCTCGATGTCCATCGCGCCGCGGGAGGCGAAGTAGGCGATGCGGCGGACCAGTTGGGCGGGGCAGGCAGCGTTGACGCAGTAGGCCGCCACTTCGTCGGGGGGACGGACGACCGGCTCGTCGCAGGCCGGGCAGCGGTCGGGCGGCGTGTAGGGCCGCTCCGCACCGGTGCGGAGGTCCACGATCGGCCCCACAATCTGCGGGATCACATCGCCCGCCCGCTTGACGATCACCCGGTCGCCTTCCCGGATGTCCTTTTCGGCGATGTAGTCGAAGTTGTGCAGCGTGGCTTTGCTCACCGTCACCCCGCCGATCTGCACTGGCTCCAGCACTGCGTAGGGGTTCAGCGTTCCGGTGCGGCCCACGTTGACCCGTATCTCACGCAGCTTCGTCGTCGCCTCGCGGCCGGGGAACTTATAGGCGATCGCCCCGCGCGGAGCACGTCCCACAATTCCCAGATCGGCCGCTACCCGCAGGTTGTTGACCTTGATCACCATCCCGTCCGCTTCGTAGGGGAGGGTATCGCGCTGGCGTGCCCAGCGTTCGCAATAGGCGATGGCCCCCTCCAGGTCCTCGAAGTGGGCGGCGTGCTCGGTGACGGGAAAGCCGAGGGCGCGAAGGTACTGGAGCAGTTCCCACTGGGTGGCGGGTGGGGCTGGTTCCCCCTCGTAGGCGACCACCTGATAGCAGAGGAGGCTCAGGGGGCGTCCGGCGGTGATGCTGGAATCCAGTTGGCGCAACGACCCGGCCGCCGCGTTGCGAGGGTTGGCGAAGGTCTTCTCTCCCCGCTCCGCCTGGCTCCGGTTGAAGGCCTCGAAATCGCGCACGGTCATAAACGCCTCCCCCCGCACCACCAGGTAAGGGGGCGGCGGGGGGCCGTCGGGACCGACCGGGATGCGCAGGGGCAGCGGGCGCACGGTGCGCAGGTTGGGGGTGATGTCCTCCCCCACTTCGCCGTCGCCGCGGGTGGCTCCCTGGATAAAGACCCCGTCCCGGTAGTGGAGCACCACGCTCAGGCCGTCAATCTTCGGCTCAACGACGAAGTCCAGGCGGGTGCCGGGCGGCAGGAGTTTGGAGATGCGCTCCAGCCAGGCGCGGGCCTCCGCGGGTCCGAAGGCGTTGTCCAGGCTGAGGATAGGGGCGGGGTGACGGATGCGGGCGAACTCCTGTGCCGGAGGTGCGCCGACCCGCTGGGTGGGGGAGTCGGGGGTAACCAGCTCCGGGTATCTTTCTTCCAGCTCCCGTAGCTCCCGCATCAGCGCGTCGTACTCGGCGTCGCTGATGACGGGCGCGTCCAGGACATAGTAGCGGTAGTCGTGGTAGAGGATCTCCCGCCGCAGCTCCTCGACCCGCTGGCGGACTGCTTCGGAGACCATTCTTACCTCCTTGCTGATCGCCTGAGGAGCATGCGCCAGATGCGGCGACGCAGCCAGTTACCGATCAGCCCGGCCAGGATGATGGCAACAAAGAAGCCGACGAAGATGCTCAGGCCCACCGCGCCCCCGATCGGTTGAGGCAGCCGCTCTGCCAGGCCAGTCTTGATAAGTCCGTACCACGTCAGCGCATACAGAACGATACAGAGCACAATGAAGATAAAAGTCAGCAGGCTCACGATACGCCCGATACAGGAGCGCTGCAGAGCACGGTCCACCTCACTGGCAGCAGCCATAGCGCCCAACTGCCGTAAGCCCCATCGTCTATTCAATCCGCTCATTTCTGCCTCCTCGATTTTTTAATTTTTACGAGGGAATCTTACGGATGTTCCACTGGCTGCAGGTAATTTCCCACTGCCCACCCCTGGCGGGTCTCATCGTCAGGGTCCCGCACCAGCCACCAGACGTAGCCGCCCGTTTCGCGCGGCCCGTCCAGGACGATGAACACCTCCCCTTCGTAGCCGACCCCCAGCCGCGGGCTGTTGACGTCGGGGCTCTGCCGCAGGCTGACCCCTGCGCCTTCGGTGCCGCTCACCCGCACGTACCGGCCCACCGCGATCTCCGGGGAGACGGTGGGGGTGGGGATGGGGGTTTCGGTGGGGGTGGGGGCGGGGGTGAAGGTGGGTGTGGGGGTGGCGGTCCAGATAATGGGGGTGGGGTTGGGGCCGGGCAGCGGCTGACGGGAGCGGATGAGGTAGAAGGCCCACAGGCCGCACGCCACCGATGCCAGTAGCAGGACGACCAGCGCCAGCGGCCAGACGTAGGGAGGGATGGCCGCCAGGTCGCGGCGAACGTAATCATCTCCAGGCTGTCTCTCCGTCACTTGCGCTCCATCCTTTCCCAGGTCAGGTTGGAGCCGAGATTGGGGTTGAAGTTCGGGTCGTCGGTGACGATGTACTCGCCCAGGGCGTTCCCCCAGGCGTACCGGTAGCCGCCGGGCAGCTCCACGCCCTGCCCGGCGAAGGAGTCGTAGTATTCGTCCACCCCCCGGATCGTCTGGCTGAACTGTGTGGCCAGCCGGTCCATCGTGTCCTGCCGCCGGTAGTAGGATTCCATCATCATATCGCTGATCTGGCTGCTGGTCTGGCTGATGATGCGGCTCAGTTGTCCTACGTTGTGGATCTGCTGGATCTGGTTCTGGATCAGGAACTGGCTGACCTGCATATACCGCCCGTACCACTGGGGGTTGAGGCGGAAGGAACGGACGATGGATGTGAAGGTGTCGGAGAGGGAGTCGAGCTGACCGGCCAGGGCGCGGAAGGAGAAGAGGTAGTCGGCCATCCAGAAGATCATTTCATGTACGCCGAACATCGTCGGCAGGCCCACGCGGGTGATTTCGACGACGCCGTAGACGTCTTCTTCGACCTCGTGTTCGCCGTACCGGTAGCGGATGCGCACCCGCGCGCCGTCGGCGTCGGTGATCCCGGAGGGATCCCCCGGGGTGCCGGCCCGCAACGCACGGGGCAGGTCCGGCAGGTGTTCCTGAGCGACGGCCCGCAGGCCGGGTATCCTTCCGCGGTAGCGGGGGATGACCATCTCATGCAGCACCTGCAACGCCGGGGCCGGCGGCCTGACCTCGTTGCCGAAGTAGAGGCTGCCTACGGGGAACATCCCTAACACCATCGGGTTGTTGGTCCAGTAGCAGGAGATGTTGGGGAAAATCTCGAATGCCTCCAGGCCATGGGGGTTGTAGGCGCGGCAGGAGAGGACGGCGGGCATGCCGGGATTGTTCATCAGCCAGTGGATGCCGCCCTGGAACTCCCAGGAGGCCGGGATCAGCATGCGGAAAGCCTCGATGCCGATGCCCTGCTGGTCAATGCAGGTGATGGTCTTGAGGTGCACTCCCCACCCTCCGGCACCTTCCGGTCCGGGCGGTCCCTGGCGGACCAGAGAGGCTCCACAGTAGGCACAGGTGAGCCGTTCCCCGGTTCCTGGTGGCAACGGCGCCCCGCACTGGGGGCATTGCTGAGGGACCACTTGCTCGCCCCTGTTCATCGCCCTAATCCTCCTTTCCCAATTCGTGCCAGAATCGTCACCAGTCGCCTGAACCCCGGCGAGCGCAGCGCCTGAGGGTTGAGCGCCTTCAGGCGGCGGATCGCCTCGGCGGGCGCAAGCCCCTGGTGGCGGATCAGGTAGCCAGCCAGCACCGCACCGGTGCGGTCGTTCCCCTGACGGCAGTGGACCAGGGTGGGGCGGCCCGCCGCCACCTCCGCCGCGATGAAGTCCACCACCTCCAGCACCTGCCGCGCCAGCCGCCGCCGCAGGACCGGCAGGAAGGCCAGCCCGCCGTTGAGGGGGACGGCAAGATGGCGGAAGCCCGCCTCCCGTATCGGTGCCCCGTCCACCCGGTTCAGCGAGACAATGGTACGGAAACCTGCGTCCCAGAGCGCCTCCAGGTCCCAGGGGGCTTCGCCTGGGCCGGGCCGCCCGGCAAGGAGACCGGGCAGTATCCAGAAGATGTGTTGTTCCGTCATTCTTTGCAGTGCAGGCTCTCCAACCGTACCCCCTCCAGAGTCTCAAACCCGGGGTCCTTATGCACCAGAACTGCCCCGTGCTGAAAGGCGAAGGCGGCAACGAGAGCATCTGCCAGAGAAAGGCGGTGGCGCGCCTTGAAGCGTCCAGCCGTGAGCAGGGTTGGCTCGTCCACATCCCACAGAAAGGTGACCGGAAGTTGTTTCAGAAGGGCGTAGCGCCAATCGGCCACATCCTCCGTTCGTTCCTGAAGGGAGACATAATAAGCCTCCAGGAGCACCACAAAGGGCAGGAGGACATGTTCCCTGCGGAGGAGTGACTCCACCCGCTCCGCTCCTTCTCCGTCTTCCAGCAGCGTCAGGATAGCCGACGTGTCCAGAAGATATTTATCCTCGCTCACGCTCCCTGTCCTCCTTACGCGCCCTCAGGAGCTGTTCCACCAGCCTCTCTCCCCGTGCACACCCCCGCAGGGCCTGGATGGGGTCGGCCGGAATGGGGACGACCCTGATGACCTGCCCATCGTCAATCCATCCCAGGGAATCCCCTCCTTTAAGGCCATACCGCTTCCGGATGGCGGCTGGGATCGCCGTCTGGGCTCGCTTCGTAATGGTCGTTCTCATTTCCGTCACCTCGCACCCCATTTTACAATGCAAATCGGAGTTATGCAAGGCAAAATCTGTTTTTGGCTTGTAATATCAGGGTGGGCAAACCTCCAGTGCCACGTCGTCCACGTACATCGCCGCTGTGTCGTCGTCGCCGTCGTTACGAGCACCAATGTAGAGGGTGATCGTCTGCCCTGTGTACGCGCTCAGGTCGTACTCACGCCACTCCCAGGCCTGTCCGTTGGACCGCCAGACCTCGATGGAATGGTAATTGTTGAAGGGGTCAAACAGGCCCACATAGAACCAGTCCCCGCTGTCGTTCCCCTCACCAATGGGATAGACCCACATCGAAAGGGTGGCTGTGGAGCCTGTAGGCACCGTCACCTTTTGGGTGACGGAGGAATAGGCATATTGCCCCGGCTCTCCCGGTGGGATGCCCACCCGAACACTCCGCGCGCCCGTGTGGACAACCACGGTCTCGTAAGTTGCCAGCCGGTTGAACGTCCATCCCTCGTCCGACTCGAAGCCGCCGTTGAGGATGACATCCGTGCACGGGGTCTCCCTTTCCACAAAATCATGCAAAACTGTCGGCAGCCAGAGGTGGAGGCGGGAGATAGTGAAGGTGTCGGTGACCCACCCAGAGCGGTTCCCTGCTGCATCGAAAACCTGTACCCCCCAGGTATGCGGTCCGTCGGCGATCTGGGTGAGGGTGTAGACCGATTGGGTGGTCGTGTAAGGCTGCCCATCCAGCTCCACCCGGTAGGCCAGGGGCGAACCGCCATCCGGTCCGACGGGCATCCACTCCAGGGTCACGCCAGGCAGGCCGGGGATGGTGACCCCGCCTGTCGGGGTGATGAGGGAGGTGGCGGTGGGCGAGATTGTGTCGTAGGTGAAAACGACCTCGGCAGGTGACGGGTCGAGCTCCCCTCCGGTCGTCCGCGCGCGGGCGCGCAGGCGATAACTGTCGTCTATCAGGGGCATTGTGAGCGGATAGGTCCAGGAGAAAGTGCCGGTCGCCGTCACCCAGCTCTCCGCTGCCGACCAGAGGCTGCCCGTCCAGTACGCGCCGTCGCTCTCCCGCCGGACCTGCACCTCGACCCGGCTGAGGGTGGCCGTCCCCCCTGCTTCGGCTGTTCCTGTGAAGGAAGGGGGCGTGTTATAGGCAGCCCCGTCGCTGGGGGAGGTGATGTGGGTGTTCACTGGTGGGGGCAGGCAGAGCCCCAGGAAATCCATCACCCGCCCCATCACGGCGGCCCGATGGTCCGGGTGGATCACCTCGAATGGGAAACCGAAGTGCACCAGCCGCCGGCAGCCGTTCCCGTACTGCACCGCCGCCACCCCGCCGGTCCCACCGCTGTAGGTCAATGCGGCGGTGGAGCCGTTGACCGGCGCGATCACGTCCGGGTAGTCGGCGTCGTACATACCAGCAGCGTCGAAACGGAAGGAGGGCAGGCCATCGAAGATGGAGCCGGGAACGGGTGCGACCTGGTAGGTACCGGCGTCGTCTCCCACATAATCGGCCCGCAGGTAGTTGTTGTAGAAACTCCGGTCGCCGGCGCTGCCCAGGTAGTCCAGATCCCAGCCGATCTCCGCGCCGCTGATGAAGAGCGCCCCGCCCCCATCCAGGAAGGTCCCAAGCAGCCCCTGTTCGGTCCCGCTCAGGGTCTCATCCTGAGTGGACTCCTCCCCCAGAATCCAGTCTACCACCGTGTAGTCGGTCAGGTCCACGTCTCCGTCCCGCACCGCCTCGTTGCTGCTGCTGTCGAAGGGGTAGGAGATGACCTCGCCGTGCTGGACGGTGTAGTTGTAGCCGTTCATCCGGTCGAGGAACATCCGCAGGTTGTACCCCTCCACCGGGTCGTAGTCGGGGACCAGCATCGTGTTGTTCAGCCGGTCGAAGCCGCTGACCAGGAGCATGCCGGCCCCGTCGCCGACGCGGACAGCCAGGGTTTCGGTGGGGAAGGACTCGCCGCCGGCGTTGACGGCGGTGACGCGCACGAAGAGGAGTTGTCCGGGCACGAGGCCGGTGAGGGTGTAAACAGTGGTGTTTCCGACAGGGATGGAGTTCGACCAGCCGATGCCGCTGGTGGAGGTGTAGACCCGGTAGCCGGTCGCGGCGTCGCCCCGCAGCCCGACGGTGTCGGTGGGGGAGGGGCGCCAGGAAATCCGCACCCTCCCGCCGCCGACGTTCTGCACGGCCAGATGGGTGGGCGGCTCCGGCAGGAGGGTCAGGTCAATCCCGTCCCGCTGCTCGAAGTATTTGACGATGCCCTGGTAGATGGCCCGGGCGGCCAGCATCTGAAAGGCCGGCTCCTTCAGCGCCGCTGCGTCGTAGGGGTTGTCGTGGAAGGCGATCTCGACCAGCGCCCCCGGCATCCGCACCAGAGGGTTATCGTCCCACAGGAGCCGCAGCTCCCCCAGGTTCTTCAGCTTTTCCCCCCGGTCAATCCAGTTTGGGTCCCATCCGGCGCGGATGTCGTGGACCAGCTCGGTGTGGACGGTGTGGCGCAGTTCCAGGCTCCCCTCGGTGCGGGGCAGCCCTTCCCCGTTGTGGGCATAGGTCTCCGTGCCACGGACGGTGCCGTTGTAGCCGTTGGTGTGCCAGGAGATATAGACCGCATCGTCCCCCGTTCCAGCGTGCTCCCAGCGGGCGTAGATGGGGCGGGCGATGACATCGTTGAAGTCGGTGTAGTTACTGGGATTCACCCCCATCCGCTGGACGTAGTAGTAGGCGGCCGTCTCCCACCAGGGCTTATTCGGCGGGTAGGGGGCGGAGGTCTGGATGCCGGCCAGGCTGTTGAAGGTGCCGCCGCCGAAGCGGACCGCGTCGGCGATGACGGCGGTGCTGGAATAGGCCGAGCAGTTGGAGCAGTTGGAGAGGGTGACCGTAGCGACCTCCCCGCCCCGGAAGCCGTAGGTGCCCAGGTAGTGCCAGGTGTTGCCGTGGACCTTCTGGTTGACCACGACCTCGGTGCTGCCGCCAGCGTGGCGGACCGTGTAGCGGGCGTCGGGCGCGCGGTTGGTCCACTGTCGGTACCATGCGTACACGGCGTACTGCCCATCGGCCGGCAGGGTGGCAGTCCAGACGGCTGTGGCTGTTGCGGCCCCCGGGGTGGTCAGGGCGTACCGGTAGGTGCCCCCATTGTAGCCTTGCGAGATGCTCGTCGTCCACGTCCCTGTCTCCGCGTAGCCGTTCCCGGGTCCAGGCGCATCGTTGTCCACGATCACCGTGGAGGGGTTCATATCCCGCTCGCGCACCGGCCAGGCCAGCGCCCCGGCGTTCCAGAGGTAGGCCAGCAGGTATTGATCCACCGCCTCGGCGTTGTTGTGGTCTTCGATGAAGCCCTGATAGACCGGCCGCTGGGTTCGCCAGGCTGTGCCGTTCCACTGCCAGCCGTGGCCGGCGCTGACGTAGATGGTTTTGCCCGTCAACGCGCCCTGGGGCTGAGCCTGACCGGGGGCGGGGGGCTGACCGGTGTAGGTGGGGGAGACCTCGTTCCCTGCCCGGCCCGCGGAGGGGGGAGGGCTGGGGAGGGGGGTGAGGGCCACAGCCTCCGCCTTCCTCGGCGGCTCGATGGCGGGCAGGAAGTCCGCCAGGGGCACAAAGGACTCCGTGGCCGGGTCCCATGTCTGGATGTAGAGTTCCCGCCACCCCACCGGCTCCAGCGTCCAACCAATTTGCTCGACGATGGCCTCGAAGGTGGCGTGATCCAGCTCCCGGAGGGCCCCCGGGGGCACCTTCAAGCGGACGGTGAACGATCTCCCCTCAATATCCACTCCGCCCAGCGTGGTTCCGGCAGGGATGGCGCTCCAGATGCCACGGGCCTGTTCCCGGGGGGAAGGCCCGGCCAGGAGGGCGGCCAGCAGCGCCTCCGGCTCGGGCGCGGCCGTCTCCAATACGCCGGCCCGCTCCACACACACCGGGCCCTGAACGGACCAGAAGCAGATCGGCGGGGCGGAGCGGGCTGCACTGGAATGGGCGGATGCGAGGAACAAAAGGAGCGCCAGGGTGAGGAGCGATCCGCTCAACGCAGCTCTCTTGGCGGCCCACCCGTTGCGCTGCAGATCCGACTTCGGCCTGCTGCTGCCCGGATGGGGGGGCCAATCGCACTGGTGCTGGCGTTTCTGGAACATAGGATGTCCTCCGGCAGGAAGCTCCCGTTCAGCCTCTTTCCAGTGCGCCAGACGGAGCGGAGATCTCTGCGTTATGGCTTTGCCCTTTTGCTGAACAGGGCATTACAGGGCTGCGGTCAGCGCCTCGGCAGGGGAGCAGGTGGTCAGCATACCGGCCACCCGTTTCCGTTGCTCCCGATCCAGGGTGACCGCAGAATCCTGTTCTTCTATCAACTGCTCCAATACATACCGGAGCAGAGAGGCATGCAGGCGAAACGTGATGAAAAACGTTGCGCCTGGTGGCTGCCAGTGAGGCAGACGTCGGCAGTAGAAAAACTGGTATCTGTTATGCCTTGTAGCGCAGGCTGTCAGCCTGCACAGAGCAGGCCTGGCGGCCTGCGCTACAGCACCCTGCGCTACTCCTTCCTCGCCCACGCCAGCACATCCTCCGCGCTGCGGGTGTTGAGGATGTCGGCGGCGGTGGCCCACCCCCGGCGGGCGGTGGCGACGCCGAAGTGGAGCAGCCGGAAACCGTCGGTGTCGTGGGCGTCGGAGCTGATCGCCAGCATCACCCCCAGCTCCACGGCGCGGCGGCTGTAGACGTCGTTCAGGTCGAGCCGGAGGGGGTGGGCACAGACCTCCACCGCCTTGCCGGCCTCGGCGGCGGCCTGCAGGATCGCCTCCACGTCTATATCTGCCCCCTCCCGCCGGCCGATGAGCCGGCCCGTGGGGTGGGCCAGGATGTCCACATGGGGGTGGCGGATCGCCGCCAGCGCCCGCGCCGTCACCTGTTCGCGGGGTTGCCGCAGCCCGCTGTGGACCGCTGCCACCACCACCTCGAGTTCGGCCAGCACCTCGTCCGGCAGGTCGAGCGAGCCATCGGCACGCACCTCCACCTCCACCCCCGCCAGCACCCGGAGGGTCCCGCCCATCTTCCGGTTGACCTCCTCGATCTCGGCCCGCTGGCGCCGGACGTCCTCGGCGGTCATCCCCCGGGCCACCCCCAGACCGGAGGAGTGGTCGGTGACGAGCGCATACCTCAACCCCTGCACCCGCGCCGCCTCCGCCATCTCCAGCAATGAGCAGTGCCCGTCCGACCGGGTGGTGTGGAACTGGAAGTCCCCCTGGAGGTCCGTCAGCTCCACCAGGCGGGGCAATCGTCCCTCCAGCGCCGCCTCGACCTCCCCCCGGTCCTCCCGCAGCTCCGGCGGGATCAAAGGCAACCCCAGGGCGGCGTAGACCTCTTCCTCGGTGGGGCAGAGGATCTCCGTGCCGTCCTCCCGTTTGAGGGCGTACTCGCTGAGGGAAAGCCCCCGTTCCAGCGCCAGCCCTCGCAGCCGGATGTTGTGGGCCTTGCTGCCGGTGAAGTACTGGAGCGCCGTGCCCCAGCGGGCCGGCTCCAGCACCCGCAGGTCCACCTGAAGCCCCTCCTGGGTGCGGACCGATGTCTTGGTGGGGCCGCTGAGGAGCACCTCTGCCACCTGAGGCAGCTCCCGGAAGCGGGCCATCACCGGTTCGGGGTCCTCCGCCGCCACCAGCAGGTCCAGGTCCCCTACCGTCTCCCGCATGCGGCGGAGGCTGCCAGCGGGGGCGGCCTGGGCCACACCCGGCAGCTCCCGCAGCGGGGCCAGGAGCGCCTGGGCCAGCTCCCAGGCGACGCCCAGCGGGATACGGCCACTCCGCCGCTTGAGGGCCTCGATCCCCTCCAGCACCTTCTGTTCGGAGCGGACCCCCATTCCGGGCAGGTTGCGCAGCTTGCCCGCCCGCGCCGCCTCCTCCAGCTCTTCAATGGAGGTGAGGCCCAGCTCTTTCCAGAAGAGGGCGGCCTTGCGCGGGCCGACGTCGGGGACCTGAAGCATCGCCACCACCCCATCCGGCACCTGGGCCTTGAGCTTCTCGTAGGCCTCCAACCGGCCCGTCCGCATCAGCTCGTCTATTTTCCCCGCCAGGGTCTTGCCGATGCCGGGGATGGCTTCCAGCTCCCCCGCCCGCCAGACCTCTTCCAGAGGTCGGCCCAGGGCGGCGATGTTCTCAGCGGCGCGGCGGTAGGCCATGATACGGTGGTAGCTCTCCCCCTGGATGTCGAGAATATCCGCCATTTCGGCGAAGATCGCGGCGATCTGATGGTTGTCCATACCGCTTTCATTATACCTTTTCTCGTCCTGCTTGACAACGACTTCCCACTCAGGTATCATTACCCCCACTATGCATTTCCACGAAGTCGTCGGCAATGTGCATGTCCATTCCGTCTATTCGGATGGGACGGGATTGCATCGGGAGATCGCGGCGGCCGCGGCGCGGGCGGGGCTGGATTTCGTCATCGTCACCGACCACAACGTCTGGACCTGCGGCGCGGAGGGGATCTGCGACGGAGTCCTCCTGCTGGTGGGGGAGGAGGTCCACCACGTCCGGCGCAACCCCCAGGCGGACCATCTGCTCATCTACGGGGCGGAGGCGGAGCTGGCCCCCTGCGCGGCCGACCCCCAGGGGTTGATAGACGAGGTCCATCGCCGGGGTGGCTTCTGCTTCCTGGCCCATCCCTTCGAAAAGGGCAGCCCTCTCAGCCCCGACCTGGCCCCCATTCCCTGGGAGGATTGGGAGGTGACGGGATACGTGGGGCTGGAAATCTGGAACACGATGTCCGAGTTCAAGGGGCTGCTCCGCAACCGTTTGGCGGCGGTCTTCTTTGCCTACCTGCCCTGTATGGGGCTGCGGGGGCCGTTCCGGGCCACGCTGCGCAAGTGGGATGAGCTTCTGGCAGCGGGACGGAAGGTGGCCGCCATCGGCGGCTCCGACGCCCACGCCGAGACCTACCGGATGGGCCCCCTCCAGCGGCAGCTCTTCCCCTATGAGGACCTCTTCCGCTGGGTCAACACTCACGTGCTGGTGGAGCGGCCATTGAGCGGGGAGCTGGAGGCGGATAAGCGGCTGATCTACGAGGGGCTACAGGCGGGACGGACCTGGGTAGGGTACGACCGACCGGCCCCGACGCGGGGGTTCCGCTTTCAGGCCCGCAGCGGGGCCAGAAGCGCCACCATCGGCGGGGAGCTGGTCCGCGCCGCCGGTGTCATCTTCGAGGTGGAGACGCCGGGCCGGGGAGAGATCCGATTGCTGCGGGACGGGCGGGTGGTGGCCCGCACGACCGGCAACCGGCTCCGCTTCACCACGGTCGAGAAGGGGAGCTACCGGGTGGAGGTGTGGCGGACCTTCCGGGGGCGGAAGCGGGGATGGATTTTCAGCAGTCCCATCTATGTGCGGTGACGGGGGGATGCGGGGACGCGGGGACGCGGAGACGCGGAAACGCGGAGAGAGGGGCCGTTATGAAAGGTTGGCAACCTCCGGAGGGTTGGACGGCGATCACGACGGTTGACGCTCACACGGCGGGGGAGCCGCTGCGGGTCATCACCGGCGGCTTTCCGCCCCTGCCGGGCAGGACGATCCTGGAGAAGCGGCGGTACCTGCGGGAGCATCTGGACCATCTGCGCACTGCCCTGATGTGGGAGCCGCGCGGCCACGCCGATATGTACGGCTGCATCGTGACCGAACCGACCACCCCCGATGGCGACCTGGGGGTGATCTTTATGCACAATGAAGGGTACAGCACAATGTGCGGTCACGGCATCATCGGCCTGGCCAAGGTCGCTCTGGATACGGGAATGGTCGAAAAGGCAGGGGACCGGCCCGTTATCAGGATGGATACGCCGGCCGGTCGGGTGACCGCCTGCGCCCGGCGGGAGAACGGCCGGGTGGTGGAGGTGACCTTCCAGAACGTCCCCTCGTTCGTCTACGCCCTCGATCGGGAGGTGAGGGTAGACGGCGTGGGCCGGGTGCGGTACGACGTCGCCTTCGGTGGGGCCTTCTACGCATTCTGTCGGGCGGAAGAGCTGGGACTCCGGCTGGTCCCCGAGGAGTTTCGACTGCTGGTCGAGGTCGGGATGCGGATCAAGCGGGCGGTAATGGAGAGCCTGGAGATCCGGCATCCCTTTGAGGAGGACCTGGGCTTTCTGTACGGGACGATCCTCGTCGGGCCGCCCCACGACCCTGCCCATCACAGCCGCAACGTCTGCATCTTCGCCGATGGGCAGGTGGACCGCAGCCCCACGGGGACAGGGGTGAGCGCCCGTGCGGCGCTCCATTACGCCCGGGGGGAGCTGGGGGTGGGGGAGCCGTTCGTCGTCGAGAGCATCCTGGGGACCTGTTTCACAGGCCGCATCGTGGAGATCGCGGCCTTTGGCCCTTACGAGGCGGTCATCCCGGAGGTGGCCGGAAGTGCCCACATCTGCGGGCGCAACGAGTGGCTCATAGCCCCCGACGACCCGCTCCGGCACGGGTTTATCCTGCGGTGAGGGGCCTTTAAGGAAGGTTGTAGGGAAAGGGGCCGCCCCGTTGAGGGCGGCCCCGTCGAGTGGGCAGGGTTAGACCTGGCCCTTCCCTGGGCCGACCCTGTAGTAGTCTGCGTTCTTCTGGATGTCGGCCTTGTATTGATCCGGCACCTCATCCTCGTGGAAGATGGCCTCGTTGGGGCATTCCGCCTCGCAGGCTCCACATTCGATGCAGGTCTCGGGGTTGATGTAATATGTGGGCCACTCAGGGTCATCATCCACAAAGTGGATCGAGTCGGTGGGGCAAACGTCCACGCAAGCCCCCGCGCGCTTGCACAATCGGGTAATTACGTAGGCCATTTTGCTTCCCTCCACAATTAATTGATTGGGGTCATCAACTGTGGTGACTCCTGACAGACAAAGTTGATTGTAGTGAGTTTCAGGCTTTTGTCAAGCGCCTGCTTGGGCTTCGGACAGGAGTTCGGGCAGGCTGGGAGGGCGACCTTCACCCCTCCCCCTACCGGATGGGGCCAGGGGGAGGGGTGAGGGGGATGGGGTGAGGTCAGAAGCGGCCGATGAGCGCCTGTGTCTGAACTCACGTCCGAACCTCAGTCTATGGAGTGAAGGGATGAGGGCTTCTTCCGACAATCCGACTGCGTCGTTCCCCCCTCATCTGGGGCTGGTAGTGGGGGTTCTGGCTGCGTCCACGGCCTCCACGCTGATCCGGCTGGCCCAGGCGGAGGTGGCGTCGCTGGCGGTGGCTGCCTGGCGGCTCACGCTGGCCTCGCTGATCCTGGCTCCTTTTGCCCTTGCCACGCGGCGGGAGGAGCTGCGCACGCTGAGCCGTAGGGAGTGGGGGCTGGCGTTCATGGCCGGAACCCTTCTGGCGCTCCACTTTGCCACCTGGATCACCTCCCTTGCCCTCACCTCCGTCGCCGCTTCGGTGGTGCTGGTCTCCACCAGCCCCCTCTTTGCCGGCGTGGCCTCTCACCTTATCCTGAAAGAGCGGCTCACCCGGCCCGTGGTCATCGGGCTGGTGGTGGCGGTTGTGGGTTCGGCGGTCATCGGGGCGGGGGATGTGGGGATCGGCGCCCACCGGCTGCTGGGCGACCTGCTGGCGCTGGTTGGCGCGCTGGCGGTGGCGGGGTACTTCCTGATCGGGCGGCGGCTGCGGGCGCGGCTTTCGCTCCTGGGCTACGTCTTTCCGGTGTACGGCTCGGCGGCAGTGATCCTGATGATCGTGGCCGCCGTGGCCCGGGTGCCGTTGAGGGGCTATCCTTCCATCTCCTGGCTCTGGCTCCTCCTGGTGGCGCTGGTGCCTCAGATAGTGGGCCATTCCTCCCTCAACTGGGCCCTCCGTCACCTGACGGCGACCTACGTGACCATCGCCGCGCTGGGCGAACCCATCGGCTCGACCATCCTGGCCTGGCTTTTGCTGGGGGAGCCTCCCACACCGGTCGCACTGGTCGGAGGGGTCCTGATCCTGACCGGCATCGCCATCGCCAGCCTTCCCGCACCGGGGGGAGAGGCCGGGTGAGGCGTTATGGGGCCAGGAAGATTCCCTGCACCCGGGCGGCGTAGGCTGCGCTCTCGGCGTCGTCCGTGAGGAACTCGATCTCCTCCGGGCTGGATACCCCCAGGCCGAGGGAGACGGCGCGAGCGATCTGCTCCTGTTCGAAAATCGGCCCCTGTTCCACCTCCGGCGTCGTGCCGAAGAGCCGCAGGATCGCCACACCCACCGCGTCCAGCGCCACCCGATCGGTCCCTGCCAGCACCACCTCTGCTGAAACCCGTTCCCCCCGGTCCGGCCCGCCGGTGGCGAAGGCTTCCACTCCATCCACCACGACCAGTGCGGGCTGGTAGGCTGTGTTGATCTCGGCGATCATCCGCCGCTGGTGGGGCGAACTGTGCAGTTCGGCCATGTAGTTGTACCCGTCCGGCCCGTACTTAGCCACCATCCCCACTGAATTCTTCAGGGAGAGCGTGAAGTGCCCACCGTAGCGGTGGGTCTTCAGGCAGCAGGTCTGTACCACGACGTCGGCCTCCAGGATGGGGCGGGCGAAGAGGAAGCCCCGCGACCAGTGGCTGTCCGGCGGCTGGACGGGAACCCAATCCTCCTCGCCCAGCTCATCCAGGACCAGTGGGGTGAAAGCCAGCTCGTCCGCCAGGTCGAAGACGCCCTTTTGTTCCATTACCCGCCGCGTGTTCCCCATCCCGCTGCGGTCGGCCACCACGACCGACGAGGCTCCCCCTTGCCAGAGAGCCTCCACCAGTGTGCGGAGGACGTCGTTGTGGGTGGAGCCAGGGGCCGGATCGGCGCTGTTGAAGTTGGGCTTGAGGAGGACGTTTCGGCCTTCCAGCGGGGGGGGTCCCAGCAGTGCCAGGGCGCGGCGGACGCCTTCGGCCCGATCCGTCGTTTTGATGAAGGCCACCCGCGCGCCGGACGGCCGGGTTGCCGGCCCCGCCGTCGGGGAGGGGGAGGGGGCTGGGGCCTGCGTCGTCGGCGCAGGGGAGGGGCGCAGCGACGGGCCTGGCGTGGCCGGCTCTGCCGTCGCTGCGGTTTGCCGGGGTGTCCGTTCACACGCTGCCAGGTGGGAGGCCAGTCCCGCAAGGCCGATCAGCGCCGCCAGACGGGCCAGGAAGGCTCGCCGCCCCATCCACCGGCCCGCTTCTGCCGGTTCCCGAAAAAGGTTTCCGTCCATCGTCCCCACCTTTTGTCGCCAAAAAAGGAGAAGAGGACCTCATTTATTTATTTAGCTGGTCCAGCAGGCCCAGCAGTTCCTCATTGGGCGGGATATCGCTCATCGAATGGCCGTAATGGATCCAGCGGACCAGCCCCTCCCGATCCACGATAGCCTGGGCCGGCATCCGCCCCAGTTTGAAGAGGTTGACCTCCTGGCCATACCGCTTGAGGACGGTGTGTTTCGGGTCGGGCAGGCCGACGAAGGGCAACTGTTCCTCTTCCCAGTAACGGGCGAAGGACGGGGCATCCTCCGGCCCCACGACGATGACCTCGGCGCCGCGTTGGGTGAACGCCTCGTAGTCCTGGCGCAACTGCGCCATATGCCGGCGGCAGAAGGGTCATATAAAGCCCCGGTTGAAGACCAGGACGACGTGTTTCTTCCCCCGGTAGTCGGAGAGGCGCACTGTCCGCCCCCGGAAATCCTCCAGGGCGAAGTCAGGGGCCTCTAAGTTGATCTCCACCCGTTTCGCCATTTCGCTCCCTCCAGAGTCCCGATGCAGGCTTTACAAGCCACCGGACAGTTTTGTAGATCGCGAATCCTGCGAATCGGGCAAATGACACGAATGGTGCGAAACAGGCCCCAATAAGGCCAGAACTGCCTGGAAACATTCGTGACATTCGGTCCGTTCGCATCATTCGCGATAAGCTTCCTTGGCTCCGACAAAAGTGTCAGGTGGCTAGCAGGCTTTACAAAGTCGGCGCGCGGTAATCGGCCGGTGTGCCCCAGCGTTCCACCCGGCGGTAGCGGGGCTGGCGGGCATGAAAGTGTACCTGGATCGGCGCCTGGTCCAGCTCGGGGTGTGCCTCAAAGAACTCCCTGTCTCCGTAGCGGAGCGCCTCCAGTGCCATGGGCAACTCGCGTCGGAAGAAGAAGTTGCGAAGAGCCGCCGGGCCGAAGACCATTCCCCCGCTGACGTGGCAGTGGACGTGTAGCGCAGGGCCGTCCTCTTCCTCTTTCCACTCTGCCAGCACTTCGTCGCGCATCAGTCGGGCGTACAGGCCGGAAAGCTGCTGCCGGTTGTACTCCAGACCCACCGTCAGGAACAACTCCCCCGTTGCATCGGAGTGAGTCAGTGTGTAGCGTCGGGGTATGGCCGGTCCCCCCCGCGTCACATCGCCGGTGAACCGCACATGCAGTTTCTCCGGATTCAACCTGGCCATGCCCTCCTCCCTGCTTACCGCTCATAAGTCAACTGCGGCTCTGCACCCGCGGACGGCCGTCTCCTCAGTGCAGTTGATAAAGCGGCCGTCACCTCTGCCTCAGGAATTCTTCTACTGCCCGGAGGAACGGCTCTGGACACTCCTCCTGCGGGATGTGGCCGCACTCGGGGATGACGACCAGTTCGGCCCCCGGGATTTCCCCCGCCAGGCGGATGCTCTGTTCGGTGGGGACGATGCGGTCGTCGTCGCCGGTGATCACCAGCACCGGCACCGTCACCTCGCCCAGCCGCTGGGGCAGATTCAGCGGATGGCTGGCGCGGGTGACCTCCCATAACGCCCGGTCCCAATTCTCGACCCGGAACGGCCGGGCGTACCCCTCCCAGATTTCCGGCGTCAGTTTGTTCGGGTCGTGCCAGGCAGAGCGGCCGAGGTCCACGCCCCAGTTCTGGATGGAGCGGGCCACGAGCGGCCCGAGATGCCGCATCTGGGGGGTGTTGAGGAGGGGGCGCAGCCAGCCGGGCGTCCCCCCGCCTGTGTAGACCGCTGCATCCACCAGCACCAGCGCCTCCACCCGCTCCGGGTAGGTGAGCGCGGTGAGCAGCGCGACCGTCCCGCCGGCGGAGTTGCCCACCAGGACCGCCCGCTCGATCCCCAACGCATCCATCAGCCCCACCGTTATGTCGGCCTGGGCCTCGGGGCTATAGGGGCTTAGCGCCGCTAAGCCCCTACCTTCCCCTTCCCACTCGCCGGGCATGGGGCGCTCGGTGAGGCCGAAGCCAGGCCGGTCGAAGGCGACGACCGTCCCCATCTCCGAAAGCGGTCCCATCACCTCCCGCCAGGAGAAGGTGCTGGCGCCGAAGCCGTGGAGCAACATGAAGGCCGGTTCGCCCTCCCCGGCGATCTTGTAATGAATGGTAATCCCGTTCACCTCGACAAACCGGCTATCCGGATCGGCCAACTGGTCCGGCGGCGCTGTCCCCTCCAGCGGCGGCACGGGCACCAGGAAGGGGCCCACCAGCAGGATGGCCAGGAACACCGCCAGGGCGATCAGCAGTCTGCGAAGCCAGGGTTTCATTGTGCCTCCTTTACTTAATTACTGACCATCATACACCAGAGTACAGGAAGTGCAAGGGAGTTTTCCAGATTGACAGAAGCACCGGCTGATGATATACTCCCCCCGCAAGGACGTCGGCGCATCCCCCAGCGAACGGAGGTGAGCATGGGCGAGGCCCCTCCCCGGTACGATTATCTCTTCGTCAGCGACCTGCACGTCTCTCTGGGGTACGATCCTGAGCGGCGTGCCTACCATGCCCGGGAGGATTTCTTCTTCGACGAGCCCTTCTTCCGCTGGCTTCGCTGGGCCGATGCCGGCTGCCCCCCCGACAGGCGTTGGGAGCTGGTCTTCGTCGGTGACGGCTTCGATTTTCTCCCTATTGATCTGGGGGTGGTCCACCAGTACTTCGAGGCCCGCGACCGCCGCCGCGAGCGGCTGGAGCTGGAAGACCGAAGACAGGTGGTGGCCTACTGGCAGCGGCAGTTCGGCGAGGAAGAGAGGCTCGCTCCGGAAGAGCGGGAGCCCGAGTGGGTGCGCTGGCTCCTGTTTGAAGACGACGCGCTGGACGATCGGGTCCGTCTGGCTCCCCCCTCCCCCGGGCCGTTGAAGGCCCTTGCCGTCGAGGAGGCAGCTCCCCCTGTGCCGGACTGGGCGGTTTGCATCTACGAAGGGGTGCACCCTCCGGCAGGAGGGGAGGGCCGGCTGGTCGCCTCATCTCTCAGCCTGGGGCGGCCATTGGAGGGGCTTCGATTGACGGAGGGGGAGGGCCGCCCCGCACGCCGGGCCATCAGCCGTGAAGAGGCTTTCGAACGGCGGTACGGTTTTCTCCCCACCCAGGCCAGGTCCATGGCCCGCCTCCACTTTATCTACCGGGGCCATTCCACCTTCTTCCGCGCCCTGGCCTGGTTTGTCGGGCGGGGGCACCGAATCACCTTCCTGCGCGGCAATCACGACCTGGAACTCTTCTGGCCGGGGGTCCAGACCCTCCTCCGGCGACTGGTGGCCCAGGAATATCCGGCCGCCTTCGAGGGCGCCCCTCTTCCCCCGATGCCCGATCTGGAGGAGCATATCCGCTTCCGGCCCGGCTGGTTCTATTACCGTCCCGGCCTCTTCTACGCCGAGCACGGCAGCCAGTATGAACCGGTGGATTCCTGTCCTAACTTCATCCGCCCTCTGCTCCCTGCCGCTCCCCACCTCCTGAATCCGCCTGTCGGCAGCCTGGGAGTGACCACCGTCGTCGCCCGGATGGAGGATGAGAACCCGGAGTGGGAAAATCGAGGCAAGCACGCCGTCGTGCTTCTGGAGCTGGTCCGGCGCTACCCCCATCAGGCATTCCTCATCCTCACCCGCCACGTCCGCGACTTCCTGTGGATGGCCCAGCGGCTCTGGCAGGCGACGAAGGGAGGGGACCAGAAGCCCGCGGCGGAGGATTTCCGCC
The DNA here is from genome assembly GCA_041082215.1 of Anaerolineae bacterium. Lineage (GTDB taxonomy): Bacteria > Chloroflexota > Anaerolineae > B4-G1 > DUEL01 > JBDOIF01. The sequence goes on from JBDOIF010000120.1 coordinate 44,486, forward strand.
GATACGCGGCGGAGGCAGGGCTTCCCCAGGAGGAGGTGGAGGCGATCTACTGGCAATGGGACCCGCCCATTATGGTGCGCAGGCCGCTGGCCTGGCTCCTTTTCAGTCCCGGCGGCCATGTCGTCAAGGGGGTCCTGGCTTTGCTGGTATTCGGTGTAGGGGTGGGGGCTGCTCTCCTATGGTATCTGGTGATCGCCCCCGTCCTCTCCGCCCTGATCCCTCCCAACTTCCTTTCCGCCACCATCGGTCCGGCGCTCCAGCTCCTGACCCGAATCCTGCTCTGGCTGGTCCCGCCCCTCGCCTGGGAATGGCTGCGCCGTCGCCTCGAAAGGTGGTATCCACACCCCCTCATGTACAGGGCCGCGCAGCGGGTCCATCAGCACCTGCGAAAAGTGGACCCCGACATCCGTTTCTACATCCTGGGCCATGACCATAAGGCTGACGTGCGGGTTGTGGAGCAAAGACCTGCCCACAGACACGTCTACTATCTCAACACCGGCTGCTGGTTTCCTGAGTTTGCCGAAGGGGCCCGGAGGCTACAGACCCTGGGCCGGGATGTGCAGTTCACTTTCGTCCGGCTGGTCCAGCAGGAAGGGGGAGTGGAGGCCGAGCTGCTGCGCTGGAACGACGATGCGGGCCGCGCCGACCCCCAGATCGTCCCTCCCGCCCGATCGGAGTGAGGAGATGCGGGAAGTGAAAACCACGGAGCACAGAGGACACAGAGAAACACCAGCAGTAATCCGAAAACTTTGCAGAACTCCGTGCCCTCTGTGTCTCTGTGGTTAGAATCTAATGAAACTGCATGAATCCTCTAAATTACAATCCAGGAGGAAAAGGAGCGATGGCTATCAAATTCCCGTCCGACGAGTGGATCAAAGCCCTGAGCGCCAAGCTCAACGAGAGCGAGGCCTACGAGAAATCGGCCAAAGATTGGGAGGGGGATTTCGTCTTCATCGTAGAGCCGGACGACGCCTATCCCGAGACCGCCTACCTCTTCCTCGCTCTCTATCACGGCAAAAGCCCTGATGCAGCGATGATCGCCAGCCCCGATGAACGGAGTGCGGAGTTCGTCATCAGCGCCCCCTTCAGCGCCTGGCGGCAGGTCATCGAGGGCAAGCTCGACCCCATCCAGGGGATGATGACGCGCAAGTTGAAGCTGAAGGGCAATATGATGAAGATCATGCGCTATCCCAAAGCCGCCCAGGAGATCGTCGCCTGCTGCGCGAAGATCCCCACCGACTTCGGAGGCTGATCTCCTGGCCGTCCCCCAGCCGTTGTGGGGTCTGTGGCGGACGGAAAACCACCGGGGCACAGAAGACACGGAGAGATGATGGGGACTTCGAAATCCTTGCCCAACTCTGTGTTCTCTGTGCCTCTCTGTGGTTATGACAAGCGAAACTGCGCAGGTTACACCAGGAGGTGGTGGAATGTGGTACTTTGTCTCGCCCGAGATCGTCTTCGGCGAAGGAGCGCTGGACGCCCTCGATGAGTTGCAGGGGAAGCGCGCCCTGATCGTCACCGACGCCACACTGCTCCGTCTGGGGCTGGTGGAGCGGGTGAAGGCCCATCTGGACAACGCCGGCATCGAGGTTCACACCTTCGCCGAGGTGGAGCCGGACCCCAGCGTGCAGACGGTGCGACGGGGGGCGGAGGTGGCCCGGGAGCTGGGGCCGGATTGGATCGTCGGCCTGGGAGGAGGCTCGCCGATGGACGCCGCCAAAGCGATCTGGGTGCTCTACGAGCGGCCTGACCTGGAGCCGGCGGAGATCAATCCCTTCATCAGCCTGGGCCTCCGGCAGAAGGCCCGCCTCATCACCATCCCCACCACCAGCGGCACCGGGGCGGAGGTGACCTGGGCCATCGTGCTGACCGACACCGAGGAGCAGCGCAAGATGGGGCTGGGCAACCGGGAGAACCGGGCCGACATCGCCATCGTGGACCCGGTGATGGCGGCGGGGATGCCTCCCCAGTTGACCGCCGACACCGGCCTGGATGCGCTCACCCACGCCGTCGAGGGGTTTACCTGTACATGGCACACCGACGTGAGCGACGGGCTCTGTGTCTACGCCGCCCGTCTCATCCTCCGTTACCTCCCCCGCGCCGTCGCCGATGGCTCCGATATGGAGGCCCGTGAACGGATGCACAACGCCGCTACCTGCGCCGGCCTGGGGTTCGGCAACAGCCTGGCCTCGATGGCCCACGCGATGGGCCACGTGCTGGGGGCGGTGTTCCATATCCCCCACGGTCGGGCGGTGAGCATTTACCTCCCCTACACCATCGAGTTTGCCGCCCGCGAAGCCCCCGAACGGTACGCCGAGCTTTCCCTTCTCCTCGGCTGCTCCTCCGAAGAGGGAGAGAAAGGGGCAAGGGCGCTGGCCGCCGCCATCCGCGACCTCTGCCGCCGGATCGGCAACCCCGCCAGCGTCGTCGAGGCGGGCGTCGAAAAGGCTGCCTATGAGGCCCAGCTGGATAAGCTGGTGGAGGATGCCTTCAACGACACCCAGATCATCACCACCCCCCGCCCCCCGTCCTATGAGGAGCTGCGCCAGCTCTTCCAGTACGCCTACGAGGGGAGACCCGTTGACTTTTAGGGACGCGGGGACGCGGAGACGCGGGGACGCGGAGATGCGGTCCGTGGTCGTGCAGGAGGGCTGATATGTCACGTTTTCGCGCTGAGGCGGAGGAACTGCGGGACCGGCTGATCGCCTGGCGGCGGGATTTCCACATGCACCCGGAGCTGGCTTTTGAGGAGCGCCGTACCGCCGGGATCGTCGCCGATCACCTGAAGGGGCTGGGGTATCGGGTGCGGACCAGCGTTGGGAAGACAGGGGTGATCGGTGTGCTGGAGGGAGCGCGGCCCGGCCCGACGGTGATGTTCCGCTTCGATATGGACGGGCTACCGGTGGCCGAGGAGACAGGGGCGGAATACGCTTCCCGGGAGCCGGGCCGGATGCACGCCTGCGGCCACGACGGCCACGTGGCCATGGGGATGGGACTGGCTGCGCTGCTGGCTGCCCATCGGGGCGAGATGGCTGGCGTCGCCGTCCTCCTCTTCCAGCCCGCCGAGGAGGGGGGCAACGGAGCCGAGGCGATGATCCGGGATGGGGCGCTGGAGGACCCCCGGCCGGACTTTTTCATCGCTACCCACGTCTGGATCGAGAGGCCGGTGGGGACGGTGGACATCTCCCCCGGGCCGGTGATGGCAGCGGCAGAAAAGTGGAGCTGCACGGTCCGCGGCAGGGGAGGGCACGGCGCGCTGCCCCACCAGGCGGTTGACCCCATCGTGGCGGCAGCCCAGGTGGTGACCGCTCTGCAGACGGTGGTGAGCCGCAACGTCAGCCCGCTGGACACCGCTGTGGTCACCGTCGGCTCCATCCACGGCGGCGACGCTTTCAACGTGATCCCCCCCGATGTCCGGATGACGGGCACGATCCGCACCTACCAGCCTGCCACCCGGGAGCGGGTCCTCCAGAGGACGCGGGAGGTTATCGAAGGGGTGGCCGCCGCCTGCGGCGCGGAGGCTGAGCTGGAGATCACCCCTCTCACCCCCGCCGTCATCAACGACCCCGTGGTGACGGAGGTGGTCCGGCGGGCGGCGGAGGCAGTGGTGGGGCCGGAGCGGGTGGGCTCCGGCGAGCGCACGATGGGGAGCGAGGATGCGGCGTTTTTCATGCGGGAGGTCCCCGGCTGCTACTTCTTCCTCGGCGCGGCCAATGCCGAAAAGGGGTTCACCGCCCCCCACCACAACCCCCACTTCGACTTCGATGAGGAGGCGCTGGTGCTGGGGCTGGCGATCCTGGCCGAGGTGGGGGGAACCTATCTGCTGTAACGTTCGGGTATAGAGCTGGGCGGGTGCGACGGGCCATCGGGGCGCGTCGCACCTGCTGTTATGGACCGACCTCCAGCTCCCCGATCACAACGTGGTCGCCGACGGGATTCCCGGCAGGGTCCACCACCGGCAGCCGCTCCATCGTCGCCAGCAGGTAGACGCCCACGACCACCTGATACCGCCCCGCAGGGCTATCCGGCGATAGCGTCACCTGATAGGGGTCCGTGACCTCCTGCCCGGGCACCCATCGGGAGGTGGGCAGGGTCCCCTGCACCGGCCAGGCGTCCACCTGCCCGTGCAGCCGTCCGTCCGGCCCCAGGAGCTGGACCGTGACGGTGTAGTCTTCCTCCATCGCCCGCAGCGCCCGCCAGCGGAGGAGGACCGGGAGCGACGCGCCCGGCCGAAGCCGGTCCGCTCCCACCTCTGCGGCTGCCAGCAGAATCCGCCCGTCGAAATTGGCCAGGCCCACCTGGGCCGGCGTCACCTTCACCGACGCCAGCATGCAGCCATCGGTCGGAGGGGCCAGCCAGTGACAGTGGGCTGTCCCTCCGGTCCATCCAACCCGCAGCCGGTAGGTCCCCGGCACGTCGGGGGCCGCCAGCCGCGCCCGGCTCCGTCCTGCCCCCGCTGCTACCTCTACCTCCTGCCCCCCCACGGCCTGTCCGGCCTCGTCCACCCATTCCAGGTGGGCCACGCCTGCCCCCACCCCCCGCGCCCAGGCCAGGTCCACCGCCACCGGAGAGCCTGCGGGGGCGCTGGTCGGAAGGTCGAACCCCACCAGCCAGGCTGGTCCCAGGAGCATCCGCACCCGATATGGCAGTGCGTCACCGGCCTCCACCCGGTCCACCGTCACCTGCGCTGCCCGCCACCAGCTCCCCGGCCCGTTGTCCACCGGAAGCCCCGACCCGGAGAAGCGGGGGAAGAGGCCCACCTCCAGGTCGTAGCGGCCCGGCGCAAGCCAGGGCGGGAGGGGGACGGGGTGGTAGTCGGCCACGATCGCGCCGGGCAGCCAGCCGTTGGTGGGGTAGTTGCCGCCCACCGGCCGGCTGCCATCCGAGGTCCAGGCCACCTCCCCGGCTCTGTCCACCAGCCGCAACCGCACCTCCAGGTCCTCCTGGGGGGTGTCCTCTGCTTGCCAGTAGAGGGTCAGATGCCAGAGCGGACGGTTCCGGGGGTCTGCATCCAGCTCGAGGGCCGTCAGCTCTACCTCCTGCCCGAACGTTGCCCGCGCCGGTCTTGCCCCCGGCGGCGGCTCCATCAGCGGCTCTGTCCCTACCTCCACCAGCGGCCCCAGCGAGCGGAGATAGAACCCCTCCAGGTGGGGCAGATACCGGGCCAGATAGACCGTCTGCCCGGACGCCAGCCGCGCCGCCAGGTCGGCCCGGTACTCCTCCTCGGTGAAATGGACCACCAGGTCCAGGTCGGGCCGCATCCCCTCGATCTGCTGGAGGTAGTAGAGGGGGGCGAACTTCTCCCCGTCGGCCAGGATGGCCGCTGAGGGCGCCAGGGGGAGGCTCAGGACATACCGCCCCCACCGTTCTGCCTCCACCCGTCCGCTCTGATCCACCGCTGGCAGGTTGAGCCAGATCCGGCTGAGGGGGAGAAGGGCGAAGAGGGCCAGGAGGAGGCCGGTTGCCAGGGGCCGGAGCCGGTCCGTCAGGCGGGTCAGCAGCGCCAGGCCTGCTCCCATCCAGAGGGCCAGGATGAGGTGGGCCGGGAGCAGGAAGACGGCGATGTCCGGCACCCGGTAGGCCAGCCCGTAGAGGGCGTAGGCCAGGAAGGCCAGGCCGCCGGTCAGCGCCAGCCGGGGCCGCCGGGCCGCCGTCCAGCCCAGCCCCACTGCCGCCAGGATCAGCCCTGCCCAGCCGAACGGCTCCAGCAGCAGCCGGCCCAGAATGGCATAGCGGGTGGGATCGCGCAGGAGGGAGAGCTGGAGCGCACCGCTGAACTGCTGTCCGGTCACATAGGCCAGGAACTCCCCCGCCCCCATCCATCGCCCGTCGTGGAGGGCGGGCCAGCGGAGGGGGATGTAGGCGTAGACGGAGAGGCCCAGCAGGAAGAGGGCTGCGCCAACCGGCCATTCCCGCCAGCCCAGCCGGGGGCGGGCCAGGAGGAGCGCCAGCCCCACCGCTGGCAAGAGGAGGACCGTCGTCAGGTGGTTGGTGAGGGAGAGGCCAAGCAGGAAAGCCAGCCCCCGGACGGTCCGCCGTTCGGCCCGGCCTTCCAGCAGCTCGGCCGTCAATGCCAGCACTGCAGCGACGAAGAGGAGGTTCAGCCCGTACACCTCCGCCACCACCGCCTGGGACCAGAGGACGCGGGAGAAGGCGAGGGCGCACGCTGTCAGCAACGGGGCCAGAGGCTCCTGTGTGAGCCGCTCCAGAGAGAGGCAGGAAAGGACGACCGCGCCGGTCGTGAAGACGGCGGAAGTAAGGTTTACCCGCCAGGCCATCGAGCCGAGGGGGATCAGGGAGAAGAGTTTGCCCAGGAGGATGTAGAGAGGGTAGCCGGTGGGGTGGGCGATCCCCAGGGAGGGGGCGACTACCTGGAACTCGAACGTATCCGCCTCCCCCACCGTCCGGCCCATCGTCCGCAGGTAGATGCTGAAGACGGTCAGGGTCAGAAGGAGGACCCCGCTTCTCTTATCCGGCCTGCCGGCGATGAGAGGGGTCAGGACGACTCCTCCCACAAGGAGCACCAGCCCCATCAGCGGATCGGGCTGCGGGGTGAGCAGGTAGGCCAGCGGGAGGAGCAGCCCGGCCCAGCCCCCGGCCCGATGGAGGCGGGGGGAGGTACAAACCCACCGGCCGAGAAACCACCCGGCCGTGCCGCCGACCGCCGCCATCCCGCCCACGGCCAGGGGGGAGGAGAAGAGGGGGAGCAAATAGAAGGCCTCGCCCAGGTAACGGGCCAGGCCCAGGGACCAGATGAAGAAGGCCAGTGCCCAGCTTAAGGCCCTGCCGCCGACTGCCGTCCGTGGAAGTACCACTCCAGCACCTCGTGCGCCACCGGCACCGCTGCCACCGACCCCTCCCCGCCGTTGTAGATAAAGACGATCAGGGCGATCTCCGGCGCTTCCACCGGCGCGAAGGCCATAAACCAGGCGTGGGTCGGCTGGGCCAGTCCCTCGCCGCAGATGCCCATCTGCTGGGCGATATCGTCGCAAAACTGGGCCGTGCCGGTCTTGCCGGCCACCCGCACTCCCTCCACCTGCCCGCGGGTCGCCGTGCCGTAGGCCACTGCCCCCTCCAGCCCCTGGTGGATCAGCGTCCAGTTCTCCGGCGAGATGGGCAGGGTGCGGATGATCTCCGGCTGGAAGGGCTGGACCACGTTTCCCTGGGCGTCGGTGATGTGGTGGACGATCTGGGGGCGGTAGAGGGTGCCGCCGTTGGCGGTGGCGGCCATCACGTTGAGCATCTGGAGGGGGGTCACCAGCAGATACCCCTGACCGATGGAGAGGTTGTAGGTGTCGCCGGTGGACCAGTTCTCGCCGATGGTGCGCCGCTTCCAGGTGGCGTTGGGCACCAGCCCGGCCGCCTCGTGGGGCAGTTCGATGCCGGTCGGTTCTCCCAGGCCGAAGAGATGGCTGTACTCGTCAATCCGCTCCAGCCCCAACCCCTCGAAGTTCTCAAACCCGCCGCCCACTTTGTAGAAAAAGATGTCGCAGGAGTAGGCCAGGCCGTGGACAATATCCAGCCAGCCGTGGCCGGAGCGGAGCCAGCAATGGAAGGGCTGGGCACGGCCAGGGTCGTTCGGATAGTACTTGTTGGGGACAACGATCGTTCCGGGACAATCCAGCCGGGTCCGTGGAGTGAGCACTCCCTCCTGCAATGCGGCGGCGGCGGGGATAATCTTGAAGATGGACCCCGGCGGGAGCTGGTCGGCGATGGCGTGGTTCAGGAGAGGCCGGTGGGGGTCCTCCAGCAGACGCTGGTAGTCCTCCACCGAGATGCCCTCGGCGAAGAGGTTGTTGTCGTAGGTGGGCAGGCTGACCATCGTCAGAACCTCACCGGTGCGGGGGTCCATCGCGATCAGGACTCCCCGCCGGGAGCCGACCCGGTTCATCCCCCGCAGCAGGGCATCCTGGGCCACCTGTTGCAGCTCCATGTCAATGGTCAGGTAGACATTGTAGCCGGGCGTCGGCGGCTGTTCCTCTCCCAGCACCCGCACCACCCGTCCCAGCACATCCTCCTCCTGATACCGCTGGCCAGGCTTTCCCCGGAGCCAGTCCTCAAAGGCCGCCTCGACCCCTGCATAGCCCACCCGGTCCGTCGCCGGATCATACCCCTGGCTGGTGTATGCCTCCGCCTCCTCCTCCGGGATCGCCCCCAGATAGCCGACAAGCTGGGAGACGAGCGGGCCATAGGGGTACTGGCGCCGGGAGACCACCTCGACCCGCACGCCGGGGAAGGCGATGCCCTCCCCCTGACCGACCGTCAGAGCGACCTCCCGGTCAACCTGGGCGGCGACGACCAGCGGCTCGTAGGGGGCGTACAGGCCGGACATCGGGTCCAGGCGGGGTTCCACCAGCTCTTTGAGCCCCCGCAAGCCCTGGGGGTCGGAGTATTCCATCCCCAGCACGGCCGCCAGCCGCCGCAGGACCGTCTCCCGTTCCAGCTCATCTTCGGGCAAAAGGCCGGGAAAGACGACAACCTGGAAGGCGGGGACGTTGCGCACCAGCGGCTCCCCGTCCCGGCTGTAGATCAGGCCACGGGGGGCCGGCAGGCGGACCAGTTGACCCCGCTGTTCCTGGGCCTTTCTGGCCCAGTAGTCGGCCTCCACCACCTGGAGGCGGTAGAGCCGCACGGCCATAACCCCCAGCAGGAGCAGGAAGAGCACCCCCAGGAAGGCCAGCCGTGGGGAGGTCAGGAACAGGTATAACCGCCGGGCAAGGCCCCGGGGAGGAGGTTGGAGCACCCTACGCGCCATTGAGCGTGAACCCTTCTGGCCGCGTCCTCCGGTCCAGCCAGGCCAGCGGCCAATGGACGAAGGGGGCCAGTACCCCGTTCAGAACCGCCGAGGGAGCCGCCACGCGGGCCAGACCGTATCCCCAGTCCATCGCGTAGCCGGTCCAGCTCAGGCTGAGGAGCATCAGGAAGTGGTAGGCAAAACATGCGATCAGCACCAGGAGGACCAGTTGCAGATACATGGACCCCAGCTCCTTTCCCCATTGCTGGCCCACGATAAGGGCGGCGATCAGGAGGGAGAAAGCGATCGCTCCGAACGGCCCTCCGGAAAAGAGGTCGAGCAGGAGGCCGCCGATGAAGGCCCACAGTGCCCCCTCGATCGGGCCGCGCAGGAAGGCCCAGCCCGTCACAACGAGGAACACCAGGTCGGGCCGGCCGCCCAGGACGGACACCCCCGCCAGGGTCACGTCCTGGATCAGTGCCGTCACGGTCAGGAGCGGCAGAACCACATAGAAGCTGAGTATGGTCCCCTCCTTACGGCTGCTCGCCTGCCCCTTCCCCTTCCCGCACCAGTGGCTCAAAAGAAGTGATGACCAGCACCATCTCCACCCGTCGGTAGTCCAGCGCTGGTCGCACGACCGCCTCCTGGTGGAGGGCGAAGGGCTGTTGCTGGACCTCGACTACCTGCCCGATGACCAGGCCGCGGGGGAGGGCTCCGCCCAACCCTGAGGTCAGCACCACATCTCCCTGCTGGACCTGGTCTTCCTGTGGGATGTAGATCATCCGCAGGGAGCCATCGGGCTGTCCCTGGACCAGGCCTGTGGCACGGGATAGTTGCAGGAGGGCCGCGACGTTGCTGGCTGGGTCGTTGAGGAGCTGGACCTTGCTGGTGTGCAGCCCCACCTCGGTCACGCGCCCGATCAGCACCGCGCCGCCGGTCACTACCGGCATCCCCACCGCCACACCCTCCTCTGTGCCTACGTTGATGGTGAGGGATCGGAGATAGGGGTTCGGCTCCCCCCCCACCACCTCGCCGCAGGGGGCATTCAGGCAGGCCGACCGCCCCACCACGTCCGCCCCGCGGAAGGCCCAGGTGGGGTTTTCGGTGGGGAAGTTGAGCAGTGAACGGAGCTGGGCGGCCTCGGCCTCAAACTCCTTCAGGCGGACGTTCTCGACCGTCAGCGCATCCACCTGTTCCTGCAGTACCTCCACCCGTGCCCGCAGCTCCCGGACCTCCCGTACGGTCTGAAACAGATCGCCGATCCCCGTCACCAGTCCGTCGGCCCATCGTTGCAGAGGGGCGAAGACGGTCTGGAGGGAGTTCTCAAGGGGAGCCACGACCCCGGTTTCGTGGAGTGCAAGGAGCAGGATGGAGAGGAAGAGGAAGAGCAGAGGCAGCCAGGAGCGCCACGTCCCGCGTTTCACCACACCTCCCGCTGAGGGTCAGGGAGCACGGCTCAGCCTGTACTAGACCGGGGGGGCGCTGGTGGAGCGGCGGTCGGGGCTGACCAGCACCTGACGGAGCAGTTCCAGCTCTTCCAGGACCTTGCCAGCCCCCCGCGCCACACATGTCATCGCATCCGGCGCCAGCCAGGCCCGCATATGGGCTTCCTCGCTCAGTCGTTCCACCATTCCCCTGAGCATAGCGCCTCCGCCAGCCAGGCAGATCCCGCTCTCCATCAGGTCGGCGATGAGTTCGGGCGGCGTGTTGTCCAGCGTCTCTTTAATCAAATCAATGATGATCCCCACCGATCCCGAAAGGGCCTCCCGGATCTCGATGCTGCTCACCTCCACTGCCTCTGGCAGGCCGGTGACCACGTTGCGGCCCCGCAGGAGCATCGTCTTCTCCTCCGGGAGGGGGTAGGCGGAGCCGATAGCGATCTTCACCCGCTCTGCCGTCCGCTCGCCGATGAGCAGGTTGTATTTTTGCCGGGCGTACTGGATGATGTCCTCGTCCATCTCGTCCCCGGCCACCCGGATGGACCGGCTGACGACGATCCCCCCCAGGCAGAAGACGGCCACCTCGGTCGTGCCGCCGCCGATGTCAACGACCATACTCCCCCGGGCTTCCATCACCGGAAGCCCCACACCGATCGCGGCCGCCATCGGCTCCTCGATCAGGTAGGCTTCCCGCGCCCCCGCCGCCAGGGCGGCGTCGTAGACCGCCCGCTTCTCCACCTCGGTGACCCCGCTGGGGATGCCGACGACAACCCGCGGGCGGGGGAAGGGGACGAAGGTCTGCTGATGGGCCTTCTTGATGAAATAATCCAGCATCGCCTGGGTGACCTCGAACTCCGAGATGACCCCGTCCCGCAGGGGTCGGATGGCGATGATGTTGGACGGCGTGCGCCCCACCATCTCTTTGGCCTCCGCGCCGATGGCCAGCACCTTTTTGGAGTTGCGTTCGATGGCCACCCAGGAGGGCTCGTTGATCACGATCCCCTTGCCGCGCACAAAGACCAGGGTGTTGGCCGTCCCCAGGTCAATGCCGATGTCCAGTGAAAAAAGGCCCAGCAGCGCATCTATGGGATTCCACAAAGGCATCTTCTCACCGCCTTCAAGTGTCCGAACCGTGCCGGTCTCCGGTATCGGCGGGAGGATTATACCACAAATTGGGCGGTTGAGAAAAAGGGGGCTGTTCCGAACGGACCATCTCCGTCGTCGCCGTTGCCAGCCCCACGATGAGCCAGAAGAGAGTGGCTGAGTGGTGGAAGTCGAGGTTGAAAAAGTAGTGGTCGAAGATGCCGCCGATCAGCGCCCCGATCACCGCCGCATGCAGCCCCCACCAGAGCGGTTCCAGCCGCCTGTCGGCAGCGACCCTCCGACGGGTGCGCCAGAAGCGGGCGAAGAAGAGGCCGATCACAACCAGGAAGGCGGCCAGCCCCACCAGCCCCATCTCTTCGGCGATCAGCAGATAGACGTTGGCGACGCCGATGTAGGTATCCACATCCGGCGAGCCAGCAAACCCCACCCCCATAACCGGATACCGGCGGATGAGGATGAGGGCGTCTTTGTACTCCCCAAACCGCATCTGCGTCGCCAGGTCCTCCCCCCGAATCCCTGCCACGAAGTGGGCCACGAGGTCCTGTGTCTGGGGGAGGAGGAGCAGCAGCAGGACCGCCGCCAGGATCAGCCACCACAGCTTCCGGTACCGCAGGGTGGCGACGGCCATTAACGCCCCGCCCACCCCCACCAGCGAGCCCCGGGAGATGGTCAGCCCCAGGCAGAGGACCATCACCCCCAGCATCGGCAGCAGGTACCGCAGCCGGATCACGGGCCGGGGGGCGAAGAGCTGGGGAACCGTCAGGCTGATGGTGAGGTTGAGCAGGCTACCCAGCACGTTGGGGTCCACCGAGGTGGCGGTGGCCCGTTGTGGCAGGGTGGGATCATCCTGGATATATCGGAGCACCCCCGGCCCCGAGGGGTATCCGAAGGGGCGCAACGCCGACAGCGCCCGGATGGTCCACTCGTCCGGGATGGCGTAGAGGATGACGCCGACGAGCGCCTCCAGAAAGGCGAAGAGGATGAGCGCCCGAACGATCCGCTCCAGCCGGTCCGGCTCCTGCACGGTGTTGATGATCAGGAAGAAGAACAGTACGCTGAGCAGGATCTCGGCGAAGTGGCGGACGATGTAGGAGGTGAGGGGGGCATGGCCCAGCCCCAGCACGAAGGCGGCCAGGGCCAGGAGGAGGAAAAGGAGCACCGGCCCGCCCAGGTCCGTCACCACCAGCCTCCGCTGTGCCCCTGTCATCACCTGAAGCAGCCAGACGGCGAACAGCGCCCCCAGTGCTGCGTCCAGAAAGGTGGGGGTGAAGCCGATGTCGAAGGGGAAGGAGGCGAAGGGGAACAGGCAGATGACGCCGATAACTGCCAGATAGGCAACCTCGATATCGCGCAACATCCACAGGGCCGCCGCCATCCCCACCACACCGACCGCCGCCAGCAACGGCCCGACCTCCGCCAGAAGGTAGCCGCCCGCGACCGCCAGCGCCAGGGTCAACGCCAGCGCCACAAGGACCGCCAGCCAGCGGTGAGTTATAAGAAAAGAGAACCAGTTACTGGAAGGCATAGTGAGTTTGCAGGTTTGCAGGTATGCGGCTCAGCGAACATCCAGCAGGGTGGGTAGTTCGATGGTGTCGCCAGAGCCGTCCAGACGGGGCAGGCGGGCCATCGTATTCAGGCTGTACAGGCCCACCAGCAGCCGGTACCGGCCCGGCGGGAGGTCGGCCGGCAGGCTGATGGGGTGGGGGTCGGCCATCACCTCGCCAGGCCCCCACATCCCCGTCGGGTAGTCGCCGCCCAGCGGAGGCGCATCCCCCTGCGCCACCGGCTCCGGCCCTTCTCCCACCAGATGGACGAAGACCTGGTAGTCGGCGGAAGGGGCCTCCCGGACCGACCAGTACAGCGTTACCGTCACCACCTCCCCCGGCGCGACCACGTCGGAGGTCAGATCGAATCCCACCAGCGACACCCCGTCGGCCAGGTCCACCGCCAACCCGTGGGGCGGCGTGGGAACTACCTGCGGAGGCGCCAGCTTCGCCTCTCCCACCTGCGCCACTCCCAGCGTCTGCCCCACCTTTGGGTCGTACAGGCCTACCTCCACCCGCAGCCGGCTTGGAGCGGCTGCATCCCGGGCGACCCGGATCCGGTACGGATCACGCCACACCTGGCCGGGTTGCCAGAGGCTGGTGGGGACCATCCCGCATGCCGGCCTCCGGTTGACGTCCCCCACCAGCTCCATCCCCCGCCCCAGAAGGCGGGCAAAGCTCACATAGTCGCCTCCGTCCGGAGCGACGGCCTCCCAGTATACCACAACTTCCACACTTTCGCCCGTCGCTACGGTCTGGGGTGGCAGTTCCCACCCTACCACCCGCACCCCCGCCCCCACGTCCACCGGCTCCACGCGGGCCTCCGCAGGGACCTGGGCCAGTGTCAGCGGCGCGGGAAGCCGGTAGGCGGGGAGGATAGAGACGAAGGGAAGCGTGGCGGCGATGGTAAAGAGGGCCGCTGGCACTCCGACGGTCACTACCCTGTGGAAACGGGGAGGGACCCACTCCCGAAGCCCCACCAGCAGCAGGGGGCTGATCCCGGCGATGGCGGGGAAGACCAGGCGGCCCTGGAAAGAGAAATAAATCCACGTCCAGCGCAGGACGGAGACAAAGAGAACGGCGATCCAGAGAGCCGGGATCCACCAGAGAGCGTGCTGTGTACTCTGTACTCCGTGCCGTATGGCCCAGGCGACGAACCCGACCACCCCGGCCAGAGAGAGGAGGTCGAAGAAGGTGTAGACCCAGCGGGGGGCCATCACGTCCACCGCGCCGAAGAGGCCCCAGTAGGTCCAGCGGAAGGTGCCGAACTCATCCAGCCAGTCGCGGAGGGTGGGGATGCCGGGCCGCGTCCCCTGGATGGCGACGAAGGCGTTGAGCGCCGTGGGGTCGCCGTAGAGGCGCCAGTTGCGCAGGAACCACCAGCCGGAGAGCAGGAATGCGATCCCCACCACGATGGACATTCCCACCAGCAGCGGGTGGAAGCTCCGCCTGTGCAGGCTCACCCAGGCCAGCAAGCCTCCCAGCAGGATCAGCGCTGCCAGGCCGCTCAGCTTGGTCAGCAGGAGCAGCCCCACGACCAGCCCCATTGCCCCGTACCGTCGCAGCGGCAGCGGCCCTTCCAGGCCGTCCCGCACCAGCCGTACCGTCATCCACAGGAACAGGCAGCCCAGAAAGGCGGCCAGCGCGTCGTTGTTCACCGCCCCGTTGACGAAGAGGAACATCGGCGTGAACGCTGTCAGCGCTGCTGCTCCCAGGGCAACGAGGCTGTCCCCCGGAAAAAGCTCCCGCGCCACCAGATAGGTCAGCACCACCGTCCCCGCCCCTAACCCCAGGGTGAGAAAGCGGATCAGGTGGATCGCCAGCACCGCTCCCCGCCAGGGGAAGGCCTCTCGCTCGGGCCGGTGGATGATCAGATTCTTGTTGCAGACCTGCGAGGGGTTGCCGATGAAGGCGTGCCAGTTCATCCAGCGGAGGTCGTGCAGGTCGGAGGTATCAATCCAGGAAGTGACCGCCGCCATCAGGATATAGTAGAGGGGCGGCTGCCCTCCGTCCTGCAGCCAGGGGCAGTCGTCGGGGGTCTCCCGACACGTTTCCGGATCGAGGACCGGCAGGTCGTGGTGCGTCTGCACGTACTGAGTATAGGGGTAATGTTTGAACTCGTCGGAAGCCTCCAGAGGCGGGGTGGCCAGGCTGTAGAGGACCCCCAGGGCCAGGTAGAGGAGCAGGACCAGGGCCAGCCAGCGGCGAGGGGTCATCGGACCTCCAGGGTGAGGATGGGGATGGCGTTGTTGGGGAAGGGGTTCCCCTCGGCGTCCGTCGCCGGCAGCCGTGCCCCTGTGATCGGGTCGTAGAGGCCTGCATACAGGGTGTAGCGGCCGGGAGGCAGCTGGGTCGGGAGGGGGAAGGAGCGGGGATCGCGCACCACCTCCCCGGCAGCCCACCAGCCGGTTGGGTACGCGCCGTCCAGCGGCGGCCCGTCCTTCTGGGTGACGAACGCTCCCTGCCTGTCCAGCAGGTGGAGGAAGGCGGTGTAGTCGGCTCCGGGCGCCCGTTCTGCCCGCCAGACCAGGGTGAGGGAGATCGGTTCCCCTGCCTGGACAGGGTAGGAAGTCAGGTCCACGCCGACGAGGGTGAAGGCCTCCCCCAGCCGGGCCATGATGGGGCGGGCGGCCTGGGCCGGGTTCGGGCGGGCGGGACGCAATGGCGCCACGTCCAGCAGAAGCTCTCCGGGCCAGGGTTCGCCGGAGGGAAGGGTGAAGGGCAGGGGGTCCTGCCCCTGCAACCGGAGCCCGGCCTGGAGGGCGATCAGCGTTGGGGCTTCCGCCTCTTTGGACAGGGGCAGGAGATACCGGTCCTGGTAGATCACCCCCGGCTCCCACAGGCTGGTGGGGAAGGTGCCGCCGCCGGGGTAGCCGTCGGTGCCGGCGACCCGCTCCCAGCCCCGCCCCAGCAGCCGGACGTGGGCCACATAGTCCTCCTCCACCGGCGCCTGGGTCTGCCAGTAGAGGCTCACCGGAACCCGGTCGCCGGGGCGGGCCTCGTCCACCTCGATCCGTCCGCCGAGGAGCCGGATCGGCGTCCCGGCGACGGTGACGTCGAAGCGGGTCAGGTCGCCCGGCAGCCCGGCCTCCGCCACCGGCTGGGGGCGGGCGTAGGCAGGGAGGATGTACACGAACAGGATCGCCACCGACGCCACCAGATGGGCAAAGCCCACCAGGGCTGTGAAGGTCACCTGCAGGGGTGCGCTGGAGTCTCGCCCCGTCAGGCGGGCCAGGCCCAGCATCAGGAGGGTGGAGATGGCGGCGATGGCGGGGAACAGATACCGCCCTTGTGAGCCCAGCACGATCATAATGAATTGCCACACAGAGGCAAAGACGCCGAGGAAGGCGACGAAGACCACGGTCAGCCCGGCCTGGGCGGGGCGCGACCACCGCCAGCGGGTCCACTGGTCGGCCAGGAGCACCAGCAGCCCGGCCACCGCCAGCCGGACCAGCACCCACCAGGCCCGGTACATCCACGGGGCGACGGGGATGTTGAACCAGCCAAACATCGCCCAGTAGGACATCTCCAGCCCCTCCAACTGGGGGATGACCTCAAGGAAGCCAATCGGTTCAGGGCGGACCGTCCCGGTGTGGCTCAGCCAGGCGTTGACGCCCATCAGTTCGTCGTAGAGGATCAGGTTGCGGAGAAACCACCCACCGCAGACAAGGATGGCGGTGCCGAAGAGGAGGAGGGCGTCGAGTGTAATGCGAGTTGCAAGCCGTGTGTTGCGTATGGCGTGTTGCGTATTGCGTGTTGCGTTGAGGAGGAGGGCGAGGGCGACGGCGGGGGCCAGGGTGAGGCCGCTCAGTTTGGAAAGAGCTGCCAGCCCCAGGGCCGCCCCCAGGCTGACCAGCCCCCGCCTGGAGAGGCCGCGCGCCGCCAGCCGCGTGGCCCACCAGATGGTCAGGGAGCCGAAAGCGGCAACGGCGGCATCGTTGGAGACGCGCGCGCCGGTGAAGACGAACATAGGGTTAAAGGCCGTCAGCGCCGCCGCTCCTGCTGCTATATACGGACGTACCCTGCGGTCGCTGGCCAGCTCCCACGCTGTGCCGTAAGTGCCCAACACCGCCACCGCCCCCAGCAAGGCGGAGACCAGCCGGGCGATGTGGACGGTGAGGGGGGTTCCCCGCCAGGGGAAGGACTCGGCGTCGGTGTGGATGAGGAAGTTCTTGTTGCCCACCGAGCCGGGGAAGCCGTTGGCGTGGTAGGGGTTACGCCAGGCCCAATCCCAGAAATCCACGTCGTCCCGAATCCAGAAGGTCAGCGCGGCGCAGAGGGCGTAGTAGAGCGGCGGATGGCTGGCGACGTAGCCTGTGACCCGTTCGCCGGAGGGGGTCCCCTGCACCGGCAACCCCCGTCCTTCGGTCAGTTCGTGGATGTAGGCGTAATGGCCGTTCTCGTCGGGGGTCTCAAAGATGGGGATGGCCGCCCCGTAGAGGATCGCCAGCGCCAGATACAGGACGACGATGATCCCAGCCCACCGATGTTCCTTCAGCGTTTGCTTCATCTTTTCACCTCGACCATCCCCAACAGGCGGCTGTAGGTCGGTTTTGTTACCCGACCTGATTTATTCAGGCGTGATCTGGATCTGCTCGAACAGGAACCGATCCCCCGGCTGCCCCGGCGGCGGGTTCACGACCCCTACCCGACGGTTTTCGTCCCCTTCCACCGCCAGGCTCACCTCCAGCCGGTAGGTCCCTGGCGGCGTTGCCGGGTTGAGGTTCAGGTCGAAATGGGTCTCCACCACCTCATCCATCTCCCATCGGTCCGGCGGGTATCGGTCGAAGAGGTCGGGCCGGCGGTCCATATTCCCGCCCCACACATTGAAGTCCCCGTCCACCACACGGACCAGGGGGCGGAAGGGGGTAGGGGCGATCTGGGCCTGCCGACGCCAGTAGAGGACGGCGTGGATCCAGTTGCTGGGAGGATGGGAGAGCCGCTCGGTGGGTGGGAGGCTCCGGGCATCGAGCCGGTAGCCGACCAGACAGAGGCCGTTCTGGAAGCAGAGGTCCAGCGGCACGGCGGTTTCCGGAAGCGCAGGGTAGGTAAAGCGCATCTGGTAGCCGATGAGGGCGATCTGGCCCGCGTTGGGGTACTGCTCCGTGATGACCGGGAAGGCTGCGGCGGCCACCTCTCGCAGGTGATGGCCAGGGGCCATCGCCTGGTCCTGGTGCAACACCAGCCACAGCCGGTCGTAGTGTTGGGCCATCTGCTCGTAGAAGGGCCAGGGATCGTACGGGTCGTATGTGAATCCCTCGACCTCTGAAGTGCCCCGGTAGTACCGTTCCAGAAGCCGGGTGTTGTAGTAGGCGGAGACGACGGCTACGTCGTTCGGGCCTTCGTGGGCCTCGATGTAGCTGGCGATGAACCGCCAATCCCCCCGTTGCATTGCCGGGTCGGTGAGGTCGCGCACCAGCCCTCCGATCATCAGCCCGCCCAGGGCGAGGAGGAGAACCCCCAGCGGCCGCCAGAGACGGGCCAGGGTTTCGACCCCATATGCCACCAGCAGGAAGAGGGCCGGCACGACAGCGGAGAGGTACTTGGCGGTGTAGACCGGCACGCGGAAGGAGATGATGTAGAAGAGAAGCACGGGCAGAAGGGCGTGGACGGCGACCGCCCATCGCTCCTTCTTTCCCAGGAGAAGCGCCGCCGCACCGACCAGGGCCAGGCCAGCGGGGAGGAGAAAGGCCGGCCAGGAGACCGTCGGCACGGAGAGCCGGTAAAAATAGTTCCCTAAGGCGTCCCGCAGCAGGGTCCCCAGCGGCACGAACCCCCGCCAGATGTCGCGCGGCTCATAGTACTGGATAAGCTGCCAGCCAATCTTCAGGAGAGGGAGGTGGGCCAACCCCAGGAGGAGCATCGTCGCCAGATAGGCCAGCAGCCGTTTTCGCCTCTGCCAGCCCAGGAAGAGGGCCATCACCGCCTGGCTTGCTACCAGAAAAACGCCGAAAAGGTGGCTGTAGAACACCGTCGAGGTGAGGGAAGCAAAGAGCAGCCAGCGCCACCAGCCGCCCCGCTGGAAAGCCTCTGTGAGGGCCAGGCTGGAAGCGACGGCGACCAGCATGTGGAGGGCGTACATCTTCGCTTCCTGGGCAAACCACAGGGCGAAGGGGGAGAAGCCCCAGAGCCAGACCGCCACCGCGCCTGCCCGCGCCGTCGCCAGCCGCCGTGCCCAGCGGAAGAGCAGCGGCATCGTCAGCACCGAGCAGATGGCTGAGAGGTAACGGACGGCGAAGTCGGAGTCCCCCACCAGATGTCGCCACCCAAAGAGAAGCAGATAAAAGAGGGGGCCGTTGTGGGAAGGATGGATGAT
Source organism: Anaerolineae bacterium (assembly GCA_041082215.1). Classification (GTDB taxonomy): domain Bacteria; phylum Chloroflexota; class Anaerolineae; order B4-G1; family DUEL01; genus JBDOIF01. The sequence goes on from JBDOIF010000120.1 coordinate 63,623, forward strand.
CGTGCGCGCGGTCTCCATGAAGCTCCCTTCCGTGAAGTGGAGGGCCATCACCTCATCCACCCACATGCTCTGGAGGGTCAGCGTGCCGGTCCGCAGCCCGTAGGCGATGAAGAGCAGGGCCAGGAGGCCGATGTTCAGGGTTGTGTGCTGTCTGGTCGATTTCATATGTCAGGCGTCAAGCGTCAGGCGTCAAACATCAGGTGTCAAACGTCAGGCGTCAAACGTCAGACGTCAGGCGTCGGGTGGCGGGGGATGTTGAGGGCCAGGAGCACGGCTGCGCCCGCTGCCAGCGCCAGCCCCACCTGGAGGGAGCGGGGGAAGAACCGCATCCTCACCCGGTGGTCCCCCGGCGGGATCAGGACACCGCGGAAGGTGGCGTCGGTCCGATAGATCGGCACAGGCTCTCTGTCCACCTCGGCACGCCAGCCGGGGTAGTATACATCCGAGAGCACCAGCAGAGCTGGCGCGTCGGTGTGGACGACGAAGACCACCTCGTTGGGGCTGTACCGCCCCACCTCGATTGTGCCGTTCCCTTCTCCCTCCAGCCGGGGGCCACCCTCCACCACCGCCACCTCTTCTGGCCGGAAGTCGGGGGAGAGCACGCGCCGGAACGCCTCCCCGAAATCCTCTGCCGGCTCGGTCCGATAGACCAGCCAGACGCGGGGCAGCGCCAGGGTGTTCAGATGGACGTCCACCACCTCATCCTCGATAAACACCGGCCAGATCCCCTCTCCGCCCGGCGGCTCCCCCTTTGCCACTATGATATACTTGATTCCCAAAAGGCGGTACCCGGCCGAGGTCTTGGAAGGGAGCGACCAGTAGAACTGTTCGAGGGGGTAGAGGGCGAGCGGATCGCCCGACCCCTGGAGGGTCTCAAACCCCTGCACCTGCAGGACTTCCGGTGACCAGAGGTGTCGGGCCGTCGGGTCGGTGTCCACGCGGAACCAGCCCGGATCGCTCTGGAGGAAGGCGAGCGCCCCCCCGTGGTCGGGGCCGGCCAGTGGAGGCGAGGGGTCGGCCTCGACCAGCGAACCTGTCGCCACCAGCTCGCCGATCAGCAGGGCCACGACCCCGGCCAGGGTCCACTGCTGCCTCCACCGCAGCCAGGCCCATCCAAGCCCGGCCAGTCCCAGGGCGAGGAGGGCCGAGAGCCGCAGGCTGAGCCGGGCCATCTCCGCCGGCTGCCCGGCCGGGAAACCTGCGACCAGGACAGGCGCGGCGATCCAGAGGACAATCCCCCCGCCGACCAGCGCCGCCGTCCACCCCCGGGTCCGCCACCGTGCGGCGTCACAGGCCAGCACATCTCCCCCCAGGCCGGCCAGGAGGGCCAGGCTGAAAGCAGCGATGAAGACCGCCCGGGCCGTCTTCCAGGATTCGGCGAAGAGGGGCCAGTCGGCCACCAGGGGGTAGAGCGGCCCCTGATGCCCCACCGCGAAAAGCACCGCCAGTCCCCCCAGCCCCAGCCAGAAGAGGGCACGGCGGGGCCGGGCGAGCACCCCCAGGACGGCCAGGTAGAGCGCCACCGCGCCGACATAGACCTTCTCCACCCGGTTTACTCCGAACCAGGTCCCTTCCACACCGCGGCCGTGGAGGTAGGGGGCCAGGCTATCGGCCAGGAGGGCGGGCAGGAACTCGTATCCCCGGCGGAGCTCTCTGGGCATCAACGAACGGACCGTCCACGGCAGCCGCTCGACCCCCGGCAATGTCATCGGCGCAGAGAGGGCGAAGCCGACCATCCCCGCCAGCGCCAGCCGACCGAGCCGAAGCGGGAAGGGGAGCTCCCGCCCCCTCCCCACAGGGGCCAGCACGGCCCAAAGTCCGTAGAGGCCGGCAGCGATCAGCCCGTAGAGGGAGACCTGGCCGTGGCCGGCCAGCGCCATCAGGGCAAGGGGGACGCCGCCGAGGGCTGCCCGTCTCCACGACCGTGCTTCCAGTGCCCAGTCCACACCCAGGAACGACCAGGGGAGCCAGGCGATGGCGTCGTTGATCTGAGGGTGGCCCAGATGGACGATGAGGGGGTCGGAGAGCATGTAGGCCACACCTCCTGCCAGCCCTGCCGGGGTCGTCAGTCGGAGGCGGGGGGAGCGGGTGAGGTAGAGGTACATCCCCACCCCCGCCAGCAGCACCCCGACCATCCCCCGCAGCAGCACCGCCTCTACGGGCGGCGGGGAGAGCAGGAAGAGGGGCCAGTTGAGGGGATTGAAGAGGCCATACTGGCCCTCGGAGAGGATCGGGTCCCCCGCCGCCAGCAGGGGGTCCCAGAGGGGGAAGACTCCCCGTCGGACCTGGCTGGCGATAAAGGCCCAGACGGGGTAGAGCTGTCCCCACAGGTCGCCTCCCCCTTTGGGGAAGGCGTGGCCGGCAAGGAGGACTGGCCAGAAGAACAGCGCCACGGCGGTGGTGAGGAGAAGCACTGCACCGGCATCCCGCCCCCGCTGCCGGCATCCGGGCAGGCGGGTGGTGAGCCAGGCCAGGCCCGCTCCGACGACACCCAACCCGATCCACACCCCAGGTCGCATCCCTGTCCTCCGCAGGCTACGGCCTTACCTCCACCTCTGCCAGCGGGATGGCGTCGTTGGCCAGGCGCGCTCCGCTGGCATCGAAGGCCGGAAGCCGTTCCCCCGTCTCCAGGCTGTAGAGTCCCACCAGAAGCGTGTACCGTCCCGGCGGGAGGTCGTTCGGAAGCGCCACCACCCGTGGGTCAGCGACCATATCTCCGGCGGCCCAGAGCTGGGTGGGATAATCCCCGCCCATCGGCGGCCCGTCCCCCTGGGCCATCGGCAGGCCGTCCTCAGCGGCCAGATGGACGAAGACGTTGAGCGGTCGGCCCAGCGGAGCGTCGCAGGCCCAGTAGAGGGTGAAGAGGAGCGTCTCACCGGGGCGGACCGGGCCGCTCCAATCTGGCTCCCAGGCCACAAGCCGCACCCCATCCCCCAGCCGGCAGGCCGCAGGGAGGCCTGTGGGGGTCGCAGGTTCCCGCGCCGCCAGCCGCACTGGCCCCAGGCTGACCGTTTCCCGTCCGTCGCTGGCAGCGAGCCGTGGGCCATCAGGCAGGTAGAAGCCAGTGTCCAGCCGGAGACCCACGGGGGCGTCGGCGTCTGCCTCGATGGGCACCGGGACCGTATCGGCGATGACTTCACCGGGCTGCCAGCGGGAGGTGGGGTATCGCCCCAGACCGGGGTGGGTGTCCCGTGCGCCGATCTTCGTGCCGCCCCGTCCGAACACCTGAACAAAGAAGGTGTAATCGGTGTTCGAAGTACCCAGGACCTGCCAGTAGAAAGTAATTCGCAGGACGTCGCCGGGATGGAGAGGGTCGGGCGCGGTGTCGTAGCCGATAAGGTGAGCCAGCCCCGGATAGGTCACATCTGCCGGGTGTCGAGGATTGACCTCATCGGCGGAGGCGTATCGGGGCGGCGGGGCATAGGCCGGCGCCAGCACACCGACCAGCCCATAGACCGCCAGCGCCAGCATTGCCAGGGCCAGAATCGGCAGCAGGGCCGCCCGGCGGCGGTCCGGGAACCACTCGGCAAGCCCCAGGACGTAGAGGGGAGCCAGGACGGCCAGCGCCACGAAGAGGTAGCGGCCGAAGTCGGCGGCGGCGCTGACCGTCATCCGGGCGAAGTTGACCGCAAGCGCGACGAGCGGGGCAGTGGCGAGGAGTCCCATAGCTGCCAGAGAGCCTTTCCTCTTATCTGTCCGATGACGGGCCCACAGGAGCAGGAGCCCTCCCAGGGCCGCCAGCCCGACCAGTCGGGCCAGGCCGTAGATGGGATGCGGGAAAGGAATCTGGCCATAGCCGAAAACGCCCCACAGCGTGTTGTGGAGGAAGCCCAGCTCCCGCGCTGCCGCCAGGAGGTCGGGGGCGTTTGCCCGCACCCCCCATACCCCTGTCTGACGCACCATCGCCGTCGGCTCGCCGTAGAGGAGCCAGTTACGGACAAACCACCATCCGCCGATCAGCAACGCCAGCCCCACGGCGATCCCGCTCAGGCGGAAAGCCTCCCGCCATCCCCTGCGGCTCCGGTCGGCCAGGGAGTGGTAGAGGAGGGCCAGCATTGCAGTGGGCATTACCAGCAGGCAGGTCAGTTTGCTCAGGATGCCCAGGCCCATCAACACGCCAAGCGTTACCGCCCGCCGGGCCGTCGCGCCCCGGGTGAGGATGCGGGCGGCGACGTGAAGCATCGCCGCAGAGACCAGGTTGGCCAGGGGGTCGTCGTGGACCGAGCCGCTGATGTAGAGGAACATCGGGTTGAAGGCGACCAGCGCTGCGGCCGCGACAGCCAGCGGCGGGGCGATGCCGCTCCCCCGGCCACCATACACCGCCATAATGACCTCACAGGCAGTGGTGTAGACCAAAAGGACGGTCCCGGCCCCCATCAGCAGGGAGAGCCAGCGGATCAGGTGAACCCCCAGCGCCACGTCCCGGTAGGGGAACGATTCCAGCATCGGATTGTGCAGGTAGAGGCTCTTGTTGTCCACCCCCGGTTCCCAGAGCCGGTAAGCCCAGAAGGGATTGGTCCGCTCCACGATAGCATTGAAATGCTCGTTCGATACCCAGAATGTAAGCAATGCGCCCAGCGCGTAGTAGAGCGGAGGGTGATGGGCCTTGGTGGGCTTGCCCGGTTCCAGCACCGGCAGCCGGCGCTCTTCGATGAAGTGGCGGATGTTGGCGTAGTTGAGCGATTCGTCCGGGCTTTCAAAAAGGGGGTTGACCACGCTGTAGGCCCCGCCGAGGCCCAGATATACCAGGAGGATGACGGCTATCCACCGGCGCGCGGTGTGTTTGCTCACGGCCAGACCACCTCAGCCAGAAGGATGGCGTCGTTGGCCAGGCGCGCTCCACTGGCATCGAAGGCCGGGAGCCGCTCGCCGGTCTCCAGCAGGTACATCCCCACGTACAGGCGATAGGTCCCCGGTGCCACCCCGTCCAGGGAGAGCCACCGCGCATCGGCGATGGCCTCGCCGGGGGCCCAGAACGAGGTGGGGTAATCCCCTCCCGCCGGGGGGCCGTCGGCCTGGGCGACCGGCAGGCCGTCGGGACCGACGAAGTGGACAAAGACCGTATAATCCTGACCCGGCGGGGCCAGGCAGGCCCAGTGGAGCGTGAGGCGCAACCCGTCCGGCTCCTGCGCCAGGTCGTAGCCGGTCAGCGCAATGGCCTCCCCCAGCCGGTAGTCCAGAGCGACGGAGGGGGCCGGAGGAGGCTCCGTCGCCGCCAGCTTCAGCCAGCCCGCCGTCGCCGTGCCGATGGGGGTGCCGCTCCCATCCACCGCCGTCAATCGTTGCCCCGTCTCCCGGTCGTATAGCCCCACATCCAGACGCAGCCGGCTGGGGGCAGGGGCTTCCGGGTCCACCGGGATGAGCACTTCGTCCAGAATCACCTGTCCCGGTTTCCAGAAGGAGGTGGGATAATGGCCCAGGCCGGGATAGGTATCCCGCTGCCCCACCTTTGCCCCCTGGCGGCCGAACAGCTGGGCAAAAAGGACGTAGTTCTCGGGGGTCGTTCCCAGCACTTCCCAGTGGAGCGTTGCCCGGACCGTGCCGCCGGGTTCCACGGCTGTCGGCTCCAGGTCGTACCCCCGCAGGCGGGCCAGCGGTTCGCCGTCTTCCAGATAGGTCCAATCCAGCCGGTAGGTGGGTTTGGGCGCGGTGGCGGCGTCATAGATCGGCGGGCGGGCATAGGCGGGGATCAGGAAGCAGACGAGCCCTGCTGCTCCCAGCGCCAGCATCCCCGCCGTGGCCCCCAGCGCCAGGTAGCGGTGCCAGCGCCGGGGCAGCCATTCGCTCAGGCCGGTGAAGAGCAGGAGGACGATGGATGGGAGGACCGGGAAGAGGTACCGACCGAAGTTGGGCATCGGCCGGAGGAAGCGGCGGATGACCATCGGGGCGAAGGTGAGGAGAAAGGCGAGAAGCAGGAAAGCAAGGGGCAGGAGAACAGAGCGCCGGGAAGAGGCGGGGCAGGAGAGGACCAGGCGGACCAGTCCCACGATGGCCAGCATAGCGATGCCGTCCAGCAGGTCGTAAATCCATCTGGAAAGGGGGATCTGGTTGTAGCCCAATCGGCCCCAGAAGGAGGTGCGCAGCCAGTAAAGGTCAGGCCCCAGGTCGGCGAGGGTGGGGGGGCGGTCGCGGAGTCCCCACTCCGTCATCTCCCGCGCCGTGCCGGTGGGGTCGCCGTAGAGAATCGTCTGGCGGACCATCCAGGGCACGATGAAGAGGGCAGCCACGCCGAAGACCACCAGCCCCCAGCGGAACAGACTGCGCCACGAACGTTCCTGCCAGGCGGCCCAGACCACCGTCAGCCCGGCGGCGGGGATCAGCGCGGCAACGGTGAGCTTGGAAAGCCAGCCCAGCCCCAGCGCAGCCCCCAGCCCGACGCATCGGCGCAGGGTCGGCCCCCGCTGCAGGATACGCACCATCCCCCAGAGCGCCAGCGCGCCAAAGAGGGAGGCCCCGTTGTCGTCGTTCACCGCGCCGGAGATGAAGAGGAACTCGGGGATGAAGGCGGCCAGCCCCGCCGCCCCCACCCCCATCTCCGGCCGGTCCGGGAAAACCTCCCGCCCGATGCGGTAGATGGCCCAGATGGTGAGGGCGCCCATCAGGACGGAGAGGAGCCGGACCACCCGCAAGCCCAGCCAGGTGTCGCTCGTGCCGAACCGGTCGTCTTCGGGGTGGAGGTAGAGGTTTTTGTTGTCCCGCCCCACCTCGCCGAACTGGTAGCCGAAGAAGGGGTTGTGCCGGTCGGGCCAGAGGTGGAGGTCGTTTTCCCCCACCCAGAAGGAAGCCAGCGCGCCGATAACGTAGTAGAGAGGGGCGTGGTGGCCGAATCCCCGTCCGCCCCCCTCCTCCAGGACCGGCGGATGGCCAGTTTTGACTAGGGTGCGGATGTAGTCGTAGTGGTAGATTTCATCGGGGGCCTCCAGGGTGGGCGTGGCGATGGCGTAGGCCCAGCCCAGGGCCACGAAGAGGATGAGGATCACCGTCAGCACCCTGCGGGCAGCCTGCTCGCTCATCGCTTCCTCCACGCAGCCACCAGAGCGGAGGCCAGCACCAGCCCCGCCAGCCCCCGGGCCACCCATGCGGCCGGGTGGGTGTGGGGTTGCCGGACGGTGAGCCTCGTCACCTCGATCCGATCCTCCGCAAGCCGCGTCCCCTCAGGGCCAAAGGCAGGGAGACGCTCGCCGGTCCGCCAGTCGTAGAGGCCGGCTGCCAGCAGGTACTCCCCTTCTGGCAGATCGGTCGGGAGCGGGATCGTGTGGGGGTCGGCGATCACCTCCCCTGGCGACCAGCTCCAGGTGGGCCGTGTGCCGTGGGCGGCCGCTCCGTCGTCCTGCCAGACCAGGTTGCCGGAGGGGTCCAGCAGATGGACGAAAATGCTCAGGTCGGCCGTCACCGGCCCGGTGGCCTGCCAGTAGAGGACGAAGGGAACCCGGTCGCCCGGCGCCGACCCGGTCGAGCGCAGGTCGTACCCCAGGAAGCGGAACGGCTCCCCCAGGCGGACCTGGACAGGGTGTTCGGGTAGTGCGTCGGAGGGGAGGACGGGGTAAAGCCAGGCGTAGGGGACTCCGTCAAAAGAGACCTCGACCTCCGGGGTGCGAGGGGCATACCGCTCCCATGCGGCGGCCCATTCCTCGGCCTTGTAGTCCCGCGCAGTGTAGTTGCGGTGGAAGGCCAGGTAGTCGGCCGGTTGATCGAGGTCTACCGTCTTCCCCTGGAAGGTCTGGTTGAAGACGTGCTCGAGCTGGGCAGCGACGGTGAGCTGTTCGGCGTCGGGCCGATTGTTCAGGTAGGCGGCCAGATCGGCCAGCCCTTCCCCCTCCTCGCCGATGAGGATAGAGCGGGCGGCGGCGGGCGGCCCCCCGGCCAGCCAGTTGAGCGCGGTGCCGTAGTAGGGGTGGCGGGGCAGGACCAGGGCCGCCTGGACCAGCAGGGGGAGCGCCATCAGCGCGGCGGCCCACTTCTGGCGGCTGCCCGCCAGCGCCCGCGCCCAGCCGACCACCCCGGCTGCCGCCAGAAGGTCCAGCGCCAGGATGGAAGGAAGGACGTAGCGGGGCATTTTTTTGGCACCCAATGACATCTGGACCAGGAAGAAGAAAGCATAAATGAGCAGTAACAGGGAGTCCATTCCAGTGGGAGAGAAGGGCTGCCTGCGGATCCACCAGCCGATTCCCAGGATCGCCGCGACGGTCATGAAGGTCAGTTCGACCTCTCCAGAACGGAAGAGGAGGGCCACGCCATAGAAAATCGGTCCCGGATCTTCGTGGAGCACCTGGCCCAGAAAATAGGTCGGGGTATCGTGAGCGGTGCTGGCATGGTGGGTGATGCCCCAGGTCACCGCTTCAAGCCCCCGCTGAAAATCCACCCAAAGGGCAGGGAAGAGAGCCACGTAGACAAGGGCGGCGATCGCCAGCCACAGGGTGAGCGGGAGGAGCAGGTGGGTGAGGAAGAGGCGTGAGGTATGAAGTGTGATCTGTAATCCGTGATCTGTCAGCAGGCCGACCAGCAGCACAAGTCCGGCATAGGGGATGAGGAAGAGAGCCGGGGTTTTGACCAGCATCGCCAGCCCCCCCAGTCCGCCGGAGAGGAGGAGCCAGCGAAGGCGGCGCTGACGGCGGTAGAGGAGCATCGCCAGCGCCGAAAGAAGCATCAGTGTTGCCATCCAGGCGTCCAGGTGGAGGATCTTGGACTGGGCCAGGTAGTAGGGGCTGAGGGCCAGGAGGAACCCTCCGACAACCGCTGTGGCCTGGTCGAAGAGGCGGCGCAGCATCCCGTAGGCCCCCACGACGGAAAGGGAGATGAGCAGGGCAAGGGGGAACAGGCCAGCGGCGATCTCTGAGACGGGCACCGGGCCGTAGAAGTGGGTTGCTTCGAAGTCGGGGGGGACGGTGTAGGCGGCAGGCGCGATGCCGTAAAAGGTCCAGTACAGTTTCAGAGCGATCCCCACTGGCCACATCAGTCCCACCCCCGGGTGCTCGGAATAGACCGTGTAGGCCCAGTTCCCTGCCAGCATCGCGTCAATGAAGTGGGCAGAGCGGAGGTACCAGACCAGCGGTCGGGAGACCGGGTGGATGGCGCGCGGAAGGAAGGCGACAAGGAAAAGCAGCACCGGGAAGGTATATCTGGAAAGCGACTTTGACAGTTTCATCGGGGTGGATTGTAACGCAAGAGGTGGCTTAGGGCAAGGGGGGCCACCAATAGCAACGAATACACGAATGCAGGTAACAACGATGTAGGGGCACGGCTCGCCGTGCCCCTACTACCCTTCTTACCCGATACTTCTAGTTCGAACGAAGGATCAGCGGCAGGTAGACCCTCCTGACATCCATAACCAGGGCGAAATCGCCGAAGGCGGACGGCGTCGCTACCAGTTGGTCATTTGCCGTATCCAGCGTGGCCGGGACCGGCTCCCAGGAGCCTGTAGCGGGGACCCATTGGTACAATGTGAGCCGTTTCTCAAAGGGAAGGAGGTCCAGCACATCGGTGAAGTAATCGTAATCATAGAAGAGGGTGATCGTGTACGTGCCGTTGACCTCCTCGATGGGCTGGCCGTCGGCAAGGGAGCGGGCGCTCAGGGTGAATCCCTGGTAGGTGAAATCACCCAACAGCGCTCCGTGGGGCACGGTCAACCAGGGGGTGTGGGTGATCACCAGCCCGTTGCTGATGAGATCGCCTCCCACTGTGTCGGTATACACGCCTACCTGGACCGTGCCATCAACCGAGACCAGCGTCCCGCCGCTGCCGGTGATGATCTGGCTGGCCGTCGGTGGGATGATGTCCACTGCCTGGCGGGCGGTGTCGGTTATCCCATCCGCATCCTCCACCTGGAGGGTAGGCCAGTACCGTCCCAGATGGGGATAGGTATGGCTTTGAACCTGGGTCACACTGACCACCCCTGTGTCCCACACATCGTCCCCTTCCCAATCCCAGAGGGCTTCCAACTGGGACTGGGGAGTCTCCACGTCGGTGCTGCCGGAGGCATCGAAATCAACCTGGGCCCATGTGGTCGGGGTGAACGTGAATGTAGCCGTAGGCGGATACCCGCTGAGGATATCCTGCGTCGCCGTCGCGGTCATCGCATCGGTATCCCGAACCACCAGGCACACCGTGTGCAGGCCACCTGTAGCGAAGCTATGGTTGGCCGTCTTGGTCTTCGCCCAGGAGGTGTCACAGGTGCCGTCGTTGTCCCAATCCCAGCAGACCTCCAGGGACGAGGTGTAATCCTCCGCGTCGCTGCTCCCCGAGGCATCGAAGGTGTACACGGTTCCAGGCGGCCGGGGGATGGCGGGGTTCGGCGAGACGGTGAAGGTGGCGGTGGGAGCGGTGGTTATGCCCACGCGGGTGGCCTCAGTGGTTCGCCAGTTCCGGTAGTCAACGCCATTCGTTACCCAGGAACCGCTGCCTCCGTTGCTCCCCAGGCCGCAGGCATCGCCCGCCCCGGACGCATCGTAGGGGCCACTGGCTGCTCCCCACCAGTTATTCTGGGCGTCAATGCAGAAGCTGCCTGGGGCATCGTTCTGGACGCCATACTCGCCTGCTGGGGTCCAGATGTTCGAGTTGTTGATGCGAAGGCTGGAGGTCCCCACGCGTCTCCAGACGGTTCGGCCCTTCCCGACAGCCCGCTTATCCAGCGAGCTGCCGGTGACCACCACGCTGGCGTTCTCCCCGACGACGAGGTCCACTTTGATGTTGTCTGTGAAAAGCGAGCCAGCGATGGTCAGGTGTGCGTTCCCCTCGGCGACAAGCCCGAACTGGTCGCCGTCTCTGATCTGGCACATATTGAGCACGTGGGTTCCGGTCCCCTGGTAGTGGAGACTGGCGTTTTCGTCGCTGGAATCCGCGCCAGCTCCGAGGACTTCCACGTAGCGGAGGTAAGAAGAGGAACTCCCGTGGAACCATATCTTCTTCCACCGCTTGCGCTCACCGGTGACGGGGTCTGTATACCGGTCGAATACGATGTGCTGAGATGGGGTGCCCTTGGCGATCAGAGAGGCCCCGTCCCACACGTGGATGTGAAGTTTGGGGTCGACCCATATCTGCACCCCCGGCTCGATAGTTAACGTGGCACCGGGCATGATGTCCAGATCGGCTACGGTGATGTGGTAGGGGCTGTTGGCCAGGGTCCATGTCGTGTCGGTTGTGATGTCCGTGTTGATGATGGTCTCGGCTGGCGCTGCCGGTCGCTGCCAAGAGATGGCCTGACCCGATGTCAACAGAGAGACGAAGAGGATGCAGAAGGCAAGCAACAGGGTGACAAGTCCTTTCGATATGCGCACAAGAGAGTGGGACATGTATATAACCCTCCAATCATATGCGATATGGTCTACGACGCCTAAGTCGCTAGATATGTTATTTTCTTCAACCACAAGAAAAACGCAAGTCGTTCATCCGAATACCCGATATGAGTCAACAGATTCTCCCGCCCGCCCACCAGGGTGGGAATGACCCCCATAGCTGGCTGACCGTCGTGGATGACCAGCCATTACCCCTCCTCGTCCATCAACCGCACGCTGGTGTGATCGTCCTGTACCAGTAGTCGCAGGCTCACCAGCACCAGGTCTACCACCACCGGCTCCCCCGGCGGCGCGGGTCACCCCGCACCCCCACCAGCGCCAGGTCCTCTCTGCGAGGAGAAGTTGCTCCCCAGACGGTCAGCAGTTCCAGCTTTCTGTCTTAGCTTCATCTACTCCGGTGGGGGTATGCTTCAATGACGTCCGCCTCCATCCCGATGCAGTAGACAATCAACTCCGCGTCAGAATGGCAAATCGTGTAGAGAGATGACCCTTCAAGATAGCTCACTAATGCTTCGAGCAGATCCATCGACATTTGGTCGGGATGGATGATAATGTAGCTTACGCCAGCCTCGGCCAATACGCCTAACTCCGTTGTCGGATTCCCTGCGGGGGGAACTCTCCGCCACATACTCTCCAAGAACCGATTTGCCTCGATAAAAGCATAGGCACCGGTCGGTGGACGGGAGACATGCCCAGTGATAGTCGGATGCCCGTGGATGGTTTGGTAAAACATGTAGAGTTTGGATAGATCGTTGGTGATCGGCAGGTCTACGATGGCAGAATTGGCTGGCTCAGCAGTGAGACTGTGATAAAACGAAGGGATGTCGGGCGAGGTGGTGGGAAATGGCCAGGCCCAATATTCTAGCATGATCAGAGCGCCAATCAGAAAGGGTGTGCTTTTCTGAAGCGATCCAGACACACGGCGCAGGAAATCTCTAGTTGCTAGGCCCACTGCCATAGCTAGGCACAGCGCTACGAGGATGTTGAACCGCTCCGGCTCACGCAGCGAGCTCACTGGCACCGTCCAGCCGACCAGGCGGTAGGGCAACAGGATATGGGGGTAGGGCGTACCGCTGACACGGGGAAAGGGGCCCAGGGCCAAAACTAAGAAGCATAGCATGCTTATCCACCAGAAGCGTTCTCCCCTTCTCCTCTTACACACTAGACCGTAGGCAGCCAGAAGCAAGGGGACATATCCCAGTGCCACGGCGTGATCCTTATTTCGCAGGAACTGGCGATGGATCGGCTCGGCCACATTTCCCCATAGCGGATGGTAAAGGTTGGGCAACAGGTAAGCTACAAGGTCAGTCTGGGTCTCCCCTTCTTTGGCCGTGTAGGGGTCCTGCCCTTGGGGATTTATGAACCATTCCCACACAACAGGTACCAGGAGTGGCCCCACAAACACCAGAAGAGTAACAGTTGCTGCCAGCAATGCCCGCCAATTCCCCTTAGCCCAGTCGTGCCGTTCTGTCAACCAGGCATAGGGGAGCCAGAGAGCGGCTAACATCCCGCTCAGCGTTAAGAGATGCCAGCCAGACAAGCCAGAGAGAGCGAAGAAGAGCCCGGCCAGCAAGCCATCCCGGATATGCCCTTGACGTACCGCTCGCATCAAAAATAAGAGCGAAAAGGGGATCCATTGAATACTAAGCAGGTTCAGATGGTTGCGCTGGGCAAAGTGATAGGGGAAAAAGGTGTAAATTAGGCCGGCAATCAGGGCAGCTTGCCGGTCGCCCACGACTTCCAGGGCCAAAAGGTAGGCCCCCAAACCGGCCAGGGGCCAGCTCCACCATACGGTGAAGTTGTAGGCTGCTACATCCCCGATGAGATCTTTCAGCAGCCACCAGACCCCTGTGTTTAGCCAGGAGAAGCTGTGGAAATAGAGGTTTACCCCAAGTGGGTAGAAGATCATATTGGTGTGATATGGGTTCTGCCCGGCACTCAATGCGCGGGAAATCCACCAGTTGTCCCACTGGAAAATGTACATATCGAACCCATTGCCCGCCAGTCGATCGGTAAAGTGCGTTATCAAAGGCCAAGTGTAGGCCAGAGCGATGACCGTGTAAAGGCAGAGAGTTATAAGCCATGAGCGCGGCCGATTCATCGTACCACTTGTATCCTGTTGATTTCGACGGCTCTCACTTCTGCCCCAGGCACATCCGCCAACACCGGCAGCCGCTCCAGGCTCGGCCAGAGGTAAACACCGGTCAAGAGCCGGTACTCTCCTGGGATCAGGGTTTCGGGCAGCCGTAGGACGACGGAGTGACCATAAACAGCTTCCACCGGCCAGAAGGGCAAGAGCCGGTCCACTAATGGTGTATCGTCCTGGGCAGACAGGCTACCGTCAGGAGACAGCAAATGAACGAAGAACACGTACCGCTCATCTACGGGTACCGACGCTTGCCAGTACAAGGTTACTGTCAGTGTGTCACCGGGTCGAAGCGTTGGGCTACTGATATTCCAACCTCGCAGGGAGACCTGATCTCCGAGGTTCACCTCCACGCTCATCCCGGCCGGTTGGTCTTCCAGAGGAACAAAGCGGATCTGGTCGAAAACGAAAGTACGACAGGTGAACCGGACAGCCTCGGATTCGCAGAGTGGCTGCTCCTCTCTTGTCGGGGGAGATAAGAGAGCATCGGCCCAACAACGCGGATCATCTAGCGTCTCAATACAACCGTCCGCTGCCCGGAAATGGAATGTGTTCATCCCCTGGTTTAATCTGACAGGTTGCGTAGTGTAAATAACCCGGTCCCCTACGATGAAACTGTCAATATGCTTATCTCCCTGATAAATCTCCAGCACCGGAAATGTCATATGAGAGTCAACGGTGAATTGCAGGCTCCCTGTCGTTGAAAGTGTTGAGTATAAGTAAAGACTTCCCCGCTCATCCATCCATCGCCGCCAGCGGCTGCCGTCATGCTCTGGAGGATGCCAGCCCTGTTGGCTCAGGGCATAGAGAAAGGGAGTATCAGGTGAGGATGCATCCTCGGGCACAGGGAACACGGCCACCAACTCATCCTCGTATTTCGGAGGGCCGAGCAGGGTTTGGATAAAGTCGCGGTAGAAGATATCTGCATCCGGGGACAGTTTCTCGTATGTCAGGTAGTGAAAGACCACATAATCAACATTGAAATGGCGAAGCCACGCAACTCGCTGGGTTTGATCTGGCCGAGGGACGATGTCGCCTGGAGCTGGGTCTGGTTCAGCAAGGCCAAGGATGGCCTCCGACCACGGAATCTCCTCCGGCACGATGCGATGCGTTAAGCCATCGACAATAGGGCGCGGCACGAACGTCTGGTAGTAGAGAGCGCGGTCGTTTACCTGGCGGCGTGTCATCGGAACGTGGAGCAGTGCACCGTCCCCGGGCTCCGCGCGGATGCGCTGGATGCTAGGAGGAATCTCAGCCGTCCCTGTTGGGAAGGGCCAGATGATCACGTATTCAAAGAGTGTCCCTAACACGACGATCCCAATGAAAAAGTAAGCCCATCGGGGGCGGCGTGCTGTCCAGGACAGGAGATGGGACATGCCATAGGCGGCGAGAATTGAGACAGCGAACATCGTTGTGCCGTTCAGACGACCCGGTGTACGTCCGATCCCAAACATGGGTAACGTCTTCAATAAAGCATAGGGAAGCACAATATAACTTTGGTGCTCGTCTACCTGAAGAACCTCTAATTTCCCTCCCATCTTGAGTAGGGGTCCTAGAGACAGAACTGCAGTGGATATGGCGAGTATGCCCCAAATCTTCCCCTCTCGCTTCTGGCGTATTGCTCCCCACACCGCCAATGTGGTCGCAATGAGGCCAGGATATGCAAGACCTTCCCGCAAGGAGCGTATATTGGGAAAGATTGCTTTTGAGAACGAAGACCACCACCCCACCAGGCGCAGTAAGGGGTGATACGGGGAAGGCGTAAAGAAGGCCAGAAGATCGGTGGCATGTTCGACGGTTCCGGGCTCCAGGAGGTAGGTTTCCTGATCTAGAGAAAGGAACACCGTTGGGAGGAGAAAAGGAGCGACAACCAGGAAACAGATCAAGAAGATGCCAACCACCCACGCTATGCGGCGACGATCGAAGAGGGCTTTCCTCAGCTCCAGTCGCTCGAGGCAGAGTACAATTGCTGTGAGAGGAAGTAGAAAATACGCTAGGTGCATCACGTGAATCAGGCTGGCAATAGCAAGGATAAAGATAGCAGGAAGAGCAGTCCTCCATCCGGGCGTCCGGATGGCTCGGCGCAAGAATAGCACATAGAGGGGAAACCACTGCATACTGATCTGCGGGAGGTGCCCACCCAACACATGCCCCATCTTGTTGGGGAAGATGGAAAAAATCAGGCCCCCTACCAGCCCGGCACGGGGATCTCCTGTCAGCTCAGTGCAAAGCCAATACATTGTGAAGCCACTAAGAACAAGGGCCGATAAAACCTGAAGATTATAGGTGATCGCAGGTGAGACCAACAAAGAGAAAGGCAAAGCAAGCAGATACATTCCTGTCATCGAGAGAACAAACGGGTGCTCGACGCCATAGGGATGGTTCATCAATGAGAGATAGCCCAGCTCTTTGTCAGAATTGAGGATGGCTTCCTTAGCCCACCAGAGGGCCCACGTATACGCATAAGCGTCTCGATATTCTTCGCCGACAATCCTTGTATTCATATACAGAGGGATAGGGTAGGTCACGGCAAGCGTAACAAAAGTGTACAAGCCCAAAGCAGCAAGGGCCCAGCAGAGCCGCGAGCAGTGTTTTTTGGGGGACTTCTTCATTGCTTAATGAACCTCCACTGACGGCAGGAGCAACTGCGTCCCGACCATCTCGTCATTCACAGTTATCGGCAGACGCGCCATGGTTCGTGAGTCATATACGCCCAACTGCACCCAATAACGGCCTGGCTCTATATCCCCGGCAATCGGGACAGGATGGTGCTGTACCAACAGATCGCCTGTGTGCCACCCGATGGTCGGTACATCCAGGCCATCATACTGGCAACGGACATTGCCGCTGTCATCGAGAACCTGAACGAATATCTTGAGTGGCGTGCCGTCATCTGTTACGACCCGCCAGTAGGTAACCATCGCCCATTCCTCACCGGGCTGAATAGTCGGAGTGAGGGTTCGGTAACCCAGAAGCTCGAGCCGGTCACTGAAGCGGACTGGCGGGAGAATCGCCTGGCGTAAATCAGGGGCTTCGCTAGGGACGAAGGTCATTTCGTTCGAGAGAAATAGCAGCGAACTGGCGGAGATTGTACCTATCCATCCGGCGCGCTCTGTAGAAGCCGCCTTTAGACGGTAGAACACAATCTGCTCTGTTCCATCGCGCTCCGGCATTCGCGTGACGGCATCAGTTTGCTCCCACAGCGGACACCACGAGGGAAATATTCCATCCCGCAGCACGTACCACACTTCGGGTTCTGACGGGAGGATACACGAAGTTGCCGGAAGGAACCAACGAAGCCGAAGATCGTTGGTGTGCCACAGAGTTTCGAAGGCCGTAGGGGGGACCTGATCAACCTGGATGCCTCCCAGTGCCACGGTGACGGTAGGCGCGTCAGGATCGAGCAACCGAGGCACCTCGTAGATTAGGATCGAGTATCCTGGCTGGGCCACCGGCTCTTGATCGAGAAACCACGCGAATAGCTCTTTGTTGTCGAACAATAGGGCCTGAAGGTTTGTAGCACTGATGGCGTACACACCGGGTGGCGGGTAGTCGGGATGATAAACCCGCGTGAAAAGGTCGGTCAGATCGTCGGGCTTGCTGGGTATGGCGCGGTAAGGGATGCGATACTGCCACGGACGGGATTCGCCGAACCAGGAGAGATAGATCTGCGAGATGTTATGTTCCGATATATACCTTTCCAGGGCAGGCAGGTCCTGTCCCCAATCGAGGTTCGAATCCACCAGCACCCGATATCCATTACTCGGTCCGACCAGTTCGTTGAAATAGGCAAGATAATCGGGGTAAATGATTAAATTGGCGACCATCAGCCAACCTACAAGTGCCATTGGAAGGCAGCGGAGTCGGTGCGGAAGCGTGCCCAACATCGCACTCCGGCCAGCAAAGACGAGCAGGGGGGGGAGCATCGGCAACAGCAGACGATAGCCGGTGTTGAGAGGACTGAGGAGTGCAAGGCAAAAATAGCCGCCACCTGTTGCGAGCAGGACCGCGTCGCCGAAATGAAGAGAGATGTGTCGTCGCACTGTGGACGCCGAGGCCAGGGCAATCGCTGCTAAAGTGGGGAGAGGTGTTTTGACAAGGAAGGCAACAATGAAGTAGGGCCACCAACCCCCTTTGTAATGAACCCCGAGCAGGAAGGCATCTTGGGGGACGCTGTAATGTTGGAGCAACCTGGCCAATTCATCGAAATAGGCAGGTGCAGGCAAGCATGTCCCATTCCAGCGTGGCACCGGGCCGAAGTCGGCTCCGTGGATAAGCCAAATGGTGACGGCAGCAATCCCGCCCATGGCTGTGACTAATACTATGCTAGCAAACGCGCGCTTCACCAGGGAAAGGGCGGCAAGCCCGCGGAATTGCCCCTTCCACACAGGCTGCCGCACCTGCACTAGGCTGAAGGCCAGGTAAATAGGGATGAGGAAGCCAGTTGTGAAGCGAGTTGAGCCGGCCATCCCCAGAGATAGCCCAGCCACCGCCAGCCGCCCCCAGCCAGGGCGCATCCAGAAATGGTAAAGAGCCCAAGAACTCAGGAGTACGGAAAGCGCCGTGGCAAAATCGAGAGTGAGCAATTGGCCATTTGCCAGCAGGTTTGGATCGAAGGCGCACAGCGCCGCCGAGAGCACGGCAGCGCGTCTTCCGTACAACTCAGTGGTCCACCGGGAGACCAGGGCGACCATCAACACCATGAGAAACAGGGTCGGTACACGAGCCAGGAACAGAACACGGTTCGTGTTGCTTCGGTAGAACAACAACTCCCGACCACAACTACGAGCTGTACCATTTGGCCAACAGGCGTGATCGGTCGGTGCGTTTAGTCTCGGTTCGGTCAGTAGAAAGACCGTCCCAATTATCGGGCCCAGCGCCGGGTGGTTGGTCTGCAACCAGTAGTTCCCTTCTTTCCAGATAGCGATGCCTTCGCCGATGTAGGCTTCCTCGTCGAAAGTGGCAGATTTGACCCGCACACTGCTTAATGCCAGCCCGAACGAGATCAGCACCAACATCATAACAGCCCAGATGGGGAGTGCCTTTAGTTCAAGAGAACGCGGGCGCATCATTTCCTCATCTCTAACATTCTCCACCACCCCAGCGGCACCACCTCGAACCGCTCGTCCATCGGCAGAAGGGTGGTCATCCGGAAGCCCTCGTAGGCCGCCAGCACTGCCTGGACCCGCTCGCCGCTGAATCCCTCCGGAACCGCGAGCAGGTGACGGTCCCTCACCTTGCTGCCGCGGATCCACTTCAGGGTAGGAATGGCCCCCATCGCTGGCTGACTGTCGTGGATGGCCAGCCACCACCCCTCCTCGTCCATCAGCCGCACGCTGGTGTGGTCGTCCTGCACGAGGGGCCGCAGCCCCACCAGCTCCAGGTCCACCACCACCGGCTCCCCCGGCGGCGCGGGCCGCCCCTGTACCCCCACCAGCGCCAGGTCCTCCCCCAGCGCCACGAACCGCACATCCGCCCCCGGTGTGGGGAGCGAGACCTGGCCCACCGCCGCGCCCCACGGCCCGGCCGCCGCCACAGCCCGACCGGCCCCATTGGTCAATCCCAGACGCAACTCCTCCGCCCCTCCTCCCAGGTCCACCGCGACAGTCTGGTAGGCCCCTGCGGGCAGGGGCGGCAGCGCCACCTGCACCTCCTGCCCGTCGGCGGACCGCACCCGGGCCCGCCATCCCTCCCCCACCGGTCCCCGCCACCGCAGATAGATCCGCAGTTCGTCCGGCTCGCTCCGGTCGTAATCCACCCCCACCAGCGTCGGTCCATCAGAGAAGGGGGTGGAAAGCCGGTGGAGCGTAAAGGGCGCCCGGTCCAACGGCTCCACCTCCAGCCAGGCCAGCCGCACCACCGTCTCTCCCTCAGGGGTGGGCACATCTTCAAAGCCCGCCTCCGTGGTGCGGTAGGCCCCCAGCACCACCTGATACCGGCCTGGGGCCAGGGTCGGGTAGAGGGGAAGCGCAAACCGCTCGAAACGGACCTCGCCGGGGGCGACGTCGGCCTGCAATGTCCGGTCGGCGTTGGCTATGTACCCTCCCCCTGCGTCCAGCAGCCGCAGGGTGAGGGAGAGGGAAGGGTCCACCGCCTCTGCTGCCCGCCAGGCCACCGCCGCCTCGACCACCTGCCCCGGATGGAATCGGCCCTGTTCGAGCGTATAGCCGACAACCTCGACACCGCTGAAGGAAGCCTCGACAGAAGTGAGGGGAGCGGTCGGAGCCTCCAGCGGCCGGGGATGGACGCGGAAGCCGGTCCACCACGGCTCGGTGATGTATCCGTCGAACTCGTAGAAGTGGGTCAGGAGCACCGGCCGTCCCGTTTCCGCCTCCTGAACACGCCGCTGCCAGGTCTGACGGTACTCCTCCCCCGGCACGTTGTAGACGTAGCGCGCCTCCACGTCGGGCCGCAATCCCTCGACCAGTTGGAGGTAGCGGAGGGGGGTGAACCAGTGCCAGTCGGCCAGGATCAGCGCCCCTTCCGGCGCCTCCTCCAGGAGCGGCTCGACCGTCTCCCGCGCTACCCGGTCCTCTGCCAGTTCGAAGAAACTGGGGGCGTGGGCCCAGCCGTTGAGCAGCCCCGCCCACAGGGTAACGGCGGCCAGAAGGGAGAACCAGGGAATCCCGAACCTCGAACCTCGAACAGTGATCGGGGAGAGTCCGACGGCGACGGCGGTGGGGAGGTAGGCCGGCATCATGTACTCGACCGTCTGCGGGGCGCGGTAGGTGATGGAAACGAAGGTGTGCAGCGCCAGACTCCCCCCCAGCAGGGCGAGGAGCCGCCTGTCCCGCCACACAAGCCCCAGGAGTCCCACCAGGGCCAGGGCCAGGAGGAGCCCGTTGAACTGGAAGGGAAAGAGGGTTGGAAGCAGGGCCAGCCGGTGGGGGAGGTCGGTGGGGTTGGCGAAGGCGAACATGTCGCCGGAGAAGCCCTGGGCAAAGACGTGGTGGATGAGTCCGGTAAGGGTGTCCCGCCCTGGCGGGGCGAAGGGCGCCCCCTGGGCGGCGCGGATGGGGATATAGGCGAAGGGAAGGAGACCTGCCGCGAGCGCCACCAGCGCCCCTTTCCACCAGCGGCGGGGCTGTATCACCAGCCGGGGTTCCACCAGCACCAGGTACAAAAGAAAGAAGACGCTTACAAAGGCCAGCGAGGGGTGATGTCCCAGTCCCAGTCCCAGCCCCAGCCCCAGGAGGACGAGCGCCCGATCCGCCTCCCGCCGGTCGGCGGCGGTGGAGAAGCGGGAGAGGGCATACAGGCAGAGGGCGGCGAAGAAGGCGGTGGGGGTTCGGACATTGGCGATCGTCGCCTGGGCCCAGAAGGTGGTGGCAGTGCCCAGGGCGAGCGATACCGCCAGGCCGGAGATCAGGCCAACAGAGGGAGAGGCACCCAGCCGATGCGCCCATCGCCGGGTTGCCTGTGCCACCAGCACCAGCGTGCCAGCCGCCAGCAGCCCGCTCATCAGGTTGAGCCGATAGGCGGGACTTCCCCAGGGGAAGAGGCGGATGAAGAGGTGGCCTGCCATCGTGTAGAGGGGATACCCCGGCGGGTGAGCCACCCCCAGCGTCGCCGCCACCGCCTGGAACTCCCCCGCATCGGCAGGGAGGACGTCCGGGGCGGCGGTGAGGAAGTAGAAGAGGAGGGCCACGGCGGAGGTCGCCCCATCGGCCGCCGGCTCCACCCACCGGGGAAGGGAGAGTTGCTCGCCGCAAGCCAGCCAGATCAGCACGGCAAGCAGGGCCAGGCCGACCGCCGCTTCCGGGTCCCGCCGCGGCCAGATGATGTAGGGGAGCAGGAAGAGGAGCGGCCAGAGACGGACGCCCCGCCGGGCCAGCTTCAGGCCGAGGAAGAAGCCGCCCGTCCCCGCCAGCCCCCCCATCGCCACCACCAGTGGCAGGGGCAGGGGCCGACAGACCCCCTCCAGCACGACGCGGGCGAGGAAGAGCGCGGCGATGGACCCTGGCGCTCCCCCCAGTTGCCTGTTCCGGGAAGTCATCGGAAGTGGATTATACCACCGGAGATGGGGAAGACAAGGAGACCTTGCAGGGGGCTTCGAAGCAAAGCTGAACAAGTCCTGTACGTATCTATCGCAGGCTGACAGCCCGTGCAGGTGGTTGCTTTTGTTCACAAAATATGTACATAAGCTATACATTTGACAATCGGCGCTTTGGGTGTATACTTGAGGATAGAGGACGGATATGGAGAGAGACTCGCTCTTCAACCTGAGGGCTGTCGTTCGGCAGACCGGCGTGTCGGCCAGTACGCTTCGGGCGTGGGAGCGGCGGTATGGACTGCCTGTCCCTGCCCGTTCCTCCACTGGCCGTCGTCTGTACTCGTGGCGGGATGTGGACATGATCCGCTGGCTGGTGGCCCGTCGGGCGGAGGGGATGGGCATCGGCCGCGCCGTTGCCCTCTGGAGGGAGCTGGAGCAGGGCGGGCACGACCCCCTTGCCGTCTTCCCTCTTCCTCGAGTGGAGGCCCTGCGTGCCGATGTCTCTCTGACCGGGCTGCGCCAGGAGTGGGTGGCGGCGGTTCTGGCTTTCAATGAGCTGGCTGCCGAGTCGGCGATGACCCGTGCCTTCACCGTCTACCCGCCGGAGATAGCCTGTCTGGAGGTGCTGCTGGGGGGGATGAGGGAGATCGGGAACCGCTGGTATGTCGGCCAGGCCACCGTCCACCAGGAGCACTTCGCGTCGGCGCTGGCGATGCGTCGGGTGGAGGCCCTGATGCAGATCGCGCCGCCTCCGGTCCGGCCCGTTCGCCTGCTGGTCATCTGTCCGCCGCTGGAGAGCCACTGCTTCAACCTCCTGCTCCTGGCCTACCTTCTCCGCCGATGCGGGTGGGAGGTGGTCTATCTGGGGGCCGATGTTCCCCTGGAGCGGATGGAGGAGACGCTGCGGGCCCTTCAACCTCGATGGGTCATCACGGCTGCCCAGTACCTGCCGACGGTTGCCGGCCTGCTGGACCTGGCCCGCTTTCTGGACGGGCGGGGCGTGTCTCTGGGATACGGCGGCCGGGCCTTCAACCAGGTGCCGGCCCTGCGCCAGCGCATCCCCGGCCATTTCCTCGGCGAGCGGCTGGAGGATGTCCCTCACCAACTGGAGCGCTGGCTGGCAGAGCCGGCCCCGGCCCCTCAGGCCGAGCCTGCGCCGGACCCCTATCGGCAGGCGCTGGGGGTTTTCCGCGAGCATGAGGTCGTCATCCGGGGCACGGTCTGGTTGGCCCTGGCCAGGGAGGGGGACGCGCACGAGTGGCTGATAGACGTTGGGCGGGATTTCGGCCTCCATCTTCGGGCCGCTCTGGCGACCGGCGAGATGGGGCTGATGGATGCGTATCTCTCCTGGCTGCGGGGGCTGCGGGGGGAGGGGGCTTTGCCGGAGGGGTGGCTTCCACGCTACCTTTCCCACTATGCCGACGCTGTGGATCGGTGGCTGGGAGCCTTTGCCGTTTTCCTTGTGGATTATCTGAAAGATCGCGCGGGGGAGGCGTTATGAGGGTCATCATAACCGGAGGGACCGGCCTGATCGGCCGGGCGCTGGCGGCAGAACTGGTCGCGGCCGGGTACGAGTTGGTCGTCCTCAGCCGCAACCCCCGGCAGGCCTACAGGTTGCCGCCAGGGAGTCGGGTGGACGCCTGGGATGGCCAAACCGCCAGGGGCTGGGGTGTCCTGGCCGACGGCGCTTTCGGGATCGTCAACCTGGCCGGGGAGAACCTGGCAGGAGGCAGGTGGACAGATGCCCGTAAGGAGCGAATCCGCCGGAGCCGCTTGGATGCCGGGCGGGCGGTGGTGGAGGCTGTGCGCGCAGCGGAAAGAAAGCCCGCCGTGGTCGTTCAGGCCTCCGGCATCGGCTACTACGGCCCGTGTGGCGATGAGGAGGTGACCGAGGATTCCCCGCCCGGGTCGGATTTTCTGGGCCAGCTGGCGCTGGAGTGGGAAACCTCCACTGCGCCTGTGGAGGTGATGGGGGTGCGGCAGGTGGTCATCCGGACCGGGGTGGTGCTGAGCCGGGAGGGGGGAGCGCTTCCCCGGCTGGCCCTTCCCTTCCGGTTTTTCCTGGGAGGGCCGCTGGGGAACGGTCGCCAGTGGCTCCCCTGGATCCACATCGCCGATGAGGCACGGGCTATCCGGTTCTTGCTGGAAAAAGAGGGAGCCCGGGGTCCATACAATCTGGCGGCGCCGCAGCCGGTCACCAACCGGGAGCTGGCCCGCGCGCTGGGGCGGGTTCTGCGCCGTCCGGCCTGGCTTCCTGTCCCCGCGCCGGCTCTGCGGCTGCTCCTGGGGGAGATGTCCGCCATCCTGCTGACCGGGCAGCGGGCCGTCCCGAAGCGCTTGCTGGAGGAGGGCTTCAGTTTTCAGTTCCCCGAAGCCGGGTCCGCTCTGCAGAATTTGCTTGCATAGGAGATAGAAATGGCCTGGATAAATGTTCTGGAGGAAGACCGCCTGCCCGAGGGGGCGCGGGAGGTGGTGGAAGTGGATGGCGCCCCGGTGCTGCTCATCCGGCACAGGGGCGAGGTTTTTGCCGTCGCGGCTCGCTGCCCCCATATGGGCGCTCCGCTAAAGAACGGCCGGATCACCGACGACGGCTT